>JAOZIH010000001.1:0-273707 GCA_026014545.1 Candidatus Bathyarchaeota archaeon
GGAAACTGTGCATTTCGCAGTTGCTAACCCTGCTAAAGCCGTGATGCTCCAAGCCTTAGCCATAGCCTTACCCATAGTAGCAATTGTAGCGCTAATAATAGTAATCAGACGCAAACGCCGAAAGCAATACGCCTTGCCTTCCTTAGAAAAGGAAAAATAGCTAAAAGCTGCCAATGTTTATGGGCCAAATGGCGGATTAGATTTTTAAGTGCAAAATTTACATTAAGAGCGTTGAAAAATGAAGACAAGCTGGGAATTATATCTTGGATTTAGAACGAAAAATTGAGTTAATCTGCAGGCCGCCAACCGAGGAAGTGCTTACGCCGAGCGATCTGCGGCAACTCTTGGAAACAGATTCGCATCCCGTTGCCTACAATGGTTGGGAGCCCTCGGGTCTAGTGCACTTGGGCACGGGCGTAATCTGCGCTTACAAGATGAAGGACTTCGCTGAGGCAGGCTTACGCTTCAAAGCCTTCTTGGCCACATGGCATGCTTGGCTTAACAACAAGCTCGGCGGCGACATGGCGCTTATCCGCAAAGCCGCAGACCTTTTCCGCCACTCGTGGATAGCGCTTGGCGTGCCCGCGGACAAAGTGGAGTTCATCTACTCCGACGAGCTCTATGACGACTTGGATTACTGGGCGAAGACGCTGCTGGTTGCCAAGAACATGACGGTGGCGCGGACAAGGCGAACATTGGAGATTGCAGGCCGCAAGGAAACCGACGCCCGCTACGTTTCAGACTTTCTATACACGCCCATGCAGGTCGCTGACATCTTCCATTTAAACGTGAAAGTCTGCCAGCTCGGCATGGACCAACGCAAAGCAAACGTCGTCGCCCGCGAATTAGGCGAGAAAATCGGCTACTGGAAACCCGTCTGCGTTCACCATCACCTTCTCCAAGGCTTGGAGAAGCCCAGCGTATGGCCGATTCCGCAGGGACAGGAGAAAGAGGCGCTGTCATCCGCGAAAATGTCAAAAAGCAAACCGGAAACATGCATCTTCGTCTATGACACGCCTGAGGAAATAAGGCAAAAGATGATGCGCGCCTTCTGCCCAGAAAGAACCATAGCCTTCAACCCTGTGATTGACATCTGCAGGCACATAATCTTCCGAGAAAAATCCATTTTCACCATAGAGCGCCCAGCCAGATTCGGCGGTACCGTTGAGTTCCACAGCTTCAACGAGCTTGAAGAGGCTTACGCACAGGGCAAGCTTCATCCGCAGGACCTCAAAAGCGGCGTTGCCGAAGAACTAGCCAAAATCCTTGAGCCTGTACGCCGATACTTCGCAAACAATAGAGAAGCCAGCGAATGCTTGGAAACTGTTCGTAAAGCAAAGATAACAAGGTAAGCTGCCTTGTCTACAAAATTACGTGAAAAAGAGGAAAAAATTCTTCAAATTCTTGAAGAATTAGCAGAGGAATCTGCAAAAGGAACGCCTATAGTAGTCGAAGGAAAGAAGGATGCTGAGACACTTCGCGCCATCGGCGTAACAGGCGTAATACTAACGGTTAAAACCGGAGGCAAATCCCTTTTAGATGCTGTTTCTGAAATAGAAGCGCTAAACACGCCTGAAATTATTCTATTCTTGGATTTTGACAGGCGAGGAAGAGAAGCTACGAAACTTCTCAAACAAAGCTTGGAACACGCGAAAATAACGGCTAACCTAAGGTTTTGGCGGGAACTTTCAGCATTAGTGGGAAAGGAAATCCAATGCATAGAAAGCCTAACAGCATATTTAGCCACTTTGCATACGCGCGCCGGCGCTCAAGCGCAAACGTAAACAACGCATTTCCACACAAATAATTGAAGCTACACAGTTTGAATATGGCTTTTTTGTGGCAAAATATTTTAACCACTACTCCGCAGTTACAATATAATTGAGGAGATCTTATGCCGAGAGCTTTTGTGTTGATAAACGTGGAATCAGGCTCGGAAGACGAAGTCTTGAAAATCTTAAAGTCCGTTGAAGGCGTGGAAGAAGCTTACTTTGCTTACGGCGTTTACGATTTAATCACAAAAATCAAAGCTGACTCAATGGATGAACTAAAAGAATTGGTAACACGTAGAATCAGAACGATAAGCAACGTCAGGTCAACACTGACATTAATAATGATGGAAGAATAATCCGTCCACCCTTTTTTAACTCAATTTTTTCGCTGGCGCCATTATAGTCATAACAAGGGCATATTTTTGTTTTACGCATTAAGATTTGCATGCTCTCAACAGGCTTAGACACAAATAATATAGCACTTGGATGACAACAAGCATATAGAATACAGTGGGAGAATATGGTTCATGCAAAAGTCTTATTCGCGGTTGCTTGGTGTAATTGGAAAACCTAACACGGGCAAATCTACTTTTTTCAGCGCTGCCACATTGGCGCCAGCGGAAATCGCGAATTACCCCTTTACCACCATAAAGCCTAATCGCGGCATAGGCTACGTGCGAACACCCTGCGTTCACGAAGAATTCCAAGTGAAAGACAACCCTAGAAACTCTCTATGCCTTAACGGCGTGAGGCTGGTTCCCGTGGAAATTATAGATGTCGCCGGCCTCGTTCCAGGCGCCTGGGAAGGACGCGGATTGGGCAACCAATTCCTGGATGAGATACGAAAGGCAGACGCGCTTATTCACATAGTTGACGCATCAGGCGGCACAGACTGCGAAGGGCGGTTATGTAAGCCCGGCGAGCATGACCCGCTGGAAGATGTGCGGTTCCTAGAGCGAGAAATAACCATGTGGATTGCTTCAATAATCAAGAAGGACTGGGCGAAACTCGCTAGAACCGCGGAAGCAGAATCCAAAGATCTTCACAGTATGCTTGAAGAACGCTTAAGTGGTTTAGGCATAAAGCGCAATCACATTTTCGAATCGATCAGAAAGGCAGGGCTAAACGCGGATAAGCCGACAAGTTGGAGTGAAGAGGACTTCTTGAAATTTGTGGATACTCTGAGGCGAATTTCAAAACCCATGCTAATAGTAGCCAACAAAATTGATATGCCAACTGCTGAAGCAAACTTGGAAAAACTGCGAAAACTCGATTACATAGTTATCCCCTGCTGCGCGGAGGCTGAGCTTGCGCTGAGGCGCGCTGCTGAAAAACAGCTCATCGACTACACACCAGGAGACTGCAACTTTAGGATACTTCAGCCAGAAAAACTATCTCAGAGTCAAATCAGAGCTTTGGAGTCCATACGTGAGAAGGTTTTAGTTAAGCATGGCTCCACCGGCGTCCAAGATGCCATAAACATGGCTTACTTTAAGCTTCTCAACATGATCACCGTGTATCCAGTGGAAGACATAGAGCACTTATCAGACCATGACGGGCGTGTTCTGCCGGATACTTATCTTGTGCCCTATGGGACGACAGCGCGCCAATTCGCTTATCTGATTCACACAGAGCTTGGAGAAGGCTTCATATACGCCGTGGATGCACGAGAGCGAAAAAGAATCGGCGAGGACGCGGTTCTACGCGATAGAGATGTCATATCCATTGTGAGTGCTAAAAAACGTGGGTAGGCGCTGCTTAAGCGCCATAGCGCCGTTTGCGTTTTTGAAACGTTCGTATTGCTCTCAAGAGATCTATTAGCCTAAAATCGGGCCAGTAGACATCTAAAAAGGCAAGTTCGCTGTAGGCTGACTGCCAAAGCAGAAAGCCGCTGAGTCTTTCTTCGCCTGAAGTTCTAATGATTAAGTCAGGTTCCTGTTTGGGCAGATGTGCCGTGTAAAGGTGCTTTTCAAAAACGGTTTCATTTACCCCTTCAAGTTTTAGTTCGCCTTTTAACACTTTCTCTGCAATAGACTTCGCTGCATCCACAATTTCGGCTCTTCCACCGTAAGCAAAAGCAATATTTAAGAACTGATTATCATATGCTTCTGTTGCTTTCTCTACATCTGCGATGAGCTGCCTAAGGCTTTCCGGCAAAAGGTTTAAGCGGCCAATAACCTTCACGTGCACCTTGTTTCGGTGTATACGCTCGTCAGTCAAAAGCTTGCAGAACTTTTCTTCAGCAAGCTTCATTATTTCTGCAACTTCTTGTGGCGACCGCCTAAAATTCTCTGTAGAAAACGCGTAGAGCGTTATGAATTTCACTTCAAGCTTGTCACACCACTCCAGAAGCTGTTCAACTTTTTCAGCGCCCTTTTTGTGGCCTAACCATGGATTAAGATCCTTCTCCAGAGCCCATCGTCTGTTTCCATCCAGGATTATGGCGATGTGCTCCACTCTAGCGCCGTTCTTAACTTGATACCATAGCCATTTTTCATAAAGTTTGTAGGCGCCTACAACTGACAGAAGCTTCTTAAGCACCACTTAATTGAACCCCGCGTTTTCTGAACATTGCCACAATATGTTACCTATGAGAAGTAAAAATTTTAATGCCTTCAATTAAAGCTTGCTATAGTTCAAACAAAATCCGAAATAAGCGGTTTTTAATGCTTGTTTGAGGCAAGTTTTCTTCAAGTTCTTCGGTTTTACTTTCAGGTTTTTGGAAGAAGTCCGCAGCCGACCTGTGTATGACAATTACCAACAGCACCGATGCGATAGCGATGAGTATGCCTACGACGATGGTGTAAACCAAATTGGCGAATTCGGGATTATTAAGTCCAACTCCGGGTTTGATGAGGATGTTCGCTGTTGCATCGAGAATCCAGCGGAACCAAGCTACTGATACCACTAGTGCAGCGTTCCGCAGCAATCGCGCGTCTCGCTCAAAATAGAAGCGTATGCTTCTCCCGAAAAGCGCAATGATTATGCCTACCACAACAAGATCGGTGAATCCTTTGATGAAGAAGCCCGCCGCCTCTGGAAGTTTGCTGAACCAACCTGCTAAATCTTCAGGAACCGATGTTATGTTGTTCACTGCATTGGTTACACCCAAGAATATGCCTACCGCTGTGCAGAGAATTCCTGCGATGACCGTGTAATTCGCGATCTGCATGGGTAATGGCGGCGGCGAGTATTCTCTGGCCCACTTGTAAAGGTTTCCAGCGGCTCTATCAACACCAAAACCCTTAATGAGCAATACTACACCTAAAATGAGCACTATCGCTATGAGATAATAGTTAACTGCGCCAGGTATTACGGAGAGAACACCGTAGAGAAAGAACAGCAGCCCAGGTATGCCTAAGGCTAGGCGTGCATAGCGAGGAGTTTCCCATATGAGTTTAAGGTAACGTGAAAAAAGTGCCGCTGTTTCCTCTATGGATTCGCTGTGCTTAACCACTATCCGCCTAATAGATGACACGGGAACTCTTGATTCCACAAGTGGCAAGACGGCTTCGTCTGAATAGCCATCTGTAACCAAAATAACTTCGCTTGCGTTGAATGACTGAATTATATTGCTCAATTCAGCAACAAGTTTCCTGTCTGCGCTTACGCCGCCCAGTTCTGTGCCCGATATAGTTGCGATTTCAAAGATTTCTTCGGGTTGCCTTTCATTTTGCAGTCTGTCATATAAGCGTACAGCTTCGAACATGGCGTTGGCGTCTGGCTCTTCTGGGTCACGTAATGCCAATGCTACAGCGGCTTCCAAATTTGCGCTTCTTCCCAAAATTGGCGTTTTTATTTCGGCCTTCTTTTCTAGATCGCCATCTCTGTCAACACATAAAATTAGGATGCGCTTCTCGGTTTTCACCGCCATTTCTTTTTCATTCATCTATTCTCTATTCCTATTTTCTTTACAAGTTAACTTTAATCTTGCGTTGGCTGATCCTGTGAGTCGTCGTCTGCAAGCAACTGAAACTCTTCCCAGCTTAGTTTTTCGCCACGTTGCAGCTTGCTTCGCGCTTGCGCCTCAAGTTTTTCCTTAAGCATTTTTTCCGCTGTTTTCCTTTGCATTTCGTTTTCTTCCCTTATAGCATTTTGCAGTTGCCTCTTTTGCTCTATTAATGCCTTCAGCGCTTGCTGCAGAGGTTTAATGCGCTCTTTTGCTTGTATGTAGGCGCTGTGCATTAAGTTAGCTTCCTTTTTAATTTCATCTGCCTCTTTAATCTTGGTAATGATGAGTGCGTGAAGTTCTTGGCTTTTTTGAGCAGCGGCAATTAGTTTTTGATGACTCGCGTTTGCCTTAGCTTCAAGCGACTCTAACTCTTGCCGTAGCGCCGCAATTTTCATGTTTTGCTGATCGATTTTCTGGTATATGTTTAGCTGCGGCTCAAGTTGCCTAGCTTTTTCCACAAGTTTCTTTTCCTCTTGCAAGTCAAGCGGCATCGTTTGGATTTTCCACTCGATGTCTTGGATTTCTTTCTCCAGCTGCAGCCGGCTTTTCTTAGGCTTTTTTGCTTTTAACTCTACAACTTTTCTAGCTAATTCCCTTATCTCTTTAATGATTATCTTTTTTCTTTCTCGCGTCGCATCGCGTTGCTGCTTTAAAACCTTTACCGTATCATTTAACTGGTCACGCTCGCGCTTAAGCGAGTGTATGCTTTCCCTGTGCTTCCTGAATTTTTCATTGAGCCTATCCCGCCTTTCAGCATATTCGCTTATCTCTGCGTTAGCTTTGTTGATTTCACTTTTCAAAGAGGCTATTTGGTTGTTGAGAGCTGCAGTTTGATTTGCCTTATGTTGCCCGTTCACAAGTAATCCTCTGCAAAAATGTCAATAATAACATTGTGATTTTTAAATTAATATCAAAATAATCCCGCGCTGTTAACGCCTTCAACTTCAGCGCAACAGCACCGCAGCCTTATATGCACAATAAGCCTACGGTTGGAATCATGCAATAAATTTTAAATATGGAAAAACTGAAATAACACGTGCCCTTGACAAACAATCAAGGAGTAAAAAGGAGAGAGAAAGAATGATTAGGACAAACAAGATTGCTGCTGCAATTGCTGTTGTCCTTTTGATTGCTGCTGCAAGCTCCGTTGTACTAGTTTCTAAGGCTCAACTGCAACTAGGCGAAGTTCCAACCTTCTTATATGTCAGCGTTGCGCCTAACCCTGTGGGAGTTGGTCAAACAGTATACGTTAATGCCTTCTTCAGTAAACCCCCCCTTACAGCAGGCCTCGCCGGCACAGGAGACATGTACACTGGCGTAACAATCGAGGTCACAAAACCTGATGGAACAAAAGAAACACTTGGCCCCTACAAGTCAGATCCGACAGGCGGCATGTGGGACACATTTGTGCCCTCAACTACAGGCCAATACAAATTCAAAGCAATCTATCCTGGCCAGTACGTAAATGGGTCAATGTCCAGCCTGTTCGGTCCACCCACACGTGTTGAATTAACATACTTGCCCAGCACCAGTCCAGAAGTAACCCTCACAGTCCAATCTGATCCAGTAGGCATGAATTACAAGACACCGCCGCTTCCAACCGAATACTGGTCTCGCCCAATTTACGCGACCAACTGGGATTGGGCTCAACTTGGCGGAAGCTGGTATGGTCTCCGCGCCGCCTCCTTCGCGACCACAGGCATGTATGATGCAATGGGCAATTTCCAGCCATACTCTACCGCGCCAAACGCGCCGCACATTCTGTGGACTAAACCAACACACTTCGGTGGTCAACCTGGTCTTCCAATACCCAACGACCAAATGAGCAATTACATGTCCACAACAATCGCCACTAACTTCTTCGAGCCAATAGTCCTTCACGGCATTCTCTACTATACCCATTTTGCAGGACCTACAGCCCAAAAACCTGAGTGGATAGCCGTTGACCTACGCACAGGAGAAACGCTATGGACTAGAAAAGCTGGTCTATCTGGTAACGAAGTGTTCCGAATGGGCCAGATACTCAGATTCCATGCGATACAAGAATACGGCTCATGGGCATTTCTATACTCCACAGAGTCTGCTGCATTCTTCGGAACGCCAACTTTCTTCAATGTATGGGATCCAATGACAGGAACATTTCTGTTTAATATAACCGGTATTCAAAATGTTCCATTCATGATCTCGCTGGAAGGCGAATGCCCAGGAACATTGCTAGCCTACTACACATCAGGTAATAACCTTGTACTTTGGAACTCGACTAAACTAATGATGAGTGCAAGCTTTGACAGAATCACTATCAGACCCAGTGGAACATACAACTGGTCAGCTGGCATCGAATGGCAAGTCCCACTACCAACAACAGTTGACGGTCAACCCATTGGCGGTTCGTTGAGCATTGCCGCACGCACACCAGAAGTGATACTTCTTACATACAACCCCACGCCGGGAATGTTCATCTCACTTAACTTAGGCTACATGATTGCAGCGGGCTTCGATGCAAAAACAGGCGCACTACTTTGGGGACCAAAGAACATGACGATGCCTAAATATGAGGACATGAGTATACTTGCGGCTCGCGACGGCGTCTTCGTGATGCACAACAAAGATGCAGATGAAGCTTATGGCTATAGTCTCGAAACAGGCGAAAAACTGTGGGGCCCAGTAAAGCTACCTGGCAATGCATGGAGCTGTATTTCAGTCGCAGCTGAAATAGCCTACGATACTGCCTACATCTGGGACTTCGGAGGCTATGTTAACGCCTTGGACCTTAAAACAGGCCGAATCAAATGGACCTTTGAGCCTAGAAGCGCCGGTTACGATGCACCAACTCCAATGTATCCGCTCTGGGTATTCGGTTCTGCCACAATCTGCGACGGCAAACTATTCTTCTCTGAAGGCAGCATGTACAACCCACCACTGCACCCAGCGTACAGGCTGGCGATAAACGCGACAACAGGCGAGCTAATTTGGAAGATCCTCAGCTACAGCGGTCGATGCCCTGCAGCGCACGCAGATGGTATGATGGTAGAATGGAACAGCTTTGACTCACAGATATACTGCTTCGGTAAGGGCCCAACTGCTGTGACCGTTCAAGCTACACCTGAAATCTCAGTGAAAGGCAGCAAGATACTCGTGAAAGGCATGGTCACCGACGAGTCACCCGGCACTAAGGACTATGACGTACGCGCTAGATTCCCGAATGGCGTTCCAGCCATCGCTGACGAGTACATGAGCGAATGGATGGAATACGTATACATGCAGCAAATCAAGCCAACAAACATCAAAGGAGTCGAAGTCACCATTACAGTGCTCGACCCTAACGGCAACTGCTATGACGTGGCTAAGACGACAAGCGACGGCAGCGGCTTCTACAGCGCAACCTTTGAGCCGCCAGTTCCTGGCAAGTATACGGTGATCGCCACCTTCACAGGCTCAGAATCCTACTACGGCTCATCAGCGGAAACAGCCATATACGTGGAAGAAGCAACACCTACCTCAACCGAACCCACCACTACGCCTGCGTCGATGGCTGAAACCTACATACTAGGCTTCGGCATCGCCATACTCGTAGTGGTCATTATAGGTTTTGCTCTACTACTGCTCAGAAAGAAGTAAAAGCGACAACAGCACATTGCAAAAATCCCCTTTTCTTTTTGTGCTTAATCTTAACTGCCTAAAGAAAAAACTGCTAAATGCCGCACTCGTTTTCATTATCTTGGGGACTACCGAATTTTGACCGCATTATTTTGATGATGTCTTTGCTATTTTTTGCCGCCGCGTAATCATCAAGGTGCACAGAGTTTAATTCAAAAAAAGTGTGACCCCAAACGAAAATTGAAAGAACTCTCCGCGCTTCATCTTTGAATCCTGTAATGTACAATGCGGCAGCGAGTGCTTCGGCGGTCGTTAGCTTTGTGGCTTTGCTGAAGTTTACAGGGTTACCTGCCAGCAAGATAGGTAGGCAACGTGCCGTTCCCCTCACATGCTTTGATAATACTTTTTCAGCGTGCTCCCAGCTGCAATCCAAGGCAACTATGCCGAAATTTGCCACGCGTTCTCTATCGGCAGGTGAAAAGGCTGTTTCCGCGAAGGGATTAAGTATCACAGCGCGCTTCGGCAGAAATCGCATCTGAGTCACGACTCTAGCTATTCCATGGCGTTTGAGCTTTAATCCAGTGCACCGTTTGGGATGACACTGATGCGCGTGATAAATGGTTAACCTAGGCGACTGCTCCACCTGCTTTTCGCACCTTCAAATGGCTCATGGGATCATCCAAAACCTTGGGAATCCATTCAATTAGGTCTGTAGCCATCAGATGATAGCCAATTTCGCTTGCCGCGAAGTCTCCTGCCGCGCCGTTTACAAAGGCGCCCGCTGCCGCAGCCTCAAACGCGTCAGCCTTCTGCGCTAAAAATGCGCCGACAATTCCTGCAAGCACGTCGCCTGTGCCGCCAACCGTCATGCCGGGATTACCTGTAAAGTTCCGCTTAACCCGTTTTGAATCGCAAATGATGTCCACTTGACCCTTTAGCAGGATAACTGCTTTCAGTTCAGCCGCTGTCTTCTGCACCTCCGCAACGCGTTTTTCACTGTTTTCAGACAGTTGACGTCCAGTTAGCACCGCGTATTCGCCTGCGTGAGGCGTCAGCACAAGCGGCACCTTCAAGGCGCGTTTGCATTCAGCGAAAGCCTTCAAGCCGTCCGCGTCAAGTAGTAACGGTTTACCTGCACCTTCAATGGCTGGCACAAATGCTTTAACAAATTCTCGTGTTTTAGCATGCAAGCCGAGGCCGGGACCGAGAACAACGGCATCAACTGTCTCTAGGTAGGGCAACAATTCTTCAATGTTCGCTGAACTTAGGTTGTCGCCCTTTAGTTTCAGCGTTATCAGGTTTGGCGACATCGCCGAGGCAGCGTATGCGGTTTTCTCGGGCGCCGCAAGATAAACGATGTCCACGCCTGTCCGCAGGGCAGCTAACGCAACTAATGCTGGTGCTCCAGAGAAAACTTCGCTGCCGCCTACAACCAATAAGCGTCCGAAATCACCTTTGTGCGCGCTTGCAGAACGTGGTTTCTTGACCAGAAAAACGTCGCCTGGCCCAGCGAATTTTTCCAGGGCCTCAGGTAGACCTATGTCTCTTACGACGAGTTCACCCACATACTTCTTGGCATTATGTAGTCCCGGTTTTGCCTTATAGAATGTTACCGTAAGGTTTGCTTTTACAGCGTTACCTAAGACTTCTCCATTGTCTGAGTCGATTCCTGTGGGTACATCAACGGCTACTTTAAACGCACTTAGCATATTGATGTACTCAACCATCTGTGCGATGGGCGGTTTAATCTTGCCTTTCGTTCCCGTTCCCAAAAGCGCGTCAACAACTATGTCGGCATCTACTTTGGGCAGGGCAGCGCTGTCAGTGACTTCGTGAATTGGGATGCTTTCGCGTAAAGCTTGAAGTGCAAACCAGTTCTTTAGTGCCGCTTCATGTCGTATGTCTGCGCCTTTTCCTGCGAGAACCACAGATACGTTAAAGCCCAACGCTAACAGATGCCGCGCTGCGACGAAGCCGTCGCCGCCGTTTCCTCCTAAACCGCAGAAAATGACAACTTTTCGTTCGCATGGAAAATGCGCGGCAATTTCCTCCGCTACGTTGCGCCCGGCGTTTTCCATAAGTTGTAATAGGGAAATGCCAAAATATTCCGCGTTAATTTCCAGAGTACGCATTTCTCGGCTTGTTATGGCCGTCGCGTTCTTTTTTGCTTGCATGTTTCAGCCCTGAATAAGTTAATTACTCTTTGAAAAATAAGCCTATCCATGAATATGACAAAAATTCCAGCGTACAGCTCCTTAATTGCCGTTACATTGTTGGCTTGTATACGAAAGCATCAACAAAACACCCTTTTCCGTAGCTTTACGCGCTGCGGAGCTCTGCCTAAAGCACGTTTAGAGGCGCCTATGCTTTATGCGGCTTATTTTGTATTTGCACGATTGCGTTTCCCTCTGTAGGCCCTAGATACAATCATGGTAGAGGTTACCAGAACGTTTGGTACGGCGCGCATCTTTTCCGATACGAACTCTTCCAGCATGCTCAAATCCTGCGCCTCGATTTTTGCAACCACATCATATTCACCGAAGATGATGTCGGCTTGCAGCACCTCATCAAACTCAACCAGCTTTTGACATACTTCCCTTTCGGCTCCCGAATTAACTTTGAATAAAACGTAGGCTAAGACAGGCATATTTTTCACCGTACCTTTTTAGTTCAGTATCCCTTAATTACTTTTCCATGCGCTGCCTACACAAGGATTTTTGGAAAAACATTTATTCTCTGCTTAGCCCATATTTGTAACAGGCGCTGATAATTATTTGATTGAACCTTGTTTAGGTGAACCTTGCTTGAAGAAAGACTTTAGCGTAAAAAGCACGGATGCGCTTATAATCGTTGATGTTCAAAATGACTTTTGCTCTGGCGGTGCCTTACCTGTTCCAGACGGAGATCAGGTAGTTCCCGTGCTTAATGACTACATAAAAATCTTCAAGAAAACAAATGCGCCCCTTGTAGCCACAAGAGACTGGCACCCGCCAAACCATATATCTTTCAAAGCTCAAGGAGGCCCATGGCCGCCTCACTGCATTCAAGATACTGAAGGCGCTAAATTTCACTCTGACTTGAAGCTTCCCGACGCAGCCATCATCATCTCCAAGGCTACTGATCCGCTTAAAGAGGCTTATTCAGGCTTTGACGGCACCAAACTTGCAGACGTGCTTAACAAGGCGGGTGTTACAAGGGTTTTTGTGGGTGGTTTAGCAACCGATTACTGCGTCAAAAACACGGTGCTTGATGCACGTAAGTTGGGTTTCGCAACCGTGCTGCTATTGGATGCTGTTCGTGGAATTAACGTGAAGCCCGGCGACGTAGAGGCTGCCATCGCTGAGATGCTTCGAAACGGTGCTGAGCAAGCCACCTTAGATGACTTTCCAGAAACCATTGAGCTTCCGCCAGCGGGAGATTCTGACACTGAGGTTTTAGCGAAGAAACCATTGATTAAAGTTGCTACGAAAAAGAAGGCGCGCATGCGTCCTCGTGGCAAATATAAAAGAGTGCGCACTGAGCAGTAACAATTGCAGGTTTAGGTCAGCAAAAGTTAACGTGCCCCTCACTTTCTTCGCTTCTTTTTACTAGATTATGGTCCGAAGGCAGGTTTTTATTCGAATTTTAACGAAGCTTATATATACATGAAATTTGCAACAGAAAATTCATAGGTGAAGTCTCATTCCGTTGCAGTTTTTATGGTAAAATGCGCCGAAGAACGCGTATTAGTGGCAGGTAATTGTTAGTTTTTTGAATTAGTCGTTGCGTTTTCACGGAAGAATTGCTGTTATTGTTCTTTTATGGCTTGCGAAAAAATTTCGAATAGCCACTTTTTACAATAAAAAGCTAAAATTTATGGGACTTAGGCTAAAAATTAACTTTAAAAAGTTAAAATAGCATGGTGAATAGCTTTCTGGGCAGTATACGAAACACGATTTTTTTTTAAAAAAAAAAAATTGTCTCCAGCGGCAAGTCCTGTCAAAAGTTAGTCGTGAATAAAGTTGCTTGGAAATGCGCTAAGAAAAGTGGATTATGCGTTCACGTTTCGCCCATGACTTGAATAAGGACTGTGCGCTTACGCGGGTAAACGTCTGTTTCTACGAAAAGCAAAGATTGCCAAGTTCCAAACTCCACATGTCCGTCAATTACAGGCAGCGTTTTATCTGGCGGTAAAAGAACTGATCGCAGGTGCGCGTAAGCATTAGACGGATGCTGATAAGCGCCTTGCACGGGCACTATTTTTTCAAGGAAGGCTTTGATGTCGTTGAGCAAGCCATAGTCGTTTTCTGTCAAGATTAGTATGCCCGTTGCATGTGGCGCAAAGACATGGACCAAGCCATTTCGGATGCCTGCGCTGGACACGGCTTCTTGAACTTTGTCCGTTAAATCTATGAACTCGATAGCACCCTTTGTGGAGAAACTATAGTGCTTGTTAACAACTTTAAAGCTTGACATGACAGCTTCCCATAGTTATCTGTGCGGGGCTATTCAAATTTTTTTCTGCGCTGCCCAGTGCATTGCAAATTTGGCTGGGTTTGTGTTATTTTTGTCTATGCTTTTGTATACGCCTTCTTTATAGAGGATGCTTCGTGTGCATCAGTGATGGCTAATTGAATAGGTAATATTTATGCAACTAGAATCACTGAGCGATGATTCTGCAATGTTGCTGTAAGCGAAAAATGGGCTGTTTTCAGCCCCCCTTCAGAAGGGAAGTTTCGTCGGCATCAAGGTTTACGCTTGTATTTTTGAACAGGGATTTGGATAACTTGCTGCTCAACAAGGCATTCTTTTAAGTAGTCATCTAATGTGGCTGCAGGCACCACTTCAATAGTGTAATCTCGCGGATCGATCGAGTGCAGGTAGTTTTTCTGTGGAATAACTACTTTCTTGAAGCCCCATGCCTCGGCAGCTTTAATCTTCTCGTGAACTCCACCAACCGCGGTGATCTGTATAGTGCCGCTGACACTTAGGTTTATTTCGCCGGTAACAGCCACATCCTGCCGTATCAGTTTCCCTTCGATCAGCGAGCATAAGAGAATGGCCATTGTTACGCCTGCGGAAGGACCATCAACGCCGTAGGACTGGGCGAAGTCAATGTGCGTTAAGTAATCCTGCGCTATGTCTACACCGTATTTTTGAATGATGACACTTCTCACTTTGGCTATGCTGTCCGAGATGAAGCTTTGACCCTTCGCAACTCCGGTCACTTTGTAATAGCCCTTAAGCGGCTGATCACGCGGCAGCTCGCTTTTCTTAACTAGCTGCGCTTTCACACTAAGCACATTACCTGTCATTTCGCCGCTGTAGGGGTCATGAACTACTGCCAAGCCGTGAATCTGCCCGAGTTTTACGCCTTCAGGATTTATTTCCAAAAGCTTGCCCCGCTCGTGCATTTCATGCTCCAGCAGCTGCTTCTGAATAGTTTTGCAGTGCTCATTTATCGCTTCCAAAACGTGACGCCGCTCAACGACCTTGCAGTTCTCATTCATAGCCAAAGTTGCTGCAGTCTTAATTATGGAGATTAAAGGTCTAAATCGTGTAGTAAGCGCATCCCGCTTGTTGCTTCGCCTTCGGCCTTCCTCAACTATTTCTATGCATGCCTCTCTATCGAAAGGTATCAAGTTGAAACGCTTGACCTCTTGCGCTATGAACTGAACGTACTTGCGCCTATTCTCTAGCGTGTTGGGCATGTCGTTGTTCATGCGCACCACTTTGCCGTAGCCGTAGAAGCGATCCATAAGTGCCGGGTGAATCTGGCTTATGCTGTCAAAGTTTCCAGCGCCTACCAAGAAGGTTATGGCTGGCACAGGCTCTGTGGACACAGCCATCGCCGAAGTGCCCCCGCCATGCCACCTGTCCCGCAGGGTTATGGGCAGCTGCCCATCTTCCAAAACAGTGAGCAGCGTAATTGCCTCTTCTTGATCTAAGTTTTTGATTTCGTCAATATACAAGATGCCCAACGACGCTTTGTGCACGTCTCCTGCGGTTACGCGCTGATGCTCAGGCGTTCCTAACCCGCCAGTCTGAAACGGATCCCACGCTACTGACCCAAAGAGTTGTGCGCTTCTATGGCCCGTGGCGTCTACAAATGGCGCTTGCTCTGAACTGTTGTCTACTATAAGTTTTGGGACGTCAGATTGCTGTGCGCCTCCGATGCCGCGGAGGTTAGCTAATCCGCCTATGCGTGAGAACCACCAGATGAAGACGCTGAAGAAGATGAGGCTGCCGCCGGGAATAAACGTTAAGGGCACAATGTTTAGGAAGCGGTCAACAAGGTAAGCTGAGAAATTGTTGTTGTATAATTCCTGCCAGGATGTGCCTCCAAGCGAAACGCCGCCGGCGTTCCATGCTTGCCAAGCGTCAACCATAAAGTATAAGCCTAATCCCAGGAGGAGGACACCTAATGTAAGCATAAGCGCTTGCACTATGCGAAGACCGACTTTCGTGGCGAACTTGCGCTTAAGCTCTTTAAGCTGCTCTTTTTGCTGTATCTTTTTGCCTTCTCCAGCTTTGTGGATAGATATGCGAGGCTGGCTGGGCATTGCAGGATTTTTCCATGAGAGGACATCGAAAAGTTTTATGCCGTTTTCCTTGTAAACCTGCGTCAGTTTCTCCGCCAAGGCTCTGCCGAGAAGCGACTTGCCTGTTCCTGGGTCGCCCAAAAGTAGCAAGTAAGGGCCTGGGCTGATCATGGTTTTTGCTGAGGGCTTGTGCTCTTCGGGTTTACTCCAGTATGTGTACCACTGCGTCTGCTCTAGATGCTTAAGCTTGTGCACCCACTCGTTTAGGCAGAGAAAACTCTCGTTAAGGGCCTGCTCTTGGCCTATAATCCAGCTGATCATGTTGTCGTCTACTGGGAAACCTTCGGTTGTTTTGAATTTGCCCCAGTTCCAGCGGACCTTCACGGTTCTGCCCTGAACAGTGCGGCTGATCGTTTCAGTGTCTGTGCCGAAATATTCAAAAGACACGCCTTCTCCTCCCATATTGCTACCAGTCTCTCCTTTTTAATCAATTAAAGAACTTATTTCCAAACTGGCAATATTCAAAAAACCGTACATAACCCTTGCAAAATCACCTGAAAGCAAACGGATTTTCGAACAAACTTTTTAGGAAAATCCGCTAATTTTAAAGCCTATTTAATTACAAAGGCTAAATTATGAGGTTGTATGTTTTCGAATAGCCAGCGCTGCAGAAACAGGCGTATTTTTTGTTTAAAACGCAGAAATGGAAAAGCCAAAAATGAGCCTAAAACAGCCAAAGCGCTTTATTTCTGTCCTTTCATCTTCTTGTTTTATGCTAATCTATGGAGAAAACCGTGGCCTCATATAAAGACTGACGAAAATCTCCATGCGACGCCTAAGCGACTTCACTTCGAGCCTACTTCGAGCGGATTCTCATGTTCACAGGCGCTTTGCTGCTGTCAACTGAGTTTTGTGTGGTGACTGCATGTGTGGCTAATGGCCTTCAAGCGCAAGTGGATAGTCAACTGCTGTTAGGTGCTTCGCTGATTGTTCTGTTAAAGGAGGCAGGCTTTGTCTGCTGCGATTCTCCGCGCTAAATCAAGTACCGCGTGATGGTTTTGTCTATGCGCTGTTGCGTGGTTAGCGTGTTTTCGGTTGATGTATTTGTATACAGCGTGCTTACCGCCGGTGTTTTCTGTAGTGTGAGTTGTTGTGGTGGTGCCAAAAAAAGGCGTTTTGCGGCTTATTTGGGATGAGCGGGCACATTTGCATTGCTTGGTGTAGGCTAAAACGCTGTGATTTTTGAGATGTTTACGGAGTGATTTGCATATTCGGTGGATATGGTTGTATTGGTATTACTTGGAATGCATCATTTTCACCAGCATGCTCCAGAGAGAAAAATGTATACAGAAGCATCAACAACACTTCGCATAATTCTTTATATTTGCTACACTACTACTGCTGCAGAGGGCAAAAGCCGTGATAAAGGACGCAGACAGAATTAAACTTCGCCGATGGCGCAAACGCGGCTTCTACAGCGAAAACGCGCTTGTGAAGCTACTACAAAAAAACGGTTACAGCGCCGTGCGCATTCCAGTCAGCAACCCCAGCTTAAGCCCACTACCAGACATCATCGCCCGAAAAGGCGAACACGTCTACGCCTTCGAGGTAAAGAATGCGGATTACTACGCGTATTTCCCAAAGCAGCAGATTGACAAACTCTTCAGGTTCCTCAATGAGCTTATGCCCGGCAGCAACGAGCAGAAGCACGCTGTGATCGCGGCGCACTTGGGTAAAAAGTGGCTTTTCAGAGAGGTCAACTGGACAGACTGGGAGAGGGATAAATTACCAGAGAAAATCAGGATTCTTAAGCGAGACCGAGGAAATTTTACACTGTAGCCGAAGTGTGCATCAACGAAGTTAATTGCATAAGGCATTATGGCCTAAAAGCATATTATAACTTCCGCACATTTTCTGATACAGCCATGGAACCAAAAGAATTAGCTGTTTACTTGCGCGATTTATGTAAAGCTTATCAAATTGGCGATGTGGAAGTTGAAGTTCTAAGAGGCGTAAACCTATCTGTCACAAGAGGGCAATTTGTTGCCATTTGCGGCCCGTCGGGTTCGGGGAAAACCACGTTGCTCAACATTATCAGCGGCATAGACAAAGCAACAAGTGGGCAAGTAATAGTTTTAGGGCAGGACTTAGCTGTGCAAGATGAGGATTTTCTGGCGGAGTTCCGATGTAATAATGTGGGTTTCGTTTTTCAATCCTACAATCTCGTCTCAACTTTAACGGTAGCAGAGAATATAGCTTTTCCAATGGAGTGGCGCCGAAAGTCTGAAGTAGAAATAGAAAAACGCGTAGCTGAACTGTTGGATACCGTGGGGCTAAAGCATAGAGCGAATCATTTTCCCGCCCAACTAAGCGGTGGCGAGCAGCAACGTGTGGCGCTTGCTCGCGCTTTAGCTAACGATCCGCCATTGATTCTTGCTGATGAGCCTACTGGAAATTTGGATGCCAAGAACTCGCAGAAGATAACGCAGATGCTGCAGATGCTGAAGGCGCAAGGAAAAACAGTTATCGTAGCAACGCATGATCCTGAACTTGTGCGGTTATCCGACAAAGTTCTGCGCTTGGAAGAAGGCAGATTGGCGAGTTGTGATGAGTAAGGCTGCTTTTCCAGTAAATGATCTTCTGCGTAGAAAGTGGCAAACGGGCTTGACTGTGGCTACTTTAACGTTGAGCGTTACCTCTACTTTTTTCTTGTTGCTCTTCAGCAGGCGAATGGGCGTTGGGCTGGCATCCGCAGATGATGTGCTTACTCACGGTTTGTCCACGGTTTTCTCGCAGTTCATAATATTCATTGGCATTCTGATTTTCGCGGTAGGCGCCGTGATAACTTCATTCATAGTGTTTTTAATGATGAAACAAAGAACACGCGATTTCGGCTTAATCAAGGCTGCTGGCTGTCCAAATGGGCTTGTTTTTGCATACTTCCTAACCGAGCTACTAACAATAACCTTCGTAAGCTGCGCTTTAGGTGTTACATTCGCCTATGCATTGGACAGCGCTGTTGCCCACATTTTCCAGTTACAAGCATATCCAAAATTGCCTGACTTGTGGCTTGCCCTTTTAGTATTCGCCGCTTTTTTCGCTCTTGCTTTAATATTTGGCGTGAAACCCCTATTGGAAGCAGCGCGTTTATCACCAATAAAGGCGTTGTCGCCAATTCAATACTTCGGTATAAGCGCTGACCGCAAACATAAGCCCTTATCGAAGTTTGTTTTAACTCTGCGAATTGCCTCAAGAAGCTTATTCAGGCGACAGGCGGCAAGCATCCGCGTTGTCCTACTACTTTCAATAGTTTTTATGCTGCTTACGGTGGCAGTAGCTGGAAGCATAATTGCCAACGACACCACGAAGTTATGGATTAAAAGCGCCATCGGCGAAGACACCATCATAATAGCGCATAACAGCATGTGCACTCAGTACCGTCTGCTTCTGTCAAAGTTCTCTGGCGCCACAGAAAATGGCGATTTTGACTACCTAAACGTGCAGTTCGCCATACCTGATGCTTTAATTCAGCGGTTAAAGGCCACATCGGCCGTGGCGGCTGTTGATGCACGTCTAATCTGTAAGGCACATGTGTATGAGGTAAGGAATTTCACAATTGATCCAGAAACTTTGGCAACTATTCCAGTTGGCGATAACCGCGAAGGCGACTCGTTAATAGTGGGTGTTGACCCGGAAAACGTGATAACCGCTTGGACAATCAATGGAAGATTTTTAGCTACCGCCGACGCTGGCGCAGCTGTAATCGGAGATTCTCTAGCGCAAACAATGTTTTCGCAGCCTCTGGTTCAAAGTGCTCGCTTATACAACAAGACTTTTAGCGTGGTAGGCGTCTGTGTTGACCCAATTAATAACGGCCGCGTCATTTACGTTCCCCTCAAGCAACTACAAAACATCACAAGCATGCCTAACGTCAACCTTCTGCTTGTTAAAATTGCGCCCTCCGCTGACCACGAAGTCGCTTTAGCGCAGATAAAAAGGGAAATTCTCAGCTTAACTCCCGATTTCGCCATAATGGAATTGAATAATGTGCTTCAAGAGTCGATTAATTTTCTGGGTTCCGCATGGCTAACTGTCATGCTTCTGCCCTTGTTCACGCTAGCGTCTGCGGCATTATGCTTGGTTGGCTATATAATGCTGGCTGTGGATGAACAGCGGCAAGAATTCGCGATTTTACGCGCCATAGGCGTGAAACCGAATACGATTATTGCCATTCTCGCGGTTCAAAGCATTGTCGTTTTGCTTTCAAGTTTTGCAGTTGGACTCTCTTTGGGCATAATAACAACAGTGCTGATTCTAGTGCCCAACCCCGTGGTAACCAGCCTAACCATATTGGAAGTTGCCTTATGGCTATTGGTGGCGTTAACAGTCATGCTTCTTCTGAGTCTTTATCCAGCCATTCGGTTTGCGAAAACGCCTCTTTTAAAAATCTTAACCTAAATGTGTAAATTCCTTCAGAAAGTACTTTAGCGACCCCGTGTAGGCCGGTAACTGGCTTAAAAAATCTTGCAGCTGAAGCACGGGGACAATGGGCACGTTGTCATAAAACTTGAAGCGGGCTTGCGTCAGCGACAAAACAACGGGCACAAACTTTGCCTTATCCCATTTCGTACATCTAAGCTCTAAGTTGATGTTTGGCGATGAGTCAGCTAGCGCTCTTGCTCGTTGCACTTGCGCCTCGATAATGCGCTTTAAAGCGGAAGGCGCCACGCGGCTCCAGTGCTTGCAGTCTATGCATACAACGAGTGGCTTCTTGCATCCAACCACGTCTATTTCCCATCTTCTGCCTTCATGTTTGAAATGCAGATTTTCAATAACACTATAGCCGTTTCTTTCCAAAGCAGCCGCTGCCATATCTTCAAATTCTTGCCAACGTAAAAACGCGCTGACACGCTCCACATCTGCGCCTATGGATATAGCCCTGACGGCCAGCCTAAAACGCTTATCCCGTGGTATCTTGATAGCGCCGCTCTGCAAATTAAGTAATTTTTCATTTTGAAATTTTTCCAGCAAATCCCTTATAACATCCATGGGAAGCCTGATGACCTTATTGACATCTTCAATTAAAACATCGCCACTCTGCGTCAACCTCAGCAAAGAAATTAACACTTCTCTCTCAACAGACATAGTTAAACCCGCAGAAAAATGCATAAATCTGTTAACAACACATCATTCTCGCAGAACACTTTAAACATGCTCGCAGGAGCCTCTGCAAACTTGTATACGGAAGCATCAACAAAACACACTTTCTTGCATCTCCAGCAAACAGTTTGCGCTACCAAGCGATAACCCACACCAAGTTATCACTAATAACCTTTGACCCCTTTAAAGTCTCCTTAACCGTTTTTACAGGTCCTATGCTGAATGCAGGGATCTCTTATAGGCTACTTCGCATATCGTAACGCCGATAATCGAATGGTTCCATAATTTTTAGATAATTTCGTTGCATTTTCCCTTAATTCAAACAGTTATTTTTAGCTTTTTAATGTAAAATGTGACCATTCGATAATTTTTCGTAACCCAAAAAGCAAGCAAAATCAAAATTTTTCCAACCTCAAGATACTACAAGCGCCCAAAACAATCCCACTTATGAAATACAATGTAAGGCTCCATTCTAAACCTGTGATTTCAGTCTATCTCATGCGCGTTTTTCACCTATTTTGCCTCTACAAAGTGCGAAAAACAGCGCCAAACACCAAAGATTGCCCCTTTGCCTAGCTCTCATTGTCCATGTATTTATAAGGTTCGCTCTTTTTCGACAAATTCGCAGAGACTGCACCAGCCGGAGCGCTTGCTAAAGAAGTTTTGTTGATGCTTTCGTACACAAAGGACAATTTTTAACGTAAGGGGACTCCCCTTTAGGATTGTATGAAGGAGGTGTAAGGAAAAAGAAGCAGGTCTTTCAAAAACCACCTACAAAATGCGTTTTAAAGGTCTCACTTGCTTTCTCAGCGCAACCATAGCAGCAGCCTTTTTTAAGTCTGCACGCGTGTTTATGTTAAAAAATGTGCGAAGCTCCGGATCCAACTGCTGAACGACCAGTGTGGAAACATAGCGTACACCACGAAGCTTCTCAATCATAGCGCGCATATTTAATTTGCCTTCTGCAACGGCAGCCTTTGCGGCTTCAAGCGCTAGCGTGGTGCAATAAACTGCGTGTAGTGGCTCTACATTTCCATTAGGCCATCTTGGAATAACAGCCGCCTTGCCAATGCACAGTTCAAAAAGTAGGGAAATAACTTCGCTTGAGATAAAAGGCATATCAAAAGGCAAAATTAGCGAATATAGTCCATGAGCAACGCTCAAGCCCGTTAAAGTACCAATCAGCGGACTATTTGACTCGCAAACATCCACAGCGAAACTTACATCCGAATCAACAAGGCGTGCATACTCGGCAACACGCTCCTGGGAGCTAGTAACCACGATTATCTCGTCGACAATTGGGCGGACTTTGTCTACAACGTGTTTAATCAACGGTTTGCCATTAAGCTCTAAAACGCCCTTGTCTTGGCCGAATCTGCTGGAAGCACCGCCAGCTAGCACAATAGCCGTTCTGTCCACTGCTTTTTCTCCGCTTACGCATTTTTATACAGTGCTCAAGCGTTCTATAAGTGTTTGCGTTAAGTTTTGTTGATGCTTTTGTATACAGCTTTAAAAAGAAGAGGCAAAAATGGCTACTTAATATTGTCGCTCTCTATTTTTTTGGCCAGGTCTTCTAAGATTTTGCTGAATGGGTGATCTGGCTTATCCTGTGCAAATATCAAGTTTCCTTCAGCGCGCAGAATCTCGCAGAAGCAGGGCACGACAGCTAATAGTGGAAAGTGATACACCACTTTGACTTTGTCACGCATTTCATCCATCTTCGCCTTTGACGAGGCATCAAGCACTTTGTTAATCACTAAGCCTGTCTTCTTTTCGAATAACTCGTAGATTTCATGTAGCATGCGCCGTGTTCCATTTACGTCGGAGCGGTCTCCAGTGGTTGCCACAAGCACTAGATCTGCTGCTACTATTGCATTTATTGATGAATACTGTAGACCTGGACTGGTGTCAAAAACCAGATAGTCGAATCCTTGCTCTTTCATCAGCGTGTTCCTCAGCGATAGGAGTCTTCCTAAGGCGCGCATTTCCCACTTTCTATCCTTCGCGCAAATATCACGGATCGCTTCAGTTGTGGGGTTTGCAAGGCAAACGAAAAATTTGTCTTTCATTTGAAGCTTGCTGCTTAGATCAATAAGGACTTTGTTTATGTCGCATGAACCGTTTAGGTAATCGTTCAGCCAGTATTCTGTGCTTTCCACTTTGAGTATAGCGAAGAGGCTGGGCGCTCGAAAATCCAAGTCGAAGAGACAAACTTTGTTTCCATGTTTGGCTAAAGTGGCAGCTAAATTAACAGATAGAAGAGTCTTTCCTGTGCCGCCTTTATACGAGTGTATGGCTATGATTTTACTCATCTGTTCTTTCACCTTGATTCGTGAACTTCTTTGTCAATATAGAAGTAGGCTTTTCTGCCCTTGCGCTCTTTTTTGAGATAACCCATAATTACTAGCTGATTAAGATATGCGCTTTCTACTGCGCGGGCTCTGTTTGTTTGCTGAGCAACTTCGTCTGCGGTAGCCCTTCCGAACCTGCAGATTGTCATAGCGGTTTTTCGAAGGTGATCCGGCATTGAGAGTAGAGTCATTACATCTAGTGAGGCATCGGGAACAGTTGGAGTTTCTTTTTTACCGTGCTTTTGTAGTTCTATCATTACTTCCATTTTTTCATTAAGTTTCTCAAGGTTTTCTTTTATTTTTTCAAGGATTTGCAGAGGTTTTTTGCTCAGCATTTCTTCTTTCATTATAGTGTTATCTCCGAGTGTTGTTCATGTCTACAGTAGAGAACCACGTATTTATTAAATCTTACGAAACAACAGTAATTATTCATAAAAGTAACGCCCACTACTTACAAACTGTCCAACAACATAACAGAAATACAAAAAAGACAAAAAACTATTCAACGTACAATAGTGAGCTAAAAACAAAAACTGGCAACTAGTAAGGAGTCGGCATCTGGTTTCTCGCTTCTTCAACGATAGGCAAGACTTGCTTCAGCTCTCTGAAGTACTTAAGCACCGTTATGCCTCGCTGAGTGATCGCATAAACCACACGTCGTTTCCCAATAGTCCTTTCTTCCACCAGTCCTTGCTTCATCAGGAAATCCAGATACTCCTTCAGTACACTGCAATTAACGTTAGCCTTATACATTACATGCGTTAACTTAAGCGGGCCTCGCTGAGCTAATACCTTTAGGATGTCAATATACATCTCAAGTTTGGAACGTCTCATACATAGGCCTCTTTTTTGCCATATTCATCGTTTTTTATATAAAGCTTTTATGTATCAGTGGTAAGTATTTTTCTTCATCGCGCCGCCTTGCTGCCGCATGTTTGAGTATGCACAATTTAACACGTTTAATCTATTTTCGAAGGCAGTGACCATGTCATCTATCAATATTTGTTGCAATTCTGTCGAGAGATTCCTGATTTTTTCGTCGAAAACAGCGGCCATTTTTGTCTCTAGTTCTTTTCTATCTTTAAGTGTAATATGTTGCTTCACATATCTTCCTCCAGTCTTAACGCAGAGAAATAACGGTGAAACTATTTAACTAACTTACGACGCAAAAATACAGATTAAAAATTCACGTGCAGCATACTGCATCATATTGGTGGCTTAGTTATACTCTTCTTTGTTAAACCTTCGCGCATCCAATTTTCAAACTCTTTTGAAGGCGGTGCATCAAGATAAAGTTGCTTCCGTTTGGATTCCAAAAAGTTGTTTTTTTCGCCAGCAAACTCGGCTGCCGTCATTATCTTATGTCCAGCACGAAGCGCCAGTTCGTAAACACGTGTTATTTTCTGCTGCCAATGCTTATCCCTTAAAGCGTGATGTTCCAAAATGGTTAAGGGCACTTTCTCAACAACAGCCGCCAAATTTTTAAGTCCCTGCTGCAATTGAGCTTCATCAACTTTGAAACCGCTTAGATAAAACGGTGGTCCACCTATCATAATCACTTGAGGGTTTGCCAACTGAATTAATTCTAACGTGCGTGCGGCTATGGGACCCTGGACATCAGGCGCGAACATGAACCGCTCGTCTTCGTATTCGATCAGCGCCATTATAACCCAGCCTAACATGGAATCTTCAGGTCCATGAGGCACCGCTTCTGAAAAACGCAGCAGTGTCCTTTTCCCGAAAGTAAATGATTTGCCGTCTGCAGGCTCCAGTGACGCAGCGTATTTCCCACCTGTTTTCTGGAAAAGCCACGCGCGCTGCCTCTGGCTGGCGTTGATATTTTCTTTGGGATTTTTCATTAGCACTTTTTTGCCTTGGTAAATTTGCCGTGCAGTCTCGTTCGCTTCCGTCCAGTTAACCAACCAATCTTCGTAGGAAGGTGTATGATGATCAAAATGGTAATGACTGATTGTTACCACCTCTGCCTTTTCGGAAGCTTCTGCAATGTGCTTCCGCAGAGTGCTTATAGCTTTAAACTCAAGCGGGTGCGGAGGCAAACCAAACCGATATGGACAAAGAGAGATACCTGCGTCTAATAATATTTCAACGTCAGGTGTTTCGACAAGCGTGCACATGGATCGGACACCGAAGCTTTCAGCTGCTAACGGTGTTATCTTAATCTTTTTCAGCATGCGGCAACCTCATTTTCATGTGGTTAGTCGAGGGCACTGGCAAGTAAAAACATTCCGTTAACGCGGAGAATTTTACCTTAAAGCTTTAATTGCAGATTAGGCAATTTTTGTTTGGTGGGCAATGACGACTCTGGCCCCGAAGACCTTGCGGATGATTTGGATCTTGAGTGCGGGAGCCTACCAACGCCAAAGAGCACTCAAAGATCACGCATTTTTTCATCTTCGGGTTTTTCCCAGAGTTCCAGCTGCTGCTTCTTTAACTCCACTCGTTTTCGTTGCAGATATTTGTAAACCGTATGGTGTTGGCATCCGTCGATGAGCATTTGCACAGCGTTTCTTGCGGCGTCCACTTGCTCAAAAGTGCCTATGAAGCCTACAGTATGCCCATAAACAACTACACTGGTATCTGTTAACTCCTCGATGGTTCGGCGTGTTTTGCCTTCTGCGCCGATTATGCGGCCTTTCACGCGTCGGATGTCCGATTCTGACCGGCCGAATATTGTGCGTAAATCTATGAAGTCGAAGATGTTGTCTGGATTTTCAAGCAAGCGGAAGGCGTGTTCAGGCGAGAAACCTCTGCCAATGGCGGTTACCAAATCCTTGGCTCGAAGTAGTAGGGAGGGGTCAGTGGCTTTTTCTGAGAGGGTTATGGTTACTCCGCCAGAGTCGCTTTCAATCTGCAGTTCTACCATGAGCTTTTCCTCGATTTCGCGTTTTACCTTGCCTTCTGAGCCAACTAAGACGCCAATTCGCTCTTTGGGGATTCTGATAAATGCGCTTGGTCTTGACATTTTTAACCCACAATTTTCCTGTAAATTTCTTCAGTTGACAACACTTCAACGCCTAACCGACTAAAGAACCTATTTATGTTCGTCAAATCGCGGTTTAGGAAAAACTGAGCCATCGGATGTGATGTTGGCACCGCTTGTGCCATATCAATAAGAACGGGGTTACCCTTCCACATCAATATATTATACTCGCTTAAGTCCCCGTGCACCAGCTCAGCCTTACGGTAAAGCCTTTCCAAATAAGTTAGTAATAGCTTGTAGACTTTTGCAGCGTTGCTTGGCGGCTGCTCTTTAAGCGATGGCGCGTTGACGCCGTCTTTTCCAATGAACTCCATCACCAGCACGTTGTCTTTTACCGCGATGGGTTTTGGCACGCGCACCTTTGCTTCATACGCCTGTTCCAGATTTTTGAATTCTTTTTGAGCCCAAGCGAAAACCAGCGATCTGGTATCGCGTTTAACGCCTTTAAATCGATAATCGCCTTCAATGTACTTCAGTCGTCCTTTTCGAAACTCTGCGGCGGTTGTCAAATAGATTTTTACAGCCAAGTCTTTTCCATCCTTGTCCTTACCCCAGTAGATGCGTGCTTCCTTTCCAGCGTTAACTACTCCGTGCAATTCATAGAGCACGCCACTGTTTAGGAAATCGTAAATAACCATGAGGGTTTTTTGATCGAAAACTTCTTCTATGGTTGCTCGTTCAGTTGAAAAGTCATGTCTAAGCATTCTGTCTCTTTTTTCGACGAGTTTTTCTTTATACGCTAGTTTCTCCTGAATCTTTTTGGCCATAAACATTCACAATGTTATACGTCGTGTAGTATTTAAAGAGCTTGAAGTTAAAAAGAAAACAAGGCAAAGGTGCCATAAAATTTTTTACGAGTTGGATTTACGTTAAGTGCATCATGAAAAAGCGCTTATATAGTGAGTAAGCCTTTTTTGCGGAGTGTTTCCGCTTGGGCGTGCGTGTATCGCCAGGTTACATCGCCACGTTTGTCGCTTTGGAAGTCCCACGGTGAAACAAGAACAACATCACCTTCACGTATCCATACGCGCCTTTTCATTTTTCCGCGGATTCTACAGAGGCGCTCGTTTCCGTCTTGGCATTTGACTAGGATGCGGTCGAAACCGAGCAGTTTCACCACTACGCCTAAAACTTCTCCTGGTCCTGGATAGACCATTTCGCTTATTTCGCCTTCGCTTAACACTTTCTTCTTTCCCAAACTTGAACCTCACGGGTTTCGTTGTAAAAGAATGATTAGGTTCCTTAAAAGCATGTTCATTTCAAAATGTGCAATTGTAGCGGTTAAGCGGCAAATTGCTGCAATTTCGCGTTGTAAGCCAAAGCGAAATTTAAAAGCTGATTGCGTACAAAGAAGGATATTGAAGTTTGTGGACTACTGCTACAGTGCTGAGCACTATGAGGGAAGGAATTGTGTCAAGAATTCGGTTCTTCATAAGCTTCATGGCTCTTGACAAGCCATGGTTTTACCTCTTTGCCCTATTTGCTTCCTTCACGATTATGCTTGTTTGGTTGGGCAACCCTTTGCTTCCAGCGCCAAGCCTGCAAGAGTATGGTTTGGCGTGGCATCATATTCCGGAAATAATATCGTTTCTGTTATTCGGAATGTGGCTTGGAAGTTTAGGCTATTTATCCACGGAAAGCTTAACTTATAGTGACTTTTTAACGCTGGTGCTCACGGCTACTATCATTCTTGCCTATGCGAAGATTATATCGTATCTCACAATGTTTCCAATTGTCCTAACAATAGCGCTTATTCCATCATTCGCAGGTTACTTCACCATACGCTTATATCAAATTCGTAAGGCTAAACTATAGAAGGTTGCTAGCGGCTATGCGACTGTTCTGTTTCCAGGGCATTTGGTCTGCAAATTGCTATGCTTATGTGCGCTTTGGGATTTGGCGTAGCTTTTTATGCATAAGTGCATGTACGTGTAAAGGGAGGCTTGCGTCGTGTCTTATGTCTTTAACATTCCATACCGCGACAATACAAAGCTGAAGCACATAGTTGAAAAGGTCAGAGCGGATGTTAAACTGCAGAGTTTTTGGAAATGCGCTAACGTCATGGCTATTGAGCGTTTGGGCTACACGGATCACGGTCCAACACATGTGAAAATAGTTGCTAATTTAGCGCTTAAGCTACTGCGCATTCTCGTGGGTACGCATGTTACGCCAAGTGTAGTTAAGAATTATGGTATGCGGAATGAGGATGCAGAGGTTGTGGTGGTGCTCGGCGCAATTTTCCATGATTTAGGCATGATTGTAACAAGGCCAGATCATGAAAAGTACAGTGTGCTTATTGCGTTGGAGTTTCTTGAGAAGCTTTTAACGCCAATTTATCGGGAAGAAGAACGGGCAATAATTATCAGCGAAGTGTTGCATGCCATCGTAGCGCATGAGCAGCCGAACAAACCGTTGACCGTGGAAGCAGGTGTTGTGGGGATTGCTGATGCTTTGGATATGGAAGCCGGCAGAGCAAGAATTCCTTTCAAATCTGGGAAAATTGACATTCATGCAGTTTCTGCGTTATCCATAGAAAAAGTGGAAATATTGGAGGGTGAGGAGAAGCCGGTAACCATAAAAATTACAATGAGCAATTCTGCAGGCGTTTTTCAAATCGACGAGTTGCTGAAGCCAAGAATCGAGAAGTCAGGGCTGCAAAACTATATTCACGTTGTGGCGGAGATAACCGGAGAAAAGGAACGGAAAATCCTAGAAAAATTTGAAATATAGTGTTTAGGGTGCTCTTATGAGAAATTCTGAATGCACAATCTACATCATGTACAAGGACAAGTGGCTGCAAAAGTACCGAAAAGACAAGGAAGGTTGGGTTCAAATCAGCGCGAATGGCTCGGTGCGACCTTGCACTGCAGAGCAAGTGCTTTCACATCTTCTTCCGTCGCTTGCAGGATTAAAAGGGCCGCATGTTACTGTTAAAGTTGAACCAGACAGCATAAATCGTAGCTAAAAAGAGAAAAAGAATGGATATTTTAAGCTGCAGTAGCAGTTACGGTGTATGTTTGGAAGCCTTCGCCCATCAGCCTGATCGTGTAGTTATTGCCAACTATGGGTGTTACAGTCCACAAGGGATCTTGCTTCCAGCCAGTGTAAAGCGCGATAACGTCATTGAAGGTTAACGTGACGCTTTCGCCAGGATTTATCGTCACTGATGAGAAGGGATTAACGAATCCAGCTGGCTTCCAGTAAGCGCCGTACACAGGAATCAGCGAGGTATCGTTTACTCTGAATGGAATTGTCTGTGGGTAGCTCTTTACTCTGTGCTCCATGCGCCAGCCACGCCCAAATGCTTTCCATCGAGTTTGTGTCGCGTTGAATTCGCCATGTAGCGTTAGTCCAAAGATTCTGAATGCTATGTCGCCCTCGTTCTTCAAAGTCACTGAAAGGCCTGTAGTGTTTTCATTTACTGTAAGCGTTGCCGAAACAATTGTCACATTCTTCTTAAATTCCTCTTGCACGCGCGTAAGCCGCACGCGGTTATGCTCGCCAATTTCGATGATTGTGCCTACTTTGGTTTGTGCTGAGGTTATCTCTTCGACAATAATTGCATTCGCGCTGGGTACAAGCACGTAGTAATATACAGTCGCGTCATTCTCGTCTGTTGCTTGTATCTGCACTAGTGTTGGGTTGAAGTCGATTAGTACACCTGAAAGTGTCTTGTTCACCGCTCCGTTAACCACTTTAACAACAAAGGTCTCGGAGAGCGCCGTTACATTATATACTTCGTCGTTTATAACAGCGGTCACATTAGCTATGGAGAACTGAACCTTATCCACTGTTGAATTAATTGGGATGGTGACGGTAGCAAGCGTTTGTGTCATATTTATCAGCGAGAACAAGTTCACAGTGCCTTCAGCATCGACAGGCAGCCACTCATCTGTTCCATTCGGGTAAATCACGTGTAATGCAATATCCGTGTATGTCAGATTAAGCTGGGTTGTTCCAGCAGGAACCGTAGGTGGATCAGTAAGCATAACAGCGAAGGTCGCGCCCTCCACGGTCGGAATTGTTGGCACAAGTGGCGTATTCGGCAGGTTCGCAAATAACGATACAGCGATAATGGCAACTGCAACGGTAACTGCAGCCAGACCATACCTGAAAGGCCATCTTCGATACATTTCGCTTTCCTCGGCAAACTGAAAAGGCAGAGCGTACTAAAAACCTACACATTTTAAAGCTCTTTAAAACCATTTGAAAGCGCATTAAACAGTTTTTAATCATAAAAATGAATGAAAAAATTTTGAGTTAAACGGCTAGTTTTCGCCAAAGCCTAATTGTTTCAAACCAGAATACCGCAAGCATTGCGAAACTAACGCCGATCAGATATGGAATAAAATCTCCGCTGTTCCATATTGCTGTTGAAAAGAAGACAACGAGAATAGTGAAGAGCAATGAAAAGAAGAATAGCTGCGGCACGACGGCAGGCCCGATTTTCGAATAGCCCTCGAGAACACGATCAGCCGAATCTTTTACTGCTGAATATCGTCCATACGCATCTTGCTTGGCAAAACCCAATTCAACAAGCTTCCCCAGATGGTAAGAGGCAAGCGAGGCTGAAGAAAAGCCAAGCGCATGTTGGACATCTCTAAGCTCGGATGGGCTATTCTTGAGCAAATACAAGTAAACCTTCAACGTGTTACCTTTAATTTCTTGACTTTGCGGCATATAACAGAATAAAATAGAGAACACACTACTTAACCTTACGATGGAAGCAGCAAAAGTGGCTGCAGCACTCTTGAAGTATAGTTAATTGCTTGGAAAACTACTTGAGCAACCTCCTCTTTAGAATGGGCAAGAGATGTGAGGCGATGAAAACAAGAGTTGAAATAGACCCGTTAGGCGAGAAAGCTATACCTGAAACCGCCTACTACGGCATTCAGACACTACGCGCCACAGAAAACTTTCCAGTAAGCGGCATCAAGGCGCCACGTGTCTTCATCGAAGCGTATGTTATGGTTAAAAAGGCAGCCGCTTTAGCGAATGCGGAAGTCGGTTGGCTTGACCAAAAAATTGCGAATGCCATCATTCAAGCATGCGATGAAGTTCTCGCTGGCAGGTTTCTGGATCAGTTTGTTGTTGATGTTTTCCAAGCTGGCGCTGGCACGTCGTTTAACATGAACGTCAACGAAGTAGTGGCCAATAGAGCACTGGAGATTTTGGGCAAGGCAAAGGGCGACTACAAAACCATAAGCCCCAACGATCACGTGAACATGGCGCAATCCACAAACGACACTTTCCCCACAGCAATGCACATCGCTGTTCTAATGGCGCTGCAGCCCTTGCTTAAGGAATTGGATAAGCTTGCCGAAGCCTTCGAGAAACTGGCTGAAAAACACAGAAACACGGTAAAGTCCGGGCGCACGCACCTTCAAGACGCGGTGCCTCTGACCATCGGACAAGAATTCGGCGCCTACGCTTCGGCTATAAGAAACGCTTGCGTGCAACTTAAGGAAAGACAGAAAAATTTGTATGCGCTCGCGTTGGGCGGCACAGCGGCAGGCACAGGCGCCAACACGCATCCGCGTTACAAGCAGCTGGCAATTGAAGCGTTGCGGAAGATGACTGGGTTTCCCTTGAAACCCGCAGGCAACCCGTTTGAGGCGCTGCAGAGCTGCAGACCCATGCAGACGGTGTCCAGCGCGCTTAAAGAGTTGGCGCTAGAGCTTATCCGAATTGCGAATGATTTGCGTTTGCTCGCGTCTGGGCCGACAACGGGCTTGGCGGAAATTGAGCTACCACCAGTGCAGCCTGGCTCGTCAATAATGCCTGGCAAAGTTAACCCTGTTATGGCTGAATGCCTAAACATGGTGGTGTTCCAGGTGGTGGGCAACGATTTGACTGTTTCGCTTGCGGTGCAGGCTGGCCAGCTGGATTTGAATGTTATGACGCCTGTTATAATGTATAACATGCTCTTTTCCATTCAAATCTTAACGAATTACCTGCCAGTTTTCAGGCGAAAATGCGTGGAGGGCATAACCGTCAACGAGAAGCGCTGCGCAGAGTTTTTGGAGAAGAATCCGTCGTTGGCAACTTTCCTTTCGCCTTACATCGGCTATTTGGAAGCAGCGAAAATAGCGAAGCAAGCGCTGGAGGAAGGGCGCTCTGTGAAAGAAATTGCATTGGAGAAGGGCTTGCTTAAGCCGGAAGAGCTGGAGAAAATCTTTAACCCGAAAAGGTTAATCAACGAGGAAAGATGACCGCTGGCTCGGCGCTACGTGTTTACTCCGTAAATGCTGACTTTAACTACGGCATCTGTGACTGTAGAGTTTGCCTTAGCATCCACTAATATGTTCCAAATTACGCTCTGAGACGGAAACATGCGCAGAACATCATCATCGCTCAGCCATAGAGTAGTAGCGTTGCTGAAGGATTTTTCCACGCTCGGCGAGATAACATTATCAACAAATTCAAGGCGGAACCGCACCGTGACTGTTTCGTTATATGCAAAGCTGCCTTGCACTTCTATTTTCGGTTTAAATGAAGCAATAGTTAGCGGTCGCATCTGAATGCTTTGCACAGGCCCATACTGCCCATTTACGCCTACTGGGATTTCTAAGTCTTCTTGCTTGAATATTGCGCCGACTCCGGCGATCCATTTGTTAAATGGGTTATGGATCTTAGCTGTCCAGTTGCCTAAGAAACTGATGCCGCCTGCAAGAATTGGCGGCGTAATCGAGGTCGCGCCCAGCGATATCGCGTATAATTGGTCTGGATAATCCGCGAATGACTCGAAAACTACGCCGAACAGCAGCGTCTGATGCATTGACCCATCAACTAAAAGGCCTGTTTGATTACGTACAAAGCCGTTCTCGCCCATCCACATTCTTACCTCTTGGATTTGGCTATCAGAGAATTCAGCGAGGCGCTCGACTACTATGCCTACTGAATCGTCAAGGATGTTAAAGAAGCACCTGCTGATTTTTGAGCTTGCATAAGAGCCTGTGCCATTGCCTATGGGAGTTCGGAAAACTATGCTTGCGGTGGAGTTTATGAAGCGGCAGTCTGATATCTCGGTGCCTTCGCTCCAAGTTTCCGTGTTTACAACCTCAATCGCCACGGCGCAGCGCACAAACTCCATATTGGTTATGGTGGTGCCAAAAGAATTCTCAACCCGCAAGGTGCCGTTAATTATCGTTAATCCTGAAATGACGTTGTTCTGCGAACTGTTGTAGACATCACCTTTTATGATGAACCTTTTACCGTTGCCTACTATCACTGCGCCATCACTGAGTATTCTTCCACGCTGCTTATTATTCACCTGAACATCTGAGTTTAATGTGTAATTGCCTGGTTTGATGTAAATAACATTGCCTTTGGCTACTGCTTGACTGATGACTACGGCAGCGTCAGATGAAGTAAATTCAACGTAGCCGCTTGCCATATTCCTTGCACTGTATACGCCATCTTGAAAAATTACATAATCATAGGCGGAAGTGTAAGCCGCGTTTTCCACAATCTGTCTTAAATCAAAAATCAGGTACATGTTAACAGCCAAAAGCACCAAAACAATTATCAGAAGTGATGTTTGCACTCGTTTGGAAAGAGAGTTTTTCATGGCTGTTTCATTCCTAAAGTGTGCTAAATGAGCTAACGGAATAGTGTTAGACCCGTCTTCTTCAGATAAGGTTTATTGTAACCGAGAAAAATACGGCGCTCAGCGTAGCATGCTAAAGTTTCACGATTTGCGCGTGAGGCACACCTTCTATGTGCAAAACAGCCTCTGGATGCACGTAACCTTTTTCGATGGCTTTCTCAACGCAGTTTTTGCCAACCATGTTAACAATAGTTGAATTCTCAATCATTCCCATAGCTTCTTCTAAACTGACTTTTCCACCATTGTAAAATTCAGCTTTCACGTGAAAAGTGATTTCACCTTCCTTGAGGGTTCGGCCGAGCACATCGCAGTCGCAGATAGCCAATAATACGTTTCTACCAACTTTTTTAAAGTTAACATAAACATCCAAGTTTCAACGCGCTCTCATAACTGCTTTATAGACGACTTCGCACCGCACGCATTACACACTAAAAAGGATAAACGCTTCTCCTTAACAATCTTCGTGTCTGGACGCTTACAAACCGGGCATATCACAAAAATTTCCATGTATCTCTGCAGTAACCGTTCAAGGCTGTCCTGTTGAAACTTTCCTTGAAAAATTACACGAGACTCTTGAATCGTGGCGGCTGTGGCAAGCTCCCGCGTTAAAAACTTTAGAATATGCTGCGGATCCCTATCCAAAACCTCAGCAACATCTTTAAAGTTAGATATTATCGTACGCATACCTATTGTAGTTATAGCCAATCGCGGCAAAGTTAAACGTTCGCGCTTCGCCGAAACCTCAGGCGTCTGCGCATATGCGCTCTTCAGTAATTCATCATAATCGTATTTCATTTTCTCTCAGCAAGAACCATGTATCAACACGTATTTAAAATATTAGTTTTCCAACAGCAAACTTGAATTTATGCGGTAAACTCTAACAGGCGATAACAACTTTAGCTTACATAAATAACAAAAAAAGAGGAGAGAAGTTAGCTGGGCATTGCTGCTCAGCGCTTTCTAAGCATCAGAATTATCAGCAGTCCAATCACGATGATGGCAACAAGCATGGCAATTCCAAAGCCCAAAACGTATGTTTCAGTCATTGTCGCAGGTGTCGGTGTAGCCTCAGGCGCAACTGGCGCTTCTTCAACGGCTATAGCTGTTTCAGCATATGAACCCCAATAGGACTTAGAGCCTGCGAAGCGTGCGACTATGGTGTACTTGCCGGGAACAGGTGGCTCAAACGTGGCGCTGTAAAAGCCTGATCCATCCGTGGTGGCTCTGGCTACTTCGTAGTAGTTGTTGTTCGGGTCAAGCACCTCGATGACTACTTCAACGCCCTTCACATTCGCTGGACATTCAAATTGCTTGTAGACGTAGAGCATCCAGTCACTCATCGACTCGTCCGCAACAGCGGGAACACCATTCGGGAACCGCAATTTTATAGCTGAATCTTGCGTGCCTGGTGAAATGTCGGTCACCATGCCTTTTACGAGGATTTTGCTGCCGTGCGTAGCGATTTCAGGCGAAGCCTCAACAGTGGTTTTGCTTGGACCCTTGCCAATGGCGTAAATGCGCTGGTCATACGTGTCCATGGTTGCGATTATGCTGTCGCCGATAATTGCGCGTCCGCCCCAGCGTGTCTGACGGAACATGCCGTTAACGCGGAATACTTCTTCGCCTGTGTCGACGTCAAGGCATATGAAGGGTGCACCACGTGGCAAGGGGTTCTGTGGCGAGTGTTCGCTTTGGCCAATGTAGAGTTTTCCGTCGGAGATGAACAATGGCGTTATAGGCCACATGTCACCGCCGAATTCCTTATCAAACATCTCAGTGCTTCCGTAGGGATCCTTAACTTCGTAGGTCCATAGTAGCTTGCCTGTCTTCACGTCATAGCAGTATACGATTCCAGCGAAGTCTGCAGTGAAGAACAGCTTGTCATACGCAATGTAGGATGTTGCACCGTATATTGAGCGTATATCCATTGGGTCTGTTGGGCCCCAGATTTGTTCGCCTGTATCAAGATTGAAGCCGTAAACTTGCCGTGTTTCCTTAGCGCGCAGCGTGAATACGCGGCTGTCTTTGCTTACGGCACCGCGTATCATAGCTATGTCGCCTGGCGGTTTCTGCCATGTCTTGTTGTATATGAGTTCGCCTTCTCGTCCTGGTTTAAGATTAACCGCCCACAGCACAATTGGTTGGTCGCCTAAAACCATCCATGAACCGTACAGTTGGTTGCCGACAATCATGTCGCCAGGGTAGATTGCCCATACTGAACCAGGTAAGTCCCTAGGTATTGTCTTGTTCCACATGTAGCCGAGAGTGCCATTGAGTGTTGTTCCCATATATCCTGGTCCTTGATTCAGCCAGCTTCCATGCGCCGGTCCTGTTGGACCTACATCGCGCAGTTTCTGTTGCCTTTCAACCTGTGTTGAATTCCAAAGCGTCATCCAGCCTGCAGCTTGGTTAATGGTGTAGATTAGGATTTCACCGTTTGGACCGAATACTCTGGTTCCTGAAGGCACATTGTTTATGCTGAAGACCCAACGACCTGTTGAGGCCTCATATGCATTGTAGGTGGTGCCGACAATCGACCATAGGTATGCGTAAGCGGCATGGTAGTTGTATGAGTCAAAGTAGAATAGCTGACCAAACTGTAGCGTTATATTGCCCCAGTTTCGAGTCCACAGTTCTTCGCCAGTGCGCAGGTCTACAGCGACGATTTCACGTTCGATTCTTGTGGCGCCGTCTGCCTTTTCCACATTGAAATAGATTACGCCGCCGATTATTACTGGCCATCGACTGCCAAGCGCGCTGGAGCTTAAGAAGAAGCCTTCGTATGCGTCGCCTGTTTCATAGTTGTGTTCACCTAATTCGCCGCCGACCAAGCCGCCGCCAAGCGGGCTGAAAGCGCCTTTTATGAGCGGTTTCGCCCATAGGACATGGGCGGTTTCTGGCGCGTCGTTGTAGGGTGCGTACATGTTGAATGGGGCGTCAACCCAGTTTCCTGCGATTACGGCCCATTCTCTAGCTTGAGCATCTATAGGGCGACTCCAGTACTCAGTTGGAAGCGGTACACCTGGATAGCCTGGTAATGTTTCATCTTGCACGACAAGTTCGACTATATCGCTGTCGCTGGCCTTATACCATACGGGACCGAAGAATGTGGGGTCAAATGCGGGCCGTGTAGTCCAATTGTACAGTTGCGCTGGAAAATGAGCCTGGAATTTATAGGTTCCCTTCATGGTAGGCATATAGAGCGTGCCTGTTGAGCCTGTTGCGTCAGTTTTGTATGGCCCTAATGTTTCGGTTGTGCCGTCAGGTTTGGTAACTGTAACGGTTAGCCCGCTCCAACCGTCTGGGTACTGGAGAAGGTAATCTGTGATGCCGAAGATGACTTGTACTGACTGCCCGACGCCTACGGGGTTGGGTGTTACTACGATGTATGCGTATGTCTTTTTTTCGGGATATGTTTGTGCGGTAGCTAAGGGTATAGCCAATAGTGAGATAGCCATTGCAGCGGTTAGAAGCAAAACGAATATAGCATCATGTCTATTTTTAGCAAGTTGCATTTTCCTTATTCTCCTTTAATTTGGTGCTACTATGGTTTGCAGCAATTACTTTATAAAATTTTGCAAATCTTCAGCAGACCATAGGGAGGTTACACTCCCAGCGTGTCGCAAACAACAGTCATGCATGTCAAAAAAGAAAAGGAAATTTGATATCAGAAATTGGACAGAAAGTAAAGGTTTACTTCGGCATTATGTGCCATTCGCAGTAGGGATCGCCTTTTTCGACGCATCGAATCTTTGTTATTTTTGGGGTTTTATGTACGATTTGCTCGTATACGCCAGCCACGAAGCCTTCTATGCAGCTGCGGTAGAGTGATTTATCACAGCCTAAGTCGGCGAAGAAGTTGTTCCATATTCTAAATTTAACTTCAGCCCGCTCAATGTTTAATTCGGTAACTTGTATTTTTCCGAGCCCAGCGTCTGTGAATCTTTGGCCAACGGTTTTCAGGAAGTGCTGTGCGCCAATTTTTGTGATGTTGGCGGTTTCTTCTACGAAGCGTTTGCCCGCGGCTTTTCCTGCTTCGAAAATTATTACTTTGGCGCCTGACTGGAAGATTTCAGAAAGTCGTGTGCAGATTTCTTCAATGCGGGCTTTGGTGAGGATTATGCATCTTTCGCCGGTTAACTTATCTCGGATTATGCCGTTTTCGCTATCAAACTCGAACTGCATTTGATATTCACGAGGGTTCACTCTGTTTCATCATTGTATTTATACCTTTACAATTTTACTATGGAAATTTTCCTTTGAAAAATTGGGTGTGCCTTAAGCAAAGTTTCATAAGCAGCTGTTCCAACACATTTTAGAAGATAAAAAGGAGTGTACGTGTATGGTTGTTGCTGGAAAGCTCTTTCGGCTTAGTGAGCAGCTGCCTTTGTCTGAAATAGCCGTGAAGCTGGACGGTTACTGCAACGAGGAGCCTTTTGAAGAAGGCGATTACAAGTTCACGCTTGTAAGGGAGGTAAGCGGGCTTTCAGCGAAGGAGAGCGCGCTTAGCGGCGTGTATTCACATGATTATGTTCTATACGTGTTTCACAGGGGCAAGACGGTGCCTTTGCCGCGGACTGTGGAGGCGCTTTTCAGCTTTAATGAGGTTGCGGGCTCTGTGATTTTGACTGTTGTGGAGCGGAAGCGGGTTGCCAATTTCATAGCGAACAAGCTCAGCGAACTCTTGTTCGAGAGAGTGGGCGGCATAGTGGAGGCGCGAATTTTGCCTGAAACCTTGCGCGAGTTCCATCGGAAGAACGCGGAAGATACGAAGATAACCTTTTTTGATAATGTGGATATTCCTAATGTGGATAAGTTGTCGCTCTATGGGCCTGACTTGATTAACACGCCACTGTTCGAGGATTACCTGAAGCGCGGGGATCTGTGGTATGTGGTTGCAAGGTCAAAGGAAACGGGTTACGTTGTTGGTGTCACAAGGGATGCCTCGGTTACTATATTCAACTTGGCGGATAAGGGCAAGTACTTGGATTATGTGAATAAGGAGATTTATCCGTTGATTTTGAAGGCATAAGCCCACAGCCTCGGTTACTGTGCGCTTACGTTGGCGGTTTTCTGAGTAAATCATAAAAATTGAAGTCGAAATATATTCTTTTTAATTCTTTATTTTACGGAGGTGGTTTCGGTGAAAATTGATAGTCTTGTAATCGCTGTGGCGCTGTACGCTGTGCTACAGATTTTGTTTGCGTTTCCCTTAACGGTTCTAGCGCTTCAGGTTTTGGGTGTTACAATGGTTGCGCATTATAGCGCGGGGCTTGGCGCTGTTTTCCTTAGCATGATGGTTGTCGGCTATCTATTCGGAGCGGAGATTCGGCAGGCGCCGCGGGATGCAGTTTTGCGGATAGCGCTTTTAAGTGCATTTTACGAGTTGCTTGTGGTGGTGTTTCAGCCTACGCTTGCGGATTGGATTCCCTTCGCTGTCAGCAAGCCTATTGACGCATTTGATGGAACCGTTGTGACTACGGTGGAGTGGTTCCTCTACAACTTATCGAGGCGAGGAAACATGTTTCCTAACGTGATTATTGTAATTGGCGTAGGTATCCTGGGATTATATGCTGGATTAAAAATTAAGAAAGCTAAAGCGGTATGAACCAGCACTTTCTCAGATAATTTTCTTCAAAAATTTTGTTTTTCCGATTCAAGGGAGAATTTTCGTGTTATTCTGAGGAAAATTTTGTTACCGGGCTTCCGTCCACATAGGAGCAGCGGATGCCGTATTTTCGTGCACACTTCAAGCAGAGTATCGGGTCGCAGAGCGTTGTGGACAAGTATTTTTCTCCGCCGTCGGGTGCGATGGCGACTATCACAGCCTTTTCGAGCTGGCTTGCCTTTTTTAGGGCTACGTGGAATATGGCGCCTGAGCTTGGCCCGACGAAGATGCCCTCTTGAAGCGCGAGTAGTCTAGCGGCTTCTTCGGCTTCTTCAGCGCGTACTTTGTGGATTTCATCCACACCTGCGGGTTGCCAGATTTCGGGCACGTGTTGGGTCTCAAGGTTTTTCAGGCCTTGGATGAGCGTGCCCTCTTCGGGTTCGACGGCGATTACTTGTATGCGTGGGTTATACTCCTTCAGCCGTTTGGATACGCCCATGAGCGTGCCCGTTGTGCCGATTCCAGCGACGAAGTGCGTTACCTCGCCTTCAGTGTCTCGCCAGATCTCCTCTGCAGTTGTCTCGTAATGCGCAAGCACGTTGGCTGGGTTAGCATACTGGTTGGGCATGAAGTACTTGTCTGGGTTTTCGCTGACTATTTTGCGTGCTAGGTCTTCTGCGCCGTCCATGCCTTTGGCTGCTTCGCTGAGGATTATTTTTGCGCCGAAGGCGTTTAGGATTTGGCGGCGTTCCATGGTCATGTTTTCAGGCATGACGAGGATGAGGTTGTAGCCTTTTACGCGGCAGACCAGCGCGAGGCCTATGCCTGTGTTGCCGCTGGTTGCCTCGATAACTGTCTTGTCCCGGGTTAGCTGCCCGGTTTTTTCGGCTTGTTCTATCATGTATTTGGCTATGCGGTCTTTGACTGAGCCGCCAATGTTGAATTTTTCCAGCTTCAAGTAGAGCTTAACGTTTGGGTTCTTGTTAAGCTGGTTTATCCGCACCATGGGCGTGTTGCCGATTAAGTCTAAAACGTTTTTTACTATCATTGGGCATCTCAAGAGGTAATGGCAGCGCGAAGGTAAATCGTTTTCTGTTTTGCAGAGGGAGTTAAGGTGGTAACGGTTTTATGATTGCGTTTTTTGAAGTAGATTATTATGCCTATAGCAATGATGGCAGCTGAGGCTACGAGTGCTATTATCGGCGGTGTTGGAGAAGGTATTTCTACGCTGAAGTAAACAGTTTCAGACATGCCTATGTGTCCATCTTTGTCCATGGCGTAAATTGTGACGTTATGTTTCCCATTGTTTAATCCGGCCAATGTTGTGTTTCCAGCAATTGTCACGGTTTTCTGTCCGTCTAAGCTGTATTCGAATTTAGAAGCTGGTTCGTTGATTGTGAAGGCTAGTTGTATGTTGTTTGTCTCGTAGGTTGTGTTTTGGGGCGATAGAATGAATATTTCTGGCGGATAAACAACAGTGAAATTAATTATTTCAGAACTTGCCTTGTATATACGATAGTATAGGGTCCCACCACTTGTCGAGGTCGTGTAATAGCTTTTGCAAGAAGCAACAACTTGTAGGCTATGTGCTCCTTCAGAAAGGCCTTCAAGTGTTGTTGACCAGTTCAAATTTTTAGTCTCCTCACTATAAACAAGATGCTTTTGCTCGTCTAAAGTGTATTCAACATGATTGATCCACTGATGGTAAGCTACCGCAGTTATGTTGAAATGCAGCAAGACTTTGTTTTCATATGTCTTGTTTGTAGGAGAAATGACTGAGATTAATGGTGGAACAGTGTCTGGAGATGTTGGAATAAAGTTTGCTATTGCCACCTCACAGAATAATGCTCCGCCAATTAGCAGAAGTGCTGAGATGAAAACTACGGCTAGCGCTTTTATCATTTGCACATAATAATAGTTAAGCTAAACCTTAACTTTTATGGTTACGCTATTGAATTTTGGCTGCGGAGGTTATGCAGAATTTTTATAGCTATGAACGCATATTTTTTGTCATGCAAACCGTGTTGACGCTTGAGACATTTCTGAACTTGCTCCTAGCTGTAGCATTAGGTGCCATCGTTGGCATAGAACGCGAATTGACACATAAACCCGCAGGCCTCCGCACGCACATGCTTGTGTCGCTGGGCGCATGCCTATTCACCATCGTCTCCGTGAGCTTCGCGGTGGACCCCGCGCGAATTGCATCGGGCATCGTGGCGGGCATCGGTTTCATAGGCGCGGGAACCATCTGGGGCGAAAAAGACAAGGTTAAGGGCATAACAACCGCCGCCAGCTTGTGGGCGACAGCCGCGATAGGCTTAACCACAGGAATAGGCGATTACCCGCTGGCAGCCGTGGTAACAGCCGTCGTCGTCATCATTCTTGCTTCGGGCAGTGCCCTAAGGAAACTTGGGCTAGAGAAGGACTAGTGACGCATTTCATAATGTTTTTCTTTATGTCTTTGGCAGGCTTGTTTTATTTTTTTGCGGTTTTTTGTTTTTCTCTTAGGTAATTTCGGATGCTGTTAACTTGGTCGAGGGTTATGTTTTCGATTATTTCTTCAAGTTCTAAAACGAAATTTCGGGCGGCGTCCACGTTTTTCTTTATTTTGTTGTGGTTTAGCGCTGTTGCTATGTAGTATTGGGCGTCTATTCTTTCTTGTTTGGCTTGAGCGATATCGTTAACTAGGGCTTGGCGGATGATTCCTTGGTTAGCAAGCAACTGTGCCAAGTTGATGGTGCAGTCGTGTATTTCGGATTTAGCTCCAATTTTCATGAGTAAGGCGTACAATGCGAAGTATCTTGCGTAGTAGGCTGTGGTTGCAATCCAGTCCACTTCGTTGATTTGTAGCGCCGCGGTCATTGTGTTTAATGCGCTTGCGGCTTTTTTGAGGTAGGCTTTTGTGAGGTTAGGGTTTGGTTCGATTATGCGTATACCGTGTTTTTGTTTGAGGCACCAAATTAGGTTGTCATCTTTCAACGTATGTCCTCCATAATATTGTTACGAACTGGTCTGGGTTGCATAGGATTATGTGGTTTCTAATTATTTCCTTTGTTAGGAGGTCGCCTGTTCTTAAGCCCATTTTGAAGTCTTCTGCTGTGGCGGTTTTTGTGTTGATTTTTTTGCCGTATGTTGCTTCGAACTTTTTGATTTGGGTTACATGTTCTTTTGTGAGTGTGCCTATACAGAACAGGTCTATGTCGCTTTGTTCGATGGCGGTAGCACTGGCGTAGCTGCCGAATAGGATTAAGGAGTTGGCGTTTTCTATGTTAGATAGGTGTTCCGCAAGTTTTTTGATTATGAAGGTTTTTTCGAGGTAGCTTATTGTTTCGAGTTGCTCGGCTGCTGTGAGGTAATATTTCGTTAGTATGTTCGCCTTGTTTAGTAGGTATTGTTTGTTTCTTCCTACTGTTTTGTGTTGGAGTATTTTGGTTTGTTCGAGGTGTTTTAGGTGGGGCAGTAGGGTTACGTGGCTGGTGCCTAAGAGTTTCGCCATTGCACGGATGTGAAAGTTTGCCTCGTAATCGGTTCGATAAAGCGTTAGAATCTTAAGGCAATTGGTAGTATTTTCGACCATATGGTAGAAAATATTACCAGTCTCTATTAAGCATTACTCATTGTCAATATTCTATGAAAAGAGGAAATAAAAAAGGACTGACATTTTATCCAACCAACACTGACAGTTGAGGCCGTATGAGCTGAAAAATTAAATTTCAATTCAATCAGCCAATTAGTTACACGCAGAAAAAAGCAATAAAAAATTATGAGGGAACGAGGTTTCAGCTTAGGTTATCGAGACTTTCAGATTGCCCATCAGACGGTTCAGCGATGTTTGTATATTCTAAGAAAGCAGACTTTGATTTGACCAAGAAAAATGTGCTTATCAGCGAAAGCGCAAGTGTAGGAAATACTGAAAGCATTATGTATTCTCCATATCCGTATCCATATCGCCAAATTACTGCAAGACTGAATACTGCTGAAGCAACCAAAAGAACTGTGCCGAGAACAGCAAATTTAAAGCGCTTTTTTGCAAGCGACAGCACTCCAGCCGCAAAGCCAAATATTGATGCAACAAGCGCAAAAATTCCGAACAGCAAAAATCCCAAAAATTCAGCCGCAGTATAGCCGTATTGTGAGTAGTAGGCGATGTACGTTTGGTAATTGTTGATACCGATAGCAGCCGCTGCGATGGAAAAAGCAGCAGCAACTATTGCTAGAATACCTGGCGCAATCGAATCCGAGCTCCTGCTTTCTGAATCAAGAGGAACGCCACAGTACGCGCAAAAGCTACTGTTTTCGTCAAGAATCTTCTTCCCACATTTGGAACAGTTCAAGTCGAACCATGACTCCTTTTCTTGAGAGACTCACAAAGCTTTACCTATTTAACTGTATTTCAAGATTCAACCTTAATCAGCGCTTACAATGTCTCCAGAAACTCGATGTCTTTGAAAACACTGTATTTAGATTCTCGAAAAACCTTTTTGACAGAATTTGGGAAACCTTGAGCCTCTTCCCAGCAATAAGCAAGCGCTTTAGCTGAATGACAATTTTCCCATTGTTTATGGGGTTCTGCAAGTTGCGTTCTCCAATCCTCAGGTGTGGAAGTTTTGACGTAAAAACTCAATTGACATCTCTTACTTGTTTGATTTGAAAAGCCAGAGTATTAATAATTTGTGAAACTAAAAGAAGAATTAAAGATAAATTCACACTTGATAACACTAAGCTAATATCGCGACGGACAGTGTCTTAAGGAAGAGACTATATACTCAAAGGCGGTAGCAGTTTCCCTTTTCTCTCCAAATCGCCCTTTACAAAAAATATTGACACGTTTTCGCCATATTCAACCTTAACAATGGCATCGTCTATTTCAATCCGGCGTAACTCATTAAGAAATATTTCCGTCTCCTGCTGAGTCATGACTGGAAAGCCATAATGCCTGTTTATGTATCCCAAGGCTCCATGTGTTTTGGTTTTTTCCTTTACAAAAGCCACATGCCTTCTTAAGCGCGCTTCTATTTGCTGATTCGCAAAATCAACTATGCCCGCAAATCGGTGGAAGATGTGCCGCTTGAAATTTGGATCCGCCTCGAAGCCTATGCTGTTTCTTCCCGCCGCCATCGCCGCAACCATGGTGGTGCCCGTGCCCAAAAACGGATCCAGAACCATGTCGCCCTTTATGGAATACATGTTGATTAGCCGATAGGGCAACTCAAATGGGAACGCGCCGCTTCTGTCCCGAATCGCCTTGTCAATGTTATTCTGTTTGGCTCCTTTCAAGTCTTCCCAGACATCAGAGAACCATTCGTTCCGCTCTTCCCAAAAGAAAGCACTTTCCCTGCGCCTACGCTGCTCATCCGCGTCGCGGAACCGCCGCGGCTTACCCTTCCTAAGAATAAGTATGAACTCATGCTCCAGTGTAACATACGCGCCAGCTGGCAGCATTCCTGAACCCATAAACTTGTTAGGCGCATTTGTCTGCTTCCGCCACAGAATCTCAGGCAACGCGCTGAAGCCCAGTTTTAGGCAATATGACAGAACCCGTGAATGGTTCGGATATAGCTTGAACTCGCCACCCACAGTCCTAGTGGCATCGCCTATGTTGATGCATGCAAAGCCTCCGTTCTTCAGCACGCGATAAACCTGCGTCCAAACCTTATCCAGTTCCCTGTGCATTAATTCAAAAGCTCCGCACCCATCATCCCTTCTAAGCGCTTCCTCTACTGCTGGATTCTGCTCTGCAAAGACGACATCCCACATGGCAATCATCGGGTAGGGCGGAGAAGTAACCACCAAATCTACCGATTCACAAGGAACGTCGTTCATATCCTGCGCATTCTTAAACAGCACTTTGTGAAGCGTCTTCACCGCGTTTCCCACAAATATTCAGCACCTCAGCCTATAAATGCACTATCCCCTCCGCGACTCCATCCCAAAACGAAAACACGCCGCGCCTTCATATTTGGCGGCTATTAGCCAATCAATGCAGAAAACAGTAGAGGGGCTACCGCTTAGCCACCAGCCATTAGGACGCCGGGCTTTAAAGTTGCAGACTACGCAAAATGGCAAGGGTCAACTGGAACACTTAAATAATTTTCATCCATGTATGACAGCATAGAGGGCAATGATTGAACATGCCTACCACGGAAATATGCTTTTTCAACACGCTAACGCGTCAGAAAGAGACGTTTAAGCCCATAGAGCCGGGCAAAGTGCGAATGTACACTTGTGGACCCACAGTTTATGACTACGCGCACATCGGTAATTTTCGCGCCTTCATTTTTGAGGATCTGCTGAAACGGTGGCTTGAATACCGCGGTTTCACGGTCATTCATGTCATGAACATCACGGATGTGGATGATAAAACCATAAAGGGCGCCCAGAAGCAGCAAATCCCCTTGGCAAAGTATACAGAGTACTACATAAACGCGTTTTTCGAAGACATCCAAGCGCTTAACATTAAACCAGCCAACCACTATCCGCGTGCCACAGAGCATATTCCAGAAATGGTGGCGCTGATACAGACACTGCTCCAGAAGGGCTATGCGTACAAAGCAGCAGACAACTCCATTTACTACGCCATAAGAAAATTCAAAGACTACGGCAAACTCAGCCACATCAAAATCGAAGAGCTCAAAGAAGGCGCAAGAGTAAAAACAGACGAGTACGAGAAGGAAGAGGCACATGACTTTGCCCTATGGAAGGCTTGGACACCAGAGGATGGCGATGTATTCTGGGAAACTCCGCTTGGGAAAGGGCGGCCTGGCTGGCATATCGAATGCTCAGCCATGTCCATGCGTTATTTGGGCGAAACATTTGACATCCACTGCGGCGGGGTTGACAATATTTTTCCGCATCATGAAAACGAAATCGCACAGAGTGAAGCGGCAACGGGCAAAAAATTCGTCAACTACTGGCTCCATAACGAGCACTTGCTGGTTGACGGAAAAAAGATGTCGAAGAAACTTGGCAATTTTTACACGCTGCGCGACTTGCTTAAGCGGGGCTTCGATCCCATTGCAATCAGATTTCTGTTAATGTCCACGCATTATCGTGCGCAGCTTAACTTCACCTTTGAAGGGCTGAACGCGGCGCATGCTGCAGTGGAGCGGCTGGGAAACTTCATGAGACGCCTACACGCGGCAGACGGGAAAGCCAGTGGAGGGAAAGTTGCCCAACTAATAAGCGAGGCACAAGCGCGCTTCACCGAGGCAATGGACGACGACCTAAACATAAGCGTAGCCTTAAGCGCGCTCTTTGATTTTGTCCGCGACGTTAACGCTCTGCTCGATTCTAATTTGGTAAGCAAAAATGAAGCGAGCGAAGCGGCTCAATTTATTCAGCGCTTAGACGAAGTTCTCGGCGTGATTGGCAAAGTGAAAGAAACGGAGGAAACGTTGCCGAAGGAAGCAGAAGAATTGATTAAAGAGCGGGAAGAAGCACGTAAGGCAAAGAATTGGGCTCGTGCAGACGCGCTTAGGCTTAAACTGCGGGAGATGGGCGTAATAATTGAGGATACGCCTCAAGGCGTCAGGTGGCGCCTAGTAAAGAAGACGTAGCCTGCGCGTTTAGATTCCATTCTGCAGTGGAATATTTCTGCTTGTAAAGTTTCCGCGCAAGCGCCATCTCATAATGGGTCAAAGCGCCAGCTACCAAGTGAACCTTCAACTTCGCCGTGAAGCCTTGAATAAGCGCGTTGGCAACTGTTTCCGCCGAAACTGCGTGGTGCAATTCATTTTGTATGGAAGTAATCTTTTTCTCGGCGATTTCCGCCGCTTGTGCACAGTTATCGGTGAATTGCACGCGAAGAAGTTGAAACATTCGCGGCAAATCCACACTAAGCAGAAGTGTGCCATGCTGCTGAATGACGTTGCGCCTTAAGGTTTGCGCGCTACCGCTAATTTTACGACCTTTCACGGTAAGGTTCGGGCAGTTTTTTGCGTCGCCAGGGTCAAAGTCAGCGGTTACCCCCAAAAGCCTTAATGCATCTGTGATGGCAGAATACACCGCAGTGTATGCACCCACAGTGTCGCCTGTTCGACTTAGATCACGTGCCTGCGCTGTAACACTGTAGGTTATCTCGCCCTGCTGATCATGATAAACGGCGCCGCCGCCGCTGTTTCTGCGAACAAAATCAACGCCGAGCTTCTGAAGCGCCTCCATGTAGACGACTTCTCGTGGATTCTGATTTTTGCCGATGCTCACGGCGCTGGGTTTCCACTGGTAAAGTCTTAGAGTATTTGGTACAAAATGTTCTGAACGCGAAATCAGGATGGCTTCGTCGATAGCCATATTCATGAATGCATTATGGGTTTGAAGCGGAATTAAACGCCAAGTCTCCATGTTTTAGGCCTTCGTGGATGATTTTTGGCAGTGTTTCAGCTTAAAATCCTTATGCTCGCCGAGGTCAAATATAATGATGAAAAAGCAGCGAGCGCGTTGCAATGCATTTATAGCTAGAACTGTATGGAGTGTGCTTTATCTTCAAAGCGTTAGCTGCTGGTTATTATTTGTCTTGGATTTACCTAACTTTCGTGGTTTTAACAACAGAAGGTATCCTGCAACTACTATTATTGTTACTATTGCGGCTGAAGCTACGACTAAAACTGTTGGAAAAGGAGCTACAACGAAGTAAATTGTTTCAGAGGTCCCTGTGTTTCCTACAAGGTCTGTGGCGTAAACCGTAAAACTATGCGAGCCTTCGGAAAGAACAGCCAAAGTAACGTTTCCCGTTACAGTTACGTTATCGCGGCCATCAAGGCTGTAGCCTATCCATGAAACTGGTTCGTCCACTATGAATATTGCGTTTATATCAGTTTCGCCGTAGCTCCTGTTTTCTGGTATCAGAACCGTAATTTTCGGAGGAACTGTGTCCACGGAGAAGTAAACAGCTTCGGAAGAAACAACGTTTCCAAAAGTGTCGTTAACTGAAACTACAAGTTTATGTGCACCCTCAGCCAAATCAGACAAAATAGTATCTCCCGTAATCGTCACATTCTGCTGGTCATCTAAACTGTAACATAGCCAATTCGTTGGCCTATTAACCGAAAGCACCAGCGGAACATTCTTAGAAGCATAAGTTTTATTTTCAGGGGACAAAATCTGCAGTTGCAGCGGCACAGTTCCATATCCAATCGGCGCATACCGCTCGTTCGCAGCAAGCATATTCAGCCCATTGAAGCCGCCGATTGCATAAATGGCATCATCGATAACCGCGAGCCCCAAATATGCCCGAGCCGTCGGCATTAACGCGCCAGTGCTCCATTCATCGCGTTCAAAATCATAAGCGAAAGTTGCGTTGCTGTAGTTGGTTCTGTCGAAGCCGCCTATTACATAGATTCTCCTCGGCGCTGTTACGCCGCTGGTTACACATGCCGCTGCGTGGCTCAAAGCAACAGGAAGCTCGGTTCGGCTGCTCCACGTGTTGCTTTTTGTATCATAAACCTGGGTGGATGAAACAATGGTTACATTTGCTAAGCCCTCTTGGAACTGCCGTGCACCACCAATAATGTATATTGTATCGTCAACAACCGCGGCTGCGTAGCCGAACACTGGAATAGGTATAGAAGACGCCGTCGTCCAAGTGTCCGTTTCGGGATCATAAACCTCGGTTACATTAAGTTCATGATAGAAGGGTTCAGTGCCCCAGTAAGCTTTTCCGCCGATAAGGTATATTTTGCCATCGACGACACACGCTTCCAAGTCTGCTCGCGGAGTAGGCATCGCCGTCTTTGTTTCCCATGTGTCTGTTGCTGGATCGTAAACTTCATTTGCGCCTGTGAATCCGGAAACAACATTATTGCTGTCGCCTACTGTTCCGCCTATGCAGTAAATTTTGTTTTTGTAGACTGCGATGGCGAAGCCGCTTCGTGCGGTCGGCATCGGCGTTTTGGTGGTCCACGTGTTTGTAGCGGGATTGTATTCCTCGTTGATGGAAAGCTGCGTGTTGTTGCTTATACCGCCGATTGCGTATATTTTTCCACCTACCGCGGCAACACCGAGCCCGCCTCTTGCTGTCTGCATCGGCGTCTTTACTGCCCATTCATTTTCAGCAGCACCAGCCGAAGGCAATGGAACAGCCACCAGCAGCAAAGAGGCAATTACTACGCCTATCAGCAATTGAAACAACTTTCTACTCATGCGGTTGGCTCCCAGTGGCTTTCAGTAATATGATGTATTTTATCCTTATATGGTTAAAGGCTTTTAGCCTCTGTCTAATCCCATGTTGTGGCATTGCTCTCGATATTTTAAGGAGTTAACTCTGCATGTTTATACACATAAATTTAAAGAAAACCCAAATAGTTCTATGTACGTAGTAACTGCCGGATAAGAATGCTGAGAACGGGTGTTGCTAATCTGCCACTTCACGGCGGTAAGGCGCCTGCTTGGCTGACCAACCGCATGTGCAAACTCGCCAGAGAAATAGCCCGCATCATAATTGACGAACACGGCGCAAATGTATTTCTAAAGCGCATTTCGGACCCTTACTGGTTCCAAGCCCTCGGCTGCGCTTTAGGCTATGACTGGCACAGCTCAGGAGTAACCACCGTGCTAACCGGCGTTCTTAAGCAAGCTTTGTCGCTTGATGAGCATGGCGTAGTCGTTTGCGGCGGAAAAGGAAGAACCTCACGGAAAACACCCGCAGAAATCGCTGAGGTCGGCGAGAAAATAGGTTTTTCAGAAGAGACCGTTGAAGCGCTGACGTACACAAGCAGAATGACGGCGAAGGTGGATAACGCAGCGATTCAGGCGGGTTACCCGCTTTATCATCACGCTTTTATCGTAACTGCTGGTGGGCAGTGGGCGGTTATCCAGCAAGGCATGAGCGCGGAAGACCGCACCGCACGCCGTTACCACTGGCTGTCAGATAACGTAACAAGTTTAGTTGTTGAGCCGCATAACGCGATAGTTGGCGAAACAAGACGGCAAAGAGTTTTGGATATGACTGCGAAAGCTAGCGAAGGCGCACGCAAAGCTTCAGTAGACATAGCGAAAGAACGTCCCGCCAGAGTTATGCGTCTGCTTGAGGCTGCTAGGCCGCTGCATCAGCGGTCGCTGATGAAATGGCTTCCCGAGGCTGAAAATGACGGGTGGCATCAATCGTTTGAAGCGCTATGCATGCCGAGAAGCATAAACTGGGAGACAATAAGCCGAATTTACGAGTTTCAACCACGAAATTACGAGGAGCTCTTAAGCGTGAAAGGCGTGGGCCCAGCAACGGTGCGTGGTTTAGCTCTTGTGGCAGAACTAATCTACGGCGAGAAACCAAGCTGGGAAGACCCAGTCAAGTTTAGCTTCGCCTACGGCGGTAAGGACGGCGTGCCGTTCCCCGTAAACCGCAGAGCAATGGACGAATCAATTCAGCTGCTCCGACGGGCAGTAGAAGCAGCGAAGATTGGTGACAAGGAGAAGCTGCAATCGCTGCAGCGGCTTCGCCGGCTTATTCCTGAAAAGGTAAACTCTTAAACGTAAACGATGCTTAAGATGAGTTTAGGCGGGCGCATTGGATGTCAAAATCGAGAAGCGTAACGTGGCTTAAAATCTCAGGAATCTGCGGCTTATTGACGCCTATCGTGGCGTTTTCATGCATTTTCCTAGCCATTTATTTCGCTCCAGAATTCAGTTGGACGCATAATGCTTTAAGCGATTTAGGCGTGATGCCCGGCGTTACCGCAGCCCTTTTCAACTATGGCTTAATATCCAGCGGCGTTTTGGGTTTAATCTTCGCAACCAGCTTACCTAGCGCAACAAGTTTTTTGGGAGTCGCGTCTGCTGACGGCAAATTGCGTTCTATGCCCCATAGAGGACGCGTTGGCGCATTGTTCTTTCTGTCGGCATGCATAGCGCTTACAGCCATCGGAGTCTTTCCCGAGGATGTTAAACCAATGCATTTTATTGCTTCAGTGGCGTTCTTCGTGCTGCTGATTTGTGCCTTATTGAGTTTAGGCATAGGACTCTGGCGATTGAAACAGAAACCGTGGGCGATGTTCACATTGTTATTGGGCGCAGTTGCCGCTGCACCCTGGCTACTGCTGCTTGTGGTTCGCTACGTTTCAGGCGTAGCTATCCCCGAGTTCATAGCGGCTGTTGCCGGCGGATCGTGGGCAGCAATTTTCGGCTTCAAGATACTGCGGCTGGCGTCACAAGCAAAAGCTTCATAGTGCAGAATGCCAGGTTTCGTGAAAAGCATCGCCTTATGCGTTACTTCGAAATACTTCGAAAGGCAGCGTCCACATATATTTGGGCGCAACAGTAGCTTGAAAAACTTGACACGTAACCTTCTGCATTAGCGTATCTAATGGCTTCTTCGCTTGGAAAGGCTATAGCGTCGACACCTGCCTTGAGCGCCAAGACATCGGTTTCAGCACGGTGCTTTGCCTTCGGCCGCATGCAGCCCAACACCAGCGGTGTTTCAGGAAACATTAAACGTGCAGCAGCGACTACGCGAGCGACATCGATTGGTGCTGGCAGCTTTGTGCCTGCCATTGCGGTGCCGTGTATAGGCATGAAGGCAATGATGACTATGGCAGATGGTTTCACTGCAGCGATCAGCCTAAGCGCTTCGTATTCGCCTTTCAATTTTCCATCGTGGAGCCCAACGATAACATGTGGCACAAAATTTAATCCCGCCTTTTGCAGCGCAAGCAGCGAACGCGCGTAATCTTGGGCGCTCACATTCAGATTGCATACTTTTTTTATGGTTTCATCAGAGCCAATTACGTCTATTAGCGCAGCGTCGACACCTGCCTCTTTAAGTGCCACTACAGTTTCTGCGTCAATTATGCCTGTGTGAACGAAGACGGTTAAGTCTAACTCGCGCTTAATTGCAGCTATAGCAGAAATGAAAGGCTTAAGTGGAACGGAACCGTCTGGCTGGCATCCGCCGCTGATGAGACAGCCTTCAGCGCCATCTCTCTTAAGCATAGCAGCCACTTGGAAGAGCGCCTCAGGAGTGGGCGCCGGCTGCATGGTTTGCAGGATTTTGCCGCCGCAATGCTTGCAGTTAAGTGCGCATGCCCCGCCAGTCACGGACACCGTGGGAAACAGATTAGGCGAAGCATGGTAATAGCGCGTTTTATAATACATGAAGCTAGGCGCGTAAAATCGCACTGTTCTCGGCGCTTGCGCAAGCGCATGGCTATCCAGCAAGCTTAGAAGGTTCTCGGAACTTATGTTCCAAAGTGTTTCTGGAGAAAGCGGCGCCATGACTTCTCGCTACGAAAAAGGCGCTGAGACTTACTTAACAGTTTTCGTTTCGACTCGCACGTTTTGGCGCTTCCTCGTTAAACTCCGACAGCGCCGGCAACATCTTTAAGGCGTCGCTTACATCTTCAACCATGGTTTGCAGCTTCTCAAGCCGCCTTGTGAGTGTAAGCGTTCTGTAAATCGCTAAACCACGCTGCGACAGAGCATAACGCGTCTTCGTTTTGTAATGCCTCTCTTCCACTAAGCCGCATTTTAAGAGAAAGTCAAGCCGCTGGCGGAGGGCAAGGCAATCCATGTTGCATGTATAAGCTATGCCGTCAACTGTCAAGTGTCTATCGGCTAATGCGGCCAGTATTTCCTCGTAAAGTTCAAGTTTTGACTTGCGCATGCCTGCACGCTCTGCGCTTTCAAAGGAAAGCGCTTTTTTGAATAAAGAATTTGTGAAGCCGAAATCTTGAACCAGAAACACGCATAAAACTACGAATCAACAATTACTGCGGCAAATAAAGTTAGAAATGCAGAGAAAAAAGAGGCTACTTTGCCAGTTGCCTGCGCAGTTCTTCGTATGTGGCTTTGATGTCTTCCACCGAAGCCTCGTCCTCCAGCGTGGAGGTGTCGCCAAGCGGAGCTCCAGTGAGCACTGCTTTGAGTAGGCGGCGCATGATTTTTCCGCTGCGTGTCTTAGGTAGCTTGTTCGCGATCACGATGGCGTCCGGCGTGGCTATCGGGCCGATGGTTGTTCGGATGTGCTTTACGAGTTCGGCGCGTAGCTCCTCCGACGGCGAGAAGCCGCTTCGCAACACAACGAACGCCACGGGCACTTCGCCTTTCACGGGGTCTTCTTTGCCCATCACCGCGGCCTCCGAGACTGCAGGGTGCGCAACTAATGCGCTTTCAAGTTCCACTGTGCCGATGCGGTGCCCAGCTACCTTGAGGACTTCGTCTGCTCTGCCGAGAAGCCAGAAGTAGCCCTCTGGGTCCTGGACGGCGTAGTCTCCAGTGTAGTAAACTCCTTGCCATCTTCCGAAGTAGGTTTGCTTGAATCTCTCAGGATCCTTCCACAACGTTTGAAGCATTCCAGGCCAGGGTGTTTTCACCACGAGGAAGCCTTTGGTTCCAACTTTTGCAGGCTGCCCTTTCTCATCATAAACTTCCGCTTGAATGCCTGGCAGCGGATATGTTGCTGAGCCTGGTTTAAGCGGCACAAGCTCAATGCCCGCGAGCGGCGCAATCATGAAGCCACCTGTCTCGGTCTGCCACCACGTGTCAATTATTGCTAAGCGTTCTTTTCCGATTACGCGGTTGTACCATCGCCATGCCTCAGGATTTATGGGTTCGCCGACCGTGCCCAGCAGCCTAAGCGTGCTTAGGTCGTGCTTGTTTACCCATTCTTCGCCGAATTTCATGAACATTCTAACAGCTGTCGGCGTGGTGTAGAGTATTGTGACGCCGTGTCTTTCGATGATGTCCCACCAGCGATCTTGTGCGGGATAATCGGGTGTGCCCTCAAAAAGCAGTGAGGATATGCCTAACGATAGTGGCGCGTAAACGTTGTATGTGTGTCCGGTGATCCAGCCTATGTCCGCGGTGCACCACCATAGATCCTCATCTGTGGGGTTGAAAGCCCATTTAAGCGTCCAATAAGCCCACAATAGATACCCTCCTGTGCCATGCTGGACGCCCTTGGGTTTGCCTGTGGTGCCCGACGTGTAAAGTATGAAAAGCGGATCCGTTGCTTGCATGGGTTCAGGTGGGACATACGCGTTGGCGCTTACTCTTGCAAGGGCATCATGATACCAGACATCACGTCCCTCTTTTATGCTCACATTTTGGCCTGTTCGCTTTACGACTATGACTTTCTCCACTGTCGGCGTATTCTGCAAGGCGCGATCCGCATTGTCCTTTATTGGTACTACTTTGCCGCGTCTGTATGAGCCGTCAGCGGTTATGAGAATTTTAGCTTCGCAATCGTTGATGCGGTCGGCAAGAGCTTCGGCGCTGAAGCCGGAGAAGACGACCGTGTGAATTCCGCCCAAGCGGACTGTTGCAAGCAATGCTATGGGCAGTTCAGGAATTACTGGCAGATATACGGCTACGCGGTCGCCTTTTTTGAGGCCAAAATTTTTAAGCACAGCCGCAAGCCTATTTACTTCTCTAAAAAGCTGATAATAAGTGTAAGTTTTAATTTCGCCGAGTTCACCTTCCCAGATGTATGCAAGCTTATGTTTTCGGGCTGTTTTCACATGCCTGTCTAATGCATTGTGGGATACGTTAAGAACGCCGCCAACAAACCATTTGTAGAATGGCGGGTTTGAGTCGTCCAGCACTTTGTCCCATGTTTTAAACCAGTCAATCGCCTTTGCTTTTTCAGCCCAGAACTCCTTCGGATTTTTTAAGGATTTTTCCCGTTCTTGCAAAAGTTTTTCGCCAAAAGACACGTGGGCATCTTTTGGACAGATTTTTTCTTCAAATGGCAAATTAGTTTCAGGCATGCCGATACCATCGCATGATTTTTTTGTTTTAGACAATAGAAACAAATTATACATATAAAGTTAATTAATCGGCAATATATCTGAAAAATAAAAAAATAAGGCTGTTTTTAGTTTGTGGGGCATATTGGAAGGATTGTTTTTCCATAGGTTTCGTTCAGCACTTCTGCTATTGCGAGGTAGACAGCGCTTAAACCGCAAATGATGCCTTCGATGCCTAGCATGTTATTAAGCGTGAAGGTTCCAAACAGCGCGGGGTTCCCTGTTAATTCTCGAATGGTAAGCAGAAAGAACAGTATTGCCAAGCTTAAGAACACAAACTGTAGCGCACGATTCTTCTGCAAAGTCCCGAAGAACAGTGCAAACGTAAATAAGCCCCACATGAAGAAGTAAGCAGCCATGGCTGTTTCTGTCGGAGCCGCTATGCCAATAAGCAGCGGTGTCTTCGGCAACAACAGCAGCAGCACAAGGGACCACCAGAAAAGCCCATAGCTTGTGAACGCCACGGTTCCGAAAGTGTTGCCCTTCTTGAACTCCATAACTCCCACGATGACTTGGGCTAAGCCGCCGTAAGCCAAGCCCATCGCAAGAATCATAGTGTCTAACGGAAATAAGCCGGCATTATGCAGATTAAGCAGCACGGTGGTTAAGCCGAAGCCGAGCAGTCCAAGCGGAGCAGGATTCGCTAATCTTTCACTCATTCGTTTCACGCCTTTTCGCGGTTAAAGGCTGTTTTGAAGACAGCCTTGTTTTAAGCTTTTCTATAAGCGCTACTTCCACTTCCAGAATTTCCGGTTCATTGTGAACTCAGGCAGCACAAACAATGCTAAAGCCGCTACGCCTATGACGTACGCTAAATCTGTTAGGCTTAGAGCTGTCAAGTGGAATAGTTGCTGCGTTATGGGTATGTACGTAATCCCAAGCGTCAAAACTATCGACACTATTTCCGCTATTACAAAGAACTTGTTCTTGAACGCGTCTTTGCCCATTCTCCAGACACTGCGTTTCTCGGAGCGACAGTTCCACACCACGAGCAGCTCGAACATTGCTGCTTGCACAAACGCTGTTGTTGTTGCCTCCTGATATGTGAGTTTACGCGCAGCTTCGTCGATGGCGCCATTCGGTAGCATCCATGGATGCGATGGCCACACGTAATACTCTAGAGAGAACACGAGTATGGTTCCGATTGCTTGAAGTAGAAATGACATGACAATGAATCGGCCCATGCCGTGCAGTATGCTTTCTTCGGGTTTTCTAGGTGGCCTATCCATCACGTCTACGTCAGGCGGGTCAGTGGCAAGTGCAACTGCAGGGGCGCCATCTGTGACCAAGTTTATCCACAGAATCATCGCTGGTAGCAATGGCAGCGGGAATAGTTCAGAGCCGAATATGCCGCCGAGTATGGCAAATGTGCCTATGACGAGCAGTTCGTCAAAGTTGCAGGCAATCAAGAAGCGCGCGTACTTGCGGATGTTGTCGTAGATTACGCGTCCTTGCTCGACGGCTTTAACTATTGTGGCGAAGTTGTCGTCTGTGAGAATTACGTCAGAAGCCTCTTTGGTAACGTCAGTGCCAGTTATGCCCATGGAAACGCCAACGTCAGCAGCTTTTACCGCTGGTGCATCATTCACACCGTCGCCCGTCATAGCTACGATGTGGCCTTTCTTCTTCCAAGCGTTAACAATTTTCAGTTTTTGCTCGGGCAAAACACGAGCGTAAACGCTGACTTTTTCCACTTGCTGCTCAAATTCTGCGTCGCTTAGCTGCTCCAACTCGGGACCAGTTAGCACTAAATAGCCTTCCCTGAAAATGCCAACCTCTCTGGCCACTGCCACAGCGGTTAATTTGTGGTCGCCAGTTATCATTACGGCTTTAATTCCTGCTTTTTGGCACGTCTTATTCGCTTGTATCGCTTCCTCCCGAGGCGGGTCAATCATTCCCTGCAAACCTACAAAGACCAAGTCGCTTTCAATTGCTTCGTCATCTAATTGCTCTGCGTTGGCAGGTAATTTCTTATACGCCATAGCAAGAACACGCAGAGCATTCCCGGCTAACTGCTCGTTTACCTGTAGAATCTTGGCACGTTTTGCTTGAGTTATCTTGGTTTCTTTGCCGTTTTCCAAGATATATGCGCATCGTTCAAGAATTGTTTCAGGCGCGCCTTTCGCGTAGGCAACTGCATCAATCTCGGGTGTTTTATGCACGGTGGTCATGCGTTTTCTTTCAGAAGTGAAGGGGATTTCACGTATGCGTGGGTAGAGTTTATCCAATTCTTCTCTGCTGAATCCAGCTTTCTCGGCGACGACGATTAAGGCGCCTTCTGTTGGGTCGCCAAGAACCTCCCAGCAGTCGCTGTTCTCTTTTCTTCTGAGCTGAGAGTTATTACATAATGCGCCTATTCTAAGCAGAAGCCCAGCATCACCCTCAATCTTCAATGGAACACCATCTAGTTTACATTCGCCTTTTGGCGCATAGCCTACGCCTGTAACCTCTATGAACTTCCCGTCAACATACAACTGGCGCACGGTCATTTCGCCCTTAGTTATGGTGCCAGTCTTGTCGGAGCATATAACCGTGACAGCTCCTAAGCTTTCAGCTGAAGACAGCTTTCGGACAAGCGCATTTCGCCTTGCGAACTCGCGTGCTCCAAGCGCCAATGTCACGGTGACTATGGCGGGCAAACCTTCTGGAACCGCGGATATAGCCAGAGATATGGACGACATGAACGCTTGAATTAAGCCTTCGAAGTTTAAAACTCCCGACGCCACAACCTCAAATGCTTCCAGAGCAAAGATTATGACACAAACAGCCACTACAACCTTGGCGATTTTGCCTGCAAACTTGTCCAATTTTTTCTGCAGTGGTGTTTCCTCTTCCTCGGCTGTCTGCACCATCTCAGCGATTTTGCCAAACTCCGTGCTCATGCCCGTGGTGGTAACGATGGCCTTTCCACGTCCATAAACGACATGCGTCGCCGTGAACAACATGTTACTTCGCTCAGAAATTGGCGCGTCATCTTTAACAGGCGCCACACTTTTGTTCACAGGCGCGGATTCGCCAGTTAAAATTGCTTCGTTTGCCTTAAGCTCTATAGCTTCGATAATTCTGGCGTCTGCAGGGACTCGGTCGCCTGCTTCCAGAACGAGAATGTCTCCGGGAACTATTTCCTTGGCAGGTATAATTTTTTCTTCGCCATCCCTTAGGACACGAGCCTTTGGCGCAGTCAACTTTTTCATGGCTTCTACAGCCTTTTCAGCGCGGTACTCCTGAATGAAACCTGTGACTGCAACCATAATGACGATGGCGCCGATGATGATGGCGTCAGCCATGGCCTCCATGAAGCCTTCAGCTTCGCCAATCATAACCTCGTAATACCCTATTACGCCTGATAGAATGGTGGCAGCAATGAGGAGAAGAATGAAGATGTCCTTGAACTCGTCTAGAAACATGCTAAGCGCGGACTTGCGCTTCTTCGCTACCAACTCGTTATAACCATATTTTTTCAGTCTCTCTTGCGCTTCTTGCGAGGTTAACCCTTCATGGGTAACGGCTAGCGCGCGCATTACTTCATCGGTTTCCGATGCATGCCAAGATTTAGACGTTTCCGCTCTCCCCTTCGCTTACTCTGCTATTAAGTTCCACTATTTTTATATGAAGCAGTTTTAACCTTTTCTCCTTTCTTTTGGCATTCCATCATAATAAAGGCTAATAAAGAAGTTCGTATAGAGTTCCCGAACAATCTAGAGAAAAACAGAAAGAGAAGAAACGGGAGAGTTAGAAAGAATGTTTGAACCGTGGCTTATAGCGCCAATATCTGCAGCACTATCGATCCTAGTTGGGCTATACTTCTACCGTTACATAAACAAGCAAGATTCGGGAACAGAAAAAATGCGGGAAATCTGCGACGCAATCAGAGAAGGCTCAAGAGCATTCCTGCGGCGAGAATACAAAATACTAGCAATCTTCGTCGTTATAGTCGGCACGCTCATCGGCATTTTCCTGCCACAACCTGTATGGACAAACGCTAACCCCATTCAAAACTTAAGCTTAACATTGGCATACATGTTCGGCGCCTTCTGCTCCGCGCTGGCGGGCTACTTCGGAATGGAAGTCGCAACCAAAGCAAACGCGAAAGCAGCATATGCAGCACGCAGCGGCCTAAACAAGGCGTTTCCTGTGGGATTCCGCGGCGGCGCAGTCATGGGCCTCGCCGTAGTCGGTTTCTCGCTGCTTGGCATAAGCTTAGTTTACGCCGTCACAGGCATGCCTGAGGACATGGAAGTCCCACCCGTTTTAGCCTTTAGCTTCGGCGCAAGTGCACTGGCGCTCTTTGCAAAGGCAGGCGGAGGCATCTACACGAAAACCGCGGACATAAGCGCTGACCTCGTGGGCAAAGTTGAGCTGGGCATACCTGAGGATGACCCGAGGAATCCAGCGGTAATAGCGGACAATGTAGGCGACAACGTGGGCGACTGCGCAGGCATGGGCGCGGACTTGGCGGATTCCTACATAGCCAGCACGGTGGCTACAATGATTCTTGGTGTTGCGTTAGGAAAAACTGAGATTGCATTGCTTTTCACAGGCATCGGCATAATCGCCTCCATAATCGGTGCGCTTACGCTTCGTATAGGCGCGAAGGGCAATCCTGGCAAAGCGCTTAATATGGGAACTTACATCACATGCATACTCTTCTTGGCAATGACGTTTGCCGCCGTATACTACCTCAATTATCCGCTCCAGCTGTGGGGCGCCGCGCTTGTCGGCTTAACTGCAGGCATAATAATTGGCACAACATCAGACTACTTTACATCAGAAGATAAGAAGCCTGTTGCGAAAACAGCTGAATCTGCAAAAACCGGAGCTGCAACCACCATCATCACCGGTTTCTCTTATGGCTTGCAAAGTGCTTTTCCACCACTAATCGGCATAGGCGCTGCCTCAGCAGTTGCATACTACCTTTGTGCGCCTCTCGGCGCAGGATATGCCCTGTTTGGCGTCAGCCTAGCGGCAGTAGGTATGCTCTCAATTGTGGGCATGATAATCGCCAACGATGCCTACGGACCAATAGTGGACAACGCGCGGGGAATCGCAGAGCAAGCAGGTTTAGGTGAAGAAGTCATCCGTGTAACCGACCAGCTTGATGCAGCAGGCAACACGGCTAAGGCAATTACTAAGGGCTTTGCAATAGGCGCGGCTGGCTTAACCGTTATTGCATTGCTCGCGGCATTCCAAGAAATCGCTACAAAGGCAGGGCACTCAGTGATATTTGATGTTATGAATCCGCTTGTGCTTATGGGCGCCCTGATAGGTGTAGGCATGCCTGCAGTGTTCTCAGCCATGCTCATGCTTGGCGTCGGACGCAACGCGGAGAGAATGATTGCGGAAATCCGAAGGCAATTCCGGGAAATTCCAGGTTTGCGGGAAGGCAAACCAGGCGCTAAACCAGATTACGCGAAATGCGTTGACATAGCCACTACTGGTGCTCTGCGGGAGCTACTGCCCGCAAGCGTCCTTGTAATAGTCGTAACACTGATGGTGGGCTTTGTCGGCGGCATTCCCGCGTTAGGCGGCTATTTGGCAGGAAGCATATTCTCCGGCTTGCTGCTGGCGCTGCTCATGGCGAACGCGGGTGGCTTATGGGATAACGCGAAGAAGCTTATTGAAACAGGCGTGCATGGTGGCAAGGGCTCAGAAGCGCACAAGGCAGCGGTTGTCGGCGACACGGTCGGCGACCCCTTTAAGGATACTGCTGGTCCATCATTGAACACGATGATTACGGTTATGTCGCTGGTGGCTTCACTGTTCGCAGCGCTAATCATCCAATACAATCTGCTGGGCATGTTAGGGCTATAGCACCATCAACAACTACTTTTTTATTTTTCACTATATGCGCTTTTGCGGTAAGTTTTTGTAGCGAATTCACAAAGTAAACTTGAGAGAAGTTCTATGAAGTTTGAAACCCAAGTAAAGGAAATTATCCCTCGCACGGACAATGTGCTTAGTTTCAGATTTCCAAGACCTGCGGCTCTAATCTATAAGCCAGGGCAGTATCTGCTTGTGACAATAAAAGCTAATGAAAAAAGTTTGACTAAGCCGCTTAGCTTATCCAGTAGCCCAACAGAAAAAGAGCATATCGAGTTTACCAAGAAGCTTACGGACAGCGAGTTCTCGAACGCCTTGAGGGCGCTTGAAGTGGGTGATTGGGTAATTATTGATGCACCTTATGGCACGTTCACTTTTGAAGGCGAAAGCGCGAAAATAGTGTTGCTTGCAGGCGGAATTGGAATAACGCCGTTTATGAGCATCTGCAGGTACTGCACAGATAAGCGCCTGAACATAAAAGTTACGCTGCTTTATGGCAATCGAAGCGAGAAAGACATAGTTTTCAGAGGAGAGCTTGAAGCGTTAGAGAGGCGAAACAGAAATCTTAAAGTGGTTTTTATACTCAACGAAGCCAGCGATTCTTGGAAAGGTGCCATAAGCGTAATTGACGCTGGGCTGGTCAAAAAAGAAGTGCCTGATTACAGGGAAAGTTTGTTTTACGCGTGTGGGCCTCCTCCAATGATACAAGCAATGGAGAAGCTCATTAGAGATTTAGGTTTACCATCAACCCAGCTGAAGCTTGAAGTCTTTACAGGACATACATAGGATTTATAATGAAACCATTAAAAATCGACAGCTTGCTTGAGTTTAATAAATGCATGATTGAAAGTCAAATGTTGGAAACATAAATGGAGTTATGGGTAGAATCTGCGTGTGGTTCTTGGAAATGGAATGGCGTCTATGATGTTCTCTAAATCAAGCATCCAAGTTAGCAGTCTTTCAAGCCCTAAGCCGAAGCCTACATGCGGCACAGTACCATAGCGACGGAGGTCCAAGTACCAGTCGTAATCTTCTTCCTTCAAGCCCATTTCGCGTATTCGCCGAATCAACGTGTCCTTGTCGTCTTCTCTGACGCCGCCCGTGGATATCTCGCCTATCCTTGGAACCAGCATGTCCACTGACATGGCAATTTCAGGATGCTCTCGGTAAGTTTTGCAGTAAAACGCTTTCACCGCCGCTGGATAATCATATATGAAGAAGGGCTTGTTGAATTCTTCAGCCAGTGCTTTCTCGTCGTCATAGCCGAAGTCGTCGCCCCACTTGAGGGCAGACCCTTTCTTGGCGAGTCTCTCAACTGCTTCGGTGTAGGTTATTCTCGGGAAAGGCGTCTTAACAGACGACAGTTTGGTAACGTCAGCGCCTAATTCTTCAAGCTGTTTCTTGCACTTATCAGCGGTTTGCTGGCAGATATACGCTAAGAGCTCTTCTTCGAAGCGCATCAAGTCATGCATGTCGGCAAACGGCCATTCGCCTTCAATGTGCCAGTACTCTGTTAAATGCCTAATTGTGCGGCTTTTTTCAGCGCGGAACGAAGGCGCAATACAGTAAACCTTCTCTAACGAGTAAATTAGGATTTCAAGGTAAAGCTGCGAGCTCTGCGTTAGATAGAGGTCTTGGTCAAAATACTTTAAGCCGAAAAGAGTTGAGCCGCCTTCCACGGCTGCGGAGATGAACATGGGCGGGGAAACTTCTGTGAAATCTTGGCTTTTGAAGAATTCGCGAGTGAACCCCAAAACATTAGCTCGAATCTTCATTATAAGATTCATGCGGCGACTACGCAGCCACAAGTGGCGGACATCTCGGATGAACTGCTCACTCTTGTCTTTAGTTATGGGGAAAAGCTCAGCCAAGCCAATAATAGATATGGCCTCAGCGACAATTTCGTAGCCGCCAGGCGCGCGCGGGTCAGACTTAACGGTGCCCTCAAGCGTCAAGGAAGATTCAATCGTCAATCGTTCCGCTTCACTCCACGCGGCGCTGTCCTTTCTAACGGTACACTGAATAACGCCTGTTGAATCTCGGATAAGTAGGAAAATCATTGTTTTTCCTTCTCGTTTACGGTAAACCCATCCTCTAACAGCAACTTTTTTGCCATCGCAGCAGCCGTCAAGGACCTCGCGAATCTTCACCAAAGTCATTTTGCATCAACTGCTCCCTTTAGGTATTACGTTCAAACCTAAATTCCTATCTATTTTAAGCTTTAAACTTAACGTGAAATAACAAAGAAAAAGAATAAATCGAAAACGGCTGACAAACAACTGTACAAGCCAGAAATTATACGCGCTTCCTAAATCCTCTGCCTTTTAAACAGTAAGGCAATAGAAAAAAAGAAAGGGAAAGAATCTCGGCGTCTGCTATTGCAGTTATGACCGCTTTCGGAGCACCAGTATGTTTATGATTGTGGCTACGATGATCACAATGATTATGCCAATTACTGCAGGCACAAAGTATATGTCCGCGATAGACTCGGCAGCGGTTGGCGGCGCTTCAGTGGCTGGCGGCGCTTCCTCTACATAGACAGCTGTTTCTGCATGCGAGCCGTAGTATGCCTTGGAGCCTGCGAAGCGTGCGATAATGGTGTACTTGCCGGGCACAGGCGGATCAAACGTGGCACTGTAGAAGCCAGACCCATCGCTTGTTGTTCTGGCAACCTCATAATAGTTGTTGTTGGGATCAAGCACCTCGATGATGACTTCAACGCCCTTCACGTTAGCTGGGCATGGGAATTGCTTGTAGACGTAGAGCATCCAGTCACTCATCGACTCGTCCGCCACGGCAGGCACGCCGTTCGGGAACCTCATAGCCAACGCTGGACTCTTCGTACCAGGCGAAACATCAGTGACCATACCTTTTACGAGGATTTTGCTGCCGTGCGTAGCGATTTCAGGTGAAGCCTCAACAGTGGTTTTGCTTGGACCCTTGCCAATGGCGTAAATGCGCTGGTCATACGTGTCCATGGTTGCGATTATGCTGTCGCCGATAATTGCTGCGCCACCCCAGCGGGTCTGACGGAACATGCCATTAACGCGCCATATTACTTCGCCTGTTTCAGCGTCGAGGCATACGAAGGGTGCACCGCGGGGTATCGGGTTTTCTGCTGAGTGCTCCGTGTGGCCCATATAGATTTTGCCGTCTGCGATGATGGCTATCCATGCCCACCAGTAATTGCCTGTCACAGGCTCGGTATATTGATCGTCCAATTTGTATGTCCAGAGGGTGTCTCCTGTTTCGAGGTCGTAGCAGTAGAGTATGCCAGCTACGCCCGTGGAGTATAGTTTGCCGTAAGCGAAGAACCATGAGTGCTCGATAGCGCCGGCGCCGTAAGCGTTCAAGAAGTGTTCAGAATCGGTTTCCCAGAGGAAAGATCCTGTTTCTGTGCTGAAAGCGTAGTGCTTCCTAAGCTCTTTAGCCCACAATGCGATGATACCGTTTTCAGCTTCGTTAGTTGCGCCTACGAAGTGTAAAGTGACTTGCGCGTCGCTCCAAACGGCGGGAGCTTCCCACCATTTGTCGAATAATGTTGACGTGGAAGTTGAAGCAGCATTCAAGCCTTTGAGGTTTAATGCCCAAACGCGCACATCAGTTTGGTTGAAGGATATCGTAACTATGCGGTCTTCAGGATAGATTTTCGTTGTGGTAGCGAAGCCGCCCACGCTGAAAGGTGTTAAGCCCGCCGGGATAGAAACGTTCCAAGAGTAGCATCTAGGATCAGAGGCGTTAATGGTTGAGCCGGAAACAAGCTGGCCTCCCCAGAAGTTGCTCCAACTGCCGCCGGTTGTTGGGTCAATCGCGAAACCTGGAGCGGTTTGCCCAGCTGCCGTCGAATTCCAGAGAGCCATCCAGCGATTAGCATAGTCTATCTGATAAATGAGGATCTCGCCGCTTGGACCGAAAACGCGCGTTCCAGAGGGCATGTTAATCATCGTGTAAGTCCATTCTCCAGTGAATGGGTCATATGCTTTCCATGTCGAGCCGCCGCTTGTATCCCAGAGGTAGGTGTAGATGCCGTCATAGTTGTAGCTGTTGAAGTAGAAGACTTGCCCGAAAGAGAGCACAGTGTTGTTTCTGAACCAAAGCTCTTCGCCTGTATGCAGATCAACCGCGACGATGCCTTTTTGACCTGCGTAGTCATCGTCTCTGTTGTAGTATAGAACGCCGTATAGTATGACTGAATCTATGAATTTGCCCGCGTATGCGTCGCCTGTCTCAGATGCTGCGGGCACGCCAGTCCATAGGCCTCCGGCTAATCCTCCACTAGTAAGCGGCTTTGTCCACAGCACATGCGCGGTCTCGGGTGCGTCGTCATTGTACAAAGCGAACGAGTTGTCAGGTCGCTGCACCCAGTTTCCAGAGATTGAGTACCATTCGCGGAGCTGCGGGTCAATGGGTCGTGTCCAGTATTCTGATGGAAGTGGCATGCCTGGATACTCTGGTCGTGGCGTTTCGGTTACAACAAGCTCTATTGTGTCGCTGGTGGCGGCTTCAACTACCGTTCCTGCGAGAATTAGAATGCCTCTTTCAAAGTCAAAGTAGGTGCTCGGGAACGCTTGCTCAGGAAAGTGAGCGGTCAGTTTGTATGTACCAGCTACGTTGGGTATGAATATTACTGCAGTTCCGCCTGTTGAGTCTGTTCTCGCAGGCCCTAACGTTTGGCTGGTGCCATCTGGCTTGACAACTGTCACCGTTAAACCTGTCCACCCATCCTGTGGGTAACCTAGCTGCTGCATAACGCCGAATCGTATCAGCACTTCTTGGCCGACGCCTACGGGATTAGGCACAGCATCGACAAAGGCGAAAGTTTTCATCCTTGCTGCTTGCGCTTTGATCGGTAAAACGACAAACGCAGAAGCCATAATTAGTAGCAGAAACAAAGCAACCGTAGCACTAACAATTCTCCTTCTCCTATAAGTCATTTCTGTTTTCTCCTAACCTTTATTTGGCGTCTTCCAACGCCATTCCTAATCTTCTGAAGCGATGACTTATTAAACTTTTCTAACAATAACCATTTTCGATTCTGAGATTAAAATTTAAATCGCATTACTTACATTTATTTTTTAAACAAAATGTTACGTGCGCTTAGGGTTGCTTCGCTTTCAACTTACAGGGCAAGTAAACAAAAAAATAGGGGAAATTTTATTGGTTTTCGACTGTTTACCGTTTCCGAAGCATTAGAATTAGTATCAGCCCAATGACGACTATTGCAACTATCGCTGCCGAACCTAGGCCCAAAACGTACGTGTCAGTCATTGACGCTGGTGTAGGCGTAGCCGCAGGAGCAAGTGGTGCTTCCTCAACGTATATGGCGGTCTTCGCGAATGAGCCATAATACGCCTTTGAGCCTGGGAACCTTGCGATTACCGTGTACTCTCCTGGAACAGGCGGCTCAAAGGTCAATCTGAAGAAGCCGCTGTCGTCAGTTGTGGTTCGGCCAACCTCGTAGTAGTTCTTGTTCGGGTCATATACTTCGACAATGACTTCGACGCCTTTAACGTCTGCTGGCCGTGGGAATTGCTTGTAGACGTAGAGCATCCAGTCACTCATCGACTCGTCCGCCACGGCAGGCACGCCGTTCGGGAACCTCATAGCCAACGCTGGACTCTTCGTACCAGGCGAAACATCAGTGACCATACCCTCCACGAGGACTTTGCTGCCGTGCGTAGAAACTTTCGGAGATGCGGAAACTGAGGTAGCGCTTGGACCCTTACCTAATGCGAATATGAGCAGGTCGTAGGTGTCCATTTTTACGATTATGCTGTCTCCGATAAAGCCGCGTCCGCCCCAGTCGGTTCCACGGACAAGACCGTTAGCTCGCCATATTACTTCCCCCTGTAGTGGCGTTAAGGCAGACGTATGGTGCGCCTCGTGGCAGTGGATTGTTGTCTGAGTGTGCACTGTGCCGCAGGTAGATTTTGCCGTCAACGATGAAGTCAACGCGGATGTTCCAGTTGTTGCTCCATAGGATTTCGTTGTAGGGGTCGTAGGCCTCGTAGCTCCATAATTTCTCGCCTGTTTTGGCGTCATAGCAGTCTACTATGCCCTTGGTGCCGTGCGTGTAGACTTTGCCGTCGTGGATGATAGTCCATGTCTCGAGATAGCTTAAGTAGTGTTCAGGCGGCTCAGTTGGGCCCCACATGTACTCGCCTGTATCCAGGTTGTAGCAGTAGTTTGTGCCTAACTCTTTCATGTGTACTACGAAAACGCGGTCTTTCACACCTACGCGTGTGTAGCCCACGGTTACGTTGCCCGGCGGCACGTTATGGGTTTTATTGTATAGTAAGCGTCCCTCTTCGCCTGGTTTCAGGCTTATTGCCCAAATGGTGAAGGGCGGGTTGTTGAATGCTTCGCCGCCAAAGCCATAGGTGTTCCTGTAATAGCCGATTACCAAGTCTAGCGGTATGTAGTAACTTGGGCTTCCAGGTAAACCTGTTGGGATGGTCTTGTTCCATTGGTAGCCGTTAAGCCCCAGAGGAGTAGCACTTGTTACAGGGACAGGGCCTACCGCATTAATCACTTTGCCCTGCGGTCGCCATGAGCCGAATTGCGGGCTGTTTTCGGTTGTACCCCAGTAAGCGCTGATTACCGCAGTGGAGTTCCACATTGCTATCCAACCTGCTACTTGATTAATTTGGTATCTTAATAGCTCACCCATTGGACCAACAACCGTGGTGCCGCTTGGAATGTTTGTCATCGTAAACAGCCAGCGTCCGTCTGTGATGTCAAAGGCGTGCCAGTTAGTGACGCCTCCAACCGTTTCTGATGTCCACAGGTAAGCGAAGGCGCCTTGAACATTGTACGAGTTGAACTCCATCACTTGACCGAAAGATAGTGTTTGGCGAGTCCCATTAGGCGGAATAAGCGCGCGCTTCCACAGTTCTTCGCCAGTGTGTATATCGACCGCAACCACGTAATTGTCAACGGCGGTGCCGCCTATAGTGTTAAACTTGTTGTAGAAGACTTTCCCGTTAATGATCACTGTGCCAGAGAATTTGCCTTCATATGCGTCTCCGCAGAAATATGAGTAATCGCCAAGCGGTGCCCCAACGAGACCTCCTCCCTCTATCGGCTTTGTCCAGAGAACATGGGCTGTTTCCGGCGCGTCTTCATTGCCAGGCTCAATCGACCCAGCTAGTGTGTCCTGGAATTGATAGATGCCCAGCCAGTTTCCGCAGATGTTCTTCCATTCCCTAAACTGTGCGTCCACGGGGCGCGTCCAGTATTCTGTTGGAAGCGGCGCGCTAGGATAGATGGGTATCGGTTCGGGCAGAACCTCGAGCTCTAATATTGGGCTGTCGCCGGCTTCGAAATATATGTTATATCGCTGGCCTCCAGCAGTAAAGTTGTACCATTGTGCGGGGAAGTGTGTTTGCAGCTTGTAGGTGCCTGGCATGTCAGGTATGAATACGTAGCCTGTGCCGCCTGTTGAGTCAGTGCGGAACGGGCCAAGCGTTGTAGTGGTGCCATCAGGCTTAGTAACAGTAACAGTCAAACCTGACCAGCTGTCCCGTGTGATCTGTAATTGCTGGGTAATTCCAATGTGCAGCAGGGTCTCTTGTCCTACGCCGACGGGGTTAGGTGTAGCGCCGATGAAAGGGTATGTTTTTTGATTGCCTACAAGTTGTCCGGCAGCTGGTAAAGCTGCAAGAGCAATTGACACTGCAGTATTAGAATCAGAGAAAGGGCAGCGGCGGCAGTCTCTTTCGAGATTGCCATTCTCTCCATTCTCCTACAGTTTTATGCGATTTACATCGCAGTTTTCTCATTTGCACTTATTTGCCTTTTAAATTTTTCCAGCCGCAAACAAACATGGCAGAGTTACGTAAAGTTGACACTTAAAGGCAATTCTAAGGATGACGCGGCTGTGCTGTTTGGCGAATAACCTTAGGCTGCTTCACGGATTTCTGCATAAAATAAATTTAGCGCATACTTAACACTAAATAATTAGCGCGTAATGATATTAAACAAAAGCATGTGGTAGCTTAATGATGGTGTTGAAGCAAGTTGCCGTTTATCTATGATTTTCCACTTTTCTTGATATCCATCGTTTTCATTTCTCTATCAGGCGTGCTCTTGCCGGGACCGTTATTTGCAGTTACGGTTGCAAAGGCGGTGAGAAGTAAAACTGCAGGAGCTATTATCGCGCTTGGTCATGGAATAGTCGAATTTCCATTAATCTTTCTGCTTTATTTTGGGCTAAACCAATTCACAGCCATCCCGGAAGCGGTGCATATCGCGGTGGGGCTGGTTGGAGGTTTACTTATGATGCTTACAGGTGTGCAAGCCTTCAGAAACCGAAACAGAACCAACGAAACTCATAGAGGTTTAAGCAGAGATTCCATCGTGGCGGGTGCATGGACGACTGCTGCGAACGCGGGGTTCATTTTGTGGTGGTTAACGATTGGTCTCGCATTGATAATGAACGCAAAGCTATTTGGACTGCTGGGGTTTTCCATATTCGCAGTAGTCCACTGGCTTTGCGATTTTGCGTGGTACACGCTTGTGGCTGTGCTTATTTTCAAGTCGCAGCGCTTCTGGACTAAAAAAATGCATCAGGGTATCACCTTTTTCTGCGTGGCAGTATTCTTATTTTTCGGTGCATGGTTTTTTAGCTCAGCGTTATGGCAAGCTATTATGGCGGTAACATAAAAAGGAGGCCTGTAAAATGGCAGAGGAGTTTCCGGTCGGAAAAGCGGTTATACGCCTAGTGAAAGGCGATATAACAGAAATGGAAAAGGACGCCATAGTCAACGCTGCCAACTCTTCACTTATGGGTGGAGGCGGAGTAGACGGCGCGATACACCGCAAAGGAGGACCAAAAATCCTTGAAGAATGCAAAAAAATACGTGCCACAGAATGGCCAAATGGGCTTCCCGTGGGTAAAGCGGTTATCACAAGCGCCGGTAACCTTAAGGCTAAATACGTTATTCACACGGTTGGGCCTATATGGCGTGGAGGCGACTACGGCGAGGCTGAATTATTGACGCAAGCTTACCAGAATTCGCTGAGGCTTGCTGTGGCTAAAGGGTTGAAATCGATAGCTTTTCCTGCTATAAGCACAGGCGCTTACGGCTACCCCGTTGAAACCGCTTGCCAAATAGCCTTAACCGCGGTGAAAGATTTTCTGCAAAAAGAAGACGGCTTAGACGAGGTTGTTTTTGTTTTATTTTCGGAAAGTGCATTTAGAATCTATTCAGATAAAGCTAAAGAAATATTTTCAGAACATCACTAATGCAAGTGGCACTATGACCTAAAAATTGAATAACCGTGACAAAAATAGAGCAGCGCAAATTTTTTCACGACAGCTTGCTCTTGACATAGAAAACTTGCAAGGGCGCCTTCATATTTAGCGCATATTAGAAATTCATTGCAGAAACCTATAGAGGGCAGGTCTACTCGCAAATGGCAACAGGCTCAATTAAAAGCGCATGAAGCAAACGGGCAAGATGCTATAAGCGCAGGTATTTTGCAAAATGAAATTTTTAATCGATTTTTCTGGGGAAAGATCCGCTAAAAAATTAGGTTAATCTCTGTTTGGCTCGATGATTATTTTTAGAGATTCCTTTGCTTCCGCCATTAATCGGAAGCCTTCTGCTGCTTGCTTGATGCCGAATCTATGAGTGACCATATCTGCGACATTTAGTTTCTTTTGAGCCAGGACTGCCAATGCTTCTTCGAGATCTCGTGGTGCAGCGCCATAACTGGTTTTTAGTGTTATCTCATCTCGCCAAAACGCGGTTATGGGTACAGGAATTTTGACAGTTGGGTCAGGCACAGCAAAGAATAAAATTGTTCCGCCTTTGTCCACGCACTCTAACGCTGTTAGAGCAGCTTGCGTGGCGCCTGTGCATATCACCACTTGGTCAGCTAATCGTCCATCATTGAGCTCTTTCACTCTTTGCGGAATATTTTCTGCTGCATTTATGGTGTGGTGAGCACCGAATTTCTTCGCTAGGCTTAGACGATGCGGATTTATGTCTGTAGCTATTATCTTGTGGACACCTTTGAATTTTGCTAATTGCACGTGTAATAACCCGGCAATGCCGCTGCCGATAATTAGCAGCGCGTCATCTTCTCGGATTGCGGCGAGCCTTTGCCCTCTGATAACACACGCCAAGGGCTCGATGAATGTTCCTTCATCATATGTCATATCCGCTGGGAGCCTGTACACACCATGCTCAACATTTATTGAGGGCACACGAATGTACTGAGCAAAGCCGCCTGGAAAATAATTTGTTGTATGGAGTGTTTCGCAGGCTGTGTGGTGCCCACGCAGGCAGTAATGGCATTTGCCGCAAGGCACATGATGCGATACAAAAACGCGTTCGCCCACTTTGTACCCTTTAACTTTGGCGCCCACTTTCTCGATTATGCCTGCTGCTTCATGGCCTAAAACTCTCGGCGCCTTTGGGACTCGGTACCATTCGGTGACGTCGCTTCCGCAGATGCCGCAAGCCATAACTTTGACTAGCATTTCGTCCTCAGCGATTTCAGGGATTGGCATTTCTTGGATTCTTACATTTCTGTTGTTGTAGTAAATGGCGGCAAGCATGGGTTCACCAAAAAAAAGGAAGCGGCTACAGTTTGCCCGCTTTTATCTGCTCATATAGGTCGTTGGCTTCTTTGGCTGTGTAGTTTTCGTGGATTATTGCGCGGATGGCGCGGATTGCAGCTACCGGATGCTCTGTTTGCCAGATGTTTCTGCCAAGGTTGACGCCTATTGCGCCTTTCTGCATGCCATCATAGACGAAGTCGAATACTTCCTGTTGTGTTTCGGTTTTGGGTCCACCAGCAATTACCACGGGAACAGGGCAACCATCAACGACTTTCTCAAAGCCCTCTTCGCAGTAATAGGTTTTCACCACTCTGGCGCCTAGCTCTGCGGCGATGCGGCAGCATAAGGCCAAGTAGCGTGCGGTGCGCTTCTCAAGCTCCTTGCCAACGGCCGTAACTGCCATGACGGGTATTCCATAGTTCTCGCAAGCATCTACAAGCTTCGCCAAGTTTGTCAAAGTTTGGTGCTCGTATTTGCTGCCTACGAAGATAGACATGGAAGCGGCGCTTGCGTTTAAGCGTATGATTTCCTCTATTGAAGTTGTTATTGCCTCGTTTGCTAGGTCCTCGCCTACCATGCTGGTTCCGCCTGAAACCCGCAATATGATGGGTTTATTAACAGTTGGATCTACGCAGTTTCTAAGCACACCACGGGTAAGCATTACCGCGTCTGCATAGGGCAGCAGTGGCTTCAGGGTTTCTCCTGGCTTTTCAAGCTTAGTCGTTGGCCCTTGGAAGTATCCGTGGTCTATCGGCAGAAAAAGTGCTTTGCCGTCTGGTTGGATTAGGCGTGAAAGCCTGTTTTTCATTCCCCAATCCATAGTTCATTTCTCCTTGGGACTTTTGGGTTTAAGAATTAAATAACCTTTCTCTATCAGCCAATGATGAAACTGCCATGTGGTGTACTTGCATGCGGTGCTGCATGTCTGTCTGATGCGCTCGTATTCTTCGGGCTTATCCGCCAAGCGATTCAGTTCCATCTGCACTGGGCATTTTACGTCGTTGCAGAATTCTCTGCGCTTGTACTCGGTAAATCCTTCAAGCGACATGTGCATCAACAGCTAATCTCCACGTAGCATTAAATAAATATTAGGCATCGCGAGAAGCGCGCATTTTAGTGCTCGCAGAAGCTTATGCCGCTTCCGTAAATAGCTTAAACATAGGTTCACTGATTCTATGCTACGGTGCGGAACTGAAGTGGCTGTTTAGCACGTGCTTTGCTTAAAATTCGGTTAATGTTAGACAAGCTGTAATTCGATGACCACTTTTGCTTGTCGGAAATTAAAAAGGGAGATTTGTGGAAACTAGTAGCGGTAGCGTGCTGTCAAAGTCGCGGTGACTATGTTCTCGCTTTCTGTGTTGCCTACTGTAATTTGAATGGGGCCAGGTAGCACCGGGAAGGCTGCTGCGCCATTTGTTCCTACAGTCACGTTGCAATCGTAGTTAACTTCGGCGTAGGAGTAAACTACTCGAATGTATGTTGTGGTGCTGTTTGATTCAACGCCGATGGAAATGTAACCCGCGTAGAGCAAGTCTCCCTCGTAAACAACAGTTGTCGTGTTTGCCTCTTGAGTTACAGTTCGAGCGGAAAACAGATACTGCGACCCGTTAAGGTAAATTATGTTGCGATAGCTAATTATAGCTGACTGAAGCGCTGCCATGCTTGTGTTGGTCTGATTGAGTTGCTCTTGAAGGGTTGAAACCTGCGAGTTCAAAGATGCGATTTGCCCGTTTAAGGACAAAATTTGCGTGTTCAAAGATAAAATTGTGCTGTCTTTTTCTGCTATTTGAGCCTCCAAAGAGCTGGTCCTTGGCACATAGATTGCCAGTGCGCTAATTAAGCCCGCGGCAAGAATAATGCACACTAATCCCAAGGCGATTACTAGTGTTTTGCCAAAAGCTTTCTTCGGGGGCTTTTTGTCAAGTGCTTTCGCGGTTGCAAGCATGGGCAGTGGCTGAACGGAAACTTCGCTTGTAACAGGCTTAGCGGGCAGCGTTACTGGCTTCTCCTTTGGCGCGACTTCCGAAGCTTTCGGAGTACTTTCTGGCGCTTTAATGGGCGCTTGCGGCATAGGCGGTGAAGCCGCTAACGGCTTTTTTGGTTCCTGCAATCCTCTTGTGAACTCAAGCAAATCTTTACCCATCAGTTTAGCGATTTCCTCAGATGTTCCTTCCATTTCAATTTGAACTTCGCCTACCCGCAAGGAAATTTTCGAACGCTCTTTTTTCTGCTCATCCATCTCCGGCATTGTCACACCAGCATTTAGTTGACAAGTCTCTGTATATAAAAAATCTACGCATAAATTGAGAAGCGACCGGCGTTAACAGTAATCCTTTCATTTTATTAGCGCTTTCTCCCTTTCCTTTTTAGCTTGTTTGTCATTTCAGAGACGCTATTAAAAGATTTTTCAGAATTACCTCCAAATCAAGTGCTTTAATAAAGCTTAAATCTCCTGCTCTACACTTGGTGGATACGTGGAGTGTTTATGGTTTATTGTTCAAATTGCGGTGAAAAAATTCCCAAAGACGCGAATTTCTGCCCAAAATGCGGCGCCAAAGCAATTAAGAACATGGAAACCGCGGCTCCGCCTGTTTCAGATGAAATGAGAGAGACGCTTAATAAAATAAGTCAAGAGCTAGAGAAGGCATTTGCCGTCGCCGCCAAGGAAATCAGCGCGGCGTTTCAAACTGTAAGCGAGAATATTAAGAAATCCCTTCAAAGAGAGGCTGTGGCTTGTCCTAGTTGCGGCGCGAAAAATCCAAGTGGTGCTGTTTTCTGTTATGAATGCGGAAAAAGAATAAAAAGTGAATAGTGCTATTGTAAGCGCCTTTTCAACTCGCCTATCTCTACCTTCTTTGGAGAGGTAATCTTAAGTTCTTGTTTGCCTTGAATAGCTCTGAAAGGCGCATGTCTTCATCAGAAATTCTCATAAAAGCGCGCAATTTGACCAAGAAATTCGGCAGCTTCACCGCAGTGGACCACATAAACTTTGAAATCTACAAAGGCGAATGCGTAGGCTTTTTAGGACCTAACGGCGCGGGAAAAACAACAACTGTGCGTATGATTCACTGTTTTTGGCCCTTGACAGAGGGCGAGTTGTATGTGGCGGGCTTTAATGTCTCTACGCAAGCGTGCGAAATAAAACGCATAGTCGGCGTAGCCCCACAAGAAGACAACTTGGATCCAGACTTCACTGTCATAAAAAACCTTCAAGTTTACGCCCGCTACTTTGACATTCCCAAAGCGGAAGCCACAAAGCGCGCTAAAGAGTTACTGAAATTTTTTCAGATAAAAGAAAAACAAGACGTGCTTATCTCAGAATTGTCCACTGGCATGAAGCGCCGACTAATTTTGGCTAGAGCTCTAATCAACGAACCGCAAATTTTACTTCTTGACGAGCCTACTACTGGGCTTGATCCGCAAGCGCGTCATATAGTTTGGGATGAAGTGCGCAGTTTAAGAAAACGCGGCGTCACAATAATATTGACTACGCATTACATGGAGGAAGCCACCGCACTCTGCGATAGGGTGCTGCTTATGGATAACGGCAAAATCATCGAGCAAGGCAACCCGTCGGCGCTCGTCAAAAAGCACATCGGCGCAGAAGTGCTGGAAATAGACAACGATGAAAAACTATTGCAAACGCTTAAAGCGGAGTTCCCCGCTGCCCGGTTTGAAGCCTTCGGCGACCGCATCCATGTTTTCACCATGCAGCCGCATGGCGTTTTCGAACGCTTTCTCGAAAGAAACTCGCTAACACATGTTACAATTCGAAACGCCAACTTAGAAGACGTTTTTCTCAAGTTGACTGGAAGGAGGCTGCGGGATTGACGAAAATAGCCGACTCGCCTGCAAAGTTCGCCTTGCCGAAATTGACTTACCGCTTGTGGCATGTTTGGCGGCGGAACTTTGACGTGTTCATGAAAACTATAAAAGTCAATTTTCTGCCTTCGCTTATAGAGCCAATTCTTTACCTGCTAGCCTTGGGCTTCGGATTGGGCGGCTTCATTCAACCAATCGAAGGCGTACCCTACATCAACTTCATTGCGCCTGCGCTGGTGGCCATTTCTGCCATGTATGGTGGCTTCTTCGAGTGCACTTATGCCTCTTTCGTGCGTATGTACTTCCAGAAGACCTTCGACGCAATAATCGCTACACCTGTAAGTGTGGAAGAGGTCATAGCTGGCGAGTTGCTCTGGGGCGCCACGCGCGCTGCTATAAACTCTACAACAGTGCTCGCTGTGATAGCGGCTTTCGGCTTAATTTCCAGCCCACTTGTCCTTCTGGTGCCTATAGTATCGCTTTTGGGTGGCTTGCTGTTTGCATGTTTAGCCATGTGTTTCACGGCGATTGCGCCCAACATAGACTTCTTCAATTATCCCGCGTTTCTGCTTATAACGCCGATGTTTCTGCTAAGCGGAACTTTCTTCCCACTTTCACAACTGCCTCAGATGGTGGAGACAGCAGCGCTAATTTTTCTGCCGCTAACTCATTTGGTAAACCTTATTCGTGGATTAGTGTTAGGCCGAGTTGAAGGCTCCATGCTGCTTAGCTTAGCATGGATTACTATAGTCACAGTAGCTTTGTTTTTGTTGAGTATAAACTTGATGAAAAAGAGGCTGATCAAATAACGCGTATTCTGCGGCATTTTTAAATATGACGCACGTCATATTTTCCTTTAAAAACAAGCCGGAATGCACTTGAAAAAACCTTTTACAACAACCATTATTATCACGACATTACTAATCATCAGTTCTGCGCTCACCTCATCTTATGCAAGCTACGTGTCCGCGGAAACTGTGGACAACAGCCAGCTAATCATAACTGGTTTGGTAGCGAATCCTCTGAATCTAAGCCATGCTGAAATCGCTGCCATGCCTAAAAGCATAGTAAACGCCGCCATAATATGTGTAGATTTTCCCGGCCATGTGGTTGCACAAGGCAACTGGGCTGGAGTAAAATTGCGAATCTTGCTGGAAGCCGCCAAGCCCTCAGCAGAAGCCGTTAAAATTGCTTTCTACGCTGATGACGGATACTCAACAGACCTGCCCATGGAAACTGTTATGCGCGACGACATAATCGTAGCCTACGAGAAAGACGGCGAGGCACTTGGCGCCTTACGCTTGGTGGTTCCCGGCAAATGGGGCTACAAATGGATAAACCAGCTAACACGCATTGAGCTTGTCGACTATGATTTCCTCGGCTTTTGGGAAAGCAGAGGCTACTCTGACGACGCAGACATATCCTCAAGCGAACTTAACATAAACGAGCCGTTATTACCCAGTAATGTCCCACTCTCCCCGCCTTTGGTTACTACACCTACTGCTGAGCCTTCACCTTCACCCTTTCAATCTTATACTAATTCGCCGGTGCCTTTTCAGCCATCACCAACTTCAACGTCAAGAAGACTGTGTGTACCGGCTGAGGCTGGCTATGTAATCGCCGTTGCAATAGCTGTAATATCACTTGCAGTAGTGCTGCTCAGACACAAAAATAGACTTTAATACTACATCTGACGCTTCGCGTTTATATGTCTAAGGCGTTTAAAAAAAGCCAGAAATCTTCCACGCTATTTATCTTTCGAATTTCCAAGTAATCTGGCTTAAAATCTGTCCCCTCGCCTGCATCCCCCTTGTAGAAACCCACGGTGTGTGGATAGTTATTTTCAAATTCCGGGTTCTCCAGAATTTCACGCAGTCTAACAATCTTTGCAGCTTGCGCTGTGCCCTTACGCCTATCTATAAACACAACGCGGTAGTCAAGATACTTCCCTCTGTTGCCGTATTTCGGAAAGTAAACTAGCCAGTCGAGCTCCATAAAGTGAAAATTTTTTGTTTCGTTTTCCAACAGCAATCACTCAATCATTTAATAAAAATAATGATTTAAACATTCCACAATTACTAGCGCTATCCTTTGCCATAAAGAATTATAACATGATGCGCCAAAATAGGAAAAAGGATGGATTAACAAATGCGTATCGTTTTGCGAATAGGAGGCTCAGTAGTAGCGTCGCCGGTGAACACCAGCTTGATTAGCAAGTATGCGGAAATTGTGCGAGCATTAAAAGAGCAGGGTAACGAGGTTGTAGTGGTTGTTGGCGGCGGCGCTTTAGCTCGCGAATTCATAGATATAGCAAAAAAACTGGGGCTTGATGAGCAAGCGCAGGATGAACTTGCCATATCTGTTTCGCGACTTTATGCACAACTCTTCCTTAAAAAGCTCGGCGCCATAGGTTGCAAGCAAGTAGCCGTAACACTTGATGACGTGATTGAATACTTGAATGAAGGAAAAATTGTGGTGATGGGCGGCTTAAAGCCTGGAATAACCACCGACACGGTTGCCGCGTTGGCCGCTGAACATGTGAAGGCTGATTTGCTTGTTAAGGGTACTGATCAAGAGGGCGTCTACAATAAAGATCCGCGAAAGCATGCTGACGCCGTAAAGCTTGACAGGTTGTCCTTTGACGACTTAGCCAGCGTTTTCGCTGAGCATAAGCATAAAGCCGGGATACATCAAATCATCGATCCAGAGGCTATTAAGGCTTTGAAGCGTGGGCGCATGCGTCTTGTTGTTGTGAATGGCTTCAAACCGGAGAATATTTTAGCGGCAGTTAAAGGCGAAAACATCGGCACCGTGATCAGTTAATTTTTGATTTATATTTATCTATATTTTCTATGCAATAAGTTTAAATATCGCATTTGATATCACCTATGAGCTCAATAGTGATACGTCATGTTTCCTCCCATAAAACACTGGATGCGCCACACCGCCATGGTTCCAAAAGGGTTCATACGCTATCATGTGCTTGAGGCGCTGAGTCAAAAACCCATGTCAGGCTCAGAGATAATGACCGAGATTGAAAATCGAACTGGCGGCTTTTGGAAGCCCAGCCCAGGCTCCATATATCCGCTTCTAGCCTGGTTACAGGATAATGGTTACATTCGCGAGTTGCCTGTTGAAAACGGGTTGAAGCGCTATGAGTTGACAGAACGCGGAAAAGCGCTGTATGAAGAACAGAAGAAAATAAGGCAGAAAGTTAGGGAGGAAGGCGGCTTCTTACCAATGCCCTTTATCGACAGTCTACTTTTCAAGATACCGCCGGAAAGGACAGTTGAAGTCCGCGAATCCATTAAGCGGTTAGTTATGGCCTTTTTCCAGCTGGGCTGCACACTGCAGGAAAAGTTTTCTGAGCAAGCATTGAATGATGTCATCAAAGTCATAGATGAAACCTCCAAGAAGCTTGAGGAAATTAACCGAAAAGTTAGCGGTGGTAAATGTGACTGAGGAAGTAATCAAAGTTGAAGGTTTAACTAAAATCTTCAATAAGCACCTCGTGGCCGTAGACCATGTAAGCTTTAGCGTCAAGCAGGGTGAAATCTTCGGTTTCCTAGGCCCTAACGGCGCGGGGAAAACAACAACCATCAACATGCTCATAACCGTTCTAAAGCCCACTTCAGGCAAGGCGTCAATTTTAGGCTATGATATAGCCAAAGAGGCTAACGCTGTACGCTACTCCATAGGCGTCGTTCCGCAAGAGTACACGGCAGACGAAGACTTAACAGGAATAGAAAACATTCTCCTATGCGCCGACCTATATGGCATTCCAAGGGAGGTTTCGAAGAAACGCGCTGAAGAACTCTTGGAGCTTGTTGAATTAACCAAATTTAAAGATAAAAAAGTTCAAACGTACTCGGGTGGAATGCGCCGCCGACTTGAACTCGCTTGTGGCTTGATTAACCGGCCCAGAGTCCTTTTCTTGGATGAGCCAACATTAGGTTTGGATGTTCAGACAAGGGCTGCTACTTGGAATTACATTAAAAAACTGAAAAAAGAGTTCGGCATGACCCTTTTCATGACAACACATTACTTGGAGGAAGCCGATGCGCTTTGCGACCGCATAGCAATAATTGATCATGGAAAGATTGTGGTGATCGGCACGCCGGACGAGTTGAAAGAGAACTTGGGCGGCGACATAATTACGTTGAGCATCAAGCAGGACGCTGATATTACGAATCTCGTCAAAAAAGTTGAGCGTGTAAAAGAAGTCAAGAAGGACGATGGCATGTACTTAATAAAATCAGAAAACGGTGAAGTAACTGCGCCATTAATAATTGAATCATTGCGGAAAGAAGGTTATGTTGTAACCAAGCTTTCGCTTTCAAAACCAACATTAAACGAGGTTTACCTTCAATACACAGGGAGATCCATACGCGACACCGAAGAATCTCCTGAAACGGTTTTTGCGCAAAGACATACCATGAGGAGGGCAAGAATGTGAGCACAGCAAATAATGTAACAAAAAGCAAGATACATGGGTTATGGGCTTTAACCAACCGTGAACTTAAAAAATGGTATAAAGCACCTGTCGTGTTCGTGCTTACATTGATCCAGCCAGTAATTTGGCTCGGCCTGCTAGGCAACGCTTTAAACCTAAGCAGCTTATTCAGCGCAGACTCCATCCAAATTCCACCAGATATAATAATGCAGTTCAGTCCAGCCCAAATCGCCGCTCTAAGCCAATTCTTTAATGGATTACAGGATCAAATAATGCGCAGCACGTTCGGAACGACAAGCTACTTGAGTTTCATGGCCGTCGGCATGATTGCGTTTACAGCGCTATTTACAACAATGTTCAGTGGCATGTCAGTTGTTTGGGATAGAAGGTTAGGCTTCTTGAATAAGGTTTTAAGCACTCCTGTCTCGCGTGGAGTTATAATAGTATCCAAGGTGCTCTCAGCCACGTTGAGGGCAATGTTCCAAGCGGCAATAATTTTGATAATAGCAATTCCCTTCGGCTTCACATTTGGCGCAGCATTCACGCCACTCAACATTCTCGGAGTATTCGCCATGCTATTCCTAATTTGCATGGGCTTGTCATCGATGTTCATAGCCATCAACGTTCGCTCAACAAGAATTGAAACGCCAATGGCAGTAACCAACTTGCTTAATCTGCCTTTGACATTCGCCAGCAGCGCCTTCTTCCCTATAGAGCGCATGCCCGAGTGGCTACAGGTAGTAGCAAAAGTTAATCCTCTGTCATACACTATTGATGGCATGCGCCAGCTCTTAATCTTTGACACTATAAACTATTCGCAGTTAGCATTAGACTTCGCATTCGTCGGCATATTTGCCCTCGTTCTGACATCCATAGGCATAGTGCTCTCATGGAGATTCCTCAACAAGTAACAGTGTTTAAAGGAGGTTAAAGGGTTATGGCACCACTTGTAGAAGCAATTGAGTTGAAGAAAACTTACATGTTAGGTAAAGTCCCTGTGGAAGCTCTCAGGGGCGTTAACTTGAAAGTTGAAAGTGGCGAGTTCCTCGCCATCCTCGGCCCCTCAGGAAGCGGCAAATCCACCATGCTAAACATGCTCGGCGCCTTAGATAAGCCGACTTCAGGAAAGCTGCTAATTGATGGCATTGACATTGCCACACTAAATGACAATCAACTGTCTGATCTTAGACGCCGAGTAGGCTTCGTTTTTCAATTCTTCAACCTTATCCCACGCTTCACGGCAAGAGAAAACGTCGAGCTTGTCATGTCCATCGCAGACGTAGGCAAGGCTGAAAGGCGGAAACGCGCCGAGGAGCTTCTCGAAGCCGTCGGCCTAAAGGACCGCATGAATCATAAGCCTACTGAGCTAAGCGGCGGTCAACAGCAACGCGTCGCCATTGCCCGCGCTTTGGCGAATAACCCCAAATTTCTGTTAATGGATGAGCCTACGGGGAACGTGGATTCCAAGACGGCGCGTGAAATAATGAATCTGATTAAGCGACTTAATGAGGAGCGGGGTGTGACCATTATTATGGTTACGCACGATCAGCATTTGGCAAGGGAAGCTAAACGTGTCGTTCAGATGTTTGATGGTGTAATAACTTCAGACGTGGTGAATGGTGAACCAACATGAAAGCAAGAGACATTTTCAGCTATTCTTTCAGCGCGATAAGGCTAAGGAAACTCCGTGCAGGCTTAACCACCTTAGGTGTGGTCATCGGCATCGCAGCTATAGTGGCTTTACTTTCTGTTACACAAGGATTGCAGAATACTATAACAAATCAACTTGAAACAGGCTTAGCAACGGATACGTTGATTGTTGTACCTGGCAGAGGCTTCTTCAGCGAAGGCGGCACAAGCATTGGTGGCGGCTTCGGTGTCGGTGGCTCTGACTTTAAATTGTTCATTAACGACACGGAAATCATCAATAGCCTATCTCTGGACATTGAGACTTCAGTTGCAATAATACGGAAAAACGTTTACCTCCAGTCTCAAGAACAAAGTCTTGTAGTAACTATTAGAGGTGTGGATTTCGCCAAATATGCAGAAATTTATCATACTACTTTCGTGGCTGATAAAGGCACTATAAACTTGAACCCCGCAAATGACGAAATTGTCATTGGGAAAGCTTTACATGATCCATGGGAAAACGGTACTCTCCTATTTAATTTGGGCGAAGAACTTGAAATTATCTGGACCAACACTACAGCGCGCCCGCCAGAAAACGTAAGCTACACCGGCCGTGTTACTGCTGTGCTTCAGGAAATTGGCGGCTTCGGCGTTGGCGGACCTTCTGACGTAGGTGTTTATATTCCACTTGAGCAAGCGCAGCATTTCTTCGGAACTGAGGAATGTGATACTATAATTGTGAAGTTGAAAACCAGCGAAAGAGATGTGATCAACGCTGTGTCTGAGGCCATTACTGACGCGTATGGCGGCGAAGTTTCTGTTGTAACCTCAACAGCGGTGCTTAACATTATTAACCGTGTCTTCTCTGTAATTCAGCTTTTCTTGGCTGGAATAGCTGCTATTTCGCTGCTGGTCGCTGGAATCGGCATAATGAATATAATGATTGTCTCGCTAATTGAGCGCACACGGGAAATCGGCATCCTCAAAGCCTTAGGCATGAAAAATAGGACAGTGCTCATGATTTTCCTAGGCGAGTCAGTGATAATTGGCTTAATAGGCGCGGTACTCGGCATAGGCGCCGGCTGGGCTTTAGCGAACGTGGTTGCTGTAGTCTTCAGTGAAGGCGGCCTCTTCGGTGGCATAGCCAGCGGGCAAAGCGCGCAAATAAGCAACGGCGGCTTAACAATAGTGCCCGTGTTAACACCAACGGTTCTCGTGGGCGCCTTAATCTTCGGCGTCGGCGTCAGCGTAATATTCGCGCTTTACCCAGCGTGGCGTGCATCAAAGCTTAAACCCGTAGAAGCCTTAAGATACGAGTAACCATGATATGTTGGCTGAGGCGTAAGCTGTGAAAAAGGAATATCCTGAAAGACCCGTTGTAGGCGTCGGCGCCATAATAATCAAAGACGGCAAAATTCTGCTGGAAAAGAGAAAGAGTGCTCCAGCAAAAGGCGAATGGAGTGTTCCCGGTGGCTTGGTGGAGCTGGGCGAAAGCATTGAGCAAGCAGTAATTCGTGAGGTGAAAGAGGAGACGGGTTTAGATGTGGCGTCGCCGCGGCTTGTTGACGTGATTGATCACATCAGCTTGGATGAGAAGGGCGCAGTGAAATATCATTTCGTAATCATTGATTACTTTGTGACTGCTACAGGCGGCGAGTTAAGGGCGGCAAGCGACGCTGATGATCTAAAATGGGTTCCTCTGGATGAAGTGGAGCAATATGATTTGACGGAATCCTTCCGCCGCTTCTTTAGGCAAAATAGGCAGAAGCTGGAAAATCCTAATTTATATTTTTGAAGAACAAGCGTGTTTCTCCCATTGTCTTAAGATCCAACGGTCTTATTCTTGCAACAATCGGAAAGTCACCTACAACCTTGCCTAGCGCTAAGCAGTGATGCGGTGGCAGATCCCGGGCAATAGAGCGAATGGTCTCGGCGTCTATGCGGGAAGCGCGGGAAACCACGTCTAAGTCATGCTCGTTTGTGAAGTTGAAGAGGAAGATGTTGTCTGCTTGGCGGTAGATGTTTTCGCGTATGGTGTCAGGCTGATTGGTGATGAAAGTGGTAAATATGCCGAAATGCCTCATGCGGGTGACAATATCGTCCCAGTAGGTTTCGCGCAGATAAAGATGCGCTTCCTCAGCGAAAAGGAACACGGCTTTAAGCCTCCAGCTCTGCAGGGCGTCAACAAGCTTGCCTAAAATGTATTCAACAACTATTTGGCGGTCTATGGTGGACGTGTTGCGTAGGTTTATGATTATGGCGCCGCCTTGCTCATTTGCCTTTAGTAGACATTCGTCCAGCAGCGTGGCTTCTGCAGGGTTATCGGTGAAAAATCCCGAGTTGACCAGCGCGTGATACCTTGATAAGAGTGCGTCGCGGACATGTTGATTGCAGTTTAGGTTTCGTATAGCTTCGCCCAGTTCGTGCAGCGTGAGACAGCCTTTTTCCTTTAGGTGTTTCCAGATGCGTCTGAACTCGCGTGCTGATGTGCCGGGCAAGTGAAGCGCGTGGGTTAGTATGCCCATCACCACGTTCAGGTGTAGCTGTTCAAGAGCTACTTTGAAGTTCTGCGCCGGCGTCAACGTGTGAATCTTGTCGTAGTGGATGTTTCTTTTTCCGTCTGCCGTTAAGCCTAGGCTGGTGTATTCGCCGTTGAGGTCGAAGACGACTACGGTTGCTTTGTACCCTACAAGGCTAACCATGAGGAGCTTGGATAAGTGTGATTTGCCGCAGCCCTTCTTACCCGTGATTATGTTTAATGTGCCGTCTACTGCTGAGGCGTCTATAGTCAATAGCGAGGCGTCTTTTGTGCTGCCGAGCGTTATTGGCAGTTTTCCATTTACGTTTGCCAGCTTCATCAGCATAGGAATCGAAAGCTTTTTGATTGTGGACTGTGAACGGCTTGGAAGCCAGCTGCTGCTCGGGCTTAGCAGGCCATTCTCCAGCGTTGCCCGTATCTTGCAAATAAGCAAACTAGCATCTTGGATGTACGTGATGTGCGGAGCGATTTCCAGCGGGTCGATGTCTTCGCCTTGAATTGGTTCACCGCCGTCAGGCAATGTACGTAGTAACTCCTCAAGCACACCGGGAATGCAGGCGAATTGCACGTCAATCACTTGTGCAATAAGGGCTTTCCCCGCGTCTTGATCCTCCACCAGCAAATAGTCGCCTTTCTCCGCGTTCTCGTTGGGGAAGCTTAGGATGTGGAGGACGTTGCCTTCCTTCTTGTAGAGTTTCATGCGTAGCCTTCACCCTTGCCGAATGGCCCGAATAAGAGGCGATGCATGTCAGGTCGGTTAATCATTTTTATACCATGCTTCCGCGTGATGAAATGTTGCATTGCAAGAACTTCATTCGCAGTGAACGTACATAGAATATGCGCTAACCGCAGCGTTTCCGGGTAACTCTGCATACAGAGGTCGTTGCCCAAAAGCTTCTCAATTGATTCTATCTTCTGCTGATGAGCGATTTCTCTGTCGATGTCTAGGCGGAAGGCGTAGCTTGCCCTGTTCAAGCGTGCCACGTAGACATCGCCAAGCGGCACTGTCGGCGGCTTGAATTGCAAGCCGGCGGTTTCCAGTAGGTACGGCGGTTCTTGCTCTGGAAGGAGGTCGGTGATGAGGTAGCCGTTAACTCTTAGTGTGGTCATTTTTGAGAAGGCAAGCACTACATTGCCGTTTCTTCTTGCTTCATCAAGAATTTCCTTCAGACGCTGCACGGGCGTGTCAAATGTTCCAGCGGTTAATGAGCCGTCAAAGAGTATTAGCCCGTTGGTTACGGTTTTTGCGAGCACTGATTGCAGCCAGCGCTCAAGTAGGTTTGCCAGTCGCGTGGGCATCTGCATGAGATTCGGTGCTGCTTGGTGGCTACTTACTGATTGTGTATGGAAGCATGCGGTTTCTAGCGTGTGGTAGACTTCTTTTTTGTTTTCTTCGGTTATGTGAAATATGAATGGGCCTAGGCGTTTGTAGTGGTAGGTGCGGTTTTGTTTTCGGACGGTGGCGCCGCGTATGGCGAGTATGATGCCTTTGCTTGTTTCGCCGATTTTTATTGTGGATGTGTCCACTGCGGCAATTGGCGTTTCCTGATGATTTGCTTTTAGCAGTATTGGTGTGCGTTTGAGTTGCATGTGCTGCGGCGCGTGCTCCTTGTTGCAGAATTGTTGAAAGGTTTGTTGATTTAGTTGAAAAGTTGTGTTGTGCACTTGTCTCAGCGAGTGGAGGCTTAGCTCCAAAAATTGTTGCGTTAATGTTGTGTCGGGCGTGATTTGTGGAAAGTTATATTTGGGTGTTGTTGTTATTGTATATTGTTCAATCACTAAATTCACCAATAATCAATAAGGTTTAAATGCATTATTTAAGTGTTGTGCATGTGCATCTTGCACAATACAATAAGCAACAGGTGGCAACTTGACAGAAAAAACGCAAAAACCCCCAATACGCGTAAAAATGAAAATAGGCGACATAGAATTCGAAATCGAATCCCAAGAAGACCAGCTACAAGCAGCCGTCGACCGCATACTCGCCACAGTCACAGAACACATGAAAACCGCCAGCCTCACCGAACGCCAGGCGCCGTCACCACGCGCAGAAACATGCAAAGGCGTAATCCAAAAACTCTGGGAAGAAAACTGGTTCAGCCAGCCACGAGGCCTAAGCGAAGTCCACAGCGAAATGGCACGCCGAGGCTTCCACTACGATCGCACCGCTGTGGCTCACGCGCTGATTGATTTGGTGAAAGACGGCATTTTGACTCGTGAGGGAAAACCGCGGCGGTATCAGTATGCTCAGAAGCGTCCTCCGCCGTGATGTGTTCCGAAAAGTTTAATTGTTTTGTACTACTCTTTTGTAGTACGGTGTTCATGTGGCATCGAAAACAAAAGTCACCCGCAAATATCAGGTGACAATTCCGAAGGAAGTTCGCAAAAAAGTCGGCGTTGAAGTAGGCGACGAATTCAAAGTAATGGATAAGGGCGAGGCTATTGTTTTGGAAAAAATAAGCAAACCGCGGAACCTGTTGTCGTTCGCTGGTTGCTGGAAGGAATACCCCGAAGACCCTGAAGAATTCATGAAAGAAATCCGAAAACTGTGGTCAACTTGGAAAGCATAGCGCGCGTGTGCATAGACACCGACGTTCTAATAGACTACTTAAGAAAACCATCACTTGAAGTTAGACGTGTCATGGAGTGCATTTTTGAGAAGAAGCTGAATGCTTGCATAACCAGCATAAACGCGTTTGAGATATGGTTCGGCGCATACTTAGCACTCCATGACAAAGCCAAGCTTGCTCAGTGCACCAAGGAGTTTCTCAGTCAAATGGAAGTTGTGGATTTTAATTATAACAGCGCAGTAGAGGCGGGGCGTGTTTTGGCTGATTTAAGAAAATGCGGAGAACCCATCGAAATAAGAGACCTCTTTGTTGGCTGCATCTGCAAGGTCAGCGGCATGACACTAATTACCAGAAACCTGAAGCATTACAAGCGCATAAGTGGCCTAAGGGTTTTAACACCAGAACAAACAGTCAGAATATTTTAATCAACTATCAAAGACGCTATTATTGTACAAGAAAGGAAAATCACGTAGATATCAATACGCATAAAAAAGACCATCACCATAATCATCAAACCTTCACCTTATGAGATATTACAAGTATAAACCTTGAATCAGAACCAAGCGTTAAAAACCCTATTCTTCTAGGATTTCGAATGCACATTCAATCTAAAGGTTATGCAAAGAATAGTTAAATTTTAGTATCGAATTGGATATATACAGACCTAATTGGAGGAACCTATCGTGTCATTTTTAAATCAGAGCGATTGGATCAACATAGGAGTTGCCATAAGTTCACTCATCGTATCCATTAGCTCTCTAGTGGTCTCTTCTTATCTAATATTGAAGCATAGGCGAGAACTCTCATTTTCTGAACAGATTGCAAATGCTCGAGTTCCTCTATAAAGAATACATCAATCGTGAACTTGCAAAGCCTATCACAATAGATGGACAAGAGTATAATACCCTCAGAGAAGCTCGTAATGCAATTACAAAAAGAATTGGAAAAAAGGAAAGGCAGGGATTGACTTCAATTAAAGATGAAGCATGGAATGAGTTTACTTACCAATTATCAATAGCACTGCAAAATGTTGGACTGATGATTCTTGCGGGGGCAGTTCCAATAAAACTTGTCCTCCCAAATGTTGCGGGTCTGATAGTAGAGGATTGGAATCTCTACTCAAAAATAGTTGAAGCGCGTCGAACTGTTGCGCCCATGCTGAAAACCAGCAAGAAGCTAAGTGCCCCAATCTACTTTCAACGTAGACACGCTGAATGGCTCGCTACAGCTGCTGCAATTTACTTGCACAACTACTGGGAAGGAGAAGGGTTGAATGAATGGTTGCATCAATTTCAAGACTTCGAGAAGCTTGAAAAAAGGGAGCGAGAACTCCGAGGGGCAGAGCCATATTTGGTACTTGACAAGACTTCTAAAGAAATTGATGACTTTCTCTACGGTTCCCCCCCAAAACAAACCGAGTTAGAAGTAAATATCTGCAATCCCTCAAAAAAGATGCCGTGAAAACCGTTTTTTCGTATAACAGGAAGGTTAGCTGCGCCGAGCCTTCTAGTTTAAGATTGTTTGTGAAATTGGTGAATTTGTAAATTTAGTTAGCCCTCATACACTCGCTGGTTCTTCCCGTGTTTTCGGTTAAATCGCCACGTAGGCTGTGGAAACCGGCAAGTCAGCCTAAACCGATTCGCTGGTTATTCTGTTAAAGCTTGGCACGCAGGAAAACCTCATATTTGGCGGCTATTAGGAATTCATTGCAGAAACCAGTAGAGGGTAGGTCTCTGTTAACGCCGAAGCCTATTAGCCAATCAATGCAGAAAACAGTAGAGGGGGATCCTATCGCCTTTATGGTTCTATGTGAACCGTGACCACTGTATTGCTAAACCGCTCTTTTATTGCATGCTCGATGCGCGATGCCGTGGTGTGCGCCTTTTTCAGCGACACTTTCTTTGCGAAGCAGCAGTCTATATTCACGTAAACTTTGCCCTCCGCGCCATACGTTACTATACGCTTCGCATAAAACTCGTGCTCACCTTGCTCAGTTAACGTTTGAATTATATCCCGCAGCTCCTTCTCATCTATTTTCTGCACTTGTGTCTCTGAACCGTAGGGCTCCACATGAACTGACACATGCTCAAGCTGTTTTATCCCCGACTGAATGCGGTGTTCGATTTCCTCAGCGATTTTATGGGCTTCCTCTACCGACAAATGTGGATCCACGTATGCGTGAAGAGTCACATAAAGTTTGCCGCCAGCATATACCGTGGCTACATCATGCACTTCGCTCACGTCATCAACCATTGCCAACTGCTCTATGCGTTGCTTTACACTTTCCTCTTCTTCTGAGGGCTCAATGTGAATTGCTATGGCAATGTTTCCAAACCGTTTTTTCAAGTCTTCCTCAATTTCAGAAGCCAAGCCATGGGCTTTATCAAGGCTCATTAAGCTGGAAACTTGAAGCGCACATTCAGCAAAAATTTTTGAGCCCACTTTTCGCACCTTGAGGTCTCGGCAGCCGCGAACGCCCTCATGAGCTGAGATTTCTCGCCTTAGCTGCTGAACAAGCCCCTCAGATGCTGCGTCGCTTAGTTCTTTTATACTGCCTCTTGCAAGCTTAACGCTCATATAGCTAAGCAAAGCACCCAGCACTATCGATGACAGCGAATCACTCTGATTAAACCCAACCATGGATAGGCCGAACCCAAGAAAGGCAATCACCGTAGAGCTCAAATCAGCTAAAGCATGGTAAAATCCTGCTTTAACCGTGCTACTTTCGCTACCAGTAGCATTCCTGAAAATAGCCAGCCGCAAAATATCTATTGAAAAGGTGTAGCCTATGGCAATGAACCCCAAAAAGCCAAAGTCGGCATTCACTCCCTCGCCTTGAAGCAACTTCGCAATGGCCTCAAAAATTACGAAAACGCTAACTCCGATGAGCACGATGCTGCCTAACAAGCCGCCTATAGACTCGAACTTTTCATGCCCATATGTATGCTCCTCATCTGGCGGCTTAAGCGACGCCTTAGTCGCTAAATAAAGCATAACACCCGCCATAACGTCAAGCACCGCATGCAACCCGTCGCTGAGAATTGCTAAGCTAGACGCAAGCAGACCCAAAAGAACTTCGATAACCACCACGCTGACTATGGCAATTGTAGAAAATTTCAGGGCGCCAAGCTTGTAAGCGCCTTCTGAAGCAGCTGACATCAACAATCAGACTATATGCACAGAGCAAGGGCGATTTAAGAATTACGGGCAACATGCAAATTGTTATTCTTCAAAAACATTCACTTCTAAAGTTTCCCTTCGGAAAAACTTGGTGCAGTGCTATTTTTGGATAAAATTTTTAAGGCAAGTGAAACCAAAACAGTAAACCGCGATGCAAATCGCATCGCAAAAATATAGGAGAATCGAGAAGATTGGGACTTTCAAAAAGAACCATTGCTGCTGCAGTTTCTTTGTTTCTGATTTTCGCTATGACCACTTCAATAGCCATTTTACCCGTAGGCTGCCAAATTAACTGGGAAGGCCACTCAAAATCATACGCGTACATCGGCGCTGTACCTAACCCCGCATATGTAGGCGAAGAAGTCTTACTTCACATAGGCATCACACGAGAACTACAGATCACCCAAGACGGCTGGAACGGTTTGACTGTTACCGTCACTAAGCCTGATGGCACTACTAAGACGCTTGGCCCGTTCCGCACTGACTCAACAGGCGGCACAGGCTACGTATTCATACCTGACATGCCAGGCACCTACAAGCTGCAAACACACTTCCCCGCACAATGGTACAACTTCAGCCAATTTGATATATTCTCTGGGCAACAGCAAAACGTACGCATATACTATGAAGCTGACGACAGCCCAATACTGGAACTCCAAGTGTTGGAAGGAACTCCTACATATTGGCCCGGCGTTCCCCTTCCAACAGAATACTGGACTCGCCCAATAGACAGCCAAAACCGCGAGTGGGCAGTAATCGCTGGAAGCTGGCTTGACCCTGGCGGCATCTATGGACAACAGGAAGCCAAAGGCCAGGAAGACGCGCCGGAAACAGCACATGTACTCTGGCAAAAACCGCTGCAAATAGGAGGATTGGCTGGGGGCGAACTTTCTGAGCCCGCGGCCATCTTTCCAGGAGACGCGTACGAAGGCAAATGGAGCAACAGCCTAGTTATAATGGGTGTGCTCATATACCAGAAGTTTGACAGTGTCGGAGGTAACTCCGTCGCCAACTGGGTTGTTGCTGTTGACATACACACCGGCGAAGTACTATGGGAGAAGGAGCTCAAAAACCCAAATGGAAGCCGCGTAACACCCTTATTTGGACAAGTAATGTACTGGAAGAGCTTTAACACGCAAGGTGTTCACGCATATCTATGGGCTGGAGTTTCCGGCGGATTCTTCGGCGCAGCACCAACCACTTGGGAAGCATTTGACCCTTACACTGGACGATGGCTATTCACCTTTAGAAACGTGCCAAGCGGCAACCGCGTGCGCGGACCAAATGGGGAGATCATCATTTACACGGTTAACCTGCAGAGAGGCTACATGACAATGTGGAATTCTACGGCTGTCATTAGCGCTTACTGGGGCACAACTGAGAACAGCCCCATGTTCGGCTCATGGCAGCCGCAAGGCAAAACCATTGACGCTACAGGCACAGTCCCCGTAACCTCAGCAACACCCTTTGGGCTAAATGGCTACCAGAAAAACATTACAATACCAAGAGGTTTGCCGGGAAGCGTCTCTTACGTTTTCCTTGAGGACACAGTATTTGGCTATTACCGAGGCAACACCATAGGCACATTCAGCACACTATCATACAATGATCCCCCATTCACAATATGGGCCTTCGACGCCAAAACAGGTAACCTGAAATTTAACAAAACCCACGCTGCGCCACCAGGAAACGTTAGTCTATCCGTCGCCGCTGCAAGCGTCGAAGACCGCGTTGTAGCTATTTGGTGCAAGGAACTCTGCCAATTCTGGGCATACAGCCTTGACACAGGCGAAAAGCTCTGGGGACCAACGGAACCACAGCATTATCTGGACATCTACGCAATGTATCCAACAATTAAATATGGAATACTCTATTCAAACGGCATGAGCGGAATAATGTACGCCTACAACGCCACGACAGGAAAACTGCTCTGGACATATTCGTACCCTGATCCATACCGCGAGACACTCTGGTCAAACTACTGGTCATCCCTAAGACCACGCATAATCGCTGACGGCAAAATCTACCTCGGCCAAAGCGAACACTCAGTCAACCAGCCGCAACCTCGCGGCGCACCATTCGTCTGCTTGAACGCAACAACAGGCGAAGTCATATGGTCAATTTACGGCATGTTCCGACAAACCGACTGGGGCGGACCCGCAGTCATGGGTGACAGCATCATTGCAACCATGGACACATACAACCAAATGATATACGCCATTGGCAAGGGCCCAAGCAAAACCACAGTGACGGCATCTCCGAAGGTTTCTGTGCACGGCAATAAGGTGCTCGTTGAAGGCATGGTCACAGACATCTCACCAGCAACAGAAGATACTGTCATCCGAAAGCGGTTCCCGAACGGCGTTCCCGCAGTAGCAGATGAAAGCATGAGTGACTGGATGTTGTATGTGTACAAACAGTTCTCGTGTCCAGCTGACGTGAGGGGCGTTGAAGTTGTTATTGAGGTGCTTGACCCCAACAACAACTATTATGAGGTTGCCAGAGCCACCACGGATGGCAGCGGCTTCTACAGCGCCACCTTCACGCCACCAGTCCCCGGCAAATACACCATAATCGCCAAGTTCGTAGGCTCTAAGGCATACTACGGCTCGCATGCAGAAACAGCAGTGTTCGTCGAAGAGGCTCCTGCTGCTCCTGAACCTACACCCACGCCTGCGTCAATGACTGACATGTATGTGATGGGCTTCGGAATAGGCATGATCGTCACTATCATCGTAGTCGGCTTACTGCTCTATTTGCTTCTTAGAAAAAGATGAATGCAGCAACAGAAAGCACATAAACTTCCCCCTTTTTCTTTTCAAGTTCTCAACCTATTACGCAGAAAATGCTGCTGTAGATTTCACTCATTAGGCAAATGGTCGCTTTGCGCTTTAGTTTTCCATCTAAACGATAACAGTAACAACAAAGTTACCAACGCTAGAAATAGCCCGCCGAATATTGAGAGAGGTATCCTGAATATAGGTTCGCCGTGCAGAACCCTGTTTGAAGGGAGAGCCAGCGCGTATGATGCTATGAAGAGAGCAAAAAATATTGTACCTATTCCCTGCGTCAAAAATATTAGTGTGACAAGCAGGTTTCTCTTCAATTGTGCAGCCTCGCTACGCGCTTAAGTATGCCCTGTTTTCCTTATAAGGCTGTTCTTTTTAGGATAGTGCTTGGAAAACCGCAATTATAATATACTCAACATGGCAAAATCACGCCTAAAGAGGATGGGCTGAAAAATAACAGAAGTAAATCGTCATCTACCGTTAAAACTTGGGCTTTTACTGGTTTCCCTTTCATGGTTCTCCTATATGCTCTATGAATTCGCTAACGGCATAATCAACCGCGGACCACTTGACGTATTTTTCATATTGATAACCGATGTGCCAGGCTGCATAGGCCTCGGTTTCAGAACAGCAGCGGGATTCATCGCCGTTGTCATCAGCCTATTCTACATCGCCAAAAAAGCCTTATCAAAACCAGAACTGCTGATGGCACTTCGACTGGTTGTGCTTTTTGAGGCGGGCTACTGGTTCCTAAGCTTCTTCATGTCCGGCATCTGGGGTCTCGTAGCATTTGCAGATCCATCCGTGGGATTCGGAGGGCTAATCTTGATGACAATCATGAACACGCTGCCCTGCTTTGTGCAGTCAATAGGCCTCGTCAGCGTACTAATCAAGCTATTTCTGGAGTTAGCCCCAAACAAGCCGCCGAAGAACGCCATAAAATGGGGGTTGATTACAGGTGCTTTTTATGTTTTCGTTTTCTGGCTGAACAATACAGGCATGTGGATTGCTGCGCTGGTTGAAAAGGGCATAGACTACATCACGCTTTATCCCAGTAACATGTTCAGCTTCCTTTTCTCCACAGTAGGCCTTTATCTGCTGGCGCTTTACACGGCGTACTTCGCAAAGAAATCCATGCGTGCCGAATCCATAGAAATGATAAACTTGCACACCGTAGGCGCCATTGTAACGCTCGTCGGCCTATATTTTGGGACTAACTATGTTATGTGGATCTTCTTAGGCAGCGTCGGCGGATGGGGCTCATGGTACGCGTGGATTTTGGGGCACAATTTGGACCTGTGGACTATGTCGCTACCGCTTGTTGGGTTGCCTATGCTTTTTCAACCTAAATTAAAAAGCTAATTCCGCTATGCATAGTTGCAAACGCTAAATTCTTCAATTTTGGCCAATAGTGGTTAAATAAGAGACTTTTTACCTAAATAATACGCGCCGAACTGAGGCAAAGAACTGCGATGCTGATACAGGAAGTCATCTTGGAGAACTTCATGAGCTACGAGTACGCTAGGGTGCCCTTTAAACCAGGCGTGAACGTTATCTGCGGTCCGAACGGCGCTGGGAAATCATCACTGCTCTTGGCTATTTCCGTGGCGCTGGGGCAGTCTTACACTGAGCGCTCAAGAAAACTAAGCGATCTGATTCGTTGGGGTAAAGACAGAGCGCGTGTTACGCTCATTTTGGATAATAGCAAGCGAGGCGGCAGGCGTCCAGTGCCTAAGTACAGCAAAGACCGAATTTTTCTAACCCGCGTTCTGCGCCGCGATGGCAAATACTGGTTTGAGCTGGAAAATCGCGCGGCCACGAAGGAGGATGTTGAACGCTTGCTGGGCAGATTCGGCGTTGACCCCGACAACATGCTTATTATTATGCACCAGAGCATGGTGGAACAGTTCACCGTGCTCTCCAGCGTGGAGAAGTTGCGCATGGTTGAGGCGGCTGTGGGTTTAGAACCGTTCCGCGAGAATGTGCTGGAGGCTCAGCGCAAATTAACGCGCATTCTCAGCCAGGAAGAGTCTGTCAGCAAGCTGCTTGAGTCGGCGGAGCAGACCTTGAGTTACTGGCGTGAGCAATACGAGCGTTATCAGGAGAAAAAGCAGCTGCAGACCAAACGGCGTTTCCTTGAGCGCGAGTCGGCGTGGGCTGAGGTGGAACGCCGCGAGAGCACGCTTAAAGCGTTGGAGGCAGAGCGGCACAGAAACGAGGAAAATCTGAGCCGAGTTGAAGCTGAAATAAAAACTGTGAAGGGTGATCTGGAAAACTTGCAGAGCCAGCAGCGCACGTTAAGAGAGGCGCTAAAGGAGGCTTTCAGCGAGCGGTTGAGTTTTGAGCGTGAGATTGCCGAGAACGAAGCCACCTTAGCCTTGTGCGAGCAGCTGCTTACAGAGGCTTTGCTTCTGGAGTCGACGATTCAGAAAAACTCAGGCCAGTTCAAACTGATGCGCAGTGAAAACTTGCGGGCAATGCTTGAAAATGCTAGGCGACATCTTTCAACGGTAAATTCAAGATTGAAAGAAAATCAGGCTCGAATGCAAAGTTTGGAAGAAGACGCTGGCAAAGTGGCAGAGGAAATTTTAGATAACCGCGTTCAACTTGCTCTGCTGCAGTATCGCAGAGAAACCGCCGTGACTGATTTAGAGCGAATAGACGCGGCGCTTAAAGAAGCAAAAGCCACCCTAAGCGAGGTTATCGCCAAGGCGGAGCAGACTGGCACCCGAATTGCCGTGCTGAAAAGCACCGCGGAAATTCAAGATGAAATCCGCGTTACAGAGGGGCATTTGGCGGCGCTTGCCGACGTTTCCGAGGATATAGAACGCATGTACGAGTCTTACTCTAAGCTTTATCTGGAGTTAAAGGAGAAGGCGCAGCTGGTTGCCGAGAACCGCGAGAAGACTCTTGAAGAAGTGAAAGTGCGCATGGACGCATGGCGAAGCGTCATGCAGAGCTTGCTGGATCGCGTGAACCTTGAGTATCAGAAGATTCTGAGCCAGATGCTTGCGACGGGCGAGGTGCGGCTTGCCAACGGGCACGATATTGAAACTGCAGGCTTAGAGATTCTTGTAGGCTTTAAAGGCGGAAAACCCGTTCCTTTGGATTCTTACACTCAAAGCGGCGGCGAAAGAACCACGGCAACCATGAGCTTCCTTCTTGCGTTGCAGCAACATGTGCGCTCGCCGTTTAGGGCAGTGGATGAATATGACATTCACATGGACCCCAGAAACAGGGAGATGATTGCACGCATGCTTTTGTCGCTGATAAAGGATGCCACCGCGCAGTATATCGTTATCACGCCAAGCCAAATTACTTTCGCACAGGAAAACGTGAACATCATCACGGTGCAGAATGTTGAAGGTAAATCAGTAGTCCGTGAGGTTACGTAGTGCACTCCAAAAAAGAGCAAAAGAAACTTGGCAGAGAAAAACTGCAGCGCATTATAGAGATGTGCCTGGCAATTGAAAATCACACGGTAGACCCTTTCATGCTGGATGTTGACAACATACTTGCAATTGTCAAAGAGTATTTTCCGCAGTGGGAGCAAGCTGAAGAGCTTAACTTGGATGCAGAAGCCATTCACCATTTAGCCTCAGTTATAAAGCTCCAAAGCGAGTGGGTTAAGCACCGTAGCACATCGCTTTACACAGACCCATTTCTGCTTGAAGAAAAACTCACGCAGGCAACCAAAGAAGAAATGCTAAGCATATTCCTCAAGGCTTGGCATCCCATAGTTGAGCTGGAGCAGCTTAGCCTCCACAGCTTCGCTGAGGCGTTGCGGTACTGGGAAACGCTGGTGCCGCTTAAGGACAGGTGGCCTGAGCTGGCAGTTCCAGAAGTTGCCGCGGGCACCGCCACAAGAGACGAATTAGTTAAACAGCGCATTCTCAGCGACAAAGTCTTCTCGGAAGAGCTGGAATGCTATTGGCAAGAGCTGAAAGCGAAAGTTGGCGAGAAAGGTTCTGACGGAAAAATGCCATACTGGGACTTCATCGGCGCCGACACTTATGAGGAAACGGTGCAGCGCGCTTTCCTGACAAGTTTTCTGGTAACCTACGGCTACGCCGCTTTGGAGATTCATCCTTTGGAGGAGGCTGTTTTCATTAAGCCGCTTGAAAAACCCTTATCGAAAATTAGCGCGCAACAGTTGATTTCAATTCCGATATCGGTTACTTTTGAGAATTGGCAAAAGTGGAAAAGAGGCGAATTAAAGTGAGCAAGCGAAAAGGTTTGTATGCAAGCAAAATGAAGCGGGCGACGCATATGCTGTTTTACAGGCGCCATCAGAAGCCTGGCGTTAAAGGCTGGGAGCTGCGTAGAGTTTTAGGCTCAGATTACCCGAAAGTATTGGAAATTCTTGATGATTACTTGAAAAGCTTGGACTTGCAGGTTAAAACCGTTTTTGAAGAGGGAAAAACGCCAGCTGGAAAGCCTTCGCTGGAAGAATTAGACAAAGCGCGATTCTACATTACGCTAAGGGGCGAGTTGACGCCGAAAGAAGCGAAAATGATTGGCTGGCGAATAGACGACTTAGCTGGCTTAGCCGTTGCCATTGTCTACATAATCAGCAAGAAGGGCCAAGCGCCACGTAAGGACGTGGAGGCAATGCTAAGCGAAAAGCTGCCAGGCTGGAAGGTTGGTTTAAACGTTGAGCGTTACATTCGCTATGGCTACCTACAGCAAGATGACAAGGAGCAGTTGTATCTGGACTGGCGAACTTTAGCAGAAGTGGATGAGAAGGCGCTGACAGACTTTCTTCTGAAAAGTGAAGCGCAGACAACCTTGCCGACTGAAGGTGCCGAGGAAAACCTTGACATCGAAGAGGAAGATAGCGAAACATCATAACAAGGAAACAAAAAAGGAGAAGGGTTGTTTAGCTCAGCTTGATTTCTGCTATGAACGCCAGTGTGTCTAAGCTGTTTAGCTGCACTTTCGCGTTGGACACTGTGTAAAGCGTGTTGCCAATGTAAAGTGCACGACGCACGCCCCAGTCGCCCTCAACTCCCATGTCAGTTTGCGGTTGATGCGTCACGTTGCCCCTCAACTCGAAACCGTCTGCCAAAGTCACCTTGAAAACGTATGCTCCTTGGAAATAGTATGCCTGCGTGCCGCTGTCTTTGCTGCCTGAGTCGACTACGCCATAGTTGTTTACTGAAATTGGAATCACCAGTAGCTCCTTCTCTCTGTTAAATAGAAACGCCTTCGGCTCGTAGAGCGCTTCTGAATCTGTCCATTCGCCTTCTACAATGTACTTGGCTATTTCCTTTGGATCGTTAACGTTTGTGACGTCGAACAGCGAAAGCTTAACAGTATTGTTCTCTTTGCCTAAGCCGATGACATGGTTCGCGTCGAAGAGATGTAGATAGCTCGAGTAGCCTGGAATCTTTAGTTCTCCGGCGACTTTCGGCGCCGTGGGATTGCGCAAGTCGATTACGAAGAAGGGATCTACCTGCCTGAACGTGACGACGTAACCCTTGTCGCCCATGAATCGCACCGCGTATATGCGTTCATCTTCAGCTAGGCCCTCTAGTTTGCCCACGATTGCTAGGCTCTTATCCAGCACGTAAACATTGTTTGTCTGCGTCTTCTCGTTCTGCGAAGTTGTGGCTATCCTAAAGTTGCCGTTGTACTCATCCATTGAGTACTGGTTAAGCACATAGCCGGGGACACTGCCCTTTGCTTCAAACGTTAACGTGGCGCCGTTTATGCGCACCCGGTAGATAGCTGTGTACTGGCCTTCATTCCATGTTGAATATGTCACGTAGATATTGCTTGTGGATACGTACATGACGCTGGTGCCGCCCATCAGCACAGTCAGGTTAGTAGGCTGCTGCGCGTCGTCCAAGATGTTTACGGCGATGAAGGAGGTGAAGGTGAAGTACCTGTCCACTGTGTCGGAGTAGTACACGCTTGATGGTGCAATGGGTGTTACTTTCTTTTCCTGATAGAGCACTGGAAGCGTCACGGTATCATTCAAGACATAGGCGGGCTGGTTAATGACTACGTACACGTAGTTGCCTATCATTCTGGAGCTGAAGTAGCCGCCGCTTATTGACAGGTTTCGGGCGAGAAGGGGATATGCTTTATCAGATATGTCATAGACGTACAGGAATGTGCTGCCGCTAATAGGACCGGGGTAAATCAAAGTTTCTGGGCCGTCCGAGCGGAAGATAACTGGCTGGTAGCGGTTGGCGATGACTACGAGTCTGCTGCTGTCTTCACTTAAGTATAAGCCCTCGGGGTAAGTGTAGTTTTCAAGCGTGATTTTCGCGATAACCTTGGGATCTTGCGGGTCAGCCTTGAGTATGTAAATGGCGCTTTGCGGTTCTGGATAGCCATAAGTTGTGGCTGCTACGTAAATGTATTTGCCATCGGTCTTCACGATGTCGGCTTCGTCAACTCCTGCAACCTGAATATTTGTGGTGGAATAACCATTTGTCGCTGCTTCACCGCTCTTTGTAATAGGCGCAGGTACAGCCAGCGCGTATTGAGTATCGCTTCTTGCCCAATAAGGATAAACCGAGATGCCAGCAGAATTTGCAACCAAGTAGTCCCTGAGTTCCTCGTAGGATGAGAAAGTTTTCATGTTTGCAACGTAAGGCGTCTCAGTTGGCGGAAACATCGCAGGCGTCGTGCCATAAGTGTAAATTAAAGCAACGAGAACTATGGCGGAGAGCACTGCAGCTAATCCGTACATCGACGTTTTTTTCTTGACTTCTTGTTGAACCATACTTTTTTCACCTGATCTAAGTGTAACATCACCGTTGAATATTATCCTAAGCCGTAGAACAGCTTGTTCTAAAAATTAGAACGGTCGCATAATCCATACGCGGTAGGCCTCATACCAGAAGATTGCGCAAACAATGGCGCCGAAAATGGTGATGAACAAGTTTTCGCGCATAAACAGGTTCTGCATCAGAAACAGCAGGTAAGCCACATAGAAAACGGTTGAGAACAGCGCGTAGAAGAAGTATCTGGGGAAGAGTAGCTTGCCAAGTTTCACGTAGTGGCGGAGCACACCAATTTTCACTTGGTTAACAAGCACGTAGTGTCCGCCGATTTCTTGCTTCTCAACCAAGCCTAACTCGCGCAGCTGTTCAAGGTGATGATTGGCCACGCTTGGGCTGCTAAAGCGCAGGGCGCGCTGAACTTCCCGTGCGCTTACCGGGTTTCCATGTCTAAGCAGGTACCAGTAGACCTTCCAAGCTTTGCCTCGGAGGGCATACTCGAATTTTGTTTCGTCATCAGTGCTCATTAGCCAAGGCACCCTACGCTAATACATATCAGGTATCTGCTTATAAGACCAATTCTTAGAACAGACTGTTCCTAGAAAGTTTTTGGCGCCCAGAATTTGCGATTCTTCAATTTCTTTGCCACTTCAGGCTTTTCCCTCTCCAACTCTTCTATAATCACAGCCTTGATCAGCCTCGTGGAAACAGGCGGATCCATCTTGCTCAGCTTAACTTGAACTTGCTTAACAATTTTATCGGCAAGTTCATCGTCGACGCCGATTTTTTTAAGTGAATTAACGATTTTTTGGATTTTAAACTCCTCGATAGCTCCTGACTTTTGCTCTACGCTGATGGCTGGCTGCTTCTGGATTTCAGCAGGTAACGCGACAACTAGAGACGCTTTTGCGCCGCGGATTTTTTCAAGTAACCCCGTGTCAGCTACTATGGTGATGACTTTTTGCTCCTCGTCTATGCCTTTAACTTCAATCTTCTCGATAACTTCATTATTGTCCAAGAAAATTTTCACAAAATCACCTGCTGCTAATTGGGCAGGAATGACCTGGTATGCTATTGGTAGCGCCACGCTTCCTTCAGGAATAGATACGCTTAAACCTTTTTCCTTAGCCGCTATCGCCAAGTGAATAACCTTTCCAGTTGGATCTAACTCGATTTCAACATCGCCTATGCCCCAATCTGTAATCAGCCTCCTTTTCACTCTTGCTGCAAGCTCTTCCACCGGTAGGTCCGCCGGCAAGGTCAATTCTCTCTCAGACAACTCCGCCTTCAGAGAAAAAGGAACTTTCGGCTTCGCGGCAATGTCATATATTAAACGTGCATTGGGCAGTTTAACAGTGGTATACGCGGTTTTCTTCGTGCCGATGCCGAATAGTGACACGCCCTTCTTGGGAATTTTCGCCGCTATTTTATCTCCGGTGTTAACTCCCCAAACAATAAAGATGCTTACTGCCACAATTTTGAGTGCTCCCCCGAAGGTAGGCTGCTCCAAGATTGCAAGCAATCCGCCTGCGAAACCCAAAAAGCCTAGCCCAAACAGAATGCCGATAAAAGAGGATAATTTTTCATCTGTGAAATATCTGTATACTGCGGATAGAAGCATTACTATGAAAAAGGCGACGGCGCCGTAGACTAAGCCCCAAAGGAGCCCCAATATAGATTCCGCGATAAGTTCATACATGCCTTGACTCACGCGTTCATAAATAGCGTTTTATCGCATAAAAACATCATCTTTCTACATTAAGCAAGTCACCTAAGTTATGGGAAAAAGAACGGTTGGATGCTTCAAAGTAAGCGGAGATTAGGTGTTTTCAGTAGGCAATTTTCCCTTGGATAGATCCGCTGAAAGCCCAGGAGGCAAGTCAGGAAGCTTTGAATCAATTTTCTGCTCGGCAACAGCAGCTGCCTCGGAAAGTATTTTCGCCGCGTCCTCGTTGACGCTGTTAAAGTTCAAGGATAAGCCGGAGCTTGCGCCGCAATCGAACATTAAGCCGCTTAGCATATTGCTTATGTCGCCCAGTTCGTTTTCAGCCTCAGGCAGCACACCGCACAAGCCCACATTTAATGAACGTAGCACGCTTATGCATGGGCCCAGCGTTGCCACCATATCACCGAACTCCGTGATTGTCCGCATTCTCAGCAGCACTTGGTCTAGAGCAAGTCTTGCGTTCATGATAAGCCGCTCCATTCTGCGAACCTCAGCCAGCTCGTTAGCGTAAATGTTGGCGTGAGCCGTATCATGCTGCTCGTAAGCAGCAACTATCTTCGTGAACAGCGCCTTGTCTTTTTGACTAAACCTTTCCGAAGCTTGATCCAGCCTTTGAATTTGAAGCTCCAAACGCTTAATTGCGTAGTCTAAACGTGGCTTCAGCGCCTGCGGCGGAGCGAATGAGGCGCGTATTGTGTCAACGAACGATGTTTCGCCTCGTTTGCTTTCCCATTTTTTGGCAAATTTTTCAGACATTGTGATGCCCTCGGCGGATAATGTTATTTTAAGCATACTTATGTATTGTTAATATGGAAAAAACATGTAGGTGTATATGTCAAGTTGCTAGGTATACTTAAACCATGCTGCGTCACAAAGCCTATGCAACAAGCACACTGTCTCAAACCCAGCCACTTTATAATAATCAAAAATCCACCGCTGGTTACCTGCTGTCACACTTGGAGGCACATAACCATTAGGGCGCATTTAAACTGCGCGAAGCAGGTTTCTGATTGCCATGGCGACTTCCTCTTTCGATTTGCTTGCGTTAATAATTGTCCATTTTCCAATTAATGCCAAAGAAAGCGCTTTCGCCCTTACTTTTCTAAGCGCATCCAAGCTTTCAAACATCTCTTGGTTTCTGCGAGTTCGGCATATTCGTTTGTAAGCCTCATCAGGCGTAATATCCAGAAAAAGCAGGGCATCTGATTTCGGCACAACAAGGGCGAAAAAGTGGTATGCAATTCTATGCAATGGCGCGGGCAAATAGGCTGTGCCCATTAAATAGCGCACAAAAATTATGTGGTCATACTTTTGCCAAGTGTAGATTAGAATCGAGCGAATCACGTCCATCATGTAGAAAAGTGCGGAGGCAAAATGCGCGTTTTTTCCTTTTGCGTAAAGAAACTGCCTTGCTTTCGAGCCGAAAAAATTGTCACTTGACGGGTGGAACCGAAGACAAACCGTTTGTCCCTTGGCTGTTAGAAACTTGAAGAGTTGAATGGCTTGAGTGCTTTTTCCAGAGGCATCTAACCCGTCGATAACTATGAACACGGTGCTAAGCGCCTCCGCTTAAAATCAGGAATGTTAAAGCGCTTAATAGCGGCACTGTCATGTTATCAAATCCTAAAGGCGAAAGACTCTCCGCTAAAGCAGCGATTAGCGCTACGCCCAGCGCGGCTTGAAGCACATCCACGATTGAAAACGGATATAATATGGAGAAAAATAGCAGGCTAACGGCTAAACTTATGAAGCTCGCAAAAAACATGGCAACTGAACCTTCAAGGCTTTTCGCGGCGAAGATGCGAAAGCGTCTCTTCCCGTATTTTTCGCCCACTAAAGCGGCGGAGGCATCGCCATAAGCCATTGGTAAAACTCCAGCCGCAACAATGTATGGTTTGGCAGAAAAGAACAACGCTAGAATAGTGTAAGATACAGCGTAGAAGACGAGGCCGAATTGATGTCCTTCCTCCGTTATGCCCGTCAAGCCCTTCATTTTTTCATAGAAACGTTTAGAAGGCGAGTGAGGTGTGGCAAAGAAAGTTACAAGCACAAATGGGGCTGCGACAAGAAACGGGAAATTAAGCGGGAAAGAATTGTAGGTGAAAAAGGGAATTATGAAAGGAAGATTTCCAATCATCACATGCAGAAACTTTCTAGCAGATTTACGTGAAATAAGTCGGTTGTCAGCCATTTTTCCTGAAAGCAAAATTATAATCAGAATGTAAGTGTAGCACATGGTTAGCAGCGCCAAGTTTGCGAGTGCTTCGCTGTTTAACATTTGCTCACCTGAAGGCGCCGAAAATAAACGCCAAAAAGCCGAGAATAAACCATAGGAGAACCAATTTTTTTATTCGACGTGCGTTTTCCCGTGAATAGTCCTTGAGGAGAAGAGCCGAGGAAACTGCGAACCCCGCGTCTGTTATTAGAACGAATGGTATGAACCAGAATGAGACTATGCCTAAAAGCCATGGAAGCGGCGTCAACGAAACAGCCAACAAATAAAACACGACTGCGGCGGCTGCAGCGGTTCTTTCGCCGTAATGCACTGCCAGCGTCTTAATGCCCTCCGCCCTGTCGCCCTTGACGTCCACTATGCCCTTTGTAATTTCTCTGCCCGTGTTAGAGAGAAACGCCATAAGAGCAAAAAGCAGAACATTAAGCGGCACATATCCGAGACTGATTATGCTGCCGTAGATGAAGGGGATAGCCACGCAGGTGCTGACGAGAAGGTTGCCGGGTAAACCACTGCGCTTGCCAACTGTAACGTAAGTCACCATAACTGCCCAAGCGATAACCGCAACAGCTAAACACAAAAGGCTTGTAAGGTAAGCGAAAACAAAACCTACTGTTGAAAAGGCAAAAACGAAAATCAAAGCCTCACGTGGACTCACTAAGCCGCTTGGAATGGGACGAGACGGCTCGTTAATAGCATCAATCGCCCTGTCGTAATAATCATTAATAGCCATTGACGCGGCGGTTAACGTAAAACCAGTTAAAAAGCCATAGAAAACGCCGAGCCAGCTGAAATCCGAGAACTGCGGTTTCGCTAAAACTGAGCCTACAAACACTGCGAAGCCCATCATTGCACAGTTAACGGGACGCATCAGCCGTATAAAGCCGCTTACCTTACTCATCAGAGACAACCTTTATTGGAGAAACATTAGCTTTGTCCAAGTTATAAAATTCTCCGTTAAGGCAACAGCGCTACTTTCTTGCTGATTCAACCGTGCCATTTTTAAGATAGAACCAAAACGATTAGGCGAAGGAATCAGTTATGAACGAGAACACAGATGCTACCGCAACTTGCACGCCAAAGAGAAACCGACTAAAAAGAACAATATGGTTCCTCGCGGGCACTGTTTGTGTGGCTCTTGGCGCCGTTGGCACTGTGCTGCCGATTTTGCCGACAACTCCGTTTCTTCTGGCAGCCGCGGCATGCTACTGCAAAAGCTCAGAAAGGGCATACAGGTGGTTACTGAACAATAAATGGTTTGGAGAATACATAAGAAACTACAAAGAAGGCAGAGGCATACCGAAGAAAACCAAGATTATAGCTCTAAGCGTGTTATGGGTAACAATAGGCTTTTCAACGGTTTTCGCGCTGCCTCGCCTTTTGCCTGAAATGCTAGTCTTGCCGATGCAGTTAGCCATGGTCGCGGTGGCAGTTGCGGTCAGCGTGCACATCTTAAAGCTGCCGACTTTCAGGAAAGCATAGTTCATTCTGCTTGAGGACAAAGGCGAATAAAAAAGGTTAATACGTTTCAAAACCAGATAGTTAACAAAAATGATGTGGACGGAAACTTTTGAGTAACAACTACGCTCCCCTAGTTGGTGACGACTACGCGCCAGAAAGGCTGCGTGTTATAATCCCCGTAGGTGGAAAAGCAACACGCCTCTTGCCGCTCACAGCAGAAACAAGCAAAGCATGCCTTCGCCTGCTGAACAGACCTCTCGTGGAGTTCTCGCTGCTGACACTTGCCCGCCAAGGAATACGCCACTTCATCTTCGGAGTAAAAGGCTACACAAACTATCGCGACTTATACGATTATTTCGAGTCTGGATATGGCTTCTCCGTGCGATACGACATCAAACCGCGAATCCACATAAAATACCAGCCTAACGTGGAAGACCTTGGAAGCGCAGACTCAGCGAGAATAAACATGGAGTATTACGAGATTAACAATCTTGTTTTTGCAGTGCAAGGCGACAACATCTTTGAAGTCAACGTGAAAGACCTTATGCAGTTTCACCGAGATAAGGGTGCATTGATGACCATAGTGCTCAGGGAAGTGCAGAACGTTGAAGGCTTAGGCATAGCGGACATCGACAAGAACAACCGCATTCGCCGCTTTGTAGAGAAGCCTCTGCCCAAGGAAGCACCCAGTAACCTTGCTAATACAGGCTTGTACGTTCTTTCGCCAGAGGTAAAAAAGGTCTTCAAAGAAAAAGGCGTTAAGCAAATAATCGAGGAGAAACAACGTTTAGATTTTGGCTACGATTTCATTCCATACTTGACTCAGACGGGACGCCCAGTTTACGGCTACACATTAAAGGGAAACTGGTTTGACGTGGGCACACCACACAACTATTTAGAAGCCATGAAGAAACTGCTCCACGGCGGCTTCAGCATGCTCACAGATTTCGGCGGAAGAATAAGCGAAAAGCAGCAAATTTGGATTCAAGGCGAAAGCAACGATGCAGAACAGCGAAGACAGGAAATTATTCATAAAATCAAAAGAAAACTGATAGAGATTGAAGGTGCAGTGCTTATTGGCCGACACTGCCAAATCGAAGATGGCGTAAGAATTGTGAATTCCTGCATTGACAATTACACGAGAATTGGTAAGGGCGCCACAATAGAAAACTCGGCTGTTCTAGACAGAGTTATAATCGGCGAAAAAGCTGAGATTCGAGACAGCATAATCGGCAGACACGCAACAATTAACTCCAGCAGCAGAAAACCAACAAAAATAACGTCAGTCTCCGTTATTGCTGATGACGTAGTAATCGAGGAAGGGTGCAGTCTGACAGCGACAAAAATTTATCCGCATCAACGAGTGAGAGGCGAATTCGAAAATCAAATTCTAATGACCACTTAAGCCTTAAACCACTTAAAAATTAAGTAGCTCGTTTTTTCCGCTTCCAAATCAGGCACCGCAATTATGAAGCGCTTTCGCACGGTGGTTGCCAATCGCCCCGCCTTTACGATTTCGGTGGCTGAGATGACGGCGTCGGCTTTCTTAACTGAAACCATGTATGGTGCATGCTCCACACCCGGTCCGTACTTGTAAACAGCAAAGTCGCAGCCAAATTTTATCCCAGGCGTAACTATTAGCCCGCTGTTCCGTAAGTCACTGTAAACCGCGTATTTTTCGTCGAACTCATCGTAAAGTTGCCGTGCCCTCTGCTTAAGTTCTTTAAGCCCGACCTTTCGCTTTTCTGAGCCTTCGTAAACTGTTATTCTTCCCTTTTCAGCGAGGTACAAGCCTTCCATCAAATCCAATATTAAGGGAACATTAAACTCGGGAATTTTCGGCTTAGGAATTCCAAGCGGCTTCCCGAAATACTCTGTTTTGTATAGTTGTGTGCCTTCCGCTGGGTTCCAGACTACCAAGAAATTTTCGATTAATTCAACTTTAATTTTCGCCATGCAACTTTCGCACTCGTTGTTACATTATGAATGCAAGCATACGCGCAGCATCAGCGGCGTCTTCCGCCTTGTCGGCAGTATTCTCTAATAATTGCAGAACATCCTTTAGGAGAAGCAACACCGGCAGGTCCAGTTTGCTACTGAGCACCTTTATTGAAAGGGCCCTGTAGATGTCATCCACCACTCTTTCAGCGACTTCAACATCTTTAGTTTTCTCTAATGTTTTCGCTGAACCGTAGCTGAGAACCATCATTGTCTCTCTCAGTCTAAGCACCGTGTCGAGAACCGCTTCAGACAGCTTCAGCATGTCAGTTTTTATGTCGTCTGGCACTTTCCAATCATGCTCCATTATCTCGATGAGGTAATAGGCTATACCTTCTGAGAAGTCTGCGATTTCGCTTGAAAGGTTCGTGAACCGCAGATAATCTTCTCTGTTTATGAGTATTGCGCCTATTTCAGCGAGTTCTTGGGAAACTAGGCGCCTAGCAGCAATAACTTCCTCCTCGCCCTTTTTAATCTCGTTAAAGAGTTGTCTTGCGGCGCCTTTGTCATTCTTTAGGAAGTGCTCAACCATTTGGGGAATTTTTCTGGCAACATCTACAACTTTGCGTAGGTTATCTTGGCAAGCGCTTAATGCTCTGCGCTTCACGCGCTGCTCTGTTTCTGCTGGAAGCACCAAACTGTTTCCCGCCTCCCCTATGTACGCTTCTTTTTTCACCATGTAGTAATGCAAGTGGATTAAAAAATGTAACTACTTGGCTTGAACCAAAGTGCCTAATTCTTCAAAGTTTATTTTCCCGCTGAAATACTTATGCAAAAGCTCAGGCAAATCTTTGATTGAGACTCTGACTTGCTGCCAAGAGTCGCGGTCGCGGACTGTAACAGTGTCGTCGTTTAGTGTATCATAATCTATGGTTACGCCTAATGGGATGCCTGCTTCGTCGGCGCGGGCGTATCTTCTGCCTATGGAACCTGTGTCATCAAACTCTGCTGAAAAGCCCTCATTTACCAATAGCCTGTGTACTTCCTCTGCTTTTTCCACAATGTCGTCTTTGCTTACTAACGGATATACACCGATCTGTGTTGGCGCAAGGTCTCGTGGGAAACTCAAGATGACGCGGTCGTCTTTTGTGTGGTAAGCATACTCCAGTGCCACGTAGAAGAGCCTGTCGCAGCCAAAACTGGGCTCCACAACATGCGGGATGAAGCGTTTTCCTCTTACAACGGTTTTTTGGCGGCTTACGTTCACATGCTCACGCAGAATTTTATAGTTCTGAATCTGGTAATAGCCATGCTTTTCCAGCGCAGCAGCAACCTCTTCTGCGGGAACACTGGCAAGTAGCTGTGCAACTTTTGCGGCTTCCGCCTTGAAGACAGGCCCGAGTTTAGCCATTATGGGTTTCACGACAAACTGCTCTTCCTCTATTGGTGTCTCGTATTCCTTGTAGACGCGGAGGTCGACGCCGCTAGCTTCCATGTGGCACTTGAGGTCGTAGTCTGTGCGGTACGCGTGTCCTGAAACTTCAATCCAGCCCCAGCGGTCAACCAGCACTTCTTGGTCAAAGCTTTGAGTTGAGTAATGCGCCTTTTCCCAAGGAAGCTTTTCGATAAAGCGTTGCTTTTCCGCGGGCACACCAATTTCTATCAGCAACTTTTTCGCCATTGCCATGAAGAAGGCTTGCCACTCTGAGCTAATCAGTTTCTGTTTTAGGGCTTCTTTAACTGTTATGTTAAGAATCTCGTCTGAGCCCTTCAGCCGCTTCTCTGCTGTGAGAATAGGCAAGGTCTCGTTTTCCACGTCCTTCAGCAAATGGCAGTTAGGGGTTTCTGGGTCAAAAAAGAATTCTAAGTCAGCTATTGTGAACTCCCTTAGACGAATGAGGCCCTGCCTTGGCGAAATTTCGTTTCGTAAAGCGTGGCCTATTTGCAGAACGCCGAAGGGCAACCTTTCGCGAGCTATGGTGTAGAGGCGATTGAATTCCACGAATATGCCCTGTGCCGCTTCCGGTCTGCCGTAACCCGTTGCACCCGAATATGGGCCTATGGTGGTTTCAAACATTGTCAGGAATTGCTGTGGCTCGTTGAAGGTGCCGCCGCAATCTGGGCATGTGATGGCGTTTTTCTCGATTGCCTGCTTTATTTCGGTTAAGCTCATTTTTTCAGCTTCGGCAGCGCTTATTTTTGCGTATTCCTCAAGGAGGTGGTCTGCGCGGAAGCGTTTACCGCATTTGGCGCATTCAACCATGGGCTCTTTGAAGTGGCCAACATGGCCCGATGCTTCAAACACTTTGCCCGGCGTTATTACGGATGATTCTATTTCAAGAATGCCTAGTTTGTTAACGAAAAGTTCTCGAAGTTTCCGCTCAATATTCTGTTTAAGCTTTGCGCCTAGTGGGCCATAAGTTACGAAGCCGCCTGCGCCGCCGTAAATTTCATAGGCTTGCCAAAAGAAGCCTCTGCGGCGGGCTAGCTCGTTGATTAGGGTGAACTTGTCAGTTTTTGTTTCCGTCATTTTGTCAAACCCTTTTTTAGGGTAAGCAGCGACTTGGCATTAAAGCATTGCTCTGCTGCACAACCTTTTTCATTGCGATGCTCAGGCGATAAAGTTGGGAGAAAAAAATATGTTTATGCTTTAGGCGCGCGCTGTGCTTTTCACGGTACGAATTGCTTGTAGACAGGGTGTCCTTTAAAGCGTAGGATTGTTTCCGAGCGCTCTATAGTTCCGCTTGGTAATCTCATACATATTGAGTGTACAACTGCGCCGTATGGTGTTAGGCGCACTCCGTCCAAGAGTTCGCCTTTTGTGATACCTGAAGCGGCGAAAACGAGTTCTTTGCCTTTTGCAAGCTCATCTTCCGTGTAGGTTTTGTCAACATCGACTCCTGCTTGCTTCAGCCTTTCCATCCTGTTGGGGTCGTCGCTTTTGTCTCGCCATACCTTCACGAGCATTGTTCCTCCAAGACATTTTACTGCTGTCGCGGCGATTGTTGCTTCTGGGCCTGCTCCTGCGCCTAAAAGTAGGTCAACGCCTGATTCAGGCATGCATGAGACTACAGCGGCGGCTATATCGCCGTCTGGGATTAATATAATGCGTACGCCGAGGTTTCGGAGAATTTTGAGCAGTTCGGCGTGTCTTTCACGTTCCAACATTATCACGGTTAGGTTTGATAGTGGCAGATTTTTTTCGCGTGCTACGGTACGGACGATTGTTTCGATGGACATATCTAAGGAGATTTTGCCTATTGAGTGGCAGTCTGTGGCAACTTTGAAGTAATAACCGTCATCTGGGAGCACTTGGAAGCAACCGGCTGGCGCGCATGCTAAGGCGGATATGGCGTCTTTTCTGCCTTTTGAAGCAGCAGTGGTGCCATCCACTGGGTCTACGACGAACTCCACTTTGGGTCCGCGACCTGTACCTACTTTCTCTTTTTGGATGAATGCTGGTGCATGATCTTTTGGGCCTTCACAGTTGATGACTTCGCCATCTATGTCTGTTTGCGCCAGGACGGCTCTTGAGAACTCTATGGCTTTAGCGTCTATTAGGTCACAGTTTCCTTGTCCGACATGTAGCGCAGCGCCTACCGCCGCGGCAACTGTGATACGGGTTAGTGATGGCGCTAAGGCTCTAAGCGAAACCATGATACTGCTTCTCCATGTTGTAACTGCCTATTTACTGGGTAATGCGAGTAATTAAAATATGCGCATTTTCCGGCTGATTCAAGCGGCGCCAAGCCAGATACCTATGTGCTGCCCGAGATATGCAAGTAAAGTGAAGGTTATTAGTCTGGGCACAAAGCTTAGTAGGAGAAATGTAGCGGGATGCGCTTTGAGAAAACCGCAGATGAAAGCAAGAAGCTCGACAGGCAGCACGGGGATAAGCCCGAATATAACGTAGATTATCCAGCCCCATTTGTTCCAAGCGCGTTTTGCTTCTTCGAAGTGCACAGCAGATATTCTTTTTTCAATGTATGGTCGTCCAAAGCGGTAGGCTAAACCGTAATTTATGCTCATGCCGATGGTAAAGCCTGCGGTTGCCACTAGTATAAGCAGCAAAGGGTCAATAAAGGAGGATGCAACGGCCACTAACGCGGGGCTTCCTAAAGGCACGATTGTTCCGGCGGCTACGGTTACGATGAAAACACCGGCAAGTCCATAGTCTGCGAAGAAAGTGCCTATGTCGGCGAAGAATGGCGTTGCGACGATGTTGAAGACTTTGAGGAGCCAAATTATGATTACGACGGCTGCTATGGCGAGTATGGCAAGTTTTATAGATGAACGCATCCATGAAGCCTTAAGCAAATCCGCTATGCTATATTCCGTCTTCTGCTGCTGCGCCTTCAATACCATCCACTAGCAGAAAAGAAAATTAACTTTCTAAAAAGCCTTTGCGGAACCTAAATCTATTCTCCTAAATCAAACTTCTGCACGTGCTGTTTCCGCGGGATAGACCCCCTCTATAGGTTTCTGCAATGAACCACTAATAGCCGCCAAATATGAAGGTGCACGTTTTATACTACCAGCCATGTTCCTATGAACATGAGAGTTATGGCTGAAATTTTCATTAGCAGTGTTTTTTTGTTTATTTCTTCTTTGAGAATACGTGGCGAAAGGATGCTTAGAATAACTGTGTAGAAGAAGACATAGAATGGTTGCAGCCCGAATAGGGACGAAGCTAAAGAGGCATCTGCTAATGACAGGGCGATTAGAGAGCAGATGGTGCCTATGACGTAAAGGCCTTCTCCGATGAATGTTGTAAACACAGTCTTTTTGCCCACAGCTGAAACTGCTTCAACAATTTCTCTGCGTGGTTTCGGCAGAGTCAAAAGAAATAAAGCTGCTGTGAAAGTTCCAAGAACGTTCCAGAAAAACACTGACCAGAAATTCAGATAACCCACGAGAGTCTTGTCCACAACTGTATACGCAGCAATAATTATTCCAAAGGGCACCATGAACTTCAGCACTCCTGAGAAGGGTTTTATGCTTGCTTTCTTGTAAGAAATCAGCACTGAGGCAAGGACTATCAGAGCAATTCCCATATATCTGTGTGCTCCAAGAATTTCATTGAGAAAAAGTACTGAAAATAATACAACGAATACGGGTATAAGCTGAAAGAGAGTAACAATCCGCGATACTTCTTCCTTTATCAGGGCTTTTGAGTAAAACCAGAATGCTATCAGCGGCATCACGCCAGCTAGGAAGGCAAAAAGAGAATAGGGAAAAGAGTAGGCAACAGCGCCGGCCATGAAGACCATAAATGCCAAAATTGCGTCCATGGAGATGGCAGTAAAAATCAGCGGCAAATTGCTCTTGAACTTGTTGGTTAGGAGAAACTTTATGAAAACGTTGTTCATGGCCCAGAATGCAGGCGCCAACAACGCATATATGTACCATTCCATGAAGGGTCAGCCGTGATTATTCAACGGATACTAATAAACTTTGAATGCACAGCCTTTACTCAATATCAAGCTGTAGCTGAAAACTGCTTGAATCTAACAACAACTATTTAATTAAGATAAAGCAATCCACTAGGTAGCTTGTGAAATAATGAGGCTTCAATGATGAAGGCTATTATAATTCAGTTTCCCTTTGGCGTTGTAGCTTTTGACGAGCAAGGTAAAATTGCGGATAAAATGCTATTCTCAAATAAGCCGTTGGCAGCCGCCAAAAGCATTTTGAATATCGAATCAGGAAAAATCTCTGAGGTTGCCTCTTTGTTAAAGGCGCTTCAGAATCGTGGATATGAAACTTTCATTTTTGAAAACACTGCGCTAGCAACAGCTGCGCAACAAAAACTAGGTATTAACACTGAGGCCCTAAAGGTTTCCGAAGCAGCAGCCCTGCGTAGCCGCATGGAGCAGGTGGCTGTCGAAACAGGTTTTGCTAAAGAGGCAAAAGCGCTTGCGGAATGGAACCGTAGTGTCAGCATGGAACTGGCTAAGCTACGGGTTAAAGGCGCAATTGAAAAAAGAGATCTAATCATTGCGCAGGCTATTCAGGCCCTCGATGATCTAGATAAAACCTTAAACTTGTTCATGGGGAGACTCCGCGAGTGGTATGGCATTCATTTTCCAGAACTTGACCGCCTAGTCGAGAAACACGAAACTTATGCCCGCCTAGTCGCAAAGGTAGGTTACCGAGACAACTTCTCAATTGAAACTCTTGAAAAAGAGGGAATACCCAAGGAGAAAGCCGAAGCAATCGCTAAAGCAGCGGACTTATCCATGGGCGCAGACATGGCAGAGCAAGACTTAGCGGAGATTCAATCTTTAAGCACGGAGGTTCTTAGCATGTATAAACTTCGAGATGACCTGGAAAGCTACATTGACCGAACAATGGAGGAAGTTGCGCCTAACACACGTGCATTAGCTGGCGCACTTCTGGGTGCACGCTTAATTGCCATAGCCGGCAGTCTCCAAAACTTGGCCATGCGTCCAGCAAGCACAATTCAGGTTTTAGGCGCAGAAAAAGCGCTGTTCCGCTCGCTGAAAACAGGCGCTCGCCCACCAAAGCATGGCTTAATCTTTCAGCATACACTTCTGCATGACGCTAAGAGGTGGCAACGCGGTAAAATCGCCCGGGTTTTAGCTGGAAAACTCACTATCGCGGCTAGGGCAGATGCGTTCGGCGGAAAATACGTGGGTGATGCCTTAAAAGCAGATATAGAGAAAAGACTCGCGGAGATTCGCGAGAAGTATAAAGAGCCTCCGCCACCGAAAGAGAAGAAGCCGAAAATTGAGCTTGGCAAGCAGAAGCCCATGCATAAGGAGCAGCAGCGGCAAGATAAGAGATGGAGAAAGAATAAACGTGAACGTAAAGGTTAAGCCTCACCCACGGTTCGCGGAGATATACCAAGTCACCTTTGAAGACGGCGCGCAGCGGCTGGCCACGCGGAACTTGGCGCCGGGCAGAGCAGTCTACGGCGAACGGCTAATCCGCTTCAAAGGCGTGGAATACCGAGTTTGGGACGCGTTCAGAAGCAAGTTGGCCGCTGCCATACTAAAGGGCGTGCAAGCAGTGCCCATAGCGCCTGGTGATAAAGTACTCTACTTAGGCGCTGCGTCGGGAACCACCGCGAGCCACGTTTCAGACATCGTCGGCGAAAAAGGCCACGTTTACTGCGTGGAATTCGCGGCGCGGTCTCTGCGAGACTTAGTCGATAACGTCTGCGCTTACAGACCGAACATGTCACCGTTCCTAGCCGATGCGCGTTTTCCAGAGCAGTACGCCATGTTCATCCCGGGAAAAGTTGACTCGATATACTGCGACGTAGCACAGCCGGAGCAAGCCAAGATTTTAGCGGATAACGCTGACGTTTTCCTTAAGCCCGCTGGCTGGGTTATGCTGGCAGTGAAAGCCCAAAGTATCGACGTAACGAAGGATCCGCATACAATTTACAGGCAAGAAGCTGAAGTCCTTAGGAAACGCGGCTTCGATGTCTGCGAGGTTGTGCAGTTGGAACCTTACGATAAGGCTCATGCCATGGTGGTTGCTCAGCGCGCCTAACATCAAACAGATTTTCAAATAGATTACAGTTGAGTGATATTCCTGCGTTTTAACGAAAACACCTGTTAGACGACTGAATTAAGAACTCGATAAAAACGCTTTAATCGTAGAAACAAATTTGAATATATTAGAGATAAAAATGAAAGCTAATGCGCTTATTCGTTTTCTCATTCTTACATTGTTGGCGGTGATTAGTTTTGAGTTGCTGAGTTACCTTAAGAAAAGCAAGAGTTGGTGATTGTGAAAAAAGACGCATTCCCGCTAATACTTTGTCTGGCTATGCTGTTTTCTGCGATAATTGAAGCACAACACGTTAACTTTGCAAGTGCAAATTTTATACCGCCACCCCCAGAGCTTCCATATGCATACATTAAAGCTGATGGAACAGCAGAGCCTGAAACGCTCCCTATTCACCGCGACGGCAATACCTACACTCTCAACGGCAACATCACAAACTACACTTTAGTTATCCAGCGTAGCGACGTAGTGCTGGATGGCGCGGGCTATACGCTTCATGGAAACGACACGGGAAGAGGAATTATTTTGGAAAACGTAAATAATGTGACCGTTAGAAAACTGTCATTAAGAAAGCTGCGCTTTGGCATATACTTCCTTCAGTCTTCAAGATGCGCAGTCACCCAAAACGACATAGCATTTAGAAGTTGGCATCTTCTTAGGGTCTTCGTCAAATAATAACATAGCCGGGAATAACATAACAGAAAACTTTCAAGGCACCCTGCTCATAGAGTATTCCAAATACAATAGCATAGTTGAAAACTGCATCTCAGAAAATAGCATGGCAGGCATACTTCTTGAGTTTGCGAACAATCACAGTTCCAACTACAACAACATAATCCGAAACGCCATGGCTAACAACGGAGTTTTTGGCATACGCGTCTCCTCTTCGTATAATTGTCGCATAGAAGGAAACAATATCACAGGCAGCGAATATAGAATCCAGCTTCATGGTTCAGCCTGCAGAAACAACAGGTTAATTGGAAACTGGATAACAAACTGTCGCTCCGCTGTTCAGATGTCAGGTGACTGCAATCATAACACAATAGCTGAAAACGTAATTGCAAACAATCAAGTCGGCGTTGACATTTTCGCTTCAAACAATAACGAATTCTACCGCAATGACTTCGCCAAAAATAACTTGCAGGTTAATAACGGCTGCGTGGAAAACGGCAACTTAACCATAGGCGTGTCAATAAACACATGGAGCCGCGGTTCTGAGGGAAACTTTTGGAGCGATTACAATGGAACAGATTTTAACGGCGACGGCATAGGCGACACACCCTACATGATTGACGCAAATAACAAGGACTACCGCCCATTTATGAAGCCACTAGCCTTCCCAAACGTCACTATCCCAGATTCAAATGAAGTAAAGGAAAATGGTCCAACAACCCAAAATGCAGAGCCATTCCCAAATGTTCTGGCAATAACCATTTCGGTTATCTCCTTCGCTGCGGTTTTTGCTGGTTTGCTAGTTTACTTCAAGAAGCAAAAAGGTCGGCATTTATGAACGGAAAAGTTTTAGCAATAACTCTAATCTTGATGGCACTTGCAACTGTCCTATTAACTGAAACACGGTTAGTAAATATTGCATATACGAATTTTTTCCCTGAACCTATTCCGCAGGGCATCCGTATAGAAAGTGATGGAAGCGTTAATGGAACGGACAAGATACAACGTAATGGGGATATCTACACTTTTACAGGTAACATTTACAGCACGCTTGTGGTTCTCTGCGACAACATAATCATCTATGGCGCAGGTTACGCTCTCCAAGGAAATGGGGATTCCACGGGAATTTTTCTGCAAGACCGAGTTAATGTTACAATAAAAAATATGAAGATAAGCAACTTTTTCCTGCGGTATTAAGCTACCTTTGGGGTCTATTGAGGAAGTTCGAGAAGGAACACAATTTCAGGAAACAACATAACAGGAAACGATGTTGGCATACAGTTCAGCCTATTCACTGGAAACAACTTTGTCTACAATAATGTGATAGCGAACAACTCGTATGGCATTAAAGTATTCGACTCTACAAATAATACATTTAGAAATAACCGTCTGGAAAGTAATCGGTTTAATTTGTGGATTGACATTGAAACCTCAGTTCAAGCCGCATATTACTTTAACAGCATAGATACTTCAAACACGGTAGATGGCAAACCAATCTATTATTGGGTTAATCAGCATGACAAAACTGTGCCACAAGACGCAGGATACGTAACGCTCATAAGCTGCAATAGAATCACAGTGCAGAACCTCAATCTCGCCAACAACGGGCAGGGCGTGCTACTTGTGGGCACAAACAACTCGCTGATAATAAAAAACCGAATAACAAGTAATTACTATGGCATAGCGCTTTACGTTCCCTATGAACCATGTGCCAACAACACCATAACTGGCAACGAGATAATCGCAAGCACAAAAGAGGCTATTTACGTGTGGAGCGACCATCCAAACAACATTTATAATAACATTATAACAGCGGCTCCAGAGACTACCTCGCCTTCTGCTTCTCCATGGCAGCCCCCTTCGATTTCTCAATCGCCTACAACGATGCCGTCCAACACAGAGACCGAGCTACCCATGATGTGGGTAGCAGTTGCCTTCGCATCAGCAACCATTGTGATTTTAGGTTTGCTACTCTACTTCAAAAAAACACAAGCATTAAGTTTTTACTTTTAAAGGACTGGATAAAGACAACTGAAGACTATCTTTAAAGAAGAGGGCACTCGCTTTTTTGACGAATATCTTCTTCCTGTTTCAGCATGGCGATGGTGTTTGCAGGTATATCTCGGTAAACCGTGAAGTTTGCACCTATCCAGCTGTTTTGGCCTACTTTTACGCCGGGCATCAGAAGCGCGTTTACGCCTGTCTTTACACTGTCGCCTAAGATTGCGCCGAGCTTCCGCCGTCCAGTATCAACAACATCGCCCTTCACTAGCATTTTCACGTGCCCATCATCCAGCCTCAGGTTTGCGGTTATTGTGCCTGCGGCTAAATTGCAGTGCTCGCATAGTATGCTATCGCCAACATACGCCAGATGGCCCACATGCGTGTAGTCCATTATAATGCTGTTTTTGACTTCGCAGGCGTTGCCTATCCGCACGTTTCGGCCTATACTGGTGCATGGCCGAATATAGCAGTTAGGGCCGATGTCGCTGCCCTCATCGATGAAGACTGGGCCTTCAATGTAGGCGCCAGAGCGGATGCGGGCGGTTTCCGCAACAGTAACTGGCCCTATCAAATGGGCGCCCTGCTCCACGATGCCATAAACCTTGTGCTTCATCCGCTTTAGCACCCAGCTGTTCGCGTCTAACAAGTCCCATGGCCTTCCAATGTCAAACCAGTCGCTTCGGGAAATTTCAGCGGCTAACACGGTCTTGCCGTCTTTGATCAGCAGCGAAAGCGCGTCGGTAAGTTCCCATTCGCCGCGAACAGAAGCTTTTATCTGCCGTAGCTTCTCGAAGATTTCTTGAGAAAGCACGTATATCCCAGCGTTTGCCAAGTTTGACGGTGCCTCACCAGCTGCAGGCTTCTCGACTATGCGCTTAACTCCTTTTTTGCCGTCAAGCTCCACGACGCCGTAGCTTTCGGGCTTGTCTACGGGAACAACGGCCATAACGGCAGCTGCATCCTCAGTTTCATAACGGTGAAGAACAGCCTTCAGAATGTCTGATGCAAACAATAGGTCGCCATAAACAAGAGCGAAATCGCCGTCCACGTAGGGCTCAACCGTGCTCACAGCGTTGCCTGTTCCGAGGACAGCTTTCTGCTCAACATATGCGATTTTCACGCCAAATTTTTCTCCGTCACCAAAATATCTGCGAATGGCATCACTCATGTAATGCGTAACGATAACTATGTCTGTTAATCCATGAGACCTTAACGCGTCAATGCAGTGCTCGAGAATTGCTTTTCCGCCAAGTTTTATCAAATGTTTCGGGCGCGTGGCTGTTATGGGCTGAAGCCTAACGCCCTCGCCTGCTGCTAAAACAACAGCTTTCATTTCGTCCATTCCTCAATTTGCTGCTTAATTAATGCGGCTCCTCTGCTCATTATGGCTTCTGCAGCTTTTAACGATTCACCTTCCACCGTCAGCCGAATCAGTGGCTCGGTTCCAGAAGCCCTTATCAAAAGCCAACCGCTCTTAAGCGCCAGCCGAACACCATCAACAGTGGATAACGCAGTATACTCTGGAAAAGCAGTCAAAAGCGGCTTCTCGATGCTTGCCACAACCTTATGTTTCAAATCGTTTCTGCAGGGTATATTCTCCCTTAATGTCACGTATTCTGGCACTTCGGCGACGAATTCGCTTAGGCGCTTGTTTTCTTCCTCTAACGCTTTCAGAAGAAGCATGGCGGAAAGCGGGCCGTCAGGGCAATAATGAAAACGTGGATGCACCCAAGCTCCGCATGGTTCTCCGCCGAATACAGCGTTTTCGCGTTTTATGGCTTCTGAAATGTAGACGTCGCCTACCTTGGCTCTGACAACTCGGCCGCCGTATTTCGCAGCCATTCGTTCAACACACATAGAAGCCTCAACATTAGTAACCACTACCCCGCCGCCAGCGGTTTTCAGCGCGTAAGCTGCATAGGCGGCCAGCGAACGGTCAAAGTCCACAAAGCAGCCCTTCTCGTCGACGAATGCAACGCGGTCGCCGTCGCCGTCAAAAGCCACGCCAACATTAGCGCCAAGCGCTTTAACAGCATGCGCCAAATCCCGCAGGGACTCCGCAGTGGGCTCAGAGCTGCGAGCTGGGAAGAACCCGTCAGGCTGCGCATTCAACGCGGTCACCTTGCAGCCCGCAGCCTTCAAGACGGTGGGGCCTACGCTAAAAGTTGCGCCGCAGCCAGGATCAACAACAACATGCCATTTTTTGCGCAGCGCAGCGGCTTCTCGCACCATTTCAACGTAAACTGGGACAGCATCCACCCATGAAGTGCTGCCAAGTTCCCGCCAATCAGTCAATTTAAAGCTGTTTTCGGCGATTAGCGCTTCTACGGCATTTTGGCTTTCGTTAGTGTAGGATAGGCTGTCTCCGGTGAAGATTTTTATGCCATTATATTGCGGCGGATTATGTGATGCAGTAAGCATGAAACCCACATCTGCCCGAAGCGCTTTGGTTGCATACGCTAAAGCAGGAGTAGGCAGTGGCCCGGCCAAAGAAACATCCACGCCGCACGCGAGCAGCCCCGCAACCAGCGCGTCTTCAAGCATCGGGCCGGAAACTCGCGTGTCTCGTGCCACAAGCGCCCGCCGCGCCTTCGAGTAAGTCGCCACAGCCAAGCCAACTTTGCACGCCAGTGTCGGCGTCAAGTCAACGTTGGCTAAGCCGCGTACTCCAGAGCTTCCAAACAGCTTACCCAAGCGCATCATCTCACATTAACTTGAAGGTGCCTCTGTTGTTAAAAAGCTAATTTTGCTTAAAACAATTTAGCTCCTTCAAGGAAACACGTGTGTAATGGTATGACGCATGTTTGTAGACTTCGTGGAAAATGGTTTCAGCTTGAAAGAAACGCTTATTTAGTTGATTACACCTTGCCTAAAAAGTATTAGGCGATGAAGCTCGCCTTTAACCGCCCTTGTACCCTGTTTATTGCAAGGGCTGATAGCTTCTACTGGCAATCAAAAACACGAGTGGATGCTAGATTGCGCGAAATAGGGCGGTTCAATTCAGGAATTACAGAAGGAGCTTCATCAGTAGTCAAAAAGGTAATTAGGTATGTTGTGAATAGGCAGAATGATGACGGCGGATACGCTTTCGTTCAGGGCACAGACTCAAACGCGCAGGACACCTACTATGGACTGGCAATTCTAAACCGTTTGGGCGCCTCTTTTCCGAACGTGGAACGAACAGTTAAGTGGCTACGCGACTTTGAGCCGGACAGCCACTATTCACATTACTATGTGGCCAAGGCGCTCATGCTCTGCGGCGAGAAACCGCATAAGACGCTTAAAGAATTTCTTCTTTCGCAAACCTCGAAAAACGAGTTTGGAACAGTAAACGTTTATGTCGAAATTGCCTCTGAGTTTCAGTTTTTATCCATGCTTACTGAACTCGCCAAAATGGTTAACATCAAAATCGACCATGACAAAGTAGCACGGTGGCTGCTAAGCTTTCAGAACAGCGACGGCGGCTTCGGAGCGCACGACTATTCCAGTCTTAACTCAACCTACTATGCGTTAGCGGCGCTTTCCAACGTAAATTACCCTGTTAAATCGCTTAGACAAACGGTGCAATACGTTAGAGAATGCGAGAAACCCTATGGCGGCTTCACCATTGTGCCGGACAGCGTTAACCCATACATGGAACACGTATACTACGGCACGGCAGCGCTTACTCTTTTAGGCGAAAAAGTAAGATATCCCGAACAGACCATTGAGTTCATTTTGAAATGCCAGAACTTAAACGGCGGATTCGCGCGGTCAGACCTTGGAATATCCACATTTGAAGATACGTACTATGCCATAAGCGTGCTGCAAATTATTGAAGAAGGGAGAGGCTCAATATTAGCTTCGACGTAGCATACCTACGCATCAAAAGAGCCATTGGAAGCAGCGAAGAATGTTTTTTCTGCAAATTAGAAGAAGAAATTGAAAACAAATATGTGAATGACTATCTGTCTGAGTTGGTCATGGATTCCGCGGCAAGGCAAAAAATCATTGAAAATAGGGGCTTCTGCAACTACCACTTCTACAAGATGCTTACTGCAGCAAGCAAACCCACAAGCCCTGACGGGCACGGGATAGCCTTGATTAACAAAAGCATTATAGAAACGCTCATAGAAGATTTCCATAAACGGAAAGCACAGCAGAATAGTAACTTTGACAAACTACTTGTCACTGAAAACAGTTGCCTTGTTTGTGTTCATATTGCCAAATTTTCGGAGAGATATATAAGCAAGACGCTAGAGCTTATCTCTTCAGGCAACAAGGAATTTTTGAGTATCCTAGAGAAGTCAAAGGGCTTTTGCATTCCACACTTTGTAATGTTAATCCATAACGCCACAACTTTACCCTTTCAAAACCAGAAAATCATTAATACACTAGTAGAAGTTGAAGAGAAAAACCTCCGCAGGCTTCAGTCAGAGCTTGCTGAATACATAAAAAGACAAAGCTATGAATTTTCCGAAAGAGACCGCGCCGCCATTGCAGGCATAGTAACACGCAGCGTCAAAAAACTCACAGGAAAACTAGGAATAGAAAAAGAACTCAGGGAAATAGTAAAAGCAGTAAATGATAAGTGAAAATTATGATGTCTGAACGAGACGCAGTTAAAGGTAAAGTAATTGTTAGCGCCTATGCTGTAATCGAAGGGGAAGGCAACGTAATCCTTTTCATAAATGAGGGAGATGTGCCCTATAACAAATTATGGGTTATCCCTGGCGGTTATGTCAAACCTAACGAAACTGTAGAGCAAACCGTTATACGCGAAGTTGCAGAAGAAACAGGATTAAAAATCGCGCCCACCAAGCTGATTGGCATATATGATGATTTTCTTTACGATAAAGATGAACCAATCCACCACCTTATTATCGCCTACAAGACAGAAGTTGTTGGCGGCCAAATAATCTTCTCTCAAGAAGCCAAAGCATACAGATGGCTAAGCGTATCCGAAGCTATTGTCACCCGTGAAGTCCCAGAAGTCTTCAAGAGAATCCTGAAAGATTTTGAAAAACAAAGCACTACAGGAGTCATCTCAAGATTAAGCAGATATCTCACTAGTCAAAGATGATTTTTGCCTAATGTTTCTTTTTGCTTACGGCGCTACATTCTGGATTGCAGTTGCGATAGATGCTGCCGATTTGCAAAGCAACATTACAAAATTAGGCTTCTTCTGCAATAAACTTTAATAGGAAAACGCTGCATCTCGGCTAAATTCAATTTGGCTATGGCATTAGCCGTGGCATATTGCCAAAACCGCATTCCAAGCATGCTGATAATGCCTTTCATAAGCAACTGCGCTGAAGTGGATAACAATGAAAGGCGTTGAATTTGCTCTGTTAGCAATAGGCGCGATAGCCGGCGCATACTTACGCTACAGAATCGTAGAATCGCCCGTAACCATTGGAAACTTGCCCATTAACGTTTTAATCGTCAACGTTCTCGGTAGCTTCATCTTGGGGCTTTTCTCAGTAATGTCTACCACGTTTAATCTAGACCAGAAATATACTCTTTTTGTGGCTGTCGGCTTCTGCGGTTCATTCACAACCATGTCATCGTTTGAACTTGAAACCGTCAACCTAATGGACACACAAGGACTAGGGATTGCCGCTCTGGAAATTGCAGCCAACGTTGGATTATCTTTTATAGCTGTAGTGGCTGGTAGATTATTAGGCTACGCCATACTGGAGATGGTACTGTAATGAAAATGAAAATGTGGGATGTAACCATCAGAATCAAGAAAAACGATGAACTTGACGGTAAACGGTTACATGTGCTTGTTATGGATTTGCTGATTAATGCAGGCGTAGCCGGCGCGACAATCTGGACGGGTGTAGACGGCTTTGGCAAACGTGGCAAATCTACTCTGCATCTTGAAGGTGTAGCAGTCAACATGCCCTTAATAATAGAGGTAATAGATGAGCAGGCTAAGCTTGAGCCGCTACTGCCTGAACTCAAGAGAATAATCGGCGACAACGGAATAGTAAGCATTCAAGAAGTTTACGTCGTATAAGACAAAAAACACGTTATTCTTGCCATGCATTCTCAATAAATTTAGTCAGCGCCTGCCTTGTTGGGTGTGCGCCATCTAGTGAAGCCAGATAGTAAGCGGCAACAGCGTTTGCCAATGCAAGGCGGCACTCGTCTGACACGCCAGCGGCATCGCCTATGATGTTACCCGCGTTCCAAGCATCACCTGCACCAGTCGCCCGTAAAGCACTGACTTTTAATGCGGGAATCACAATCTCCTTCTTCTTGGCTATTGACGCGGCGAAAGCGGTAGTGTGCAGGTCGATTCTGGCAGTCAAGTGTTTAGCTAAAACCCTTGCGGCTTCCATGGCTAAAGCTTCAAAGCTCAAGTTTTGCTCATTTCTGATTATTTCTTCGCTGAATAGCGAAGCGTAGCAGATGGCTTCATTCTCGTTTAAGCTCAAAATATCCACTTTCGGCGTTTGCAGAACTTTTTGGATTAACCCTGGAAGCTTTTCTTTATTCGGCATCGGATCTGCCGTGTCATAGTAAGTCTTGCCTTTCCCATTCGCTTTTGCTCTGCCGAAAACTGCTTCAGCCAGTTGCGTGCCGTATTTTCGGGTTCCAGCCCAGTTGAATATGCAAACGTAATCTGCGCTTTCAATTAAAGCGTAATCGCTTTCAGACAAATCTGCGGGGCCGAATTCCTCGAGGGAACCTAAATCTCTGAGCATGACATTTGCTTTTCCATATTTTGACCAGAACTCAAGCGCTGTCGTCAACGAAGCCTTGCCTGCGATTTTGACGTGAGAAAGGTCAACACGTGCTTGTTTAAGATGAAACTTTAACTGTTGAAAGCCAGCTTGGCTGGTGCAGACTATCAGCGCAACTTCCGCGCCTAATGCGGCCAAAGCGGAGGCAGTGTTAACCGCGTTTCCGCCTCGCAGGTCTGTCTGCGCAATACCGTCGATGCTGCCGCCTTTGCGGTCGGCCACATCAGTAACCAGCTGGGAGAAACAGGCAACGTCAAGGTTTATGTCTATTAGGCGGTCTTGGAAAAAGTCAGGCATCACAACTACGCGTGGCCTATTGACTTTGCCTTTTTCAAGAAAACTGAGGAGTTCCTTCTTGAGTTGTTTATGTGTCATATAGTGCGCCTGTATGGTTATTTTTCCGTAAAGCTAAAATAACATTTCCTCTATACCAGTAGGGTTTGCTGGAGATTTCGTGGTAAACTGGTTTAGAGATGAGAGGGAGCATGAAGTTTAAAACTGAAATGTGCATGCTGGTGCTGGCGCTTGTGCTGTTCGGCGTAAGCGCCTTTCTATACTCATATCAAGCATCAAGTGGAGAGCTTGCTGCCAGCGCGGCTTTGGGCAGCTATCCATATAGAAGCTATGCGTTAACGTTTGTGGGCTTTGGCTCGCTTTTGACCTTTGTTGCCTCGGTTTCTTTCTCTAAGCGTAGCAGAAACTTGCAGCGAGATCGCCGACATAAGCTTTAGCCTAGGATAAAGTTGATAAGCAACCATATGATGTCGCCGATTAGCAGCGCAGCTATTAATCCCGCGGTTACAAAGATAAGCATAGGAAGCCCAGGCGTAGCCCACACATCAGCGCTTATTTTTCCCGTTTCAGCAGCTTTGGCAAGGCGCTCAACAATCTGGTTGCGGCGTTCATCGTTTGGCACTATGACAAGCTTTCTTTTAAGCTCTGCTTCTTCCGCTTTGATGTCTTCCATGGGGTAGATGTGCCATATTTTCTGCAGCTTGGCTATTGGAAACTTGTGGCCTGTTATCAGCACCGCAAACTTTTTCCATGGGCTTTCCGCTGCGAGGGTGCCTTCAAAGAGCCGCTGCTTGGTTCTTAAGCGCCAAGCGAAGTTGCGGATTAGCATGTAGATGCCGCTTGCCGCAGCGAACAGCACAGAGTTGCTGAAGATCGCGAGTGGAAAAAGATTCTGCGCAAGGGGCGAAATCGCCGTGGCTACAATTGGCGTGAGTAGCGCTTCTGGGTAAAAGGGCAGTGCGAGGGCTATGCACATGAATGCTTTGGAGTCTGCGCCGCCGAATGCGCCTGTGTAGAATAGTAGCAGGGCGATGGCGGCGGTGGCGGCGAAGCTTATGGCGTAGGGCAGAAGCTTTGACGTGTCGTATAGGCATAGTTCCGCGAGTGTTAGCGTAAGTGCGGCTGGCGCGTAGATTGCCCATGCGCGGTTGGTGACTTCTCGGGTTTTGTAGTCTCGCCATGACGCATAAATTAGGATGACAAGAGAAATCGTGATTTTTGCTGCGATTATAGCCTGGAGGGGTTGCAATTTGCTTTCGCACCGTTGTGCTAGTTGTGGCGGGTTAAATAAAAAGGTGTTTCGCGAGTTTAGCAGTTTTTGGGAAAATGTGAGGGTGGATGGGCTGGTAGGAGGTTAGGGTGCTTGTTCGGTGAAAGATAGCGTTGCGCCGCTGCTGGGCACCACTTTGAAGTAGTAGGTTTGTTTTGATTGCCAGTCGAAGTTTACTGTGAAGCTTACAACAGTGTTTGGCTCTATTGTTATTGTAGCTGGGTTGGTGTCGTAGGCTTGTGTGGTTGTAGGTGATTCGCCTATGTAGACTTTGACTATTTGTCCTGCGGCTGTTCCGGAGTTGCCGATGTCTATGGCTATCTGCTTCGTTGAGCCGTCGATGAAGTTTACGTTTGCTTTGTAGGGTATGAAGCTTGCTTGCTGGGTTGTGCTGCCCATGTAGGTGGTTATCCATGCGTAGGTTATTACGGTGGCTGCCACGGCGATTACTATAAGCAGTAGCGTGGCAAGTATGGGTGATATAGCTTTTTCATGGTTGAATCTTTTGTGTGTGTTCATGTTTTTCTCAGCCTTTCCTGTTTACTTATGGTGAATATGAATATTGTATTTAACTTGTATGAAGCTTGAATATGCATTATGGATAATTCGGAAAACGAACAGAAAAAGCGGGCTTTGCAATGGTGCGCGCGGCAAAGCTATAGCCTCTCCATAAATGAGTTTAACTTCCATGTGGTTTAGCGGCTGACATGGCGGCTTAGCCTGTCGTGGTTACTGTGACGGCTGGCGGATACTCAACGAGAAGCCACAAGCCACTTTCGTCGCTACTACGGTAGATAGGCGTTGTGCCATCAAAGGTAACCACAGCGCCATGCCAACTAACATCCAAAGCGTAAGTGAAGCTAACTGAGCCACTTGCAACGGGGAGCAGCTCGATATTTTTGTTGGATTCAGTAATTCTAATGGCGCCCACTGAACTTCCGGCGATAGAGTTGAAGACATAAAGCATTTGATTTGCGCTGTCAGTGAACATTATTCCTGCACCTCTTGAACCAGCAATTAGTTGGCTCCAGTGATGTGGTGTCCAGCCGCCGCTTGTGTAGTTGTAGAATGTTCCATTGCCGTTTGTTACTATTGGGAAGCCGCTTAATGTTCCGTTTTCAGTCATTGCAGTGGGTGAACTAGGCGATACAGTGAAGCTAATTGGACGTAATTCGGTTATTACCCGTGATTGAGCTGAATCTATGAACATTAATCGCAAGTTGTAGGTATAATATGTCACATTAGCGGGAAGCGTAATCACTATGTTAGCGTAAAGATTTGGACAATTGTCAGCGCCATCGCTCCATTCAGCCTCTTGTTGTATAATATCTCTAACCACGCCATGATGTATCACGTAGGCGGCTCCAGCACCGTAAACGCTGTTTTCGCCATTTATGCGCATGAAGTTTGCTGTACTATTAGTGCTTGTGCCAATAACAATTGAGTTTACGCTAAAGCTTCCAATTTTAAGACGGATTTTGCCATTTTCTAATCTGTTATTATTTGGGTCATCTCCCGTGAAGTACGTGTTATTGTATGCCAATGATGTTTGGTTTGCTTCGTCGCGTCCATCCCACCATAGCGTAATCTTTGTTACGTGAACGTCTACTAGGAAGACGATCATTTGTCGATTGCTGAACACCGTGGCATTATTCGTTAGGCCTTGTGGGACTCTGTATTCCGAGGCCCAGTCCTCAACTTGGAAGGGTACCTCTTCTTCCACGCCGTTTCTGGTCTGGTTCACGTGGATAGCCTTTACTGGGATAGGCGGAATAGGCAGCGTTTGCGTCGTGTTTCTCAGCGCTTGTCCAAGCCAGCGCATGGTGCCATTCTGCAGCAACTCCACAACTATAGTTGACTCCTCAAGGGTTGCTAGGAGAAAGCTTGGGTCTGGTTTAGGCTTAAGCAGTACAGCCTCTATGTACCAGTTGTCCTGTATTGGGTCTGTATTGTCGTTGCCGCCTTTGAAGCGGATAGTAAATGTTGGCGAGCTTATGTGTTGGGTCACTGAAACGTTATTCCACATATTTGGCTGCAACGCGTTAATAATCGGTACCCAAGAGGAGCCGCTGCGAACCTCAACCTTCAATGGCTCTGAGCCCAGCGTTCCTGTTTTGATGCAAAGGTCATAGCGAGGAGTGGTTGCGTTAACGTTTGCCCATTGCTCCTCAAGCTCAATTGCATAATTTGTAACATATGGGCTGAATCTTACGAGGTCAAATTTCATGTAAAATGGGGTTGATGTTGATTTCACGGCGGTAATTTTGATCTTCCAGTAGCCGCTACTGTTTCGGAAGTCTGTTGGATTAACTGTTATAGTCTGCGTTTTAAGCAGGTCAGTGGTGTTGCCTACTGTGTCCGTCATAAATCCGTCTCCGCTGGTTGAATATTGCCCCGTCGCAAAGTTGTAGAGTTGAAGTGTTAAGTTGACGTCTGAAGTTGTGGATCGTGCATCCACTGTCCATGTTAACTGTGTCCAATTCTGCGTGTCTGCGATTCCGGTGAATTCAACTTCACAGGCATATTGGCCTACAGGAGAGTACGTGCAGTAAATGCTGTACTTACGATTTTCATGTGTGAAGGAAGGCGAACTCGGCCAAGAGCCATAAGTTCGATCAACACGATGACCTTGATTTGATGAGCCAATATCATATGGCACAGAAACGCTTCCACTTTTAGAGTCGGCCCATACTACTAGGATGTAGCTTGCGCCTGCAGTCAATGTTGGCTTAGGATCTGGAAAGTTGAAAGTGACCCAACCATCTGAATTAACTGTTTGTTCTTGCGTATCTGCAACAAAACTATGTGAACTTGTATAGATGGCACCTTTAACCTTGCGATTTGAAGCCCCGGAGGATAAGTCTATGTAAGCGGTTATGCTTTGAACTTCGCCATGGCCGAGTACGTTGAATTGGGAACCCACAATATTATTTTCAATATTTTGTGTTGAACTGCCGATGTAGGAGTATCCAATCGTAGAATGGAGTTGCATATATTGTCCATTGTCACTTTGCAAGTCTGCAATTGTGCCCGACTCATAAGTTGTTGATCCTAGTCCTTTCCAATAATCGGGATAGTAGTTTTGTGGTGCAGTTCCTGAAGCCGCTTCAGTTAGCATGTCAAATATGTCATCTGTATTCTGTTGTGCAGTAAAGTTGAGGCTGTCTCCCATAACTTCGGTGATGCCCTCAACATAGTAGGGAGTTTGAGTCGCATTGGGAGAGTTCCAGTCTAAGTTGATAATGTACTGGCTGAACGAGGCGGCAACAACAATTATTCCTCGTGAATCCTCAACGCGAATAACGTATGACGCGGGATCTATTTCGGGCGGAACAGTGATTTCATATGTGCCATCCGCATAAATTATTGGTTCCTCGCTGGGGCTCACGTGCTCCCAAGTCAAATTAGAATAGCGATAACGGTAAAATTTCAAACTTTGCTTTCCCAAATTTATTACTGGCTCGCCGTCATCTTTGGTTATGCGTATATGTGCTTGGTTACCTGAAGATGGCAAAACTTCTACATCTAATCCGCAAGAGGTTGAATAAGTCATGTCATAAATGCCTAGACCATTCAAATCATAATTGACGGAGAAATAGCCTGAACTATAACTGGCATTAGTAAACCAGTAGGTACGCAAATCAAAATCGGTAATGCTGAACGAGGGGCTCCACTCTGGCCTGATGTCGCCGATGTTTTCTAATCCGCTACGTAGATAATTTAAAGCAAGTTCCTTGGCGTATGTCGTATTTCCCGTAACCTGCAAGACTGAACCATAATAACCCACAGTGAAACCTAAAACATGCTTAAGCGCCAAATTAATTTCGTCTACCGCACTTAGGATGCGTGGCTGCTCCTCAAACTCAGTGTACCGTATAGCAGAATAGGTAGTCATAACAGCTGCTATCAGAACAACAGCAATAAGCATCGCGGCAATAATAGTGAACTGACCTCTTCTACTCAATCTTAAACGGTGCATGCTTAGACGCCTCCCACCAAGCCCAGTTGCAGAATAACCAGACGCGACGTCCCATAAGCCGTGTACTCCGAACGATAAAGACGAGGCTTATAATATGAAAGAAGACCAATAGCCGTAAGCCGAATGTCTGGAGTGCGTGTTAAACCTAAAGCCAAAAAAGACCCCGTAATTGTTGAGCTACCATGGAACACGTGATTATATAATGTTCCAGGATTATATCCGTCGGATGTGGGGTTTAGAATATGTATGCCCACAGTCAAGTTGTATGTTGCCCGTATTGAATCAGTAAGCGCTCTCGTGGATGTTTGATATACTGAAGGGTAAATTCCATAATAGTTACATGCGTCAATCGCGGTTTGGGTAAGAGTAACGTTAGCTCTATCCTCGCGGTCAGTTACCGGGCTACCACGGGTATCATAAGTTTGGTTATCTAATCCTCTAAGAAACGCTATTGAACCGTTACCACCAGTTTGTACCATTCCATAAATGCCCCAACCATTTTGTGATCCAGCCAAATCCACAGTATTGCTTACATAGTAAAATGGATAACCAACTATGCTACACCAAGTCCAATTGTATTCTCTAACCTTTTCACCTAAGAAATAGAAATAACGCGCATATGAGTTGGCATTGTAAGGTGCTTGGCAGTAAGCAGAAGGTATGGGCACTGCTTCTCCGCATGTGTTTATTATCACCGCGTTCCTAACAGTTTCTCCCTGCAATGTCTGGTTATTCAATATCCGCGCTAGTTGCTCTGTGTTCTGTACCATTACCGTGTTCACGAAATACGGCGACAAAAGCTTGTACAAGTCCTCTGCTAGACTATGCGCCGTATAGCCCGTGATCCACCATCCTGGCGCGTCGCTACAGTTTAGAATATACAGTGTGCCTCCGCCTTCGCGTTCGCCTATTTTTTCTGGGATGACGTTGAAGGTTACGTTTGAGGAGGCAACCATGTATGAGGAAGAATCTGTTGTTAAGCCTAGGCTTTCCGCGTTTGAAATAGACTTCTTTGGCACGTAAAGCTCAGAGCCATCCTCGCCGGTGCCCACCTCATAAACAGTTAAATTATACACAATGTTAGGCGGTAGCGACGCTGAAAGCGCAACTTGTAGGTCTCCCCAAAGCGAGGCGTTATCAACATCGAAGGCTGCTAAGCTCAAGGAATAATCTGAATCTAAAGTTTGCAACGTTGTTAACGCAAGCCGTTTAATATTCAGAGGTGAAACTTGACGTGGCCAAGGCAGAACAGCATAGAAAGAAGAGATGATAAAGGCTCCAGTGATGATAATTATAGCAATCAATACCTCAATCGTGCGCATCATCCTTAGCTCACCACCTGATAGCCCTCTAAACTCCACAACGCCAACTTAGCCTGATATGCGACACCATTAACCAGAACTTGACGTGTGTCGGTTGACACCCACTCCTGCTTAGATGGATCATCACCAAAAATGATATTGAAACCTAAAGAGCTAAGCCCCCAGGGCATCATAACAACACCACCTTCTTGGGCACTCTTTCTATATGTGACTATTAGAACACCAGGGTTATAGTTCGGAATCGCAATTTCGCCGTAAAGATAACCCTCGCCGTAATTCACCTTCCCAAAAGCATTTTCCAACTGAATTTCACGCAAAGTAAAATCCTCTGTAAGAACAACCAAAGTGGCATTATACGTCACTTCAGCGACTGGAGGCTCAAATTGGTGAACATCCCAGCTATGCGCTAGCAGAACCATTTTTCCAGAAAGATCTCCAATAAATGGAATGATATAGTTGTTGCTAGAAGAACCACGCTGATGATAGCCCACTCCTCTCAACCCGCTGGCTTGCACATAAGCAATAAAAGCGTAGCAAAGCTTTTCATCTGTTACTTCCGGAAACTCTATTGAAACGAAACCTTGCTCGTTAGTATAGCGTGTCCCATTCAAAACTTGATAAGTGGGATATGCCCCTCCTCCAGAAAGAGAAACTAAAAATAGATAGTAGCTAACTTGGGCATTCGCAAGCGGAAAGCCGGTTCCAAAAACAGTAACAGACAATCTTAACGGATTTTTAGCTTGAGTCTCCGTTATTGAAACGTTTATCAGCGGAGTTATCGTGAGTTGAAAACCATATGTGCCACTTATCCCCAGCAATCGTAACGTCGTGGAGTAGTTAAGAACCTCCGAGTAAGGCATTAATAAATAAGAGCCGAAGCCCATGGTAATGTTGCTGTAAGTCATTTTTGTCTTCTCATAATAAACCGGCTCACCTGCGGAGTAGTTTAAGCGCATTAGCGCGAACGGACTTAGCCGATACTGCGTGAACTCTGGATCTTGCAGTCCAAATCCTGTAGGCTCTTCATCGCTTATGCTCCAGTTAGCTGGAATCCCCGGGTTCAGCAGTATGGTGTCCAGTAGGTCGCTGGCTTTGGTTGCAAGCGCCTTGTGCCGCTGATAAATCACACCTGTCTGGATCGTCTGGTTGAACAAGCCGATAAACAGCAGCGTCGCCGCCAGAAAAGCCATAACCGCGACCATATGGTCAATAGTTGAGCTAACCATCCGCGCCGCTCACCCCATAAAACGCATCAAAATCGTATTATTCTCAGCCAATTTTGTGGCAACAAGCTTTGCAGTGGGCGAGTTGCTCACAAACTCCGATGACTCCCACTTCACATCTGAGCCCAAAGTAACCGAGGCAGTCGCCTCCACATCGCTGTCCACGAACTTGACGGTGATATCCAGAATCTTGCTTGATTCAGATGAAGCCGCTGAGGTCTCCCGCAGAGTCGCATTTGCCACGTACACGTAACCCTCTATGAAAGTCGGCACGGCCATCTCATTGCTGACAGTGCCATTCGTTATCGACTCGTGGCTTAAAGCAGAATACAACTGGTGCACAGAGCTGCCAATGTGTCCAGCCACTTCCCGCAGCGCAAGCGTCTGCCGCGCCTCCGTCCACATCGTCATAATCCAGCCAACCGTCATAGGCAACAGAAAAATCAGCATAATCAACAACGGAACCATAATCATATACTCAATAGTTATCTGCGCCAAACCGCATCTCCTCCCTTCATCCGCTACACATCTCCTATCTTAACGCTAACAGTGCCAACATAAAACTCAACAACAGAATTATCTGGCAATTCCATAGTTTCGCTGGTACCTTCAAATTGGAAGAAATCATTGTTAAAATCAGACTCCAAAAATTCAACATCAATCGTAACTTGGTTATCCCCGAGAACTGAATATTTGGTAACGTTTTCTCCAACCAGAGTCACAGACTGAGAAAGATAACGCTGCTCACTCGAGGGCACAAGCCTGGGCAAATAAAACTTGTAATAAGTAGTCGTTAAGCCGCCCTCCCTTGAAATTGTAGTGTTCATGAGTCTTATCGTGGGAACTAGGACAATACGCGTATAGCTGCCGTCGCTCATTGGAAGCTTCTCGACGCAAAGCACGTGACACGCCGAAGCTGAAGTTCCATTCTGCAGAATAGAATCGCTATGCGCTGGAACTACGCGCTCAAAGTAGCCGTTGCCAACCGAGTACGAGGGCACGGGCATGTTAAACATGAGAATTCCTGTGACGCCTATATCCTCACTGAAAAGTGGAGTGCCATCTACTGTAACCGTATACCGTATTACTGCTGGCTTGACGGCCATGGTGCCGTAGCGGCTTGAGTACCGAATTGTTTGCGTGCGCCCGATGGTCCATGCTATGTCGTCCAGCTGCAGCCCGGTGGTAAGCATGAATTGCTTGTTGGCGCTGTACTCGTTTTCTGCCAAGCGCTTATCCAGAAAAGTGCTTGCGTAGGTAGCCGCCACAAGAATCATCACTACAACAGCCGCGGTTAAGATAACCGTGGAAACGGCTGGCGCAACCGCATTCTTATCTCTCCGCAAACTTTCACGCTTACCATACCGCATGTCTTTTTCACTCCTTAGCCGAAGCTTACAAGCGAAGGCAGAATCTTCGCCGCCAACAAGGCAATTACAACCAGTATTGAAGCGTGCTTGAAGCCGGCGGCAACTGACTCCTCGCTGATTTTTCCAGCAACCAAGCCGATTAGGTAGCTGTGGAAGATGACTGAGGTTAGGAAGATGGTTTTCATGCCGCTGAAGTCTTTCGGCGCGCTTGTCGGCGATACTGTTCCAGCCACGCCTAGCGTGCCCGTGGTGAAGCTTAGCATCATAATTGTTGTGGCGACAAGCAGGAGCGAGGCGATGTAGGGCATCATGATGTAGGGGCGAACAGCCATTTTCTTCTCCTTCTCAACCTCCTGTGTTAAACTGTTAAACCGTGCAAGCGACTCAATCATGGCTATGGTGCCGCCGCCCACGTCGATGGTTTCAACGAGAAGGAACATGACCAGCTGCGCCATCCAGCTCTTGGTGCGCGTGACAAATTGCATAATCACCTTTTTAACGGGTATACCCCAAGAAATCTCAGAGCTAATTTTGCGTAGCTCTTTAGTGAAGATGCCGTAGTCACGTTTAGACAAGCTTTCAATGCACTTCTCGGGCGACAAGCCTGTCTTCCGCACTTCAGTTAAGTCCCGCAGGAAGCTAGTGATACCCTGCTCCATACCTGCTTTTTCTTTCGCTAGTTTTATGTGCACAATCGCGGGGGGAAATGTTGCAACAGCTAAGGCTACGGCTATGGCCACAGGCAAATCAATTATCTCTGTGAGAGAGCTGAATAGGGGAAGAGGCACTAAACCCATGAAGTTTGTTAACAGCAGGAACAGGACGATGCCGACTGCGCCGCAAATGCCATACACCTTATAGGGGCGCATGTCAATGACAGGGGTCTTCGGCTGCATGCTATGCGCCAAATAGATGAACATGAGCGACAGCAGAGGCGTGAAGAGATAAGTGTACAATATTATGCCCGAGGTTAAGGATACGCCAGTGCTGTAGATTGCGTCTACGCTGAATAGGATGTAGAAGCACAGCGACATCATAACCATCACGATAATAAAGGTTTCCAGAAGCATGCCGAGACGCTCAGCCGCAGCCTTCACACGCAAAGCGCGGGTTTTGAAGATTTCTTCTGCTTTGCGCTCGAGGAAGTGCCCGATGTCTCCGCCGATAATAACCGTTGAGGCGTAGCCTGAAAGAAAATCTCTGAATACATCCAGCGGGTTCTTTTTCGAAGCCTGCTCCAACGCAGTCAGCGGGTCAATGCCGAATATTTCCACGTCTTTTATTACTTCTCTTGCTTCTCTGCGCATGGCAGGCAGCAATTCAACTTCTGAGAGACGTTTAAAGCTGGTGTAGGGCGCAATGCCGCCCGAAGCCATAACGCTGATGTAGGCTGCCGCGAAGGGCATCTCGCGCTCTAAACCAGAAGCTCGGTCACTGGCTTTTGACAGAGGCGCTGCTAGGAAACCGGCCATGACATAGAAGGGAAGCGGCACAAGGAACAGTAAGGGTAGAAAACCGAATATTAGGAGGAGAATTGCGGCGATTACGGTTACCGGAATCGTTAACATCGCAACAAATAACATTAGGGATATGTAGGTTTCAGGGTAGATTTTGATCATAGCCTTTTCTAAGCTGTGCTTGCAGTTATAGACGCGCTTCAAGAAGAAGGGTGCTATGCCGCCGAAGAGGCGAAATGACCAACCCTCAAGAGTTTCGAGAAGCGGCAACTGCTTTTACCTCCTCCCCTGCAAGTATTTTATCATAAATTTGCTTTGGTCGCGCATAATATTCTGCAATTATGGCGGCTACGTCCTTGTAGCTACGTATGTTCCGCTCTCGCATCCAATGCAAGACGTTTTTACGCCTTTCAAGTTCTTCAAGAAGCGTTTCCTTGGATATTCCTTGGCGCTCTGCAATGGACGATAGCAATGTGCTTTCATCGAAATCGATTACATGCAAGTCTTTCGCTGGGTTCCACTTGCATGGAGCACGGTATTTTTCGTAATCTTCAATTTCGTTTACTGTAATAACTCGTCTGAAAGCCTTTCTTTCGTTGTTTTTGATGAGGTGAACGCGACGCACAGAGAGCACAATGTTCATCAGCGGGATGTACGCAGGAGAAATGTCCATAGGCTTCTGTGTTAGACGCTTAACGGCTGAGTCCAGGTTTTCCGCGTGCATTGTGCACATGCCACCGTGGCCTGTGGCTAAAGCCTGGAAGAGCACGTATGCTTCTTGGCCTCTTACCTCGCCTACGATCATGATGTCGGGGCGGTGCCGCATTGAAGTCTTCACAAGGTCAAATAAGGTGACTTCGCCAACGCCGCTTCCGCCTAAGCCGTAACTTTGGCGCGCGATAAGTGAAACCCAGTTTTCATGGGGCAGGTTAAGTTCGGCGGTTTCTTCGATTGTGATTATTTTGCTGCCTGGCTTTATTAGGCATGCCAGCGCGTTTAAGGCGGTTGTTTTGCCTGCGGCGGTTCCGCCTAAAACCATTATTGAGGCTCTGCTTTCGAGGCATATCCAGAAGTAAGCAGCCATTTCCTCGGAGAACGTGCCGATGTTTATTAGGTCTATGATTGAGTAGGGGTCTTCCCTGAATTTTCTGATCGTGAACGCGGTGCCGAAGGGTGTGATTTCGCGCCTGTAAGCGACTGCAAGGCGGTGTTTGCCTGGTAGCGAGGCGTCTACTATTGGGAAGGCTGAGCTTACGTGTTTGCCGGCCATGTGCACAAGCTTGACGACGAGGTTGTCGAGTGTTTCGTCGTCTGGGAATTGGAGGTTTGTTTCGATGCTTTCGTAGTTGCGGTGCCATACGTAAACGGGCTTGTTTACTCCATCGCATGAAATATCTTCGATGTTTGGGTCTCTCATCAGGGGGTCGATTTTTCCGAAGCCGACGAGGTCTCTTTCTGCGTGGTAGAGAATCTTGTACCATGAGACGTCAGGAAGCCAGCCGAGGCTGATGCGGTATTTGTCGACTATTTTTTTGGCTTCTTCGGCGAAGAATTTTCTTGGGTCGAGTATTTCCTCTTTTGGTGATTCTATTTCGGCGAGTAGGATTTCTAGGATGCGGTCGTAAACGCCTTTCTCAAGCTGGTCGAGTTGCAACTCGTCGAGGATGTATTTGTACTCGCCTGTTTTTGGGTTTTGAACTATTACAACATGTGCAAAGGGCTCGTATAAGGGGTATTTGTCAACTACTTTGAGCCCTCTGGGTATGGGTTTTGGTGGAGGTGGTGGAATTGGAAGTTGTTTCTCTTTTTTCTTTAAGCTTATGTTTATTTTGATTTTTTTCAAGCTGGTGAGTGGTGATTTGAAGTGTAAAGTGGGCATTTTGTGTCTCCTTATGTAGGATGGAAAGCACGTTCTATTAAATATTGTGTCTTAACAGACAATATTGTAAACATGTTAAACACAAATACAGATCCACAATAAAGACCGCACCTAACAACTCATTAAACATTACTAAACTAACAAACCTGCCACAACAACTATAAGAAGCCAAAACAAAACTAAACCTACTTTAGTCAGAAGACTTAGAAACACGCGGATACAGTAAAAAAAAGAAAAACGCTAATACTTCACTACTTTTTAGTCTTCTTCAACGCCTGAATTATCTTTCGAGTCTCTTCTTCTGAGGGATGACTAATAGCGCCAACAGGGCATATTTCCTCGCAGCCACGGCAGAACACTACACAGTTGTACGGGTTTTTTACTATGGTTCGCCTTTTCCCGTCTTTTTCTTCAAAGTCAAAGGCGCGATTGTGACAAAACTCTACGCACTTGCCGCAAGTAATGCATTTCTCATAATCAATTATTGGATACCAAGGTATCTTTCCGCGTGGAATCCCTTCGTAGGTTTCTTCCAACATTTTTTAGTCGCCTCCATTAGTTTTCAAAACCAGAGACGATAACAATATTTAAATTTTGCTATTATTTTCTATAGGAAAATATGGAAGAAGAGGCATAGAAAGGTCGCAGCATATAACAATATTTAAATATTCATTTCACCTATTTTCGGCTGATGCCTTCACAAATAAGCAATACAAACAAATTTAAGGCCAAAATTTTCAAGGCACTGTCAGATCCTGTACGCTTGAGCATACTGGAGTTTTTACGCGACGGCGAGAAATGCGTGTGCGAAATCATCCCCCATGTCAAGCAGATACAGCCCGTAGTTTCCCGGCACTTGAAAATCCTCAAAGAGACAGGCATAGTCATTGATCGAAAAGAAGGCAACAGAAGGTTATACTCAATAACCGACCCACAGATATTTCGAGTTATCGATGGATTAACACCCGAGCTCGTCAATGAGTTCACAAAGAAGATAATTGAACAAATCGCCTAAATGAGAAGGCAAGCAGTAAAAGGTTGTGCAGTCGTGGATTATCCCGCATGTGAAGGCAAAACATGTATACATTGGGAAAATGGACGGTGCACCATAAAAAACCCCGAAAAAGAAAACGGTGCCTGCTTGCATTATGAAGATACAATGGACGCACTTAGACTGAAGGCAGACCCACTAAAAGGTTCATTTGGCTGAGTGCAAGCTATACTATGATGCGAATTAGCCGTCACCACAAGCTAAACCGCTCATCGCTTCCACGTATTTCTGCGCATCTTCAATTGTTTTAAACGGGCCATAAACGAAGTCGTACTGTGGGTGGCTTTCTTTCGTAGGCGAGGTTTCTGACTTAAAAATTTCAGGTTTTGCCTTTTCTTTTATTCCTACGTAAACGTCCATCTGGCTTTGCTCCCTTTTGTTGGTGATTCAAAAATATAAACAATGTATTTAAATATGTTGTTAATAATTGATGCTTATGAACGTTTCAAAAATTAACAAGAGATTAAGTCGATTGACGGAAACGGGAAGCTGCTCTTTTGAGAAGGCATCCGAGTATGCGGCTGAGTTGAAAGCGTTGGCGAATAAAGAAATGAGCATAGAAGAGGCAGAGGTTAAAAGTAAATTCTTTAAGGCTCTTGCTGACCCAACAAGATTGCGAATCCTTGGGTTGCTGCAAGCACGGGAGATGTGTGTTTGCGAGGTTATGGTGGCGCTGGAGTTGACGCAGCCCACAGCGTCTCATCACCTGGGAATTTTGGAAAACGTGGGTCTTGTAAAGAAAAGAAAAGAAGGAAAATGGGTCTTCTATAGCCTAGCGGGCTCGAAACAATTTGCGGCTATACTTGATGTGGCACTCAAGATAATGTAGCAATAAATTTAAATATTTCAATATATCTGCTCTTTAGCTTAAGGTGTAACAATCTTGGAAAAAATACTAGTAGGCATAGACGGATCAGAATACGCAAAAAAAGCGTTAAAAGAAGCCATCAAGCTTGCAAAAAAAAATTTGAATCAACACTCACGGTCGTCAACGTTTTTCACCCAGCACCTACACCTTCTGCTCATGAGTTTAGCCACAAAATTCTCGAAGATGCTAAAGCATTTTTAGAAAGTGAGAAAGTGAAGTATGAACTTGTGTCGGTTACGGGAACTGATCCCGCAAAGGCTATTATAGATATGGCTGTGAAAGGCAAATACGATTTAATTGTAATCAGAAGCAGAGGTGTCGGCGCGGTTCATGCCTTAGTTTTAGGAAGCGTTTGCAACCGAATTTCTTGCGAATCACCCGTAAATGTGTTAATAGTAAAGTAACAGCCAACAGCAAGAGGATGACACTTTGACAGAAGAGCAAGCTGTAAAGCACGAAGCATCTCTCGGCATTTTCGAGAAATACTTAACACTTTGGATAGCTATCTGCATAGTTATCGGCTTACTGCTTGGACGCTTTCTACCACAGTTCGGCCAATTTATGGATTCGCTCAAGTTTAACAAGCTATCCATTCCCATTGGAATCCTTCTGTTCTTTATGATGTACCCCACAGTCGTCGGTATACGCTTCAGCGACATAAAAAAAGCAGCACAACATCCGCAGCCTTTACTAGTCACAATAATAGCCAATTGGGTGGTGGCGCCCATCATAATGACTGTCTATGCCAACGTGCTTCTTGCTGGAAATCCAGAGTATATTGCCGGCGTCATCCTTCTCGGCTTGTCGCCTTGTACAGCCATGGTTATGTGGTGGATGTTCCTAGCTAAGGGCGACATGGCACAGGGCTTAATTAACACAGCCATCAACGCTCTCCTTATGCTTGCGCTTTACGCGCCGCTTGCAGCCTTCTACCTCGGCGTAAGCAGCATCCCCGTTCCATGGGATCTTATCGCAACAAGCGTTCTGATTTTCATAGCGCTACCAGTTGCCGCTGGCGCAATATCAAGAAAAGTCATAATGAGCAAAAAAGGTGAAGAGTGGTTTAACAACACATACATTCCAACGCTGGGGAAAATATCCATAGTTGCAATGCTAACCACGCTAATCGTTCTATTCTCATTCCAAGGCGAAATCATCCTTACCAATCCGCTGTTAGTGGCTTATCTTGCCGCGCCGAACTTGCTTCATTACGCTACAATGGTCGCATGGACCTATCCGCTAGGCTATTTCCTAGGCTGGAAGTACGAGTCAGCCGTTGACACCATGCTCATAGGCAGCAGCAGCCACTTCGAAGTCGCCATAGCAGTGGCCACAACACTTTACGGGATAAACTCTGGTGCAGCCTTAGCCACAGTCATTGGTCCGCTGATGGAAGTGCCGCTTATGCTGTCGCTTGTGAAGCTTGGTTTGCGAACCAGAAAATACTTTCCAAGAAAGAAAAAGCAATAGAAGGCAAGGGGTTATCGGAGTTGTGATAACCATGCCTATAAGGTAGTACGGCACTTTTGCTTTTTTAAAATGTGCATAAAGTTACGTCGAGGTTTGTTTTGCATGTGGTGAGATATCGGGCTCCAATGATATTCAACAATAAATTTAAATTTGTGAATATGTTTTGTTAATATGCGAATACAATGAACATTAAAAACTCAGACAAGCCAACAGGTGAAGAATGCGATCACAAATGGGAACCCACGGAAAGAACACATCACGGCAGTCACCTTAAGCTTAAGTGTGCTAAATGCGGAGCAACAAAAGAAATCGAACTATTTCCATAGTCATTATAAGGTGCTACTTAACTCTAATTAAGCGAAACATTATAGCATCTACAAAAGAGACGAAGCCGAACCGAGTATTTATCCAGTTGAGTCAAACAAAACGCATAATAGCCATAAGACTGTTATAACGGCAAGGCATTGTGGATAACGCTGGTGCATCTTAATACGGGAAAGCTTAGCATGTTAGCCTATGACATTCTAATTCCAACATTTATAGCTCTGCTAATCGTTAGCATGGCAATGGCTTCATCGCCAGCTTTGTTAGGCCTCAAGTATTCTCTGCTAGAAGCAATACTCGTTGTAGGTATCCCTATGCTGCTGGGGCTTATTTGGAATAAATGGGCAGGCGGCGCCACTGGTTTTCTGCTAGGAAGCCTCTATTCCCTTTACTATGCAGATCAGTTATATGCAACTCAAGGCCACACAGATATTGCACTCGTTGGAAACTTGGCAAGCGCCATGCTTATAGGATACATGGCAGGCGCGTTAAACAAGCGTTCAGAAGACTTTCGGAGAATGCTCATCTCAGGAGTAGTAGCCACAACAATAGGTGGAATTTTCCTCTTTGCGATAATGCAGCTTTCGCCGTCGAATTTGATAACAGGGGTGGACGGATTTTTGATTACTGTGGCAACACGCACCGCCATGGGAGTTATAATTCCCATAATCGCAAAAGTTTTCATGTGGTACGGATTCGCCATGCACAAGTGAATACATGCAGATGCATTTTCGTCGCGTATGCAACAGCGTGAGTTACAACCACTGTAAGAAGGGATTAAAGCGTTTTTCGTCACCTATCGTTGAAGCGGTGCCATGCCCAGGGTAAACCACATAATGCTCAGGAAGCGACAGTAGTTTTCTAAGGGAACAGCGCATATCCAAGTCAGAGCCGCCTGGAAAGTCTGTTCTACCGATTGATCCCGCGAATAAGGTGTCGCCAGTAAAGACCAAGCGCTCGCCAAGAAGAGATACACTTCCAGGAGTATGCCCAGGCGTATGCAACACTTTTAGCGTTACCCTACCGAATCCCAGCAACATGCCATCTTCAAGCATAACATTGGCAGGCTGCGCCGCGGCATCCAAGCCATGAAGACAATGCGCGTCATATGGATGAATGCAAATGGGTGCGCCGTATTTCTTCTTTAGAAGGCTGTCGCCGCTGATGTGGTCTGGATGCCCATGCGTGTTGACTATAAACTTCACTTTTAACAAGCCCTGTTCCACGTAATGGAATATTTGCTCAGCTTCGGCGGCAGACTCTAATCCAGGATCGATTATAATAGCTTCTTTCGTCGCTTCACAGTTGACGACGTAGCAGTTGGTTGAGAGCATGCCAACGTTGAAGGCTTGAATCTGCATGAGCGTTCATTTTCTCGAATGGAGTTAAGGCAGATAAACTATTCGCACTTGTATTCTCCAAATTGAGGCTAGCGAGTACATGTACAGACTAGAAGCAGCGGCATGCACTATAGTATGCCAATATCCTTTTTTACCTCGTGATAATTTCTAACACGAACAAAAGTAGGAAAGCATGCTGGTATGAGCGACGTTTCAGAGGGCTTCGTGGGCACGCGTAGTTTTCAGCAGGCGGATTTCGAGAAAATAACGCAGCTGGTTACTGCAGAGTTTAAAATTCAAGAAGCCCTAATGGAGAATGGCATACCCACCTACTACTTAACGTGGCCGCAGGAAACCAAGCAAGCCTTTCTGCGATTGCTTAAGGCGCTTGAGGGAATGGAGTTAATCGCCTTTCTCAGAAAAGTGGACGAACGCGTAGTGCTGAAGGTGGTTCCGAAGCCGCCTGTGAAACCCAATAACCCGCGCATAAATCTGATAATGCTTTTAGCCACAATATGCACTACTTTCATAACGGGCTATTTTATGCTTCCAGCCACAGCGGGAATCCCGCCGGTGATAAGCGGAATAATCTTTTCGGCTTCTATACTGACGGTGCTGGGCGTACACGAGATGGGTCATAAGTTGACAGCTAACAAGAAGCGGATGGATGCGACTGCGCCTTACTTTATTCCTGGGTTGCCGCCGCTGGGTACATGGGGCGCTGTGATAATGCAGAAGTCGCTTCCGCCGAACAGAGACGCGCTATTTGATGTTGGCGCGAATGGGCCGATAGCTGGCTTCATAATCGCCTTAATCTTCAGCGCAGTCGGCATGACGCTTCTGATTCCAGGCGAGATTCCGCCAAGCGAGGTCAGTTTGGTGCCGGTAAGCTGGGTGCTTTTGATTAATGGCTTCGCGAGCCTAAATCTGATCCCGCCGCTTGCGCCGCCAAATAACGGCTGGTACATGCATCCAATAGGTTACGCGGGATGGGCGGGAACGGTTGTTACGATGCTTAATTTGCTGCCCGCGGCCATGCTTGATGGCGGGCATGTGGCGCGCGCGGCGACGATAAGCGATAGACAGCGGTTCGTTTTGACCTTTGCGTCAGTGGCGATTTTGCTTTTCTCTGGTTCAGAGTTTATGCTTATGGCTTTTTTGATAGTGTTCATGTCAATGTTTAGGCATCCAGGCCCCTTGGATGATGTGTCGGGTTTATCGAAGAGTAGAAAATGGCTTATCGGCGCTTTAGTAGCGATTTTTGTGCTGTCATTCCCAATTAGAGTCTAATTAGTAAAAGGGCTAATCCGTGCAGAGCGAGAAATAAGCGCGCGGCATTTCGATTTTTCTTGGTGCTGCATTCCGCTGAGGTTAGCATGAACAACCGCGTTGCCTATTGATGCTGTCAAGTGCTTGCGTATATCGGTTAAAAATTTGAATAAATGTTGTGTTGTGGCTGGCTGCAGTTTAAATGGCGGGTTGAAAACCAGTAAGCCTTGTGGTGCTTCCGCAGTTATTGCAGACTATGATGAGTTCCACGAGTTCGTCGTTGATTACTTTTGTATCCACGATTTTGTAGACTTCTTCTGACTCGTCTTCAGGGGAGATTACAGCGTCACATTTTGGGCAGGGAAATGAGCCGTCACCATCAATCTTTGTGAGATCTATGGTGTAGGCAACGCTTTTTTTAGCCACTGCTTTTTTCATCATGCTCTTTCACGTCTTAGTGAGTTTTCATGGATAGCAGTTTATAATTAACGATTATGAATCAGTAATCAGTATGCCAGATACATTTAAGAGTTAGCTTAATACCGCGGAAAAAAGCCTAGCGAAATCAACTTTACAGTTGCTTGCGGGCTGAAGGTTGTGCTCAGCACAGTCTATAACCACTCATATAAAGCATAATACTTAAGAGCACTCCCGACCTCGTTGCGAAGGCATTGGTACTGGTGGACCTGGCGGTATCTATACTCAAATGGGTTCGAGTCCTTCTCGCTAAAAACTATAGGCAACTCAGAACTATTAGAGGACATGCTGTAGATATATGCGAGGGGTTTGCTGGAGCTCTGGGAAACCAACTAAAGGAAAAGAGAAGATTGCTAATTTGCTGCTGCAGCTGAAACAAGTCCCAGAACCCATTCAGCCCACACCTTTCCCAATCACACAAAAAAGGGGGAGGCAGAGTGCCTTTTTACGCGGTTTTACTGTCGCTTCCTAAGTAACAATACGCCAACAACAGCAACAGCGACAATTATGGCAATCGTTGAAACAGCAAAGTAAGTTTCGACCGGCGCTTGAGGCGTCGGCGTGGCTTCCGGCGTAGCAGGCGGCGCCTCTTCTACGTATATGGCCGTTTCAGCATGCGAAGGCCAATAGCTCTTAGAGCCGGCGAATCTGGCTACGACAGTGTACTTCCCAGGCACAGGCGGATCAAACGTGGCGCTGTAGAAGCCGCTGCCATCCGTAGTGGCTCTGGCAACCTCATAATAGTTGTTGTTCGGATCAAGCACCTCAATAATGACCTCAACGCCTTTCACGTTTGCAGGACACGGCTTCTGCATGTATACATACTCCATCCATGCACTCATACTCTCATCGCTGACAACTGGCAACCCATTCGGGAAGCGTGCGGCCTGTACTTTTTCCATTGCACCTGATGCGATGTCGCTGACCGCTCCTCTAACAACTACCCTTTGACATAGAGGCACTGCAACTAATGGTGCTTCAACTGTTATTTTGCTTGGACCCTTGCCGAAGCAATATATCCGCCCATCATAATAGTTAAACGCAACAGCATATCCATCAGCAATAACTGGGAACAAGCCCCAGAAAGAAATGTTCCATAACGTCTGACCTGTAACAGCATCAATACAGTACATCTTTGAGCCACGATATAACGGCGAAGATGGTGAATGCTCGTTATTCACAGCATATAGTTTACCATCACAAATTGACATGGCACTGTCCTTGAACACATAATGACCATAGACAGTTTCTAGACCGCTTGAGCCCGTATGCCAATTCCAAATATTTTCGCCCGTTGTAATGTTGTACGCGTGTATCGTGCCATCGTAACCTGCCGCATAAAGAATGCCATTTGCAGATTGCCAATCAGCATACGGCTGATAGACACCCCAAGCGTTCTCGTATGGTTCGGTAGGTCCCCAAACCTGTGTGCCTGTTCTGACATTGAAGCCATACCACACCATCTTTTCTTTCACAAACATCGGCAGTATATCGCTATCTATGAAGCCGTTAGTTATGCTACCCTCAAATGTGCGGTTTACCGGTCCCCACAGATTATTAATCGATGTTGGGTATTTTCCAGTTGCGTCCTTCTTGATCCTGTCAAAGCTAATGTCGTATGCCACATCACCGACTTTTGTTCCTCCTGGCGGGCCGTCAGTATATGTTGCTCTCGCATAGAGGACACCATCTTTGATTCGCACTATTGCTTGGTTGCCTGGCATGTCGGGTACTGATACGTTCCATTCATAGCCTTTGTTGCCATCAATCACGGGTCCCACCGGTCTAAAGTACCAAACAGCGCTCATTGAGGAGTCTAAAGCTTTAGAAGAGTTCCATAGCGTTAACGTATTGGTTGCTCCATCAAGCCTATAAATGAGAAATTCACCGTTTGGCCCATAAAGCATTGTTCCTGAGCTGACATTTGCTATATCAAGTAGCCAATCACCAGTAAAGGCATCATACATTTTGTAGGTCGACCCAGAAACGCTCCAGAGAAATGGAATAACACCATGTAGATTAGGTGTTTGCCAGTTAACTAGCTGCCCGAAAGTTACTGTTGTGCCATTCTTGAACCATATTTCTTCCCCTGTCTGTAAATCAAGGCAGTAAAGGCCCTGCCACTTATCAACGCCCAAACGTTGGTTGAAGTAAAGCCGCCCATTCATTATAATGGGTGGTTGAAACTTGCGATCATATGTTTCTCCTGGGAAATAGTTGATGTCCTCTGTTGCCTCTCCCACGATTCCTCCAAAAGCAATCTCTCTGGTCCACATAATATGGGGCGCATTCGGTGCTGTTCCGTACGGATTAAAGTTGCCATTCACATCGTAACTTCGCGGTCCATGTGGCCCAGCTGAGCCGCCTGCTAGCCAGTTGCTTCCTATTTGGTTCCAACCATGATTTTCAGCGTATATGGGTCTACTCCAATACTCCGTTGGCAGAGGATTGTAGGGTATAGCCTTTATTGGTTCTTCCTGCACTATTAACGCAACTTTTGCGCTTTCAGATGGCTTGTAATAGTTCACTGTATTGCCTACTGTTATATTTTGCCCTGGAAAACTCAGTTTAAAGTAGTATGTTCCAGTTTGCTCGGGGGTATATCTTAAGTAGCCTGATGCAGCAGCATCTGAGGTACCTAAATCTATTGTTTCAACTCTTCCATCAGGTTTTGTGATTTCGATTTTCCAGCCTTGCCATCTATCGCCTAAGGGTCCGCTTGCTGTCGGAGGTACTTTGTCTAGCCAGTAAACAACAGAAACAGCTTGACCAACACCTGTGGGGTTTGGTGCTACACTAAGAAAGGAATAAGTAGGAATATCTGCAGCGTTAGCAGTTGGCAAAGCAAGCAACGTGACTGCAAAAGTTAACACCAGAAACGTTGCAAGTGCAATGACAGTTTTGCTTTTTCCAACCTTCATTTTTATTTCCCTTCTGAGATTCGGTGAATTAAAGATGCCGCAAACAAAATTTAAAAGTTATCTATTACAAGGGTATTGCGAGAAGTCAAAAGAGTAAAATAAAATTTCATAGATCCGCATAATTACAGGTTGCTTCTAAATAGTGTTGCTTTCACCTGTTTATCTTTTAAAATGGAAAGAACTATATCAGAGTACATGGAACTCGCAGGTGTGCTTAAAGGATAAAAACTCATACAACCATCCACTCGTTATACGCGGCCTTACGCCATTCATAAGAAACCGCAAAGTGGGTCAGCTATGCAGAAAAGTTCTGAATGGACACAAGCTGCAAAAACAGCGAAACGACCATATAACCAAAAAAGTTGGGAAACAAAAAATGGCAGATAACTTAACAAAAAGTGGTGGACCGGGCGGGATTTGAACCCGCGGCTTCCGCCTTGCGAAGGCGGCGATCATACCAGACTGATCTACCGGCCCCTTTTGGAAGTAGAACAGCGGCTGTGGAAATAAAGTGTTTTGGTTAAAGCTTAATGAATGTTTATGTAGATTTTTTTGCCGTCCAGTTCTGACTCGTGCCATTCCGCTTGGGCTTCGCTGCGGCTGCGGTGCAAGTAGACTTTTCGGGTGCGCACCAGCTCCGCCATCTCCGCGAGGTAGGGTTCCAGCAGCCGTATGCTCTCGTTGTCCAGCTCGCTGATGTGCGCTGCGTCGAGGATGTCGGTGGGCTGGTAGCCAAGCTCTTTTCTTAGGGCTTGAACGCGGCGGGCTAAGTCGCGCATGATGCCTTCGCCGAGCAATCGCTCATCACGCTGTCCGCTTACGAGTACGTGTATGCCGCCTTCAGACGCTGAAACCCAATTTTCGCCTCCAGCATACTCTGGGATGCGGCTGGCGTACTCAGCGGCTTTAACGTTAACAAGCTCCAAGAAGAGTGCTTCGTGCTTTTGCAGGGCGCTGACTGTTTTTTCCGGCGCCGCCACAATTACCTTGCCGAGTGGCCATCTACGCTTGAGTTTCGCCTGTTGGCGGGCGGCGTAAACCAGCGAGGCGCACTTGAACAGGATATCAAACTCTTCCTCTAAGGCTTTGTCGCGCATTTTCTCGTCGGGTTCAGGCCAGCACTCAAGGTTTACGGACTCAGGCAGTTTCGCGTCGAGCTTACGGTAGACGTTCTGGTAGAGTGCCTCGCTGAGATGCGGAGTTACTGGGTTAAAGAGCAACGTCACAGTCTTCAGCGTGTAGTGCAGCACAGCGTAGATTGTCTGCCGCCGTTCAAGGGTTTCAGGGTCATCCGTCCACAGCTCCTTCCGGATCATGGGCACGTAGAGGCGGCTAAGCGTCTCGATAACAAAGTTTTCAAGAATTGTCATGGCCGCGTTGAATTCGCAGCGTTCCAGCTTAAGCGTGTACTCCGCTATCGCTTCCTGCAGCTTAGAAAGCACCCACCTGTCTGCGGGTTGCAACGGCACCAAGACTCTGTCCAGCAAGATTTTATTGCCCACGAGCTGGTAGCGCTCCGGCGTGAACTCGTCGAAGAGGGCGTTCTGCAGGAAAAAGCGGCTAAGGTGATAAAGCGTAGACAAAACCTGATAAGGCCGCTTACTGAGCTCCTGCAAGTCGAAGTTCATGAAGTCTATGGGTGAGCACTTGCGCATCATGTAGAAGCGGCAGAGGTCAGCGGAATACTTCTCCAGCAGCTTGCTTGTTTCCACCACGTTGCCGAGGCTTTTGCTCATCTTTCGGCCCTTAGCATCCTGTGTCAAGCCTTGGAACAAGAACGCGCGGTAGGGCGCCTCAGGCTTGCCTGTTAGTATGACGTATTCCAGCAGCAGCGAGTTTGCCCAGCCTCGGGTTTGGTCTATGCCTTCTGTGAGGAAGTCGGTGGGCACAAACTTGGCGAACTCCTCGTCCGTGAAGCGCGCGTAGGGCGAGGCGCCGCTGTTATGCCACGTATCCAGCACGTAGTCTTCTCGGCGCATTATGCCGCCGCATTTTCCGCACTTAAACGTGATGCGGTCAACCCATGGCTTGTGAAGCTCAAAGTTTTCCGGCACCTTCTCCAATGCGTCTTTTATTAGCTCGGCTTTGCTGGCGACTAAGCGCTTATTCCCGCATTGCTCGCATGTCCAAATTGGCAGCGGAGTGCCCCAGACGCGCTCGCGGGAAATGCACCACGGCTTGCCTTCTTTGAGGAAGGAGAGGAAGCGGTTTTTGGGCTCGTCGAAGTAGTATTCAACTTTCTCCGCGGCTTCAAGCACCTTGCTGTTTATCCTATCAGTTCTTAGGAAGTATTCTTTTCTGGCAAGCCACACGAGCTTGTGATGCGAACGCCAGCACGTGGGATACTCGTGCTTAACCTTCTTCAAAGCTACAAACGCGTTTCTATTGCGCAGTTCCTCAACCACCAAGTAGTCGGCGTCTCTGGCGAAAACGCCGTTGAACACGCCGGCGTCCCTTGTGAATTTGACTTCGTCGTCGAAAGGCGCGAATACTGGCACGCCGCGTTTCTGCGCGGCCCAGAAGTCCTCCTCACCGTTTCCAGGTGAAAGGTGAACCACGCCCGTCGCGGTGTTAACGTCAACGAAGTCTTCGCATATAACTGTGTGAACAAGCGCGTGTTTAGTTTCAAGCTCTGCTTGCTTGGGAATTATATCCTTAAGTGGATACTCATAGCGTGTGCCCTCGAGGCGTTTACCCAGCATGGTTTCGATGATGGCGTATTTCTTTATCTCAAGCTCCTGCATCAAGGACTCGACACGCGGCTTCACCATAATCCACACTTCATCGCCGACAGCGACTTTGGCGTACTCCGCATCTGGATGTACCGCCAGCATCGTGTCTGTTATGATGGTGAAGGGCATTGTTGTCCAGACAAGGAAGTACTCGTTTCGGCTGCCCGCCACCTTGAATTTGAAGTAAAGCGACGGATCCTCCACCTCCTTGTAGCTGCCCTCGTAGCCTACTTCGGCGCTGCTCAGCGAGGTTTGGCAGCCAGGGCAGTAAGCCACGACATAATAGCCCTCCTCAAGCAGGTTCTGCTCCCAAGCGCGCTTAAGGTACTGCCATTCCCTTTCGATGTACTCATCACGATAGGTCCAGTACGCTTTGTCCTGATTTATGAAAATGCCAAGGCGCTTATCAGCCTCCAGCCACTCGCGGTGATAGCGCATTATGACCTTCTTGCATTCCTCAACGAACCGCTCTTGGCCCACGCGTTCAAGCAGTTCCCGCTTGTTATGCACGCCCAGAATCTTCTCAACTTCCAGCTCCACTGGCAAGCCTTGGCAGTCCCATCCAGCCCAGAAAGGCATGTAGTAGCCCTGCATGCTCTTCCAGCGATAGCGAATATCCTTCATGACGCGGCCTCTTGCGTGCCCAATATGCGGGATTCCATTAAGCGTAGGCGGGCCTTCCACGTAGCCTAAAATGCCCTTGTTATCCTTCAGCCTAAGATTTTCCAGCTTAGCGCGGGTCTGGCGTTTTTCCCAGAATTCCCGAATTTCCTTCTCAAGCTCCAGCGGACGGTACTCCGCGGCTAAACCAATTTCAGAGTTTTCCTTGCTTTTGGCAGACACCATGCATCCCAGCACATCCGCAAATACAAGAAGATAGTATATAAAAGCATTAGCGTTCTTAAAAGATAGACAAAAGCAATCGCGAAAATGGAAAAGTGTTCGCATGAAAAAGTTGCGCTTAGCCGTTTTTAACACGCAGCCGCCGCACCTCTACTTTGGCGGTGTAGAACGCCGCATAATGGAAACGGCTAAGCTACTCCGCAATGACGTAGATATGACGGTTTACTGCGGCACGAAAGCAGGCTTCAAAACGCCCACGTGCCTCGACGGCGCCACAATCATACCCTGCTTCTCCACAGATACCGCATATCCATTGGATAACTGGTTTTTCAACCGAACCATCTCGGCTGCCGCAGAGGGCATTAAGGCGGATGTTTATGAGGCGCATGCGGTCAGCGGCTACGGCTTCTTGCAGGCGCTGAAAAAGCGAAAAATGAGAAAGCCGTTCATACAGACGGTGCACGGCGTCCTAGCAGACGAGTACATGAAGGCGCTTCAAGGTGGCGCGCTGACGTTGAGGGCGAGGCTTGCGAACCATTTCATGGGGCAACTCGCTCGGCTGGAGAAAGACGCATCGCAAAATGCTACGTTAGTAGTGACCGTTAGCAAATACTCCGCTCAAAAAATCACCCAATACTATAACGTGGATAGGGCGAAGATAAGAGTAGCATCCAACGGCGTCGACATCCAAAAATTCAGACCCATGGAAAACCGTGAGGAAATCAGGCGGCAAATTGGCGTAGCGGACAGGCCATGCGTTCTTTTCGTGGGCAGATTAATCCCCAGAAAAGGGCTCTCCTTCCTGGTTGAAGCCGCCAAGCAAATAGTCAAGGAGTTCAAGGATGCTGTGTTCCTAATTGTCGGCGACGGCCCAATGCGCAGCCAGCTTTTGGCTTATCTGAAGGAAATAAACTTGTTGGGTAATTTCATTTTTCTCGGCGATGTAAATGAACAGCAGCTGCCCGCGTTGTATAATTGTGCGGATGTTTTTGTTTTGCCATCCATTCAAGAGGGCTTAGGCATAGTCCTGCTGGAGGCGCAAGCTACCGCGATACCAGTCGTCGCCTTCGATGTGGGCGGCGTAGACGAAGCGATGAGGGCGGGGGAAACGGGTTTGTTGGTTAAACCTGATAGCCGCGAGTTAGCGGGCGCTATTCTGAAGCTTCTCTCAAATGTGCATTTAAGAGCGAAAATGGGAGCGGAGGGCCGCAAGTTTGTCTCAAAGCACTTTTCTTGGCAAAGCTGCGCCCAAAAAATGCTGCAGGTTTACCGTGAAGCTTTAGCATTTGACGCCTACGGCTTTCGCTAGGCGCTTAAGGTCGCTGTCGCTCATCCACTCAGTTTTCAAGTACTCGCAGATGCGCTTGTCGCTGAGCCCTAGCCGGCGTGCCTCCTGCACCGTATAGCGGTAAGCCTCAACCTCGGTCGGCCGGTCCACGTAGTTGTATCGGCTGTCAAAAAGCTCTCTGCCTTCTAGCCACTGCTTAACGTGGCATAGCTCATGAATTATATCTAAGTAGATGTCAACTTTATCGCCTGTGCTTAGGTAGCGTTTGCTTATCACGAGGTGCCCCGTGGCGCTGTCCACGTACATGTAGCCGCCGAGCCATGTGAAGTCAACCTTGAGGTTGCAGAGAACCTCCACTGTTTTTTCGCCGAAAAGCCTTCTTACAGCCTCTACCTTCTCGAAGCCCCGAAAGTATTCTGTGAAACAGCATGTTGAAACGTTTAGCTGCAATGGCCTGTTTATGGGCAGTTTTCTGAAGAGCCGCGTTACTCTAAACACGAGGTATTCAAGCCACTCCACAGCCGTCTGCCGCTCCTACCTGAAAGCTGAAAGATACTCGAGTTTCATACCTCTCCGCGCTAACTCCGCGGGATTCTCTACGCAGCCGATGCTCGCGTCAATATTGCCGTGAATGGGATGGCGCCACATGCTTTCGGGCTTAAGATTAAACTGCAAGGGCACGTCCGTTTTCACGCCATATCGCTCAGTCAAATCTTTGAGCAGCTTCCCGTCGCGGATGCTATGGCGGATGGCTGTGTAGCTTTGTAAAAGTTTAGGCGCAGCAAAGGCGCCGATGCCATGCCACAAAGCTGCATCTTCAGGCGAAGCCAACGAGTAAAGAAAGAACTGAGGCGAAGACGGCGTCTCCGAGAAACTATAATCGGTAAGCTGGGCCCCTTTTATTGTGAATCGGTCATCAGCCTTCGCGATGCTAACGTCATTGGAATCTATCTCGTTCGGGTAAAGCTGCGTGGTTTGATATGTGACGCTGACGCTTTCCAGCTTGGTGTCTGCAAAGTGGATTTTGCCTCGTGCAGCACGCTTAGAGCCATAGCCCTTCTTGGAGTGCGGCACAGTCAACAACGTCGTCCGGCTTGTCATACTTCGTCCCATGCAATTGTACGCTTGGCTTACCGACTTGTAATCCCTGTGCACGCCGCTGATTATGTAGTGCAGTAAGCCGTCTTTGGCTTCGGCCTGCAGCGTCGTCAGAGGCATGCGCAGCGTGTAAAGCGACAGATCCATTCCGAAGGTTTTGGAGAGTTCTTCCATCTGCGCGTATTTCACGGAGTCCACGAAGTCCATGTAGGAGCCGCGGCAGCAGTTAAGTTGACGGCTGATGAGCTCAACCTCTTGCTTTGATATTAATTTGCCTTCATACTTGCGCACGAACTCCTGGTCGATTTTAAGGTGGTCTGTTTTGACGTAGGCCACGGGAAACGCGCTTTGCCCGCTTGCTACAATGGATTCACGCAGCGGGTTCATGGAGTAACGGTCAGCTTCTATCTCGTCGGTATTAAGCAGAAAAGCCACTATTGGGCCCTCAGACGGCTTCTTCAGGGCTTCACAGATTTCGGCGATGTCCGCCGCGTCAGGCGTGTGCAAGCCATGATTGATGAAGTGGTTTCCGCAGGTTTCCAGCATACGTGCGCCTATGATGCCTTGAACTTCCTCCAGAGTTAACTGCGGATTCGAGTACTCAACTGAACCGCGCAGGAAAAAGTAGCTACCATCAAATGTTGAGCTAACTTTCTGGCCATTCCTAAACTTAAACAGGGAAACAGCTTTTCCAGACTTTTCCTCTCTGAAACCGCTGAGCCTTTCAACGAGTATTGTTAAGCATGGCCAGCAGGTTTTAAGGAAATCCTCTATGAGCAGGCGGCATAAATCATTATTATTCATTAGGCATTATCCTCGCTCTAAAGATTCTGCGATGTAAATGCATTTTTTAGCTAAAGCAGAACCTAAAAACATTCTCACTACACGAAACTTTTCTCTGAAGCCCGCCGCATGCAACAGATCAAGCAGCTCGGCCTCTTTTTTGGGTAGACAAACGGAAACGTTAAGTCCTCTTAGGCTGCTTAAAACGGTTTTCAGAAGCTTCTCCGCTGCCTCAACATGGTTCGCTAGGCATACAAGCGGCCCCACTTCAGCATCCGCGCCATAAACTTTCGCGGCAACATAACCCGAAATTCCATTGCTGTGAGGCACGATGTAGCATAAATTTTCCGCTTTAAGGATTATCGCTTCCAGCAACTTCTGCCTATCAGCGCCGAGAAACCTGCGGTCAAACTCTATTATTTTTTGAATATCCGAGTTCTGTGCCCGGCGCGCTGTGGAGTCTTCAGGTGGAAAAGCCGCTGGTTCCCCCTGCAAAACAAGGAATTCAATGTCAGGTTTAAAACCGAAACTTGTGTAAAAACTTGTGAGATGCGGATAAGCGTAAAGCCCGATGGTTGCTACTTGCTTGCTTCGCAAGTATGCTATTGCTTGCTTTAACAGAAGGCTTCCAGCGCCCTCTTTCCGGTAAGCCTCTTTAACTATTAGGTTGCCTATCCACCCGAGGTTGCCGAAGCTGATTGCTGTGCATATACCCAATCGCTCGGCGCCGCTGAATAGGACGAAGCAGCCTTCAGGCTCAAGCTTCATAATGAATTCGAAATCTTCTACGGTCATGTTCCAACTCATTGTGTTGGAAAGCTGAACAGCAAAAGGAAAATCGTCTGCGCTCATTTTTTCTACGTGCATCATATCGTGTTAATCTTTCGCGCTCTGAAACATAAGCCTATAGCCCAATGTTTTCGAGGATCCTTCAGCTTTTTCTCTGCGAAGCTTAGGGCGGCGGCAGAAGCAGCATGGCACAAGCAGGATTTATTCCTATTTTTCTGATTTTTCAGAATTTTAGGAAAAGTATAAATATTCCGAATCAATTCACTCCGTGCTATAGGGAAAGCAAATTGTCCAGCGAAAAATGCTGCAAAATCGAAGCAGTAGTCACAGTAGACGCCAAGGGACAGATAATTCTTCCAAAAGATTTAAGGGAAAAGGCAAAGCTCGCACCAAACGATAAGCTCGCAGTTATAGGCTGCGAGTGCAGCGGCGAAGTCTGCTGCTTTGTCATCGTTAAAGCTGATGCGCTTGGTAGCCAAGTGAAAAAGGTGCTTGGGCCAATTTTGCAGGAGGCCTTCCAAGGAGGTGAAGGAAATTTAAGGAAGAAAAAGTAAAGCAGATGGTGCGTAAAGCCTACGGGGAAATAGCGAAGGCGGAAAAGTGCGGTTGCGGCTGCAGCTGCGACCCCAGCGTTAGCGAGAACGCAGGGTATAATCCAGAAGAATTGGGCAGTGTACCTGAAGGCGCAGACCTGAACTTGGGCTGCGGGAACCCTGTGGCTTTGGCGACGCTTAAGGAAGGCGAAACCGTGGTTGACTTCGGCTCAGGCGCAGGTTTAGACTGCTTCCTGGCAGCGAAAAAAGTAGGTGAAAAGGGACGCGTGATAGGCGTTGACATGACGCCTGAAATGCTTGACAAGGCACGGGAAAACTGCAGACGAAGCGGCTACAAAAACGTGGAATTTCGCTTGGGCGAAATAGAGAACCTGCCCGTTGCCGACAACACCGCGGACGTAGTAATCAGCAACTGCGTGATTAATCTGTCACCTAACAAGCAGCGAGTGTTCAACGAAGCCTTCCGCGTGCTTAAACCAGGCGGACGAATGATAATCTCGGACATGGTTCTGCTTAACGAGCTGCCCGAAGCCTTGAAGGAGAACGTGCAGGCGTACATAGGCTGCGTCTCAGGCGCAGAAATGAAAACCGAATACCGCCGGCTAATAGAAAACGCAGGCTTCCAACGAGTCGAAGTCATTAAAGAAGCCCATTTGCCACTTGAACTCGTGCTTAGCGACGCTACTGCAAAAGCTATGGCAAAAAAACTAAAAACATCTGATTATAGCGCTAGGCAGCTTGCCAATTCTGTAGCAAGCGTAACAATTTCAGCGATAAAACCAAAAAAGTAAATCATTCTTCCTTTTTTCGAATCAATCGCAGAAGTAGGGGGAATCCTGCCCCATAAGGGAGAAAGGAGAAGGGAGAGGGAGAATTTTTAGAAGGTGGAGCTTTGGGGCAGGATTCTCCAACTCTCGGCTTTTCATTTATCAGGGAGTATATAAAAGTTATATGAATCCAGAATCCATTTTATCATAAAAAATGAATAAAACTATACATGAAAGCGGCACGAGTTATTTGTAGGAGAAACCTTTTTTAGGAGATAACCATGAGCAAGCAGCATGGATGCATAGCTTATGTTGGGCGGACTGTTTGGCGTAGCCTCTAAAGATGATTGCGCAAAAGAACTGTTTTTCGGAACAGACTACCACACGCATCTTGGCACGGAAGTTGGCGGCTTAGCCCTACTTGACGGCGACATAACAATATTCTCCCACGACATCAGCAACAGCCAATTCAAATCAAAGTTCGGCAAGCACTACGGAAAACTGAAAGGCAAACTCGGCATAGGCGTCATCAGCGACACAAAAGAGGAGCAACCAATCAAATTTGAGGCAAAAATCGGAAATTTCGCTCTCTGCACAATTGGTTTAATAAAAAATTCGAAAGAACTCTATGCAGAACTTGTCAAAGAGGGTGCCACGTTCAAGAAATCAAGACAAAAGGCCGGCGCAACCATTCTCAACCAGACAGAAATTGTTGGCGAGCTCATATGCCGAGGCGCCAGCATAGCCGATGGCATAGCGAAAATGTACGAGAAAATTGAGGGGTCAATTTCTCTGCTTCTGCTCTCAGAGAACGAGCGCGCCATATACGCGGTCGGAGACACCTTTCCTTTGGTGGTCGGTTCGAAGGAGCAAAGCTGGGCAGTTGCCTCCGAAACCACGGGTTTCCCGAACTTGGGATATGAAGCCTTCAAGTTTCTCGATTACCGCGAAATCGTCTCATTTGACGAAAACGGCTTAAAAACTCGAGTGCCCACTCATGGCAAAAAGCGGTTTTGCCCATTTCTTCATGTGTACTCAGGCTTTCCAGCGTCGGATTTTTACGGCATAAACTCTGAAATCGTTAGAGAACGATGCGGCGGATTCTTAGCCGAAAACGACAACGTAAAAGCCGACCTAGTCTTGGGCATTGCAGACTCAGGACTGCCGCACTCGGTTGGCTATGTTAAAAGAAAAATTGAGATAGCCAAAGAAAAAATCCGGGAATACCTCTCAGAATTCAAGCAAGGTAAAATCGCTTCAGAAGAACTTGAAAAAAGAGTAAACGCTATTCTAGAATTGGTTGCACCACTTAGACGCCCGCTGATCAAATACACGCCCGGATGGGGCAGAAGCTACATTCCACCGGTTCAGCGTAAGCGAGAGCTTATTGCGAAATATAAGCAAGTGCCTAATCCGCAGATGATAAGGGGTAAGAGCATAATTCTGGTAGACGACTCGATAAGGCGGGGTACGCAGCTGCAGAATTTGTTGCGGGACAAGATTTTGCCCTTCAAGCCCAAAGAAATACATGGAAGAATAGCCTCGCCACCGCAGCTTCACCCTTGCATTTTCGACTTAACAACTAAAAACAGCGACTTGGCTACGCATAAAAGCCTAAACGGAATTGAGCAGGGCAGCGATTTTGCGGATTACATTGACCCATCAACCGAGAAATACAAGGGCATGGTGGAGGAGATAAGAAAGCGCATAGGATTTACAACACTACGGTTCCTCACATTAGAAGAGATGATCCGAGCGGTAATTGAAGCGCCAAACAACCAGAACCTGAAAAGAGAAGACCTTTGCACCTACTGCTGGACAGGACGCTTTTGATTAAATCAGCACCAATAGTGCAGATATGTAAAAGGATTATAGCAAGAACGCCCATTAGCCGTAATTCGTGGATAAGGCGAGTTCGCGCATGTTGATTGCAGGCGTTGATGAAGCAGGCCGTGGCTGCGTTATCGGCCCGTTAGTTATTGCCGGCGTCATGGTGAAAGAAGAGCAGCTGCCCCTTCTAATTCAGTTGGGCGTAAAAGATTCAAAGCTTCTTTCTCCGAAAAAGCGTGAAGCACTCGCCGCCGAAATTACTCGCTTAGCAGAAAAATGCTTGATCCTTAAGTTATCGCCAAGGGAAATCGATCAGGCAGTGGAATGCAAAAGAAGATTGTATAAACTGAACAGGCTGGAAGCGCAAACCATGGCGCAGATAATAAACGCCTTGAAGCCGTGCATTGCTTACGTAGATGCAGCCGACGTAATAGAGGACCGCTTTAGGCAGCACATCCAAGAATGCTTAACCGTCAGAGCCGCAATCATCTCGAGGCATAAGGCTGACAGAATTTATCCCATTGTTTCCGCGGCGTCCATTATAGCGAAAGTGGAACGTGACAGAGAAATCGAGGCTTTAAAAGCCGAGTACGGCGACTTTGGCAGCGGATACTTAGCAGATAAAAAAACAACGAAGTTTCTAAGAGAGTGGCTGAAAACCCATGGTGAATACGCGGACTGTGTTAGGAAATCATGGAAACCGGCGAAGCAGGTTAGAAGCGAAAATGATGCAGCTCAAAAGAAACTTGGCTAAAAGCTGGCAATTAAGTCTTCAGGCGCGCGTATTTCGGCTAATTCATCCATTCCAACGCAATGCACGTCCCTACCAGAGTGTTTTTGCCCATTTGTAATTAAAACTGGGTACGCGCAGACTACACGGCAGATGCTTAAGAATTCGTCTATTCTGTTGTCCAAGTTCTTTTCGCCGTTAACGGTTACGCTTCCAACAATCGCATATCGCTCATTTGGAACATTTATGACAAAATCAAAAGGTGCCTTTTCAACGGGAAAAATATCGCAGAAAGCGAATTTACTGAAAATTTTCTGAAGTTGCACTTTGCCAGCGAAATCATGTCTCATTTTTCTAGTGCGCCATCTGCGATGTTTCTTTGCATGTCCAAGAATATTGATGGGCTTTGCAACAGGAACCCCGAGAGTCTGAGCCAGCTTGTACGCTGACGCCACTGACGCCCTAGCCATACCTCTCTCGTAACCATAAAGTGTTCTGCGAGAAACACCTATCATTGCCGCAAGTTTGCCAATGGAAAGACCAAGCTCCTTCCGTTTTTTCTCGATAAGCGTACCATCAATTTCAACGGTGTACCCGCCGGGTCCAGCGTAAACGAGCGGATTCGCGGTTTGGGACACTATGTTTTTCAAAGTTTTTGCTGTTATCACGAAAATCGAATACCGCGAGTACACTGTGTCATCTTCCAAGGGCTTGCCATGCGCATGCTGGCTAATTATCAAGGAAGCCGCAGAAAGACGATCAGCGATTACTCTGAGTTCCTGAGCGTCTTGGAAGGAAAAAGTGTCGGCGTCAAAGTTAACCTTTACTAGGAGAGTTTTATCGTTTTTTCTTGCTGCAAAATCGAAGCAGCTTGGGCGTGAACAGCATAATTGGGAAACCTGAAAGCCGGCTTCTTTCAGTTCGACGCCGACGTTGACCGCATCGGCAGTTTCCCGATGGTTCATTCCGCTGTCACGGCTAAATACCAATTGCAGTGGAAAATATAAACAATGCTCTGATACTCTACAGTATTTCTCCTATAGGTTATGGGCTAAATAAAAAAAGGAGGGAGTTGGGGGTTGCGGTTTATGGAGGCGCTGCACTGCTGGTTGTTGTAAGTGCTGGGAATAGCACGTACTTTCCGTGGGATTGCCTTAAGCCGAACAGATATTCTGCTTTCCATGAACCATTGCAGTATTTGCCCCAGAAGAATATGCCATCATATAACCCAGCGAAGATGCCTCTTCCATATATGCCCCAGCATCGCTTGCCAAGGTTGTCGGTGCCTACAAATGTGCCGTTGCCGTAGATGCCCCACATTATGTGTACGCCATCATTTGTCCACATTAGAAATCTGTGCTTTACAGGATGGATGTTGCTCTCTGCTTCCTCGAGGGTTGCAGGCACTAGTTCTTTAAGCTGCTCTACATTTTCTGCTTGTTCTGGAGAAATGATACTGCTGGTTTCCTGACTTATCGGTTTTACAGCTTCTATCGCGTTTGCCTTAACATTAGAGGTTACTACAGTAGACGTGGCAGCCATTACAAGATTTACCGCCAAGACCGCAAGCATCAACGCAGCGACCGCAGCTATGGAGATCACCATTTTTTTCTGCATTTTTATCCCCACAACCAAGTTGGCATGGGCTTACTTTAGGAAATCCGTGGAAAAACCTGGAAAAACTGTTCCAAAATGCAAATAAACGTGAATTTAGGCTTAAATTGGCGTTGGCTATGCACTATTTTTTCAGGCACTTCTTTCGAATTGAAATTATATTTTGTCTCCTTGACTTTTGTATATCCACTATCTCCATTTTTTCCAGTCTTTTCAAAAGGCGCCACATTGTCGTTCTTGGAAGACCCAGTTTCTCATAAAGCTCAGCTTCAAATGCAGTTCCATGTTTTTCAGCGAGAAAATGTATTGCCTGCACTTCCTCTGGCCTCAAATACTTCTCCCTTTCAAGTAGCTTATCGAGGTCTACTTCAGAAGCAGATTTCTTTAGTTGCAGCGGCTTTTTCCGTCTAATAAACCAAAGGGCAAGCACCCCAAACGCCGTAAGTGAAGATACTATTGGTATAAATTGCAATATTTCATAATTTGAGGTGGGTTGATGAAGACTGTGCTCGGCAATGTAGGTGATCTCTATTGTCCCTGAGGCCATAACTAGAGAAACTTGGCCGTTTGAACTTTCGATGAGTTCAGGCACATTGTTGAGGCTTATAATTGTCGCGTCTTCCGGCATAATAACCTTTGTGCTTATGGAAACGTTTGCGCCCAGAGTCCAGTATTTGCCGGTTTTAGATGTTAAATCTGGAGTAAAATAGGAAATTTTGATTTGAGTAGCGTTTAAACTGTAAATGGTTGCCTTGCCATCTACTACAGAATAATCCAACGGAAGGCCTTTTTCATCAACAACCAGAATATCCTTGTGTGCTTCGCCCAATAAGGTAATGTTGACTGAAGGGTAAGTTTGGTTAAGCTCTAATTCATGGTTAACGAGAACAAATCCATCAAGATATACGGTAAGGGCAAGAGTTTCTGAAACTACTGGAGTACTTGCCAAGATTGGTGAAAAGCGCGGCGCTGTTAACAATAAGAGCAAAAAGCCCCAAATTGCTCCGGCTCTTTTCACCAATCATCGCCACCTTTTTGCAGACATCCGATTTTTGGAGCATATGTATAAGCTTTGTTTGATTTTTTTTAGTTTATGCACCCCTTGCCTTCGCGGGTCTGCGGCTCTATGGAACTTGAACAGCAGTTGGCGCGCTACTTGAAGTGATATTCGCTGAAGACACTGTTGGTTTGAGATATTCAACAGCTTCTTCTTCGCTTGCCCTTGAGCTTGCGAGCGCGCTTAGGGTTTCATCTATTTGCTGCTTTTCCAAATACTCTTTGGCGTTGTTCAGGCTGGCCTCTGCATCATCCACAGCGGCAAGTGAAGCCAAGTTCGAGAGCGACCTCGCTGTTTCCTTTATTTCACCGAGACGTACTTCTGTTTGCGCTATGTACGCTTCCACTCTCTGAACTTTCAATTCAGCTGCGACTCTGGTGAGCGTATCAACTAACTTTTCGATTAAAACTTTGGCGTCGGCAAGATTAGCTGAGGCAATCTCTAAACGCCCTTCAGCCATGTTACTGGATGCGTTGTTTAACAGCGTCTTAATAGTTTGAATCTCTGTTTCTAGCGCAGTAGAATTATAGCCCACAGAAGCAGCAAAACGAGTCAGATTCACTAATTGCTGTAATTGCTCATAATATCGGCTTATGGAGCTTTTCAATTGCGCCGTCCTTTCGAGGGCAAGCTCTGTTTCAGTTGGTTGCTCCGAGATGTTCGTGTAGACAGCTTTCAGAGCATCTTTTAATTTTTGGAGAGCTTGGATGATTTTGCTTTCTGCTTCTGAATAGTTTCCTGCTTGCAGCAAGTTTTGCGCTTCATCGGCGAAGAGAGAAGCTTGATTCTGCTGCTCGATACATGCCGGGGGTATTTCAACATCCGTGGCTTCAAGTTGACTAAAAACCTTGGCGACAGTCACATTTGCTTTTTCAAAAAGCGTAAACAGCGAGACGGCTCTGTCTTTCAGGGTTGTTGCATCTTGAGTAGCGATGGCGGCGGAGGATAATATCACTGCCAAGAGAGTAATCACTATTAATGTCGAAATGGCAAGCTGCTTAAGTGCAAGTTTTAAGTGCAACTCAATCTACCTAGCCCATAGTATCATTATTCAAGGTATATATGAGGAAATCCCTGAAAAAAAGTGAAAAAACAGTTCTAAGACGAAGAACTAAACGTAACAGCGGAGACTAATCCATACACGCGCTACGAAGCCATCATATTTGGCGCCTATCAGAGATTCATTGCAGAAACCTATAGAGGGTCTACTCCGCGCGTTTCCTTTCAAGAGAGAAAAGTCGCAGAAAACAAGAGAAGCAGCGCCTCAGCGCGATATTAGCATCGGATTGCAAAACTAATACAGATATTGCCTTCAATAGGCGGTAAATTAAGCTAAATGTTTTTATTAGCGTGTGAAACTTAACTTCGACCCGTCAAATCAAAGGATGATGTTGTAATGGCCTTACAAAAAGGAGATTTCATACTAATCGATTACACGGCGAAAGTGAAGGAAACCAACGAAGTTTTTGAAACAACAAGTGAAGAAACCGCCAAGAAAGAGAAACTCTACAAAGAAGGCGAAATCTACGAGCCGAAACTCGTGGTTGTCGGCGAAGGCTGGGTGCTGAAGCCGCTGGATGAAAGTCTAATAAATATGGAAGTAGGCAAAGCAGCCACCGTAGAGATCCCGCCAGAAAAAGCCTTCGGACCAAGGGATCCAGAAAAAATCAGGCGAGTCCCGCTGAAGCAGTTAACAGCGAAAGGCGTAACTCCGGCCATCGGAATGCGCGTTGAATATAACGGGAAAATGGCTACTGTACGCTCAATCGGCGCTGGCCGCGTGCTCCTTGACTTTAACCCGCCACTAGCAGGAAAAACCCTTGTCTACGAAGTAACAGTTAGCAAAAAACTTGGAACCAACGAGGAGAAAATTGCCGCGTTAATCCACCGCAGAATCCCCATGGTAGAGGCTGAAAAATTCAAATTTACCCTCCAAGAGAAAACCTTAACAATCGAAATGCCTGAAGACACCTTCTACGTCGAAGGCGTCCAAATCGCAAAAAGAGGCATAGCTCTAGATTTGCAAAGATACCTGCCGAAGATAGCGGAAATAAAGTTTGTGGAAACCTTCAAAAGCGAGCCGAAGACAGCAGCCAAACCTGAAGACAAAACTGAAACACAAGCAGAAACAAAAAGCTAAACCCTCATATTTTCCTACACAAAGCCAAGAGTAACTTTTCAGCTTATCACACCTGTTATCCTAGCGATTTTCTCGCATGCACCACGATCCAACCTAAGCTTATGGAAAATAGTGTACCTTTCAGGCCTTATGGACGCAGCTATTTCCAAAGCATTAACCACATCCTCGTCTTTCACGCCTAATTCGCTTGCAGTAGTAGGCGCACCAATACGCTTAAGCGCATCGCGAATACGCCTCCAATTTGCTCGGTGAAGATAGGCAGCCAAAATTGAGCCGACACCGCACTGCTCTCCATGCATGCCATGCGGGCACTTCACCATGTCAAGAGCATGACTAAACAGGTGCTCCGAGCCACTACAGGGGCGGCTGCTGCCTGCAATGCTCATGGCAACGCCGCAGCTTATCAGAGCCTCCAAAAGCACCCTTAAGCCCTCGTCGTTCCCAGGCTTTATTAACTCAGCGTTCTTTATCACTAATCTGGCGCTCATTAGGGCAAGGCTGGCTGCGTATTCACCATAATACTCGCCTTTTTCAGCATGCGCCAGCTGCCAGTCCTTAACTGCTGTTAACTTTGCTATCGCGTCGCCGCATCCGCTTATGACAGAGCGCCATGGCGCTTGTGCTATTATGTCCGTATCCGCAATTATTGCCAGAGGTGCTTGCGCCATAATCGAGTAGGGCTTGTCTGCGCCTTTAACCGAAGCAAGAGGACTTGCGATGCCATCATGAGAAAGCATGGTGGGCACACTGATGAAAGGGATACCTTGTTTGCTCGCGCTTAATTTTGCCACGTCAATTTTGGTTCCGCCGCCCACGCCGATAAGCACGCGAGGCTTCCACGCTTTTATCCTCTCCTCAACCATGGCTACGTCCTTTATTGTTGCAGTTTCAACCAGTAGTACATCCACAATCATGCCAGTCTGCGCAAGAAGGTCGCGAACCTGCTTTCCCGCAATCTCGTAGCTTTTTGCGCCTGCAATTATGAGGGCTGATCCGCTTAAGCCAAGCCTTTGCACTGCTTCCTTTATGCGGCTTAAGTTGCCTTTTCCAACGATGACCTCTCGTGGAAGCTGCATGTAATGATACGGCGAAGACAAATCAACCACTTTTATCTGTGTAGTGATAAATTCACTTAAAGTTTTTTGGCTGCTAGTATTTGGCGAAGATTGAAATAAACCTTGCACTTTTGCTGTGAGTTGAAAAGGCTTTATTTACAGAAAGGATTTTATGCTGTAGACATAAAACTGCGGCTAGATGGGAGGGCACATTGGCTAAAACTGAGGATGTTGAAGACCAATTGAATGCTACTGCTTTTCACACGTATGTTTATCTGGTTAAGGCTGGAAAGCCTGTTGGTCCAAGGGAAGTGATGCGTGGCGCGAAGCTTACAAGCCCAAGCGTAGCGTATAGGAATTTGCAGAAACTCGTGGACCTAGGCTTGGTGCTGAAAGATAAATATGGCAATTACATCGCGAAGGAAAAAGTAGGACTTAAAGGCTATGTGTGGCTGGGAAAAACCATCGTTCCCCGCTTCGTTCTTTTCGGGTTTATTTTTCTGGGCATCCTAATCACGGAAGTGGCAATACTGATCCCCCACATGTTTTTCGGAACATCCATTGAAGGCTCATTCTGGCTTCTAACCATAATAACGATTACTGCCGCAGCAATTTTTCTCGTTGAAGGCGCGCGATTCAGAAAACATGAGTGAATGCCCGGCTTTCGCCGCAGGATTTGTTCCAGTAAAGGAACAGCGTGTTCCTTGATTAGAACTAAATAGCCGCCAGCGCCAATTAAAAAGCGGAAAAGAGGCGACCAATGATGGGAAAACGAAATTGGGGCTACATAGGCTCCATTGAGTTCTGGATTTTCATTGTAGTCTGCGTTTACTTCGGCTACGCCATTTATTTTCTGATATATGGCTTAGGGTTCAGCATACAATTAGCCTCAGACGCTTACGTTTACAACTTGATATCGCAGAATCCCTGGTGGTGGGCTATTCTATACTACGGCAGTGAAAGCCTCGCCGGTGCAATCGGTCTAAGCCTACGAGTTACAGGCGGAGTTTTCGCTTTACATGCGGCTTATCTATTTTGGAGGGAAAAAGGCGCTGCACAACGAGAGATTAAGCGGAGAGCAAGCGCGGCTTTGCTTATGGAAGCCGGATTCTACCTTTCGTTTATTCCCTCGATAATTGCCGCTTTCGCCTACAATTTATCAACCGAGCACCTATTCTACTTTGATCATACTCCGCCGCAGCTGCTGCTTTACGGTACAGCCATACCATGCTTGGCCATGGCTCTGATTATTCCATCATTTCTGCTGAAACTGCGGGCAAAGGTCATGCAGAACGCGCCAAGCGAAGAAATCGCTAAGTGGAGCTGCCTTGCATGCGTTGCCTACGTGTTTGCTGCTTTCTGGTTTAACTATTCCATGCTGTGGGCAGCCGCCATGGTGCCTTATCCGCATGCGCAAGCCAGATACGAGTTCGGCGCAGATTTCCTGTTTAAGCCAATAAACTTTGCAAGTTTCGCGGTAACCGTTTTCGGCCTCTTTGCAATAGCCACAGCGGCGCTGGCGACTACTCTACCAGTAATCAGAAAGCGTTCGACCGAACTAAGCCTCAGACGCATTGGCGCAGTAGTCACGGCTTTCGGCGGCTACTTTCTATTCAATACACTTGTCTATTTTCTAACGGGCGGCTACGAAGCACATCCAAGCGTTTGGTACGAAGTGATAGGCCCACTGCATAACCCAAATTTGTGGTGCACCGCGTTCATTTTCATAGGCATAGCGGCGCTGGTACACAGCAAAAAAGTTAGCAGTAACCTATCACAATGGAAAGTTTGAGGCTAAGCCTTAATAGCTGCATTCTGCCTTACTTTTTCTTTACAAACGTGCGGATAATCAATGGTGGACGTCTGGATTCACTACGGGAAAAGCGAAGTATGCGCCAGAATCCCCGCTCGAAACCTTCTCGGCTCAATCGAACCTAAAGAGCAAGCTGGCGTACCTGACGCAAGGGCGGAAATAGAAAGAGCTCTAAGAGAACCCATCGGCTCTAAGCGGCTAAGCGAAATCGCCAAGCCCGAGCATAAAGTCGCCATAGTGGTAGATGACTTCACTAGAAGCACACCCAGCCACGCCATGATTCTGCCAGTGCTGGCGGAGCTGAACTCGGCTGGCGTAAAGGATGAGAATGTTACGGTCATCTTTGGCTGCGGCACTCACAGGGCGGTTAAGCCTGAAGAAGCCGCAAGTTTGCTTGGCGAGGAAGCGCTGAAGCGTGTGAAGGCAATCAGCCACGACTGCAAGGCTCCAGACCTTGTGTACATAGGAAAAACCAAAACTCATGATAACAAGGTTTACTTGAACCGTGTTTTCGCTGAGGCGGATGTTAAAGTGCTGCTGGGCGATGTGGGCTTTCACTATTACGCGGGCTACGGAGGCGGGCGCAAAAGCGTCTTACCCGCTGTAGCAGGAGCGGAAACCATCCGGCACAACCACGCTATGCTTCTGCACGCCAGCGCAAGAACAGGCGTTTTGGAGGGCAACCCTGTTCATGTGGATATGACTGAGGCGGCGAGGCTGGCTAAAGTGGACTTCATCCTAAACGTAGTCACCAACAGCAAGGACGAGATTGTGAAGGCGTTCGCGGGGGACTTGGAGCTGGCGTTTAACGAGGCAGTTAAGCTTGTTGATGAGATGTACCGTGTGCCCGTGGACCAGCGCGCTGACATAGTGGTTGTGAGCGCAGGCGGCTACCCCGCCGACATAGACCTTTACCAAGCGTATAAGGCTGTGGATAATGCCTTAGAGGTTGTTAAGCGAAACGGCGTGATAATCCTAGTAGCAGAGTGCGTTGAGGGTCATGGCAACGCGGTTTTTTATGATTGGATGACCCGCTTAGGCGACTTGAAGAAGGTGGAACACGAGATAAAGCGTAACTTTGTTATGGGCGGACATAAAGCGTATTACCTGCTCAGGGCGTTACAGCGGCACCAGATAATCTTAGTCTCTTCAATGCCCGATTACTACGCTACAAATATCTTCAAATTGAAGACTGCACGCGCAGTCAATGACGCATTAAGCGAAGCTTTCAGGATGGCTGGCTCCGCAGCGAAGGTTTGGGTTATGCCCTACGGCGCCTTCACACTGCCAGAAGTTAAATCAATTAACGGGTAAGCAGGTTCCAGAGAAAGAAAACCTAAAACAGTCCGTGGGAAGGTTTTATAGCGGCCACTTCTAATTTGTACTACTGGTTATTGCTATGAGATTGGCGGTTTCAGCAACCGCTATTCTAGTGACACTTTTTCTATCGGCGTCTTTAGCTCAATTTGGCGCTGTGGATGCAAATCCGAGCCCTCATTGTTTTTTTTAATGCTCCGAGAATAGGTAAAGTTTCACCTCGTCCTGGAAAAATCTATCCGGGAATAAATGTTCCCATAAAAGTTGATGTCCTTACTTGGGGGTCAAATATAAGATTTGTTGACATTTACTATAGTTTAGATGGTGGTTCTAACATAACATTGAGCACCATTACATATGAATCAAGCACGTCCATTTCCGGGATAGGCACTTTAGTTAACCTGACAGATGGCTACCATACATTGGAAGCGTATTCCACTGACGTGCAAGGAAACATAATCTCGGATTCAATAACATTTCTAGTAAATGCTACAGCTCCAAAAATCACAAACCCCTCTATCAGCATCACAGACTCAGGTTACAGGTTGCTTAGTTTCACTGTTGATACTGAGGCAAGTTGGGTTGGCTACAGTTTGGATAACCAAGCAAATGTGACAATTACAGGTGATATTATTTTAGGAGACTTGCCTTTTGGCCCTCATAATGTCACGATTTATGCGAATGATACTGCTGGAAACATGGGTGCTTCAGAAACACTTTTCTTTACTGTCGCGCCTTTCCCAATAATACCCGTCATAGTAGGAATAGGCGCAACAGCATGTGTCGGAGTAGTTATGTTGCGTTACTTCAAGAAACACAAGCGCTAAACGGAAAATAGCCTCATCCTTTTAAGCAGCAACCGCAGGATAGAACTTAGATTTATTTAAGCATTCTTTACCAGCAGCTTACGACCAAGTTGGCAAGTATGAAGGCGACTTCATCTACAATACAATAGTGCCAACAAAACAGCTACCACAAATTGATTTATTCCATCCTCTCCAATCTAACCGCACGAAAACGCCTTTCGCATCCCCAATTTTTTTCTTCCCGATTTATTCCCGCTCTATTATTTTGTAATCCGCTTGCCCTAATATTATTTAATATGGAAAAATCATTAAGTGTAATGGCGGGTTAAGCGCAAGATTTAAGTTTTATCTGGCTTTTTTCGTTTAAGAAGGCGAACTCATGCAGCAGACATTCAAGTTGCGCAAATTCAAGCCAGACGACCTGCAAAGCGTAATGCAAATCAACCGCCTATGCTTGCCAGAGAATTATACGGATTACTTCTTCATGGATCTGTATCAGCGGTTTCCTGAAACCTTCCTTGTCGCAGAAGAAAACGGGAAAATAATCGGCTACATAATGTGCCGCATCGAAGTTGGCCTATCAAACCTCGGATTAGGAGGCTTAATACGGAAAGGACACGTAGTGTCGATTGCCGTTTTGCCTGAAGGCAGACGCAAGGGCGTGGCGCAAGCGCTGATGACGGCGGCTATGGAGGGCATGCGCTACTATAAAGCGAAACAATGCTATTTAGAGGTTAGAGTGACTAATGTGGCGGGCATTTCACTTTACAAGAAGCTTGGATTTGAAATAAGCCGAATAATCGAAGGTTACTACTCAGACGGCGAAAACGCCTATTTAATGACAAAGAAACTATAGTTGCAGGCCAAAAGGAAACAACACTAAAATGCCTTAATTTATTGCTGCCCAATCTTCAGCCTAAAAAATGCGCAATTAATTCTATAACGTACACGCCTTTGTCTTCACTTCGGAACTTGCACGAAAGAAAAATATAGCTTAAAGTTGCCCTTAAGTATATGCCAGCCGACCCCGCCGTGTTCACACTTTTCCAAGTCGGGTTATTAATTGTCGTCGCCTCAATCTGCTCGGAACTATTTAGAAAAAGCAAGCTTCCAGGCGTAATCGGCGCCATCTTGGTCGGCCTTTTCATCGGCGGACCAGGCGGACTTGGGCTTATACGGGATGTCACGGTTATCAATTTACTTGCAAGCTTAGGCGCCATTCTAATACTTTTCACAACTGGCGTGCAGTTTGACGCCTCATCCTTCTGGAAAGTAGGCAAAACAGCTTTTCTAATAACCACAATCGGAGTCATCCTATCCATTCTGCTAGGCTATGGCGTGGGTTTAGCATTGGGCTTCTCATGGCAAGCCGCCTTTCTTTTAGGAGCCGTTTTGGCGCCCAGTGGAACAAGCGTTGTAGCAGCAATACTCAGCTATGAGGGCATCGTTGAAACAAAAATTGGCTCCACCTTGCTTACTGCAGTTATACTCGACGATATCGAAGGCATACTGATACTTACAATAGCCTTAAGCGCAATCGCTGAAGGCACCTTTTCCGCATCAAGCCTAATCAGCATCGCCGTTATCTCCTCATTGTTTATTTTAGTATCAATTTATATTGGCAGCAAAATCTTGCCCTTTGTGATAAAACGGCTACAGGGATTCGTCTCCGACGAGTTTCTCTTCATTATTCTTCTTGGTTTAGGCTTAATGCTGGCTTTTGCTGCAACCATGTTTGGCTTGGCTGCCATAACAGGCGCTTTCATAATGGGCGCTATAATTCCCTATCCAAGAATTGGCGAAAAACTCGCAGAAAAAATCTCCATGATGAAAGAACTGTTCGCCGCCATATTCTTCACAAGCATAGGCCTCGCAATCAGCCCAATAGGCATGGCGGCTGTCCTCCCAGTGGGCCTAATTATTCTTGGAACTGCTATTCTTGCACGATTAGTCGGCGGCTTAATCGGCGGCTACGCCGCGGGTTTTCGCGGCAAAACCTTATGGGCGATAACGGTTGGGCTTGCTGTGAGAGCGGAAATGTCATTCATAATCGCCTATGAAGGAGTAGCCATGGGAATAGTCGCTGCAGACTTCTTAACGCTAACAGCAATCGCGGTCATCGGCTCCATGATAATTGTTCTTCCACTTTTCTTAAAACTAATAAAAGATAATCAAGAACTAAAAGACCAGAAAGCAGAGTACATCCAGTATTAAACGCTTAGGCAATAACTTTTGAGAAGCGCTATTCGAGCACACCACATCTGGATGGCAACTACATATTTTATAGGAGAAATCGTTATAGGCAGCGGCCAACACGCTAACGGTGAAGCGAGGGGCAAAAACACATGTCTCATCGGATAGCATTAATGGGCCAGAAAAAGAGAATTGCGCTCATAGCACATGATAACAAGAAGGCAGATTTGCTTGAGTGGGTCAAGTTTAACAAGGGCACCCTGCTTAAGCATGAGCTTTACGCTACAGGAACCACGGGTAAACTTTTAGAACAGGAGTTGGGGTCAAAAATCACCATTTTCGAAAGCGGCCCGTTAGGAGGCGACCAGCAAATAGGCGCACGCATAGCCGAAGGCACCATAGACTTTCTAATCTTCTTCTGGGATCCGCTGTCGCCGCTTCCGCATGACCCTGATGTTAAGGCGTTGCTGCGCATTGCTGTGGTTTGGAACATACCCATAGCATGTAACAGGGCATCCGCCGACTTTCTAATATCATCTCCGCTGATGAACCAGGAATATCCACGAATTTTACCCGACTATGAAGGCTACAAGCGAAGATTCAAAAGCCAGATTTGATTAATGCGCCTTTAGCGTAGGGCACAAACTCCCTGATCTGCTCAATCGAGACCTTGCCAATTTTTTCACGCTGCGCCTTCGGCAACTTGGTCATCAAAGCTTGTAGAACCTGCTTAAGAAATTCTTTTCCGGAAAAATCACCTGGTGCAATGATAACATAAGCTTTCGCTTGTGCCTTAATAGCGTCTAAGGGTCCGCCGATAAACCGGACGTCACTGTTGTCGTCAGCAACGCCTATGGCAACTCGAAGTGGCACGCTCCGCATCCAGTTTCGCTTACCACTCACGGCAAAAGCTCCATGGGGCACGTACTCACCTGAAGGACCGCTCTTGCTTAGCTGGTCAGGCTTAACCCAATATACATCCACTGCCGCGGCGCCTTCACGCCAAGCCCGGGAAAACGCAGCCGCAAACTCGCTTGCCTCACGCAGCGCCGCCTCGCCTGGAACCTTGCCTTCGGTTTTAACCACGACGAATGGGGCGCCTGGGACATCAGCGTGGAACACGGCGTCGTCTGCGGCGGCGTATTTCTTGACGAGCACTTCGTTGCTCACGGCGTCTTTACCCGCTACGACCAAGAAGCCGTCAGAGGACCTGAACCAGCGGAACTTTTCATACCACTCTTTCCGCGTGGCTTTACGTTTAGCAAGCTCTTTTAGGGTTTCCTGCGGCTTAATGGCCTTAAGCATTTCAGCATCGCGAAGATTCTGCTCAAGCTCAGCTAATTTTTTGCGCGATTCCTCTAAAGCGGCTATGGCGCCGGCGGCCTTCTGCTTAGCCTTCTTTCCTCGCTCATAATACTCCGCCGCATTCTCAAACAGCGTTTTGCGCATGTTCAAACTGAATCTTAAGCCATCAATGCAGAGGGCAGCCGTAAGGTTACGCGCGTCAAAAGATTCAACGAATACCTCGGGGATTCTGCCCGCGGCTTTAGCAGCCAAAGCTTCCGCAATAAGCTCTTTAACGTCGCGACCTTCATTTTTCGCCTCCGTAAACTTCTCAAAAAGTTTTTGCAGCTCGTTTGAATGTGCATAAATCAAGTCGCCGATGCATCGGTCACGTTCCGCCGTAGCTTCAGCTTCATGTAAGGCTTGCTCTTGCTCGGCGATTATCCGTTTAAGCCGCTCCGTCTCCCGCCTTAGCTTCTCCATTTGAATGTCTGCTGCGGCCGCTTGCTCGGTTGCGGTGACTTTAAGGTAAAACTCGTCGAGCGCCTCGTTGAAACTGCTGTAAGCTTGAAACTTGTAAGCTTCATACTGCTTAAGCTTAAATGGTACAGCATCGATGTAGGTGCCATCTTCAGCTAAAACTATTATAGGCTCGGTTTTGGAGGCGGCAACAGCTGAAAGTAAATTTTGAAGAGCACCGTATATGGCTTCAAGTTCGGAAACTGCTAAGCCATTACAGCTTTTGGTTTTTTCAACATTCGCCCTAAGCAAGATTTCTTCTGCGTAGACGCCTCCGACGCCGAGAAAACGTGCCAGCGCCCTGACAACTTCCACATCACCAAAGCTTCTTATCGCTTGGGCAAGCTCGTCTTTTACCACTTTAAACGGATTCTTACCGCTTGCAGGTGGAAACTGGAAAGGCTCGTTGCGGAGAATGTTGCGGTCGCGCATGCGCTTGAAAACGAGGGCTTGCAGTATCTCGCCTTTTTCGCCTATCAATATTATGTTGCCTTCGCCAAAAAGTTCCAGAACAAGCCGCATCAAACCGTCTTTGGTTCTGAAGTGGATTATGACGATTCTTTCAAATTCATGCTGTTCCACATTGATTATCCATGCGCCGCGGAGATGTTTCCGCAATGCCATGCAGAAGGCTGGGGGAACTTGAGGCGGCTCAAAAACGTAAGAGGTTAAGTGCAACCTTTTACCCGCTTCGACAAGCAGGTGCAGCGGCTGCTGATCCGTTTTATGAAGCTTAAACAGCAATGTTTCTGCGTCAAACTGATATATGTTGTTAACTCGCGAGTTTATTATGACGTTTTTAAGCTCGTTAACTATAACTGCGACGTCGAAGCTTGAGAATTCCTTTTTACGCAAAGAGTTCAACTCACCATAATCTGAAGTCTAAATGCGCGAACTACAAAATAAATTCGCTGATAAGAGATGCCCTCGAATTTGGTTGCGCATGAAAAAATGCGCGAGTGCTAATCCATTTTTGGCTCTATGGGCAAGGTTATTGTGAAGATTGTTCCCTTGTTTAGTTCGCTTTCCACAGAGATGGTGCCTCCATGCGCCTCGACTATGCGCTTGCAGATGGATAACCCCAAGCCCATACCTCTTGCTTTCGTGGTAAAGAGCGGCTCGAAAATTCGATTAAGATGCTCTTCAGAGATGCCCATGCCTGTGTCAGCGAAGACAAATTTTACTTCACCATTACTTTCTTCGCTGGTTATTGTTAGTTTTCCGCCGTTGGGCATGGCGTCAACGGCGTTTCTAATCAGATTGATGAATACTCGTTTCATCTTGTCTACGTCAACCTTAATTTTTAGAGCGGCTTGTGTAGAGTCGATTAGCTTGATGTTTTTTGGAAAAGCAATATGCGATAACGCTTCAGTAACCAATGACTTAGGCGTGGTTTCTCTTAGGTCCAGCCTAATTGTTGTGGAATATTCGAGCAAGTCGTTGATGATTTTGTTTGAGTATTGGACATCTTTTTCTATTACCTCAAGCATCTCGTGCCCTTTTTCATCCATAAGTGAACCGTATTTTCGCTTTAGATACTGCGCGGCGCCGGAAATTCCAGTAAGTGGATTCCGTAAATCATGACCAACCATCGCAGCTAATGTTCTTATGGCTTTGATTCGTTCGTTCATCGTGTTATCTATTGCCTCTGCCAAAAGAGAAAGCTCATCTTTACCATTCCATGAAAGATGCTCAGAAAGATGCTCACTTTTTCCCAGCTGCTTTATGCTAGCAACAAGGCGTTCTATTCTGGACAGAAAGCCTCTTTCAATAATTAAAGTTGCGATGACAGCAATGAAAATTATGGAACTTGACAGAAATGCGACAAAGAAGAGTGTGCTATTCAAAGCTTGCTTATAGAAGTCTCTTGGCGTGTCAACTCTCATTGTAAGTGCAAAGTTGCCATAGGCATCTTTTATCACAGCGTATCCTCCCATGTAGTCGGTGTTTATAGGCTGCGCAAAAACGGGTACATCTTCGAAGAATAAAGTGGAATGCAAGGATTGAAAGTCTATTTTTGTCGTTGAAGTATTGAAGGAGGTAATCGATAATGGAAGAAGCACCAAGTCCGCCAATTCTTTAATTGCCTCAGCATCGAGAAAACGGCCTATGATCAAGCCGCCTCGAATAGGGCCTTCGCGTTGGCTGGTTACTATTGGGTGAGAAGCTATTAATAGAGGTGCTTCTTTCAAGTGGACTATTCCTGTTATGCTGCTCTCGGTGTCGGTGTGGTTCCATAGGAAGCCATTAACAGAAAGTAAATTCAAAAACTCTTGTGGAACAGGCATTTCACTTGATGCTGAAAGATTGAATGCTTTGCCATAGACGATTTGCCCATTAGAGTTTATGAAGATCATTAGGTTAACTTCTAAATTGACAAAGGTTTCATCGACAAGATTGGATTCTTTGTATTTTTCGTTTGCATCCTGTATGAAGACATAAGTGTCATCCCATGCAGCCCAATCGCGTACCGTATTATCCAACTTGGACAGCCGATTTGCTAACGCGCTAAGGCCACGCTTAACATTCGATGCGGCTAACTGTTTTTCCATCGCCTCGAAATTGTCCAGCAGAATTAATTTTGCGCCAACAAGCATTACAACGATGAAAATTATTGGCGTAATTGTCATTGCAAACATTGTTTTCCTGCGCAGATTCATGATTAATTCGCCATACGCTACTCGTCATTTCACTTGGCTAAAGCATCCAAGTATTCAGAATTTCGTTATGAACTACTTTATAAAGCGTTTATGAACAGTGGATAAATATTACAGCACATTGTACCGGGCATTACGTGGCAGAAACGATTTAATAAGATAGACAGCTTTTAATGTAGGTTCAAAAATATAGAGTCCGCGAGGTCGGGTGTTACGTGAAACCACTAACGATAATCTACTGGAGTAGACTGGCTTTAGGCATAGTAGCCGCTGTAATCAGCGCGTTTGTAGCCACAATGCAAAACGCAACTTCATTAAGCGCCTTCATGAACGGCGTGACGATAGCGCTAATAGTCTACTTAACCACGTACTATGCGTTTAAAGCTAAATTTTACAATAAAGTGGAGAAGCAAACAAAAATCATGACGATGGGCATAGGAATATACTTCATGTCCTGGCTGGTTTTCTTTATATTAACCTACTCTATCATGAGCGGCCGATTGTAGGCACTGGCAAGTTTATGCCTCTTTACCGTCTCGTAGAAAATTGGCGATCGTAGCTTGGTTCTTATCGCTCTTCAAAGTTTCAATTTTTACTTTCTCACTGCCAGCGCCGCCATTGCTCGGTGCACTTGAAATGTTCATTCGGCTTAGGATACGCATGCAGTCAGCCCAAGCGGAGAAGTAGCCGCGGTCAAAATCGCCGTGAAGCCCGTTTCGCATGTGATCCAGAAATTCGCGCCTATATCTATGGAGGGCTTCCATGTCGCTTAAATCTAGCTTAGAAAAGAAAGCGTATGAGTCATCGTTGTTTTTCTTTGAAAGATACATGCCGTACAAGGCTCTGAAGTAGCCTCTGTTCCACTCAGTCTTCTGCATTTTTTGTTTAAGCCGCTCTAGCTCTCGCGCTGCTTCGGTGAATTGCCTATTAACCAGAAGCTGGAAGTACCTGGTGACTAAAGCTTGGGAGATGGGCATTTTTAATGATCACGGTGCTTGTTTGTTTTCTCCTCTTCTGAAACGTCCTCTATACCGTTTTCGGTTACTTTAAAGATTTCCTCGCCTTCAGGCAAATATGGACTTGACACCAGCCTTGCAATGCGCACTGGACCTCGTGAGGCTCGCCGGAGGTAAAGGCGCGTGTGGCTTGTATGCCCAACAATGTGACCGCCGATGGGCGAGATGGCATCGCCGAAGAACACATCAGGTTTAGCCATAACCTGGTTAGTTACGACTGCTACGGCGTTGAAGGCTCTTGCTAAGCCGAGAAGTTTGTGCATGTGCTTGTTCAGCTTCTGCTGTCGGCTCGCCAGCATTTCCCGTCCAATATATTCGCTTCTGAAGTGCGCAGTTAAAGAGTCTATTATTATCAGTTTGATGTTGTTTGCTTTGATAACTTCGTCTGCGTTTTCCAGCAGAAACATCTGGTGATCTGAAGTGTATGCTTCAGCGTAGATAATGTTCTTAACTACTTGCTCAGGGTCAAGTCCCAGATGCTTTGCCATCTGCACAATACGTTCAAGTCTAAAAGTATTCTCCGTATCTACATACAACGCGCCGCCATTGAGCCCGCCGCGTTCTGGAGGTAACTGAACGTTTACACATAACTGGTGGCAGATTTGGCTTTTTCCACTGCCATACTCGCCGTAGAATTCTGTTATAGTCTGTGTTTCTAAACCACCGTCTAGAATTCTATCCAAGGCTTTGCTGCCTGTGGTTAAACGCAAAACGTTCTGGCGCATTTTTAGAAGCTCGTCTGCGCGCACAAAAGAGAAGCCGATGGCGGAGCGCGCGGCTTCTATCATCGCGAAAGCCTTTTTTTCACCGACGCCTATGGGCTCAAGTTCGCGGGCAGTAGCCATAGCCAGCGACTCAACTGTGTGATAGCCGAGGTCGCGCAGTTTTTGGGCGGTAGCAGGTCCAACACCTGGCAAATCCTCTATGAACTCGTACTTCTTTTTGGGTGGCGCTTCTCGGCTTTCGATGTTTTCTTCTTCTGACATGCGGCTCACGTGTGGAAACAGTTGCAGAAAGCCATATTTAAAATGCGCGAAACATGTGCGCAGCTGATACTGGGAGAGGTTGGTTAAAGTGAAACTGGAGTTTCATGAGGCACGGCTGATCGCGGGAGTTTATGTTTGATTTCTGGTAATTACCTTAAATTCTGTTTTAACATTCTAAAAATTTATATTAACTCAGACTTCATCCTGTTAAAGAGGCTAACCGCTAATGCTAAAGAATTTTAGAGATAAAGTCGCCTTTTCAGGCATCACCGTCCTATTCATAGGTATAGCCCTTCTGATATTCACGTTCTTCAGCGCCTACGGCTTCCTAACAGAAAGCATCATGCCACTATCCGCAGAAGACCTCACGCAGACCTTCGGAGAAGCATTAGGGCCCTTAATCGCAGCGGCTATACACGTAATGTATCTGGGCGTCATGGGCTGGGTTGGTTCACTGATAACTATCCGAGGCGTTACGCTACTGATAAACGCGGCTAAGACCGAAGCTGCTACGCCAGCACCGCAAGCAACGCACGCATCTGAACAAAATAAGCAATCAGAGGCCCAATCCGAGAAAACAAAGCAGACTCAATAAGAACTGCCAATAATCCATTAAAGAAGGGACATCGATGAATGTGGCGATTCGCGCGTTAAGCTTAGCTACAACAATCTTTTGGATTCTTCTCATAGCCTTCATTACCCTATCTGCATTTTCACTCAAAGATCTCAACTTTAGCCTAGATGAACCAAAATTCACTGTGACAGCAGAAGGTGAACTGCTTTTTTCTTTACCGCTGTCTATTGAAAATAGGGGATATTGCGACCTTAAAGATTTCCAGCTTGCAACCGTGTTTTCCGATGCTACAGGCAAAGTAATTTCTACGGCCAAATCTTCCGTTCCACTCATAGCGCACGGAGAAAGCGTAACGCTTGTGCACAATGCCACATTAAGCATGGACGACCTGCTTGAAAACGCAGGGCAGTACCTATTCAATGACGCAAACCTCACCGCTCAAGTCGCGGCAGGCTTAACTTTCGCAGATTTCTTGCCCGCGCAGATTTCAACTAACTTCACGTTTCCATGGGGGGCGCCCTTATACAACTTCGCTATCGATCAGCCAACCTTTGAGCCGTTTAACTCTACACATAGCCTTGTGGCCATGCCGATAAGTTTTGAAAATCACGCTGCCTTCGACCTTGAAGGCGCCATTCGAGTAATGCTCTTTGACAGCGCCGACTCGCTTATAGGCGAAAGCCAAACGCGTTTCCAAGCTCCAATGTACTCGCCCTACCGCGGAGATTTGACGTTTTACATTCCGTTAAACGCGGAATCTTCAGCTGCACAAAGAGGACACTGCGATGTTTACTTTTCCACGACACTTTTTGAGTACGGTCCCCTGGTGATTCCGTATGGTTGAAGAGAAGAAAAGCAAAAACCTCATCAAAGACGTCTCATTCAGAATCGCAAAGGCCACGGTAAAAGCGATACTTGTTTATCTAATCTATTTCCTTCTTGCGCCACTGTTGGCGCCGCTTTTCGAGCTTGTTCCAGGCATTATGGAATCCATCGAAGCATTCATTGCAATCTATATTGCGCTGATGATTATAGGCGATATCACGGCGCGCACAATTTTCGAGCATATCTTCCGAACAGCGAGAGCACTGTTCTTTATGGCTTACCTGCTTCTCTCGTTAGGCGACGGCGTAATCAGCACAAGCTACGAAAACTTTAGCTTAACCTTAGACTTAACAGCGTTTACCGCAATTGCTCTATCGCTTAGCCTTCTGAATGTGGCAGCGTCAATTCTACAAGCAATAAACTTCATGAGCGACAAGGCTGAAGCAGATAGCAATCTACAAACGCCTCGATGAAACCCAAGGACACAGCGGTTCTGCATTCACACGGCTTTCCAACTTTATATAAGGCGGGCTTATTCAGAAACCGCGTCTGATTAATGCTCAGCCAATGTTTTGGCTAAGTTCCAGATTTTATCGCTTACAAAGTGCAGGTTCTTAACAACCGCACCATGCTTAACGTTCCGTGCAGTTTCGGAATCATGTAAGCTTTCTCCTAAAGCAAGCGCCTTTCCATGCTTCTCATCTATCACAAGTACAACATCGCCCTTGTTGAAATTGCCTTCGACTCGCACGATGCCAGGCGCCATGACATCGGCACCTTTACAGACGTAGGGAACAGCGCCCATGTCGACAACAACCTTAGGCGCTTGCTCGGTGAACTCTTGGAAAAGCAGCGTCGGCAGAGTCTTTCCGCCAACATTAAAGAATACGGGTTTTCCATTTACAAGATAGATTTGGCCGAAATCCGCTTCGACCACTTCAACATTTGCTTTCGAACCAAAAAGCGCTTCAACGTTAACTTTCAGTCTCTCCGAAACCTCGCTTAGGATTGATTTGACATTTTTTGATTTCAAAGAATATCTTCGATACTTCTGAAACATAATGCCCACGTGACTTATTCTATGTAGATTGCCGGTTGCCTAGGCAAAGCCAACGCTGCGCGCTGCTTAGGATCATAACGTGCTTTGTCTTCCTCGCTGTAAACAGCTACTTCAGCGTTAAAGCGTTCCTTCAAAAAGCCGCGTGCAGCCTCGATTATTTCTTTTTCATTGAAAGCTTCAATCTTTGTAATGCGAGCTTTTCTTTCATTAGGCAACTTGCTTATAGCCTTAATCACTTTAGGAACTAAACCGGCAACTGCTTTCATGTGCGCCTTTAAGCTTGGATCCTGCGCGAGCTCCTTCATGACTTCGTTGATTTTCACTTCTCCCTCAGCAGCTTTTGCCATTATGCGATGATAAACCTGTCGCTTCCAGCCTGAAGCAGTGTAATAGCATATTTGCTTAGGCGTAATCTTCGTGGCTTTCAAAACATTCAATGTGTCCTCAATCAGGTCGATTATGAAGTTCTCTTGCTCCTCAGCTAACACATCTATTTTTGCCTCGTCAACTTGTGGCCACTCGGCTAAAGAGATAAACGTGCTTTTTCCCATGGCACTCCAGAGTTCTTCGCATATGTGCGGCGCAAACGGCGCAAGAAGTCGAAGCCACACGTCTAAAGCGTCCCGCGCTGCCTTTGCATTTGCAGTTCCCTTTCTGCGAATGTACCAGCGGAAGTCATTCCAAACCTCGAACAGCGCGATTTCTAGGGCGCTTCGCGTTTTCAACTCTTCAAGATTCGCCGTAACATCCGCTATGCGCTGCTGCATCCTGCTAATGAGCCACCTCTCCAAATGTGTCATTTCATCGTTTTTAGCGGATTCAATTATGCCTAATGCGAAGTTGCGCAGCGCTTCCAACTTGCCACGTACGTCCGCCGCATTCTCGCTTCTCCAGTCAGGGTCATCCATGCCCTCTGCGCCAAGCAGCAAAGCGCATCTGGTTGCATCAGCGCCGTAGCGTTCAACAGCGTTTTTCATTGTAACGAAATTGCCCTTGGACTTATGCATCTGCTTGCCTTCAATCATCAACATGCCATTTACGCCTATGGCTCTGGGCCAGTGCTCTGGCGGAAACAGCGCTACATGATGGAAAATGCAGAAGGACAAGTGATTCGGCACGAGCTCTTTGGCGGAAACTCTCAGGTCAAAAGGATACCAGTACAAGAATTCTGCACGCATATCCCGCAGCACTTCGACGTTTATGCCTACAGTCTTGCTAAGCGCCTCTGCGTCGCCTTTCCCATAGAAGATGTAATCGAAGACTTCAGGCGCAAGCTGCTCTGGCTTGACGCCGTACGCGCGTATGTGCTTGTTAATGGTGTAGAATGCCATGTAAATGGTGGAGTCGCTGAGGGTTTCAATTATCCAGCCCTTCCCCCATGGCAGCGGTGTTCCGAAGCCTGTGGTTCTGGCGCAAGCCCACTCCCTCAGCCAATCAATAACCGTGACAAACCATTGCCTTGCGGTGTCAGGGTAAATCTTCATTTGGGCTATGGCAGCTTTGGCTTTCTTTTTCCACGCTGGGTCAGAGTAATTCAGGAACCACTGGTCAGACAGAATCTTTACTATGCACGGCGTCATGCAGCGGCAGACTACCGGCTGAGGCAAATCATACATGCTGTCCGCGACGCCTGCCCGCTTGAAGTCGCGTATAAGCGTGTCCTTAACGTCCCGCACAGTCCTGCCAGCATAAGGCCCACAGTTTTCCTTGAGCACGCCTGCATGGAATTCTTTCTTGTAGAGTATTTTTGTGGCTTCATCCGCCCGCGTGTCATGCTGATCCTTTATGCCCATCTGCGCGACAAGCTCAACAGCGGGGTAATCGCCGAAGCCTTCAACCTTAATTATGGAAATCGGCTTAATCTGCTTCACCATATCAGCGCTTAAGCCAAAAGCTTTCAGAGCCTCCGGGTTTTCCTGCAAATCCTTCAGCGCCAGCCAGTCATAAGGCGCATGCGCGGGCACGCTGTAAACTACGCCTGTGGCCTGCTTCGGGTCAACAAACCAGCCTGGCAATATCGGAAACTTTTCTTTTGTAAGCGGATTCTCGAAGAGCTTTCCAATAAGCTCCTTACCCTTAAACACACGTTTTACTTCTACACGGCGCTCCTGCTCGCGGAGTTTTTCCGCCGCTTCACGGCTAATCACCCAGCGCTCGCCATTCACCGTGGCTTCTACGTAATCGGCGTCGGGGTTTATCCACATGTTAGTTACGCCATAGATCGTTTCAGGCCTGAACGTGGCTGCGGGCAGGAAGACGCCCTCATCCAGCCTATACTTTATGAGCGTGTACTCCTCTGGCGTGACGCCTTCCCCTACTTGGCGGTCATGGTCGCCTGTGGGACTCTTGTCTTTTGGGCACCAGACAACCGGATGCGTGCCCTTCGTTACATAGCCCTTCTCTCTCAAGCGCGTGTACTGCCACTCGATAAACTTCTGGTAAGTGGGCATTACCGTGGTGAATTCGCGGCGCCAATCAATCGAGAAGCCTATGCGCTTCGCAGCCAAACGCCCCTCATTAGTGTAATACTGCGCCATATACAGCGGATCAACAAAACGTTTAAGCTCCTCTTCGGGTACGCCGTCAATTTCACGCAAAACGCGTATGTATGCCTCGTCGCCTTTCGCCACGCGCTCGCTGGCGCCCAGCAGCGGCTGCCCAGTCCAATGCCAAGCCCACGGCCAAAGCACGTTGAAGCCCTGCATACGCTTGAAACGGGCATACGCATCTACACGTGTAGCCGTGAACGTGTGGCCCACGTGCAATGGGCCGTTCATGTAGGGATAAGGAAACGTGACCAGCAGCTTCTTACGTTTCGGATCTGGGTCAGCCTCGAATATGCGCGCGGCTTCCCAGCGGGCTTGCCATTTCTCCTCAATTTGCTTGAGTTGACTCATGAAACTGTTGAATGAAGCCAAAAGCTATTAAGAGTTTTGCTTCCGCTTCTGAGGCTATTTACCCAAAAATAACAAATGCTGAACTGTCACCTATGAGAGTGTTAACAGGAAATGCCGACTAAAGAGGAACATATGAAGCACATTACAGCAGTTCTGTACTTTTCTTAAAAGCCAAAAAGACACCAAGGGAAGCATGTAAGTTTACAGGCTAACTCGAAAAGTAAATAAAACATAAAAGGTTGCCGTGCCGCACTAAAGGAACACAGAAGCGCCGAGAGCAATGTATAGTTTAGCCAGTTTTCTCGGCGTCGGAGATTATTTTAACCTGAGAATTCTTGCGTTTCCGCCATTTAAGTTGTCCGCCGATTTTTTCAACTAAACCCATCTTATGAAGAAGGGAAAGGCTTCGGTGAACTGAACTGTATTCTGGAGTTTTGTAACGTACGTCTCTTGCCCATAAAATCACTGCAATATCCCTCGCGGTTAACTCTGGATATTTATCTAGAATCTCCAGAATTTTCCGCTGATTTTTGCTGAGGCGTTGACGCTTAGTCTTCTCAGCCATAAGTAATCACTTATAACTACAAAAAAAGAGACGCCAATTATAATTAAAAAGGTAACGCTGTTACTAATTGAAAACATAGTCCGACTAAATCTTTTAAACAACAGAGTGAATAAGAATAGGTATGCCGCCGAAAATGGGAAAGCGTATAGTTGCGGATCTCAAGAAAAGAAGCAAAAAAGGGCTCGAATATGCAAAACAGATATTGCAAGCAGAAAAAATAGACCATCCAAAACTGCGTGAGGCACTTGAACATTACCTTGCACATTGGGACGAATTCACGCATCCGGGTTTGTTCTCAATAGCATGCGAAGCCGTGGGAGGAGACCCAGATGACTTTGTGCCGACGCAAGCGGCAATAGCTATGATGGCGGCATCGCTTGATGTGCATGACGATATTATAGACAAATCTAAGGTGAAACACAAGGTTCCTACGGTTTATGGGAAGTTCGGCGCTGAAATGGCGCTTCTGCTCGGTAACGCATTCCTAATAGAAGGCTTCAAACTTTTTGTTAATTCTACAGCAATGTTGCCAAAAGAAAAAGGAAAGATGGCACTTGAAACACTCAAGAAATTGTTGTTTGAGGTTGGCAATGCGCATGCCCTAGAAGTCGGCTTAAAGGAGAAAAAGGGCTTTTTTCCAGATGATTACATGAAGATTATGGAAATGAAGGCAGCAAGCCTCGAAGCAGACATGCACCTCGGTGCACTGTTTGGCGGCGGAGAAGCCGCTAAAGTTGAGGTCTTAGCAAAACTGGGAAGAACCCTTGGAATATTAGTTTTCCTTCGAGAAGAATTTATAGATGTTTTCGATATTGAAGAGCTTTGTCAACGAGTTGCTGTCCAAGACCTGCCTTTACCACTCTTGTTTGCAATGCAAGATCAAGAAGTTAAAGAAAAAATTGTGAATATAATCTCAAAACCCAAGATAACAAAAAGCGATGTTGCTGAGCTAGTTGATTTCACTCTCGAGGCCAAGCCTGTCGTAGAACTTAGAGGGAAAATGCAGCATCTAATAGAGAAAGGACTACTTTTAGCAAATAATTTCGCGAAGGCAGAGTTGTGGAATAGATTTAAAACTCTTTTATCGTTTATGCTTGAAGACTTGTAGCCTTCAACCCCATACTCGAACTGGCACGTCTTTCTTCTTTGCTCTCTTGGCCCTCATCCCTTATTCCCCTATGGTATTAGTGTAGAACATATCTACATATAAGCTTTTTGTTGAACAGAAATACAGAATGCTGCTTAACAATAGTTTTATCTTCAAAAACGCATTTACTAATGAATTAAAGTATGATTGGCATAAGAGCGCTTAGAGACAAAATTTCTTGGAAAACAACAGCGTCTTCCATTTTTCTAGTGTTTAACAGCTTCGTATGGTACCTGTTAACATACGCTATCTTTAATGTAATTGTAAATGGATTGCCTTTACCTGAGATAGAAAAAGTGGGTTTGTTCACTGCATATTTTGTTAGCATCACGGTTTCGGCAGTAGTTGGGCCAAAGCTCTTCTTGCGTGCACGAGCCAGGTTTTTATATTTATGGGCATTCATAGGGGCAATTGCGACATTGCTTCTGGCTACGAGTTCTAGTAATAGCATATTAGTTAATACTTTGCTTGCCTTTTTTTTGGGCGCTTCGGTTGGAATAGGGTTACCTTCTTGTTTAAGTTATCTTGCCGATTCAACATATATCGAAAACCGCGGTCTTATAGGCGGGATAACATGGAGCGCCGTGGGATTCACTGTTTTAATTCTTGCTTTTTTAATAAGCATGCTTGGGCAATGGGAAACAATTATTGCAATAACAATTTGGCGACTTTTTGGCGGTGTCTGTTTTCCGGTTCTAAATAGAAAGCATGAGCAGCATGTTGCACAAAAATCACCCAACTATTTAGAACTTGTCCGCAAAAGAGAGATATTGCTTTACTTGTTTCCGTGGGTGATGTTTTCTCTTATAAATTTTGCAGAGGCGCCGATGTTGGAAAGAGTCTTTAACACGATATTAGGCACAGATTTTTTTGCCTTTGTGCAACTTGCAGAGTTCGCTTTTATAGGAATTTTTGCGATTATAGGTGGTGTTATTGCTGATATTGTCGGAAGAAAACGAGTAGTTATTGCAGGCTTCGTCATGCTGGGTATTGAATACGCTGCAATGAGTGTCTTTTTTGACTCGCCTCTTACGTTATACTTGTTTTTAACATTGGACGGTATAACTTGGGGTTTGCTTTTTTCAGTCTTTTTCACAGCGCTCTGGGGGGATCTCGGTGAGAATTATGAAAAAGAAAAATACTATGTTTTGGGTGGGCTTCCTTATCTTCTTGCAAACTTTATGTACGTATTAATTAAACCCTATACTAGTGCTATTTCCCCAACAGCAGCTTTCTCTTTTGCAAGTTTCTTCCTTTTCTTAGCAGTCATTCCTCTGATGTATGCGCCTGAAACTTTGCCTGAAAAAACCATTAGAGAAAGAGAACTCAAGAATTACATTGAGAAGGCCAAAAAAGAAAAGGAAAAATACGCTTAAATGAGTGTTCTCGCTTTAAGGGCAAAGCATGTTCTTTCACGTGATGCTTACGACGGAATGCAATTTGCAGTGCCGGTACTGCTTCGGCGAGGCAGTTGATGACTTTAGCGGTGACTTTGCAGATTTTGATGTGGACTATGATTTGCCCAGAAAAGCCGCTTATGACTTCGCTTTGTTGGCGGAGTTTTGCCGCAAAGACCCAGAATGCGTCTTGACTTTTTACGGTGGCGAACCGTTGCTCTGCGCTGACGCGATCCGCCATATCATGAATTCTGCGAAGCCAAAGCATTTTATGATTCAAACGAACGGGGTGCTGCTTGACAGGCTGGAGCAGGAGTATGTTAACCGCTTCCACACGATTCTGGTTTCCATAGACGGCGATGAAGCGCTAACTGACTACTACAGAGGCAAGGGCACGTTCCGCCGTGTCATCGATAACTTGCGGCTGATTATACAGAATGGCTTCCGCGGCGAATTAATTGCACGCATGACCGTTATGGAGCAAACAAACATTTACCGGCAAGTAACTTGGCTCTTAAATAACAGCGAGTTTCCGTTTTCTTCGGTTCATTGGCAGCTGAACGCGGGTTTCTGGGCAAACGATTACGCAAGGCGCAACTTCAAAGAGTGGAGCCAAACAAGCTACATGCCAGGCATAAAGCGGCTGGCGGAGTACTGGGTTGACTACATGAGAGAAAAGCACCGTGTACTACGGCTTTATCCGCTATTGGGAATTGCCCATTCGCTTCTGCATAACGAGTCAAGTCTTCTCCGCTGCGGCGGCGGATGGATAAACTATGCCATACAAACTGATGGCACAATAATCCCATGTCCAACCATGTGGGGAATGAAGAAATACTATCTTGGCCACATAAGCCACACGAATCCGCTGGAGCTGAAGAAGATTTTTGTGGGCCCGCCATGCATCGAATGCGACATCTTTAGCGTCTGCGGCGGCCGCTGCTTGTACGCGAATGTAACCAGACGCTGGAGCAAAGAAGCATACGCCACGGTCTGCGACACTGTAAGAGGACTCGTAAACGCCGTAGCAACAGAGCTTCCGCGAATCAGACAACTTATTGAGCAAAAGGCGATAAGCTTGGGCGATTTCGACTTCTTGAAATATAACGGCTGCGAGATAATCCCATAAATTTTTATTGCAGCCGCTAGAGGCTCTTTGGAACGGATATCCACCTGATAAATACTCTGAAGCTGGAGTGACCTATTATCGGAACATCGTTGGGCAGCGCCCTTTGATATTTTTTTAAGACTTATGGCTAACTCGAACCACTTAAATTTTTATTTACTGCCTTCCACATAGGCTTTTAGTGGAGAATTCTAAAATGGTTGAGAAGGAATTGCGTGTATCTAAAATTAAGGACGGAACTGTTATTGATCACATAAGTGGCGGCTACGCCTTGGATGTTGTTAAGATTTTGGGGATAACGGGTCGCGAAAAGAGGGTTATGACCATAGCCATAAACGTTCCGAGTAAGCGGTTTAAGGTAAAGGATATTGTGAAAATTGAGGGACGAGCGCTGAACACTGAGGAGGTTAACAAAATTGCGTTAGTGGCGCCTCATGCAACTATTAACATTATTAGGGATTATTGTGTTGTGGAAAAGTTGGAGGTTAAATTGCCTAAAGTGATCGAGGGCATATTAAAGTGTGTAAATCCGGCGTGTATAAGCAACAGTAATGAGCCTGCTGTTTCTAAATTCTATGTGCAGAGTGAGGAGCCGCTGTTGTTGAAGTGTCATTATTGTGGATACCTTTTGGAAAGGGCGGATGTGCTACAGAATCTCTAATATGTATCTGCTATTATTCGGAAGGTATAGTAAAGTTTATATCTTAAGATGTAATATTGTAGAATCAACAATATGTCTGTAAATAGACATATTGTACACCTGTAGAACAAAAATACAAAAAGGTGAAAAACATGATAATGATAATAGCCCTATCCGCAACATGGATCTCCTTCACAGGCTATCTAATATGGTATGTAGCAGTAGCCAAACACAATGTACCAATCACTCATGAAGAAGCAAAAACATTATGGAAAATCCACAAAAAAACCACACACTGCAACGGCCACAAATGGCGCCCCATCCCGCTTCGAAACGGCAAAATAGCCGGTTTCGAATGCGAATGCGGCTACAAATACAGACAAACTCGACCAATAGTATCAAGCACCAGAAAAGATATTTATGCCACCTACAGGAACCAAGCAGGATTTCCGGTCACAACCTATTAAGTAAACCATCTTTCACTCAAGGACGGTTACTGCTGCTTCCCCATTCTTAGACGCGCCAACCTAAACAACTTCTTGAAATAGTTTTTACTCAAAACAGCCCCTTTATTTATTCCCTTACATTCAGATGGGTAAAGAAACGTGTACCTTCCATCAGCGACGCATTTAAGTTCAAATGGATAAAACCTACAGATCAAGGGCCTTACCGAATAAATTCGGCAGCCGCAGTTTTCGAAAAAGACGCATTTCCCCTCTTTCTTTTTCATTTCGTAACTGTAAGGCTCTTTACCCTCAACTTTTACGGCAAACTTCACAATCGATTGTGCAGTAGCCACGCCGATTTGCTCAGCTTCTTCGCTTAAAAGAAGAATGTGCCGTGTCTTCTTTTCAGTGTCACCGCAGCATACTCCGCATCTTATGCAGCGAAAACGCACCCCATCGGGGTAATCAAAGCTCATTCGACATCTCAGCAAACCTACAAATTGCTAAGCAGCAATAAAAACTTAATAGCCACTGATGCCACGAAAGTATATATTGCAAAATTCGGAATAACGTGTTATTAGCTCTTGCACATAGCTATCTCAATGGGGAGAAAGCGAGAAGGCAGTTAAACATGAAATGTCCAGTTTGCAGTAACAAAGTAGATGTTGACATAAAACAGAAGGTAGCGCGATGCCACACATGCGGATGGCACAAGAGTTTCCTCAAAACAATCTAACCATTCAGAAACTTTACTCTGTGTCCCTCACCGTACTGATATGGTCTGCTACGATTTTTGTCAAGCTTCTTCTTGAACATATCGTCCATGTTCACTGTTGGACACGCCAGTCGACTTGCATCTAAAATGTAAAATATGGTGTCAATGAGTTCCTCTGCTATTTTCTCTTCTGACTCGCCTTTTTTCCAAGCATCACTTGCTTCACCTAACTCAATGAAAGCAAAAAGGAGTTTTTTGGGAATGTCCTCTGGCTTGTTATAGAAGCCCTTTTCTATAACGAGCGATTCTATTTCTTTTTTCATTTCTTCCAAATGCATTTCAAACTTTCCCCTTAACATGATCAAATGATGTTTAGTGTTTTTATATACTTTTTAGCAATTTTCATAGATCAAGTTTATCCACGGCATTCTGCAATAAGCCTCTAAGGCTAAAAATGGCGAATTTTACGGATTTCTCTGCCTTACATGGCTTAATGCAAATGCCTAAATTTTGTTTAGATGATTATTCTGTCTATTATTTCGAGTATGGGTGATTAAATGTCCTTATTTTATTTTCTTAAACGTTTTATGCGAGTTAAGGATAAAATAATTGTAAATAGTAGGTATTTGTGTCCAATATCTGCGAAGCATCCCGAAATGACAGCCAAAAATAAGTTTGGGTCGGGCGGGCGAAGTTGACAGGCGGAGATGGGCAGTCCTCCTCCAGAGTTCACTCATGATTCCGCTGTCAACTCGCCTAAACTTTTAATTTTCATAAGTATGGCTAATAGCCGTTTAATTTACGCTTTTAGGGCACACCATTAAGTATGTGGGTGTTTTCGGAAACGCTAAAATGCCGCTAGTGTATCTCTAATTCGACGGGTGCTTACCTTAATGGCTTATAATGAGTTAAGAAAAGATTATTTGCTAAACCGCTGGGTCGTGATTGCCACCGAACGTAGCAGAAGACCCACAGACTTCGCTAAACAAAAAACTGAGGCAGCGCAAGGCAGCATCTGCCCTTTATGTGTAGGCAATGAGCATATGACGCCGCCAGCAGTTTTGCTTTACTTGAAACAGCAGAACGGCGAAATAAAAAAAGGCAAAGATGGTGATGGCACGCGCCCTAAGAATTGGCTTATTCGTGTTATCCCAAACCTATATCCCGCGTTTATTCCCCCAAAAGAAACGCAGAACAGGTCTCTAAGGATATTAGAGGGGGAGAATTTCGGTTACGCCATTGGGCATCACGAGGTTTTGGTGGAATCACCGAATCATGATGAGCAACCAGCGGATGCCAGCTTGCCACAGCTAAAGCACTTAATCAACGCGTACATTGACAGGCTACGAGAGTTAGCAGCGAAACCCTACGTAAAGTATGTTTCGATTTTCCGCAATTATGGAAAGGAAGCAGGTGCCTCACTTTCGCATGCACACAGCCAAATAATCACTACACCCATCATTCCAAGAATTGTGGAGGAAGAGATGGAAGCAAGCAAAAACTTTTATGAACAACACAAAAAATGTGCTTTTTGCGACATAATAAAAAAAGAAGCAAAAGGCCCACGGCTGATTCTTGAGAACACACACTTTCTGGTTTTCGCGCCTTACGCCAGCACACATCCGCTAGAATTCTGGATACTTCCCAGGAAGCACGATATAAACATGCTTAACCTAACAGATGCTGAAGTAACCGCATTCGCTGAAACTTTAAAAATAACCCTAAAAGCGTTAAAAGATGTTGTGAATGATCCACCCTACAATTATGGCTTCCATTTGGCGCTTGACAACGCCGCAAAGAGCTATTATCATTGGCATTTGGAAGTTTACCCGAAACTAGCTATCTGGGCAGGGTTCGAAAAAAACACTGGAGTATACATAAACACTGTAAAACCCGAGACCACCGCAGTAGAGCTTAGAAAAGCAATAACAGTTTAGAATTGCAGCAACTCTTTCTCGTATCTCGGCCCAATCTGCAGCACATCTTCCAAGTAAGCCCGCAATGGTTCAGCGACGCTCCAAGCTTGCGCGATACAACCGCGTGGCGTATGCGGCGGGTCACCGTCAAAAATTTCGCTTAAAGTGCCAAGTCCTGCTTGAGTGAGCTGTTGAGTAAATAAAGGCATTAGAAGATTCTGCAACTCTTGCGCGCTGCTACTTTTTGTCTTATGAACTGACGTTACATAGGGACCAAGTAGCCAAGGCCAAACAGTACCGTTATGATATGCTTGATCTCTGCTTCGCCTATCACCCACGTACATACTCTTATACTTTGGGTCTCCTCGCGCTAGAGTTCGTAAACCAAAAGGTGTTAAAAGCTCTCGACGAACCACATCGACAATACGCTTGCATTTCTCAGCCTCTGGCATAGCGAAATCCAGCGCTACCGCGATTATTTGATTAGGCCTAAGTGATGCATCGCAACCTGATTCGTTGATTACATCAAACAAAAAACCACCTTCACTATTCCAAAATTTTTCATTGAAACTCTTTCGTGCAGCAAGCGCCATTTCAGCGTATTTTTCGGCCAAACTTTTTTCCTCAAACTTTTCAGATAGTTGCTGCATCGTCATCAGCGCGTTATACCATAATGCTTGTATTTCTACCGCCTTTCCAGTCCGAGGAGTAATCGCTTTACCATCCACTTCCGCATCCATCCATGTAAGCCGCGACCCATGAGCAAGTAAACCGTCGCTGTCTAAATGTATTCCGAAATCAGTGCCGCGCTCATAATATTCGACAATTCTTTTCAGTCCTTCCCAAAGCTGTTTCTGAACAAAATTGAAGTCGCCTGTGTACTTCAAAAACTGCAAAACAGCATTAACGTACCATAACGTAGCATCAACCGTATTATAGAAGGCTTCACCACACCTATCCTCTACGCAGTTAGGGATTAATCCTCGCTTAGAGTACGCCATAAAATTTAGGAGAATATCCCGCGCATCTTCAAATCGGCCCGTCACCAGCAATAAGCCAGGGAGAGAAACGAATGTATCCCGACCCCACGTTTCAAACCAGAAGTAACCAGCTAAAACTGAAGGTCTGCTATCAGAACCTTTGACAACGAAGGTATCTGCGGCTAAAAGAAGCCAATTCAGCCAATCGCTTGCTACCACATTACTATGCTTATCGTAAAACTTAGCTAATAAGCTCGCGCGCCACGCAATCTCGGATGCCGACTGTGCCTTAACGCTGCTTATTGAATTTCCAAGTGTTTCCAGCACTGTAGCGCATTCTTGGCTATTTTCGCTTGCCGCTGAAATTATAGCAAACTCGGTCAGCCCATGCGGCAATTCCAGTTCAAAGTATCCTGGCTGATAGCAATCATCCAAGTGACTTTCGCCTCGATTGGCTTCTTCACGATAGTATAAGCGCTCTATCCAAACAGGCTTCTCAACGAAATTGCCGAGGGTAGTTTGGGCAGAAATAGTAGCCTTTGGCGCATCAAAGCTTACTGTTACTTTGTTGCTCTCCTGCTGCTGACTGAAACTCATAGAGGCTCTCTGTCTAACGGAGTGAAAGTGTCTACATGTGAGTAATGGAAAAATTCTAAATGTTACAGCCTCATTGTTGTTGTTTAATACTTGGTAGATTACCGCTACAGCGTTTTTCTTTTTAGGCATAAAAATTGTCTTTTTGACTTCGACAGCGTGCACAACGTAATTATATTCGGGAAAAGGGGATACTGAAAACTGGTTCAGGAACAGGTGGCCTTTTGGATGAATCGCGTCATGGAACTCGTTAACGCCAAGTTGCTGAACAGTGTTACCGACTTGAATAGTTTCGTCCAATTTTGCGAGACAGACTGTGCGGTCTCCAGGTGGATGCAAAGAAGCGACTAGTAGGCCATGATATTTTCTTGTGTTTAAGCCTAAAACAGTGCTGGCTGCATAGCCGCCTAACCCGTTTGTGATAAGCCACTCTTTCTGGACGGCATAATCAAAATTCACAAGCTCTTCTCTAGCGAGGCGTATGATGGGCAATTCCATTTTAGGGCATCAGCTTCGCGATGTTCTTATCGCGTGGCGCACAGAAATAGTTTGCTACAGGATTACATTTAGTCCTAAACAGAAGCAAATGAGGCTTAGTAAGCTTATACTCAGTCAAAGTCTCAGCATAACCCATACCCTTTGCGAAAACAAGCTCGGCGGCATCATAAACTTTCAGGAATTCTGGGGAAACCTCGCTTTTCAGCAAACCCACAGCGTCGGTGCCTGTGGTTAATATGTTATCCGCCAGCTTATCCATACCTGAAAATTCCACATCTTCCAATGTGGCATCGTTAATTACTGGCCCGCCCTTAACAATGTATGTCACTTTCAGCCCCATGTTTTTCAGCTGCTCCACCAGCAACGTATCAAAAACAATCTCACCAGCGTTATCAGCTAAATACAAAACGCTGTTTGCCTTTTTCGCCAATTCATAAGCCTTGTCAATATCGTCTACTACCAAGTCTTTTGCTGCATCCCGAAAAGTCTTAGTCAGAGTTTTGAAGGAAAACTTGTGGCCGGGAATATCGAATTCCATTATGTTGCCCACTATGGCGCATAGGCAGGCTTTCTTAAACCGTTCCTGCTGCGTGTAACCTGCTTCCACAATTTTACGCGCATACGGCAGCATTTTCATGGCTTTCTCATTGCTCATTTTCTTGCTTCGCTTGTACGGATCATTATTGCCTGTCAACCGCTTTATCAAGCGGTCTCGTTTCGTGCCTATATCCGCTGGAATAACTGTCGGCCTGAATTCCCTGTTTAATAATTTTATAACTTCGTGTATTGCTCTGAAGCGGAGCGCAGGATTTGTTGTGGCTTCGTAAACTTCCACTGTTGCCCGCGCGAGTAAACAAGAGGCGCATTCTGCTTCAACTTTCACGGCTGCTCACACATGACTATTGCTATGCTGCGTCTGCAAATTCACGCAGTACACTATAAGGGTCTTTCGCCTTCACAATAGCACTTGCAACAAGCACGCCCTGCGTTCCCAGCCTTATGGCTGTTGCAACATCTTCACCGTGGCTTATCCCCGCGCCGCATAAAATGGTAACATCCGAGTTGATATTGCGCACAAGTTTGACGGTGGTTGTTACAACCTCAGGCTGCACTCTCGAAACAGCTATGCCGGTACCTATAAGTTCAGGCGGCTCAATAGACACGATGTCAGGCTTTAAGGCAGCAGCTGCAGCGCTTACGCTGGGATTATTGACACATACGCAGGAAATGAGCTCCTGTTCTCGCGTTAACTCGATAACAGCGTCGATGTCAGCTAGTTTAAGCCTTCTTTCAGAATGGTTAATCAACGTCCCAACTGCACCTGCTTCTTTAATGGATTCCGCAAGCACATGCCCTGTATAGCTCCCGGGTTTTATTGGATCCATGTGCTGAGCAAAAACTGGAATCTCAACGGCTTTCGCCACGCTGGAGATATCCGTGAACTGAGGCGCAACAGCGATAGTTATTCCTATTTCTTTGCTTACTTTTTCAGCTTGCTTTGCAAGTTCAACGGCCTTTCTTCCTGTTGCCTCCAAGTAGGTTTTGAAGTTTACAATTATTAATGGCGTCGTAAGTTTCAGCTTCAAAGAGCTTTTTCACCTGGGCTAGTGGTTAGTGTAAAATGTTAATATTATTTGCCATTTCCTAACACTAAATTCAATGGCAACAAACGTTTTAATTCAGAAAACACCAATGCCTACCCCCTAAAGAACTTGGTTCCCAGCGTTTCTTCGACACTTGGCAAGATAATCTTTAATCATCTGTGCATGCTCAAAAGCCAATATTTCAGGTAGCTCGCTTACGCTAAAAAGTTTGATTTCGTCAATTTCGCTTTCCTGCCTTCTGATTTCTCCTCCAACAACATTCACCAGAAAACACGCGGGATAATAATCGTACTCCACGCCATCCTGCACTCCCTGCTCATGATACTCACCTATCTTGCGCACTATTTTCACATCTAAACCAGTTTCCTCTTTCACTTCGCGGACTATAGTTTGCTCAACTGTTTCGCCAGGGTCAACTCTTCCGCCGGGCAAAGCCCAAAATCCGCAGAAGGGCACAGTTCGCCGCTTGATTAGTAAAATTTTGTTTGGCGAGAAAGGGATTATGGCGGTTGTGGTTCTTCCTGCAAACTTCATTGCGCGCGCCCCTTTGTTAAGCGGTTATTTTCATTCTTCAAGTTATTAGTATTGCAACAAAGAAGGCGTATCCTAAGAGAGAGATATGAAAAAAGAGAGCGGCAATGCGAATTTTAGGCTTTCTTTCCCTTCTCCAAAAGCTTGTGATTCTTCGCTGGCACAAAAACAGCCGCGGCAACAGTGGTTGTCCACAAGCCATTTTTGTCGCCTGTAGCTGACTGCGTTATGTTGGTTGTCTTGATTATCAACCCGCTGGTTTTGAACAGTTTTTTTCTTTCATCCCATGCTGTTTCAGGGTCAAAGGCAATGCCCATTGTGGTGGCAAGCATCGTTGCAGCCAAATCTTCCGCGTAATCGCCAGCTACCTCGTCCGTTTGCCCAAACGAGTGATGCTCAGATAGGTAGCCGTACTGGTTTTTGCCTGAAGGAATTGCCACGCCAATGGATGCGGCAACCAGCCTGTGCGGTTCGTTGGTGGCGTTTCTGGCTAAAACCACAAAGGTGATTTCGCCAGGCTGGACCATTTTCAAGCCTTGTTCGCGTGAAATCATTTCACATCCAGGAGGAACAATGCTGGAAACGTTAACAAGATTGCAGTGATGTATACCAGCGTTTCTTAAGGCTAATTCGAAACTTTGAAGTTGCTCTTTGTGTTTGCCCACGCCCTTCGTTAGGAAGAAGTATTTAGGTATCATTTTTTATATCGCAATTACGAATTGCAGTATGCATTTATTAGCCTTTTGCTTCAAAAATAATGATTAATCAGCAAATGAAAAGAATAAGCCAAGTGTAAATATAATTAATTGAGGTTTAAATGTCGTGGCTCCTCCTCTGAGCGTGTTCAAAGACGAGGCAAAGCTTGATATTAACTACATTCCTCGCCGTCTGCCCCACAGAGAAAAAGAACACCGTTTGCTAATGGAATTCTTCAATTTCCTGCTGCAATCTCCAGGAAAAATGAGCCAGCGAGTTATCGTAACAGGCGAGGTTGGTACTGGAAAAACTGCGCTTGCCCAGCGCTTTGGAGCAGACATAACCTCCGAGACAGCCAAAAAAGGGGTAAACTTTCGCTATGTACATGTTAACTGTCGAGAGTACCGCGGCAAATTCTTTCTCATAATGCAGCATGCGCTTGCTACTTTCCGCCCGACTTTTCCAAAGAGAGGTTACTCTGCAGAAGAGCTTCTAAAAACCTTAATGCAGGTTCTAGACGAAGAAAACGCGTACATCATTCTAACCTTAGATGAAGCTGATGCCCTCATTGAGCGCGAAGGCTCAGAAACCGTTTACAAGCTAACGCGGCTGCAAGAAATAAGAACAGGCGAACCTCAGAGAATGTCGCTTATTTTCATTATGCGCGACTTGAAGGCGATAGAGAAGTTAGACGCAAGCTCAAGAAGCACAATGCAACAGAACGTAATCAGGCTGGAGAAATACCAAAAAAGTCAGCTTATAGATATTTTAACCGAAAGGGTTTCCATGGCTTTTGCGCCGTCAACAGTCGCGGAAGACGTTGTCAGCCTTATAGCTGAGTTGGGAGTTACTGAAAATGGAAATGCCCGCTTCGCCATTGAGCTTTTATGGCGTGCTGGAAAATACGCTGACGCGGAAAACCTTGGTTCAGTTACGCCGGAATGCGTTCGGAAAGCGGTTTCCAGCATAATTCCAACTCTCAGAAAAAGCGATTTGGCTTCGCTTGGGCTTCATGAGAAACTGTTTCTGCTTGGCGCCGCCAGATTTTTCAAGGAGAACCAAAACGCCTACGCTTCATTGTCCGAGGTGGAGCAGATTTACGCCGTGGTTTGCGAGGAATTCGGTGAACAGCCGCACAGTCACACTCAACTCTGGAAGTATGTTCAATTTTTCTCTGCACTGGGCATATTGAAAACTGAAGTTACAGCAACAAGCACACGAGGCAGAGCAACAAGGATTTCTTTGCCGTCAATATCAGCTTACGAGCTGGAGAAAGAATTAAGTGCCACTTTAGAAAAAAGGCGAAAGTGAGGCGTCATGGAAATAGAGGAAGTTTTTTCTTCAAAACCGAGACTGAAAATCATCAAACTTGTTGCGCAGCTAGGCTCGCTTAATGTTTCTGACATTGCTCGCAGAATTAACTTAAATTATTCTGCAACAAGTAAGCATTTAAAGCTGCTGGAGGCGGAGGGGATACTAACACAAAGGGTTTACGGGAGAATTCGCATGTACAAATTCAATGAAAACTCGCTTAGGGCTAAGGCTGTGCAAAATCTAATAGACGCGTGGGAACAGAATAAATAGGAAGCAAAGCGTATTCCACTCTCTGGAGGAAAACAATGTGACCATGGTTGATGTGTCCGGCAAGGCGGAAATACTGCGAGAAGCCACTGCGAAAGGGACAATTAGGCTGAAGCCTGAGACCGTGAATTTGATAAAAGAAGGAAAAACAGCTAAGGGCGACCCCCTTTATACGGCGAAAATTGCGGGGATTCTTGCGGCTAAAAAAACGAGTGAGCTAGTGCCGCTCTGCCATCCGTTGCCTTTGACAAACGTGGAAGTTGAAGCTAAAATCATGGATAAAACCACTGTAGAAGTTACAGCAACCGTGAAAACTAAAGCCCAGACAGGCGTGGAGATGGAAGCGCTTACCGCGGTTTCTGCGGCGTTGCTGACAATTTGGGATATGGTAAAGCAGTATGAAAAGGACGCTGCTGGACAGTACCCAGCGACGGCGATAGAAGATATTCATGTTGTAAAAAAGTTGAAGCAGGTGTAGCCGCATGAGCGAGAGCACAAAGCAGCATAAGGCCTCAGCGCCTAGACAGCTGAATTTTGCAGTTTTTGTTTGCAGCACCTCACGTTATCAGCAGTTGCAGAGGGGCGAGAAAATAACTGACGCGTCAGGCGACACGATAGTGGCTTTGCTTATGAACGCAGGGCATAAAGTTCTGCTTAAAAAGATAATTGCAGATGACGTGCAAATGATTAAAGAAGCAGCTGAAGGCTTTTTGTGCTCTGCAGAACTGGATGCAGTCATATTTTGTGGTGGCACAGGAATCGCTCCGAAAGACGTTACCATCGAGACGGTTTCGCCCTTTTTTGAGAAGACGCTGCCTGGCTTCGGCGAAATTTTTCGGCGCTTAAGCTACGAGAAGATGGGTTCAGCAGCGGTTATGTCCCGCGCAACTGCTGGCGTTGCTAAGGGCAAGGTGCTGTTTTGTATCCCTGGTTCTCCTGACGCCGTGCAAATTTCAGTCGAAAAGCTTATTTTGCCCGAAGCGCCTCACATCGTTAGGCACGCTCGGGAATAACGATGACCTTGATAGACAAATATGGCAGACCTCTGCTCAACCTTAGAATAGCCGTCACGCCGAGATGCAATCTCCGCTGCGATTACTGCCACAGAGAAGGCGAAGAATGCAGCCTAAACAAAGCTACTGAAGAGATGACTGTCGAAGAAATCGTTCGAATCGCCAGAATCGCTGTTGAGCTAGGCATCAACCGAATTAAGCTGACAGGTGGCGAGCCGCTCATGCGGAAGGACCTCTGCGAAGTAGTCAAGGGCATCGCTGCAATACCCGGCTTGAAGGACCTTTCGATGACAACTAATGGCAGCATGCTTGCCGCTCGAGCGCAAGAACTCTTTGCATGCGGCTTAAGACGCGTGAACATCAGTTTGCCAACTTTGAACAGCGAAGTTTACCGTAAACTTACTGAAGGGCAAATTGAACGAGTGTTAGACGGCGTTAAAGCCGCAGTTAAGGCTGGCTTCCAGCCAGTCAAGCTTAACATGGTTGTTCTAAACGGCGTTAACGTTGACGATGTGCATGACATGATGGATTTTGCGCGGCAAACAGGCACAATACTGCAGCTCATCGAGCTTGACCCAGTTAACATTGACGACGCATACTTCTCGGTTTATCACAACTTCCTAGATAAACACGAGGAAATGCTACGCCAGAAAGCCGTGAAAGTAGAGACCAGACGTTTCATGAATAACCGCCACATTTACTATTTGCCCGACGTAACAGTCGAAGTTGTGCATCCGACTGAGAACGGCGAGTTCTGCGCTCACTGCACAAGGCTACGGGTTACAAGCGACGGCAAACTGAAAACCTGTCTCATGCGAAATGACAATTTAGTTGACATTTTGACGCCTATGCGCCGCGGCGCAAGCGACGAAGAACTGAAAGAGCTTTTTGTACGCGCGAACCAGTTAAGAGAGCCCTATAATAAAACCTTGTAAAGGCGGTTTGCCGCTTTCAGCTACGCATTAGACTTATAAAAAAAGAAAGGGGAAGACAGTAGTCTTTTTGCTTAGTGGGTTCCAGCTTGGAACAGTGTATCTGCGAGTGTTGGGTTCACAAGGATGTTGGTTATCTTGAACGTATTCCCATTGGCGGTGTATTCATAATCACCTATTCCTGACCAGCCTTCAAGGCTGCTTTGATAACCGTCAAAAGCAGATTTCCATTGATCCCAGTACATAGAGAATTATCAGACAAATCTGTCCATTCGCCATTATAGTAAACCCACACTTTTTGTTCAGCAGCATTAATTATGTACTTGAAGACGTTGCCCTGTGCGTCTTCCTGGTCTACTCGTAGCATTAGATTTGAGGTGCCTATGTTTTTCGCCATAAACGTGTATTTTTCTTGAACGCCCTCGATGGTGGCGATTACATCAAACTGCAGGCTGGTTGCGCCTGCAACGCTTGGCGTTGTTTCGCCGCCTGTTTCCTCACCGCCAGTTTGTTCGCCTGTTCCAGCAGGGGTTAGCTAACATCCAATAGGCTACCACGCCAACTACGACTACAGCAACAATCACTACGCCTAAAATCAGAAGCTTTGATACTGCTTTTTTGTTCATCAGTAATCCCTTTTTCGGGTAAATCATATGTCAGTGCTGACAGCATTTAACTTTTTTGCATATACTGCCTTGAAAAGTTAAAATTTAGTTAGGGCTAGATACGCATTTTCTATGCAAAAATATCAATTGCATGTCCACTTCGAAGTAAGCACCATACAAAAAATAACCCTACACATGGCACCTACAAAATTGGAGCGGCAACATATTTATTCAGTAAGAGTTATCTTCAACAACTGCCAAATTTGGCTCGCAAGCGCGGGGGTCGCCGAGCCTGGCCAAAGGCGTAGGCTTCAGGAGCCTATCCCGCAGGGGTTCGTGGGTTCAAATCCCACCCCCCGCACTAAAAATAGAGCCTTATACAGGCTTATTTTAGCGAAAAAAGCTTAATTTTTGGATTTGTTGGTGGGGGCTGAGATTTCAGCATAAAATTACCGGTAAAAGTTTTATAGGAGTAGTAAATTGCATAGAAATGTGTTTTTCTATCATGTTATGATTACAGTCATTTTTGTCCATAAACTTAAGTTAACTTAACAATCCTAGTCTGCTTAAGATATAAAAGCTATAAACATAAAATAGAAACGCAGTGATCAAGATCGGATGTATCGAGTTTGGTTCGAGTTTATTTGGAGCTTTCCGTTTTAATAGCCCTAGCTAACCCGTTTGACCTATTTCATAACCAAACAAGGGAGTTTTTAGATATTGTAAAGCGCTTCGGCTTTGAGTTGGTATCATGTAAACAAGCTGTTGAAATGGATTTAGCCATAGGTGTCGCTAAGAGACCGTTGAGAGTTACTGACGCGCTTAGAATATTGGAAGTCATAGAAGTCTGCGGTATTAAACTTCTGAGTCCGCATTCGAGAACCCTTCTTTTGTTAGTTAACGAGTATTTGGAGGGAACATCCCTAAAGATTGGCGACTTACTGCACTATGCTGGGCAACCCTTTTGAATGCAGATTACCTTGCTTCATGGAACAAAGACGACTTTAACCCACGCTACGAGAAAATTATAAACAAAGTTAACAAAAAGAAAAACTTAAAAACTATAAAAGTAGGCACGCCTAATATGATTTTAGAGTGGTTAAAATGAGCAGCGCTGAAATAGCCAAACAAATACATGAAGATGTAGACCAAATATTGAAAGGCTTAAGTATAAAAGACCAAGAAATAGTGCTCAAAGAAGCTCACAACATCGTTGAAAGCCTAAAAAGGATAGAGCAGATAACAAGCAAAGTTAAAGCCCAAGCTTGAACTGTTCCATATCAAAAAGAAAATTTACTGGCAAATTTGTGCGTAAATCCCACCCCCGCACTAAAAATAGGCTTTTTAATTGCCTAATTTGTGAAAATAGGCTTAATTTGAGTTGATTCTGGGGGTTGAAATTTCAGCATTAATTTACTAGTAAAACCGCATAAACCATGCCGTTTTTGGGTTATTCTTAAATCCTATAATAACGCTCGGTTTGCTTGTTTTATGCGGCTTGTTACATTGGAATAGCGTTGCAATAGCCACTAGGTCCAGAAAGCAAGCCTGTTGTTAACTGGGCTGGGTTTTTCAGAAAATGGGTGGCGGCGGGGTAACACGGGGTTTGCTTGGGCTTAGGGCGTTTTAAAGGAGAAGAGAAAGATGACAGCTTGCTGCTGCAATTCCAGCGTAAGCCCAGAGCCCTTTCAGCACATGCCTTCCGCCTTTGCATGAACTGCAATTAAGCTGAAAAATAAGGGGGAGGTGGTGTGTGTTTTCTGTTTTGCCGCTATCTCTTTCTGAGCAACAGAGCAACGGCTACTGCGATTGCGGCGATTATGAGTATGGTGGATACTGCAAAGTATGCTCCCACGGGTTCCTGAGGCGTAGGCGTGGCTTCCGGCGTGGGTGGCGGCGCCTCCTCAACGAAAACAGCAGTTTCAGCGTATGAACCATAATAGGACTTTGAGCCAGGAAATCTAGCAATTATGGTGTATTCGCCTGGGACAGGGGGCTCAAACGTCAGTCGATAGAACCCCGCGCTATCAGTTGTGGCTCGTCCTACCTCGTAATAATTGCGGTTGGGATCGAATACTTCCACGATCACTTCTACGCCTTTAACGTCTGTTGGGCGTGGATATTGCATGTAGACGTATTCCATCCACTCAGTCATGCTTTCGTCGGCTACTGCGGGCACGCCGTTCGGGAAGCGTGCTGTCAAAGCGTACTCTTTCGTGCCCGGCGATATGTCGGTGACCATGCCCTCCACAAGCACTTTGTTGCCATGCACAGAAATCTTTGGTGATGCTGAAACGGTTGTGGCGCTTGGGCCCTTGCCAAAAGCGTATAGGCGGTTGTCGTATGCGTTCATGCCTACCATTATGCTGTCGCCGATGATTACGTGGCCTCCCCACCAATTGTTGAACCAGCTTATTTCCCAAATCTTCTCGCCAGTCGTAGCGTCAAGGCAGACCATGGGTGCGCCTCGGCCCGTGGGGTTGATGGGCGAGTGCTCACCGTAGGATAGGTAGAGTTTACCGTCGGCGAGGAAGTGGAACTCAATCGGGAAGTTCATGCTCCATAGAATTTCAGCGTACTTGTCGCTTACATTGTAGGTCCACAGCTTCTTGCCTGTTTTAATATCGTAGCATGTTACTATGCCTGTCATGCGGCCGGTGTAGAATTTGCCGTAGCCATAAGCGGGCCCATACCATTTGTCATAGAAGGCGAGGTAGTGCTCTGGCTCGGTTTCCCATAGGAAGTCGCCCGTGTCTAGGCTGAAGCCGTAGTATCTGAGCGATTCCTTGCAGGATATGATGAATACGCGGTCTTCGAAGGACACGTCGGTCCATGCCCAGTTGCCGTCTGCGTATTCAGCGGGCACAGTCCATGTTTTATTGAAGATTAAGCGGCCTTCGTCACCTATCTTAGTGCTAATCGCCCACGACGTAATTGTCGGCCCGGTAGCTGCCGGAAATGCATAGGATGTAGAACCGAAAATACAATCATTAAACGAATAATGTGCAACAGCTCCTGGTAAGCCACGCGGGATTGTTTTGTTCCATTCAATACCTGTTGTAGCATCGTATACGTTTCCATGCGGTCTCCAGCTTCCATCAGCAGGCCCACCTGTGTTCTCTGGTTGAACTACTCTGCTTGAGTTCCACAGAGTCATCCAGCCTTGCGCTAAGTTAACAGTGTATATGTAGATTTGACCCTTTGGTCCAAAGACAGGATAACCCGAAGGCATGTTTCTCATGCTATACACCCAGCGGCCAGAGAGAGGATCAAATGCATGCCATATGTTGACGCCTGCAACTGTTTCACTTGTCCACAAGTATCCGAAAACACCGTGATAATTGAATGAGTCAAAGAAGAACTCTTGGGCAAGCGTTAACCTAGTGTTGTTAAAGTTTTTAACCCACAATTCATCGCCAGTATGCAGATCTATAGCCACAACATCTTGTTGAATATTAGAGCTTCCGCGTGCTTCAAATCTGTTATAATAAAGTTTGCCATTGAGTATAACTGCGCCTAAGAATTTGCCCTCATAAGCATCGCCCATTTCGTATTGGACTTCGCCAAGCTCGCCGCCGGCAAGCCCGCCTAGCGCGTATGTTTTTGTCCAGAGTATGTGCGCTGTTTCTGGCGCGTCCTCGTTGTACGGATGATACTTTGGTATCGGTGGCATTGTGTAGCTTCCAGCTGGCCTTAACCAACTTCCCGCTATTGGTGCCCATTCATGGAATTGTGCGTTTATCGGTCGTGTCCAGTACTCAGATGGCAAGGGAAATCCTGGGAAGTAAGGTATCGGGTCAGCTTGCACCACAAGTTCCGTGACTGGGCTGTCGCTAGCTAACCATGTTATGTTTTGGCCAAAGCCTGCATAGACCTGCGTCGGAAAATGAGTCTGGAATTTGTATATGCCTACCATGGTGGGTATGTAGTTTGTGCCTGTTCCACCTGTTGAATCCGTTTTGAATGGCCCTAAAGTTTCAGTAGATCCATCAGGTTTAGTAACAGTAACAGTTAATCCCGTCCAGCTGTGATAGGTATTTGCTAATTGCTGGGAAATTCCAAGATGTATAAGTACTTGTTGACCTACACCTACAGGATTAGGTGTAACGCCGCAAAATGCATAGGTTTTCCTTGTTACTTGTGCATTACTAGTAGGTGCAGACATCATTATAAAAGCAAAAGATACCACCAGAAGCAAAGCAACTGCTATCGATAATTTTTTCAGAGCCATTTCTCCCACTCCTTTTTTATTGCGCACAACTGCGCAAATCACTTTTTTATGAAATTTCTTAAAATATTTTAGTTTATAGTATCGCTAACAAAAATTGCAGATAATTCAAATTCCATTGCTAACATTTTGTAGATGAAATATATAACAAAATTCAAAACTACAAGTTCTAATAGATTAGGCATAATTAAAAGCAGGCCAAAGCATATTCGGTGCTTGTTGAGGGGCAATTGAAGGGGATCTCTGAAATAGCAAAAATTCTTTAGGTTACTAGGCCAGACGTATAATGCAAATAAGCAGCTTTAATATTAGCGAAAATTTTGCTAGTAAATTAAGGCGGAGGTCCCACCCTCGCACGAATTTACCAGCAAATAAGAGGGCTTATCGCGTGTGCTTCTGAGGTTTTATTAGCGCAACAAATTCTGCAAGGTGGGCATAGTTGGCAAATTTGGTGACTTGAAATGTTTATTCTAGCATAAGCAACAGTGCCATCACGATTATTCCTATGAGTATGGCTATCATTTGTATTGTGGCCTTTTTTGGGGCACATGCGTCTTTGCGAAGTTCAGGAATTAAATCTGAACCGGCGATGTAGATGAAGTTGCCTGCTGCAAAAGGAATTAACAGGGGAATAAAGCCCTCTAGAACTGCGTTTAAGACGATTGCTATGACGGCGCCAGCTATTGCGGTTATTGCAGTTAGTAGATTCAGCTTGATGGCGTGTTTTTTGCTGAAGCCTCCGTAAATTAGAACTCCGAAGTCTCCGATTTCTTGTGGGATTTCATGGAAGAGCACGGCGAGTGCTGAGGCTACGCCGATGGGGATGCTTACCATGTAGCTTCCAGCGATTATCATGCCGTCGATTAAGTTATGGATTGCGTCTCCGAAGAGGTTCATGTATGCGAATGGATGCGGATGCTCATTTGATGTTGGTATGTGGCAGTGGCGCCACTGAAGGAGGCGTTCTACAGCAAAAGAGGTGAGTATACCGAATATGATGAGTATCGACGCTAGAACGGTTGGGTTGGTGTTTTCCATTGCTTCTGGGATGAGATGGATGAAAGCGTCTCCGAAGAGACTCCCAGCTGCGAAGCTGACTAAATAGAGGAGTATTTTTGCAAGGTGCTTATCATTTAACATTAGCGATAATGCTCCAACTAGAGAAATCAAGCTTATGATGAGAACGCTGAGTAAACCAAGCAGTTCTGCCAACATGAGGGCTACCGTAAACATTTGAGGCCATGAGAATTTATTAATTTTTTCCCATTTTTTAATAAAATCTTATATATTTGCCAGCTTATTCTTAATAAGTTTGTATGAGCATCATAAGTTTATCTTTACCGAAAACGCTACTAGACAAAGTTGACGAGTACATCCAACAGCAAGGTTTCGCAAACCGCTCCGAAGTTGTAAGGCAAGCATTACGGGCTTACATGTCGGAAAGCAGGATCCTCGATGAACTTCAAGGAAGAGTCACAGCCGTCATTACACTCATTTACAAAAGAGAAGCAAAAAGAAACCAAATAACAGACCTACAGCATAATTATAGCAACACGGTCTTGACATTTCTCCACACCCATGTCGAAGCTGATTCCTGCATAGAAATAATTGTGGCAAGAGGAGACGCACAAGTGCTAAAGTCGCTTATCCAAGCTTTGAAGGCGAACAAGCAAATATCCGAAGTAAAAGTAACAATACTCTAAATGTAACTAAGAGCTGTAGAATTCGCTTCTTATTTTGTGTGCCCCAAATACGCTTTCGGATGTATTTACTTTGAAAATTAAGTATAAAAAATAGAAAAAAGAGGCACTAACGCCATCTAATGTTCAACTTTTTTGGGGAGTTTCTTTGCTTGCTCAATCCAATCTTTGACTTCACTTAACGTTGGGAGCCGGCGAACAAGTTTCGCCTTTGCATTTACCTCAGCCATCTTGGCATGCAGGTTCTCAGGAACCCTGTTTGCAAGCTCAACTACTGTATCTACTCCTGCCTCTTCGAGGAGGTCTGAGTATTCCTCGCCAACGCCTTTAATCCGCAACAGATCAGCTAGGTTAACCCATTCAAGAATCATTTTCTCTGAGATTCCGGTTTTCGCGGCGAGTTTTTCCCTTCCTGCAGGGGTTGCACCAGCCTCGAGAAGGTCATCGGTTGTTTTAATTCCAGCCGCAGTAAGCTTTTGCGCATAAGTTTTACCTATTCCTTCGATATCTTCAATTTTAACCATTTAAAACTACCAACAGTTACATTATTTCCATTTAATATATAAACATACCTATCAAACTTAAAAGAAAAATGTAATTTTAAAAATTTATTCCATATAAAGTTGGATTCTCAATTGAATTTAATGCACGATTAATGACTTCGACTTGAACATTCTCTAATTTACTTACAGCTTGAGTTTTTCTTTACTCAGCGCCTCTATAAAGCAGTCTTTGTGGTAAATTTTTCCATAACTTTCAGGGGCAACATAATAGCTGCCTTCTGACCATTTCCACATTTGCCCTCGTGTAGGGTACTTTCCAACTAAAATGAAGTCTTCATATGCTTTTACGGGTTTACCGCAACATTCGCAAGGCATATCTCAACACCATTGTCTGGTGTTGGTGTCAAGTTTTAAGATAAAAGTTTTGTCTATACCTAACTGAAAACAGGAACAATAAGCACCCAAAAAACAGGCAGTAGGGTACTGAGCCCAAGCCTTTTTAATTCTCGCGTAGCGCCTGTTTCCGTTTCTGATGTTCAGCCCAGCGATTAAGAAAAATAGCTGGAAGCGCAAAGCACACCAAAAACAAAAGGCGCTCAAAAGTTAACGTTGGATAGAATATTAACATCAAAAAGTAGCCAATTAAACCGGAAAGCGCCAAAAGCAACGCCAAGTAGGTTAAGTTCATGTTTCTCAGCTTGTTGTCAGACACGAGATTGCTTATAATCCTTATTGTTGCTTTGCTTCGGCTCGTTTATTCTGCAAAGCTCTTGAAGCTGGAAGAATGCGATGCAGATTGTTCATGAAGCGGAATATTAAAGTTATAAAGTAAATTGGTCCTAAGAGAAAGAGAGTGAGAAATGTGGCATACTTACGAAAAGAAAAGGAAACAATTGAAATGGATTACCCCTTAGGCAAAGTTTGGCCAGCTATCTCCAAGGCTCTAGCCAGCCTAGAATGGACAATCGAAGAAACAAATGATGGAAAATACAATATTAAAGCCAGAACAAAAGCAAGTTTCTTTGCATACGCTTCCGTGCTTCTCATAAGCGCTGCAGCAGTTGACGAGAAAACGTCGAGAGTGACCGTTACCGCTGAAACACCTGTCACCACAATCACCGCAATTGTGGATTTTGGAAGAACCCGCGGTCGCATTGAACAATTTTTTAGGGCACTGGCTAAGCAATTAACAAGCCAGTGAAAAGCCCAAATAAACTGGGAGCTATTCGAGTATTTGTGCCCGTTTAAACGCGTACCAAGCGATAAAGAGAAACACGAAAGTGTACACAAGTGCCACTGCTATGGATCTGGCTACGACAAGGCTGATTGGCTCCGTGTAAAGATGCCTTATCTGTGGCGGCTGCCCCGGCTTGGCTGAGAATACGTCCATTCTTGTAACATTCACTGTCGCGGAAGGATAAAGTGCATAATTAACCAGATTAGCGCCTATGCTGTCTGTGCCGGTGGATATGGAATTTGATGACAAGGTTATGTTCTGTATCGTGATGTTTGCGCCTCTCGGCGGCACATTCAGTGTGCCTGTTACTCCGCTTCCGGGTATGTAATTCAGGAGTTCAGGCTGGTTTGAGAAGGTTGAAACGATTGCTGTTGCGAAGCCGAATGCAATGAATAAGCTGAAGGCGCTAAGCGCTGCGATTAAGGAGTTTTTTGAGATTGCGCCTGCGGCTAAAACTATTGCAATCCAGAGAAATGTGCTGAGGACGTTGCCTAAAAGCGCAAGCGGCACCAAATGGAGGTTTTCCTGTGGCCCGTACACGATTATTCCGCCAACTGTGGAGTACGTGAAAAGCACCGTGTAAGTTACCATGAGAACAATGAATGCAGCGAGGAGTTTGCCGAGGAACACCATTGTTCTTGAAACAGGTTTCGTCAGCAACGGGACAATTGTGCCGCTTTCAAACTCGCCTGATATGCTGTTCATGGCGGTTACGATAGCGAAAAGAAAGAATAAAAGGTTCCCAGCGCTAAATGTCACTGCAAAATCAGGGTTCTGGTCGACGCCGAAAGCGGCTGGTAGCGCCAACTGCACAGTAACTAACGCGAAAGCGGCTATGACTAAGCCTATGAATTTTTTCTTTCGGATATTCCAAAGCATCTCGTATTTTACAACTGCCCAGAATCGCGTAAGCCAGCTTGGTCGCTGCGCATTTGCTACATGTGCAGTTGCAGCCATCTATGTTTCGCCTCCTTGTTGCTTATTGATAAGAGTCATAAAGGCGCTTTCAAGATTTTGCCGCTGTATGCTCATGGAAACTATGATTCCTCCTGCTTTTGTTATGGCTTGAGAAACTTGCGGTCTTACGTCGTCATGCGTCGTTAAATTGATGTTTAGAAAGTTGCCGGTTTGGGTTACATCAGCAACAAAGGGCAAATTCTGCACAGCCGTGACGATTGCGTCAGATAGTGCGGTTACTTCCACATGCAGGGTGGCTGGTCCTGAAAGCTTGCTTAGTACGTTCTGTAGCGTATCAGAGATTAAGGCTTTTCCGAGATTGATTATGGTAACATGCGTGCAGACTTGTTCAATCTCGAATAGCAGATGGGAAGAGATGAAAACGGTTCGGTCTTCTTTAGCGATGGCTTTCACGAGTTCTCTTACTTCCACCATGCCTACTGGGTCTAAGCCTAGGCTTGGTTCGTCTAAGATGACAATTTCTGGATTATTTAGCAGTGCTTGGGCTATGCCAATGCGCTGCTGCATTCCTTTGCTATATTTTCCAATAGGGTCGTTTTCTCTTCCTTTAAGCCCAACTAGCTCGACTAGTTTGGGTATTTGCTCTCTGCGTTCCTGTTTGGTCATGCCGTACATTTGGCCGTAAATGTCTAGGAGTTCTGATCCCTTCAGGTGCTTGGGGAATTTGGGTAACTCGGGCATGTAACCGATGCTTAATCGCGTATCTGCTTGATCGCCTTGCACTTCTTTTCCGAGAATTTTAACTGTGCCTTCGTTTGGTTTTAGTAGTCCTACGAGAATTTTTATTGTTGTGGTTTTTCCTGCGCCGTTTGGGCCTAGGAAACCGTGAATTGTGTTTCGCTTAACCTTCAGATTTAACTTGTTTACTGCTGTTAGCGAGCCATACTTTTTGGTTAAGTCTACTGTTTCGATGGCAAGGTCCATCTACGGTTTTCCTCATCATATGTATTCATTTCTGAGGGCATATAAGTGTTTGATTGCTTTTGTATGAGAACACTGGCGTAGCCTTCACGTGTCAATTATAGGGTTGAAAGGTGCTTGTTAAATAAGTGAGAGGTTGTGAGAATCTAATGTTTAGTCATATTTTTTTAGCCTAATCATTTTTTTGTAGTTTTTTAAGTCTTTTGAGACGTGTTGGAGTAGGTATAGGTCTTCCATTGTTTTTTCAAATTTTATTAGTGCTTCGGTGAATTCGTGTTGTAGGGTTTTTTCTTTAGCCATTGGTTTTCAGCCTTTTTGTTTGATGGTGTTGGAGGGCGTTCGTCATTGTTTGTTGGCTGTCCAACTGCCATTCCGTCATCGAGGAGAAAGGAGAAGGCTTCGAGAACGGAAAAAATTCTTTTGGCTGGTTGGGTTAGCCTTCAACCTCGATTAGCCCTCCAAATTACATCATAAGACTTAAGATATTATACGCTTATAAAAGCATTATGCATCACAAATAAACTACAGGCAAATGCCTACCCTATAGCCAAAACGCCTTCCAAAATCCTCTGCTCAGAAACATCCAACTGCTTAGACAGCCACATCTTCAAAAGCGACGCAAACTTGGGAAGTTCACCACTATACGTGATAATCTGATTACCCTTAAGCGCATCAACCTGAAAAGTTTTCTCCGCCTCCTTAACCATAAAAGACAAAGTTTGCGCCTGACAAGCCAAAGTCTGAAAATCCTCCCACTGCTTGCACCTCAAAATCACAGGTGGACCATGCATTACAGGCGCTTGCACTTGCGGCGCTGCAGCTTTTTGCGTTACAGATGGCACGGCAGGAGCAGAGGCTTCGCGAGGTGAAGTTGACAAGTAATTGATTAAATTATTTATCTCGTTTTGTAAGCCGTTTATTCTATCTTCTATCTTCTCAACCTTTGAGCTTAATTCGCCAGTTTCACCCAAAGATGCCGCAACCGTGCCCAGCTCATTTATCAGCTTATCTAGGTCCTTCTCGTGCTCCTTGAGAACGTTAACTATGAAATCTAAGGCTTCTAATGCTTCGTCTTTGGATTGCGGCTTCTTGGACATCGGTTGGTCCCCTTCTTTACTTTCAGTTTAACTGATATGAGCTTAGCTTAAATAAATGTAGCGAATCCTCAAAACATATCCAAGTGAAGCCATAACTATACGTATTCCCAATATGCACAACGCTTCTACTACACCAACTATACATCAGAAAACAAATTGGCAACAAAAAATCACGAAAAATTACGCCGCTACTCTTGCATGTGGCACGTAACTATTATGCAATTTATCCATGACACTGCAAATAATTATAGTGCAGCATAATTGGCGAACTCTTTTGCGGGTGGTTTCGTCATGTTGCTTGAGGAGTAAATCCAACTCCGCACCGTATAAACAAAATGTGAGTAGACTTACTTTGGAATGATGCTCTAGTTTAAAATTGCGCCTTATTTTCGCGTTAAGCTTAATAGACGCCATATACATAAATGTTTATGGTGATGTCTATGGTAAAGAAAACAACGATAATTTTACGAGACGATGTCTACCAAACATTAAAAGAGAAAGCAGGCTCCAGAAACATTTCAAATCAAATAAACAAAATCCTTATCGAGCATTTCGCAAAAACAGAAAGCATGTTCGGCACAATGAAACAGACAGACTTGAAAGACTTGAGAAATCACAGGGATCGCTACCCATGAAATACCTTATAGACTCCTACGCGTGGATTGAATATTTTATGGGAACAAAGGCGGGTGAGAAAGCCAAACCCATTATCGAAAGTTCTGAAGAAAAAATAACACCAACAATATGTTTGGCTGAAGTCTATGCGAAAACTCTTAAATTAGAAAGTTTAGAACTTGCCGAAAAACAAAGAGCATTCATCAAAGAAAAAAGCGCTTTAGCCCCACTTGATGAATTAATCGCTCTTGAATCAGCCAAAGTGCAAACTAAGATGAAAAAAGAGATTAAAGGATGGGGACTCGCTGACTCCATCGTCTACGCCACTGCGTTGCTAAAAAAAGCCGAAATAGTCACTGGAGACGAGCACTTCAAGAACTTGAAAAATGTATGTTTCATAAAATAAGCTCACAATAGTCTTCATGGTGAACAAAGACAAACCAAAAGAAAGTTACAAGTTTAGGCAGATGAGCAGAACTTTAGAACTACGCCACTAACAAAGCTTAGACGTGAGTAAGGGATCTACGTTAATTGTGTTTCGACTATCATCAATCAGCAATTGCCATTAAGCTGATTTTCTGTAACTTTGAAACATTCACCTTTTAGGTGCCAGATTTTGCTTCTATTTTGTAGCCTGCGGCCTTGAGCCCCTTTATTATGTCCGCTCTTATCTCTTCCAATGACTCCTTGAAGCTTAAATATACAATGCCTTGCATGTCTGAAGGCTGCTAAACTGGTTTTTTCAACAAGCAACAAACTCTGCTGCGGCCCAGCTTTTCAAAGAAATATCCAAATTCAAGAATCACGTTTTGCCGAGGGCGAGGATAAGCGGTTTTCAAGAACTTTCTGAGTCTTTGAGGTCTTGACCATTTGCTGCCCATCTCAACGAAACCGCTCAAATCGTCTGGCGTCAGAATAACAAACGCGTAACCAACATCCGAGTAAGCCTCAAGCTTCTCCATCACCGTTTTGCCCCCGCTCGGTTGTTCGCTGAGGATAACTGGCGTCAGCCCGAATTCAATAAGCATAGCTTTCAATTCGTTCAAAGGCTTCGTGTCTTTTCCATGTGAAATAAAAATTTCTTTCTTCGGGATTAATGATTTCTTTGGTTCGAGGGCGGTTCCCATTCTGACTCAATCCAAATTTACTCTTGAGTATATTAATTCTAAATTTAAGTCATCATACCTTTTAACGGGGATTCCAAACGCACTTAATCGCATTTTGCGTGCAGGCTAATACGCACGGTGCCTTTCCGCTCTCAGGCTTGCATGGAGAACATGTATACTTTATCTTTCTCCGATGCTGCTCTGTCACCGCCGCCACAGTCTTATCATCCAGGTCAATCAGCATGGTTACCAGTTCAAGGGCTGACTGTGGGCACGCCTTCACGCATTCTCCGCAGCCGCTACACTTGTCAGAGTCGATGACAATGTAGTATTCGCCTGAGCCGTCGCTGTAGCCATAATGCGTGATAACAGCTTGTCACCTCAGCCTTTCTGCTCTTTTTCGTAAAGCGCTTTAGCGAACAAAGCAGCGCCGATTGCCCCTGCGACCATGGGATCTAAACCGTTTTCCCGCCAATTAGGCATTGGAAGGCATTTGACGCCGAGTATCTTCTCTATTCTCGAGACGATGCCGATGTTTTTCGATTGCCCGCCTGTGATGACGAACTCTCTTTCAAGGCCGACTCGCTTGACGAGGTTGCTCATTCTTATAGCCATCGCATGCGTATAAGCGGCTAAAACTTTCTCTTTTGACCAGCCCTTGCGGAGTAGGCTCATGGCTTCGGTTTTCGCAAAAGCCACGCATGTGCAACTGACAGGCGGCGGCTCCTCCTCCACATTCAATGAGACCTCGCCGATTTTCTCAATTGGAATTTTCAGTAGATCGGCGAAAACTTCCATGCCTCTGCCGGTGCCAGCAGCGCACTTGTCATTCATCAAAAAAGAAACTACGCGACCTGTTTCATCGCAGCGGATGGCTTTTATATCCTGGCCGCCCACATCCAGCACTGTTCTTACGCTTGGACCCCAAATGTAGTTCGCACCTTTTGCGTGGCAAGCAATTTCCGTGATAGCCTTATTAGCCATGGGAACGTTAACCCGGCCGTATCCTGTTCCTACTATGTATTTAATGTCCTCAAGCCGTAACCCAGTGCCTTCCATAGCCCAGTTAAGCACTTTTTTGGCGCTGTCAGGGCTGTTTGAACCGGTGCGCATGACGCCCCACGCGTAAACTTCGCCGTCGATCATTATAGCCGCTTTAGAGCCGACGGAGCCCACGTCGATGCCGGCGGTGATCACATCCTTATTGTGCCATTTCTTTTCTGAAAAAACGCGGCGGTACTCCTGCCAACGCCAATATTCTACATCATCCTTTCTAGGCGGTTCCTCCATATCTTACACCTTTTTGACTCGGTTGACGGCGACAAGTGCAGCGCCCAAAGCGCCAGCATACTCGGGGTATTCCGGTATTAGTAATTCAATGCCAAGCTTCCTTTTTAATGATGCGACAAAGCCAACGTCTTTTGCTACGCCGCCTACCAGCACAACGTCAGGAGTTATCCCAAGCCGGTGCATCATGGGGGAAATGCGGTCAGCCATGGCGTCGAATATGGCTCTTGCAATTTCAGGCTTCGGTTCTTGGCGATGAATTAAGCTGACCACATCTGACTCGCCGAATATAACGCATGAAGCATTAATTGAACTTGCACGTTCAGCCTTAAGCGAAAGCGGACCCATCTCTTCTAGCTTAACCTCTAAAGCGCGAGCCATAGCCTCTATAAATGTGCCTGCGCCTGCTGCACATCGCTCGTTGACAACGAAGTCCACCATAACACCTTTATCGTCACATTTCACCGCTCGCGCTTCTTCAGCGCCCACATCAACCACTGTACGCGCAGTTGGAAACAGGTAAACTCCTGCTTTCGCATCAGCGCTCATCATACTCACAGTGCTGTTGGCGTTAGAAGCCAAGTCCATGCCTGAACCAGTAGCGGTAACGTGAAGCACATCACTGCTTGAAATGCCAGCTTGCCTTAGCGCTTGGCCAAAGGCCTGCTCAGCAGCCCTTGCAGGGTCAAATCCCGAAAAGGCTTTGCTACGCGCAAGCACTTGCCCATGTTTCAAAATGACTACTTTCACGCTTTGAGTGCCTAAATCTACCCCAGCCGTTATCATAGCCTTCCACCTCTATATGTCCACTCTCGCGGTAAGCATCTCCAGAAAAGCTTCAACCCTCGTCTTCAATGGGCCAACATCCTCACGCGTGTATTCTGTGTCCAAGTAATACACGGGAACGCTCATGCGGTCTAAAACTTTTTTGACCCGCATATACTCCATCGCATAGAGCATGCATCCGCGGACTACATAGTAGATTACACCGTTGACTTTCCATTCCTTGACTTTGTTAAGTATCCAGTTGACTCGGTCTTTGTTTCCATCCTCGGATGTGAAGCAGGGGCAGGTGGACGCCATCAAGTATCGCTCGGCTATGGCGTTAAGCATGTCATCCATTGTCCACTCATCCACGCCCACTGGATCGTAGAGAAGCCTTTCGCTTGAGCAGAGTTCATCAGCGACAAGGAGACCCTGCGGATTAGCTTCCTCTATAATTGAGGGTACTTTCCAGTTGTCAGGCCATATCATCGGCGTGCCAGTAACCATAACCCGCGGCGTGTCCGGCGAGCACGCCCAGCTCTTTTGTCGAGCACGCTCTTCAAGCGCTTCGCAGAGCGCTTCGGTCTTCTCGGTCCAACGTTTTATGTCATCCCACATGTATGCTTGATTAACCAGCATGGCATCACGGCCCATAATAACTGGATTACCCTTCCTTATCTCCTGCAGCCTGCGGAAAGCTTTTGTTGCCCGCTGAGTAAGCTCTATAGCAGATTTCAACTTGCTCCGTGTTATCTTGTTTCCAGTTAGCGCTTCAATCTGCTTCATTAAAGTTTTCATTTCTTCTCGCCAGAAGCTCAAAGATTGCGTGGAATCCTTAAGCCGCGGAACCGCCATAGCCCAAACAGGCTTGTAATCGCTAAGGATTTCACTTAATTTCGTCATGCCATCGCATGTTAAGCCGCTTATTAAAGCGTCGCTTAATTCAAGGTAAGGCGATAAACCTATCATTTTCGCGCCTATGGTTGACCTCACCATGGGGCAGACTTCAACGGGCACCACGCGGTCGCCAAGCTTCGAAGCGTCGTACCAGCCTGAGTTGACGCGCACAGGAATAGCATCGGCGGCTAAAATCAGCTCTATAGGAGCGAACAAGCACATGTAGCCAATGACTTTTTTGCCGCTTTCTTTGGCTGCAAGAAGCTCTTTCTCGCGCTTCTCAAAGTCCGCTATCTCATCGAAGTATCGCATGGCTTCCGGCCGGTTCTTATCTGCCTTCCGCATCCGCTCGATATATTCAGCAGTCATCTTTTTGGAAGTAGCGCGGATAGTGGTTCGTAATTCTTCGATTTCTTTCTGGGAGATGTCAAGCATGTATTTTTTCTCTTCACTTGGGTTTTTCATAGCCTTCTCACTCAACTTTTGCTGGTTCAAGCCAATTTCGCGATTTAAACACGGTTTTTCCGCCAAAGTTAACTTTTAAGCAATCTTCATAAGGACACATCTCAACACACCGCATGCACAGCATGCACATGGAAGTCGTAATTTTCCCGCCCGCTTGCTCGTAAACATCCGTGACTTGGACGGGGCAGACGCGCTTGCAAATTCCACATTTAGTGCACTTTACCTCATCCTTATAGATATGAAGCAGAGGCGCCCACTTAAACCCTCTGAACCTATTCACGATGGCAATGGAGGAGCCTGTGGGGCAGAAGCGGCACCAGACGCGTCGCAGAAAGAATGAGCCAACAATCGTTAGAGCCACAAAGACCCAAGCCATTATAGTGGTGAAAACTTCTATGGACAAGAGTTTGGAATAGTATATTACTTCTTGAACATAAGGATAGCTGAAATATATTTTGCTGATTTCTAAAGGTCCCTTCCAAGGCACAATAAGCGGAATCACAGGCCCCAGCAGAATGCGCCAGGCATCGAAAGGCCCGGCGAGAACCAGCGCCATAAGCGTAAGAGACTCTGCAGGCGGCGGATCAATCACGTTAAGAATGAAGGGCACAACCAAAAAGAAGAGCAATAGGACATATCGGAATTTATGTAGAAACTTGTTCAGTTTGTCTGGAAGATTTCGGTAGCGCACTTTGAAACCTTTACGGATTAGAGTAATCGCATCCATGTATAAACCAAAGGGACAGAGCCAACCGCAGAAGAACCGCCCCAAAACGAGAGGCAACAATAGAATGACTATTAGCACGATAAACTGCCACACGGGATAGGTGAACAGGTAGAAAACTGAGACCATGGCGGCTACTTGGATGAGGAATCTGAGGTATGTTACGCGCGTTGCCAAATTCTTTTTCCATATGAGGATAACCAGGATTCCAGCTACGGTTAATCCTGCAAGAACTGTCAGCTTCAATAATTCGCCAATAAAATCCATGATCATGCGTACTTCGCCTTGGCAGCATTTTGGAGGCCCATAAAGGTGCAAAACAGTGGACAGTATAAAAAGTTATCAGCAAACAGGGCGAGATATTGTTTTGGAAACGCAATCACCAATGAATAGTTGAAGTTAAATTTTGAAGATAAGAATAAAGAGCTGTAACATTTAAAGGTTACACAAATAACACGAGCAGCAGAGCATGGGCTAAGAAACGGTGTCAACAACCTCTATTACTTTCATCGCAGAACTTATCCATCGTAAGTAAGCATTTAACGCCGCACGCAACGCGACAGTATCTTTCGCTTCAACCGATAAAACTAGAAAGTTGCCATCGCGCGCTAAAACGACCCTTGCCCGAGAAGTAGCGGGTTTATTAGCTTCTGGAGCTAAAGCATCAAGAAGCGTAGTCAAGTGCTTTTCTGAATTTAAGCTCAAGCGAACAGTTGCTTTTGCCTTCACAAGATAAACCTTCTTAATTAAATTGGAGCAAATGCCCTATTAAAGACATTCCGAGTCAAACAGGGCTTAGGAAAAAGCTGAAAAAAAGGGAGGCTATTCGCTTTTTTCCTCTGCTTCTTCTGCTTCTGCTGTAGCTTTTATGATTTCCTCTACAGGCGCACCTTTAGCTGCGCGCTTGGCTACGGCACCAAGTTTTGTGACAGGCGCGTATGCTCCACCCGTGAAGGTATAACTGCATTTTCGACATTTCCAGACGCCTACACTTTCACGCTTAACCCTTACAAAGCCGCATTGAGGGCATCGGTGAGGCTTCTTCAGCTCGGTGACAATTTTTACATAGCGTTTCCTAACAGTGGCGCCGTATCGTGTGCCTAAACCGCGCGTGGGACCTACTTTCTTTGTTTTCGGCAATTCGTTCACCAATCCAATTTCTTACGTAGCGCAGTAGCTTTTTCTTTAGCAATTCTTGCGGCTTCTAAAATCTGTTGCGGTGTGAAATAGCCTACTCCGCCCTTTTGTATAGCGCAGATGTTGCCTTCATCGTTAATTGCCAGTGAAATACGTGAATCTATAGCTTCTTCCTCTTCCAGCCATGGGTCAACGATTAGCTTGCCGTTTATCTTTCCAAGCGTCACAGTGATGGGATACGCTCTCATTGGAAGCTGAGTGTATCCTTGCTTGATTTTTACCTCGCCATTTTCAATTTCATAGTTAGGCATCTTTGTGTTGCGCAAAGCAGCTACTGCAGCTAAAGCGGCAGCGTCTATCAAGTTTCCATCATGGTTAAGCACGTAAATGTCAACGAAAACAACGAACACCTTCTTTCCAGGCTCAATCACCAATTTCTCAGCATCAATGGCCTTTGATTCTCTTATCCCCCGGTCAACTACTCTCGCCAACTCGATGGAATTTTCATCTGGAGGACCAGCCTCAAAGCTTGGTGAGGCCAGCGGCACAAGCTCCGCGTTTACTGTCAATACACCCTCGTTAGGCGTGTCAGGAAACGGCTCGCCAGTTTCAATTTTCACACCAACGAGAACTTCGGTTTTTCCAAGCAGCACCCTAGCGGAGCCTTCTGCTTTCTCTATGATGCCTTGCTCAATTTTGATTTCCCTGTAATCACCCAAGCCTCTTCCGTCAAGGCGTTTTCCTTTCTCAATCAAATTCTCTATCTGTTTTAGTCTAACACGTGTTATAAGCGATGACATTACTCTTCAACCTCCTCCTCTTGCTTAACCGCCATATACCTAGCCTTTAACGCTTCCTTCTGCACGGCATAAATTTTCTTGCAGCCCTCAATGGCCAAGTCAACTGCCCTCTCGAACTCTTCAAAGGTTAAGATGCCATCCATCTGCAAGAGCGTAACAGCGTTCAAGTTGGGCATAATAGCCACGGGAACATCCGCAGAGCCAACCTTGTCTTCAGTGTCCATCAGGTCCAGCACAACTGTGTCGCCAACTTTGCCCGCCGCGCACGCCGCCACCAGATCACGCATTGGAATGCCCGCATCTGCCAAAGCTAAAGCAGCTGCAGTAATACTTGCACATCTCGTTCCACCGTCCGCTTGCAAGACTTCAATGAAAATGTCTACGCCTGTACGGGGGTAATACTCCACGAACACAGCGGGCTCAAGCGCTTCTCGAATCACCTTTGAAAGCTCAATTTCCCTTCTTGAAGGCGCAGGTGACTTGCGCTCCTGCACTGAGAAAGGCGCCATGTGGTAGCGGCAGCGTAGCACCATGCGGTCTGGCAGTGTAAGGTGCTTCGGGTGCATTTCTCTTGGGCCGAATGCTGCGGCTAAAATCTTGTTCTTTCCATGCTCGATGTATGCGGAACCGTCAGCGTTTGATAAAACGCCTACTTCAATTTTTATAGGCCTTAACTCGTCAGGTTTTCTACCATCCAGTCTTAGACCTTTTTTATCAATTAATTTCTCAGGTTTTTCACTCATTCTTGTTTTCCTCCCGTTTTGCTTTTTCTTCCTTAAGGAATTGCGTTATGCGGTCTGTTAGGCCGCTTGTGTGGGATTCCTCCTCAATTTTTTGAATCGCCATCATGGCGAGTTCCTCGTCCTCCGGTTTCTTTCCAGTGACTAAAATGACACCGTTAATTCCCAGAATTATCTGGCAGCCGGTTTCTTGCTTTATGAGAGAAATCATTGAGCCTTTCCTACCGATTACGCGTGGAATCTTCGTCGGAGTTACTTTCATTATTTGCCCGCGAGTTATTTTCCCCAAGCCTGGCTCGCTGACTGTAAGCTGCGGGTCATGTGCTCTGTCAAAAGAGGCTATTTTAGCAACAATTAAATCGCCGGTGTTAAGGAAATGGGATAAGTCATCATTCTGCGGTTTAAACGGTCTGCTTAGGACATCTGATGCCCTAAGAAGCGCGGTATAAGGTGCCTTGACATCTACGGTCCACCCGTTGAAGCCGACTTCGAGAACTGTGCCTATTACAATGTCGCCTACTTTGGGGTAATAGAACGCTCTTAAGGCGACAACGTTCACTTTTTTGTTTTCGCAGTTAGCAAGCCCAATTCTTGCAGCGTAAATTTTCTTATTTTCTTCGTATGTGTTTTCGCCAGCTATGTAGTCGCCTTCTGCCAGCAGTTCTCCTGGTGTAACAATCTGCTTTTTTTCAAAAAATGTGGGCATATTTCACTAACCTCAAATTGAGTTAATTTTTTAGGTGATTACTTTTGCTTCTCCACTTCCTTTAGTTACTTCTCCAAGCTTGTTAAGGAACGGGACATAAGCGCCGGCAGGCATTTCAATTACGCCATGCCATGAGCCGTCAGCGCGCCATTCCTCCTGCTTTATGGCGCCGAAACCTTTTATGGCCCCATATGCTCTTGTCGAGTACTCAGCTGGGATACGAACACTAAGGGTAATCTGCTCTATTTTCAAAGGCAGAATCGGCCGCAGGAGCTTCACGATTTCGCGCGCCTGCTCCTCCACGGATTTATGTGGATCTATTGGATAGCGAATCTGCTCCATGGCATTTTCTATTCGCATAGGCGGATGCGGCAAGTTTGTTTTCGGGTCAACCGCCTGCCGTGCAATGAAGTCAATTATTTGTTTCCGCTTGTCCTCTATCATTTTGCGTCTTTGTTCGGTTGTAAGCTGAAGCACACCCTTCTTCAAGATTATATCCGCGATTTTCAGTGGATCCGTTGTTTCGAAGGCCTTGCGCATCTGCTCCTCTGAAACTTTTGTGCCTTTATTTGCGTCAGAGAAAATTGTTTCAGTCACTAATACATCAGTTATTTTGGAAATTTTTCCTGTGCGGTAATCTAGCGCCTTCTCTGGTTTAACAAGAATCTCAAAGTGGTCTTTATCTTTTGTTAAACGCGCAACAGTGTACTTTTCACTCATTAAATTGTCACTTGCTCAAACCCAGCTCTTTAAGGTAGCCTTCCACTGCCTCATCGGTTAACATTTCCATTTTCTTCGTTTTCGTAGGAACAACTGCGATTTTTATTCTGGGCGGCAATTGTCTAGCTTCGAGGGCTTTATGCAAGCATTTTACTGCGAGTTTTATGGTGTTTTCTAAACTCATGTCTTCACGGTATTCTTCCTTCAACATCGCTAGCACTACTTCTCTGCCTGCGCCAAGCGCTGTGGCCTTGTAACCACGGTAGGTTCCGCTGGGATGAGTCCCGAAAACATGCGTTCCAGTCTTGTCAACACCGCCGAAGATCAACGAGACACCAAAAGGTCTCACGCCAGCATGCTGCGTGTACATCTGCTGTATATCACATATTCTTTTAGTTACAACCTCTACGTCTATGGGTTCATCATAAGTTAACTTGTTGCTCTGCGCGTATATGCGCGCTTGATCAATGAGCACTCTGGCGTCGGAACTTAAGCCCACTATAGCTACGCCCACATGCTCATCAATCTTGAAGAGTTTCCATGAATATCCGGCGTCTTCAAGGGGCTCTATGTTTTCTTCTGAACCTAAAACCACGCCCTCTGCGCATTGGATCCCCAGAATTGTTGCGCCACGATTAACTAGCTCCATGGCGTATTCAACTTGAAATAGCCGCCCGTCTGGAGAGAAAACGGTTATGGCACGGTCGTATGCTCCTGGTGCTGCGAATACGGACATAATGTTAACCTCACTTTACTCTATACACTTTTGCACAGTTTCATATAATAACTAAACTAAAAACTTTTCCTATAAAAAGCGTCAGTTAATAAGAGAACCACGTGCAAAACTCCATGTAAGCATTCGAAAAGGCGGCTGTTGCAACCTAAACTTATAAGAGTTTTCCAGCAGTTCTAATTCTGTTGGAAAAGGGGCTGCATGTGGAAAACAGCGCAGAATTTGAAGTAGTAACGTGGGAAAGAGCCTATGACATGTTGCTTAGGCAAGCGGAGAAAATCCGCCAAAGCAACTTTAAACCAGAAGTTATTGTAGGCATAGCGAAAGGCGGCTGGATTCCCGCGCGGGTTCTATCGGATCTCCTTGAGATTTCTGTGCTCGCCACGGTTCAAGTGGAATTCTATGTGGGCATAGCTAAATCCCGCGCGGAGCCAGTTTTGAAGCAGAAAGTTGCCGCAATGTTGACGGGCAAAAAGGTGCTTTTGGTTGATGACGTCGCGGACACGGGAAAAAGCCTGCAGTTTGCCAGAGCGCATGTCCTGCAGCGGGGCGCAGCAGAAGTCAGAATTGCGACCTTATACAAAAAGCCTGAAAGTGCAGTTAAGCCAGATTATTATGAGGCGGAGACCAGCCGCTGGGTAGTTTTTCCATGGGAAGTAAAGGAAACTATTAGAAAAATCGTTGAGAAACATCGAGAAAAAGGCGTGATTAACGCGGAAATCGCGAAATTGGTAAAAGCAGATTTGCCTAAGAAAATTGCGGAAAGGTTTCTTAAAGAAATACTTGAGGAGAGAAAGTGCTAAAGTATATTGAAGAAGCAGGAAAGTACGTGGAAATCACGGCGTTCAGAAACGTGGGAGCAGCAAAAGTAGAGAAATTACTTAAAGCAATTGCTAGAAAGGAGCAGTTGCACGTTTGGATTCAGTTTTTTAATGCTGAATTGGTAGCTACTTGGCAGCACTTGTACTTTGCAGTTTTAAATGCTCTGGTCGCCTTTAAAAACGAGCTGAACATTTCAAAAAGCTTGGCGATGGAGGTTATGCTTTACGCTTCTGCACAGCGCCAGATCAGAAAAGCCATTGAGTTAATGGGTGTAAAAGAGGGAACTGAAAACGTTGCAACGGTCATAATAGGCGATAAACCTGACCAAATTAAAGCCGCGCTCTCAGCGGTTTCTGAAACCATCGGCGCCATGCCTGATGAGCGCGCCCTTGAGCTGTCCGAGGAAAAAGCACGGAGAATCCGCGAAGCCTTCTTAATTTCAGATGAAGAGCTTAAAGCAGTCAAGGGCAAAGAAGATACGGAGCAAGCGCTGGTTAAACTGGTACTTGAGCGGGTGGCTTTGCTTGCCACGCGCCTTTAGAGCATTTTCTCTTTTACAACAGTTAAAATGTCGCTTGGTTTAATAAGAGACAAGCCCGTGAACCCGCCGACAACTTCGATTAGCAAAATTTTGTCTGGCTTTTCTAAGTCAACTCGCCTGGTTATGCCTTCGGCAGCAGCTTTGATGAAGTCGCTGGCGTGGATGCTTGTGAAACGCTTCTCCACCGTAACTCTGAAGGTCTCATCGGCGTCGATGCGCAGTGAGAGCTCCGCGGCGACGCGTTTCACCTCGTCTAAATCAGTGCGTACAACTTTTTCAACGGGAATAACGCGTAGAGTATAGCGAAACTTGTACGGCTGCTCCTGCAGAATAGCACGCAATTTCTCTATAGCCACAGATGGGTTGAATACGGTTTTCGCTGCAATTAAGCCGCTGATTCCAGTTTTGCCGACAACAGCCTCAGAATCCCCCAGATCATCCTTGAGCAAGTAAAGTAGCTCATAACATGCGGGTTTCTCGTTTCCACGTGAAGTGGTAGCTAAAAGATTGAAGTTCTCAAGCAATGTTTTCCGCTCATCAGCAGTCGCTTTTAATGGTCAGTGCAGGTCTGTGGCTTTTCTCACAGCTTAACGCTCGAAGCCGTCGCCTCACATCATTCCACTATGTGAAGTGGGAAACCGCGGATTTATCCGTTTTGATAACTTACAATGCATTATGCTTAAATGTAGACTCTTTTCCCTTCTCTATTCAAAAAGGGCGAGGCAAAATGCGAAAAGCTTGCAAGCCTGTTATTGCTGTTCACGGCGGCGCGGGCACTTGGGACCCTGAACGTAGCCAAGCAGCATTGAAAAGCGTCAAAGAAGCCGCTGAAACAGGCTTTAAAACGATGCGCGGGGGCGGCTCAGCAGTTGACGCTGTTGTTGAAGCAGTTGCGTTCATGGAGGACTCAGGCAACTTTAACGCTGGCGCAGGTTCAGCGCTGAATATTGAGAAGCGCGTAGAGATGGAAGCTTCCGTGATGGATGGGGCTACGCTACAGGCGGGCGCCGCGGCGCTCTTGAGCGACGTGCGGAATCCTGTGCGTTTGGCGCGGCTTGTGATGGAGAAAACGGATCATGTTTTCGTTGTAGGCAAGGGCGCTGACGATTTAGCGCGCATGTTTGGTTTAGAAAGGCGGCAATCCGTCACGGCGGCTCAGCTTGAGCGTTACCAGGCACAGTTGAAGAGTCTTCTCGCAGGCAGCGGCTATCTGCCGCGGCTGGCAGACTTGATTAAGGCGCATCCTGAGGTTTTTCAGCTTGAAACGGTAGGCGCTGTGGCATTGGACTGCGCTGGCAATGTGGCTGCCGCGACATCCACAGGCGGGTTCCCGCTGAAGTTGGCGGGCAGAATAGGTGATTCGCCTTCGATTGGATGCGGCACCTACGCGGATAACCGTTCAGGCGCTTGCTCTGCATCAGGCGTCGGCGAGATAGCAATCAGGCTTGTGCTGGCTAAAACCGTCTGCGACTACATGGGGAATGGGAGAGCACCGCAGGAAGCTGCCGAAGACGCCATAGCGCTCATAAAAGAGCGCATTCCAAACTCATATAATGTCATGGGCTTGATTGCGGTTGATGTTAATGGGAGAATAGGCGCTGCTCATAGCACGTCTAATCTCTGCTGGGCTTACATGACCGCGGCGCTTGAGGAGCCTGTGGCTTCGCTGAAAGCCAAACTTGTAAAGTAAAATGATGCCACCAGAGAGAATACTGGGGCGGAAAACAGCGATTTTGTCTGCGTTTCTGCAGAAGACTACGACAGTTGACGAATGAAAATGTTTAAAGCGCGCCAGTGTAAAGCTACACTACTACCCGAACTCCTATTGGAGGTGAAAAAGGATGGTGTTCGAAGAAGACGAGGAATGGGAAGAAATCGAAGACGAAGAATGGGAAGAAGAAGAATGGTAACCAGCATTGTGGAAAACACCTTTTTCACATCTTTCTTTCGTATGCTTTGATATTTTAAGCCTTATTTTTCCATGCGGGATTGACCGAGTTTAGCAAGCGAAGCTGGCATTTTTTAATTTTTCTTCTTTTCCAGCGAGGTTACTGTTTATAACTAAGCTGACTTCATTATTGAGGTTGAGTTTGCCATGACCCGAGTTGCTGTAATAGACGCGGACAAATGCAAAGTGAAAAAGTGTAATCAGCTTTGCGTGAGTTTCTGTCCCATGGTGCGAAGCCGCGTGGAAGCCATACGCATAGAAGGCAACAAGGCGATAATTTCGGAAAGGTTGTGCAGCGGCTGCGGCATCTGCGTAAAAAAATGCCCTTTTCAAGCTATTAGCATCGTTAATCTTCCAGATGAGTTGGAAAAGGACTGCAGCCACCGCTTCGCCGCGAACAGCTTCAAACTTTTTAGGCTGCCGACGCCTTCGCCGGGCATGGTTTTGGGCTTGCTGGGGCAAAATGGCATAGGCAAAACCACTACTTTGAAGGTGCTTTCAGGCGAGTTAAAACCTAACCTGGGCAGATACGATAATCCGCCTGAGTGGGACGAGATAATTCAGTACTATCGTGGTTCGACGCTGCAGGAATATTTCCAGCGGATGAGTCAGAACAATCTCAAAGTGGCGCATAAGCCGCAGTATGTGGATAAGATTCCAAAAGTGGTTTCAGGCAAAGTTGGCGAGTTGCTTGAGAAAGTGGATGAGAGAAAAATCTTGGATAGACTTGCCGCTGATCTGGAGCTCACGAAGATTTGGGACCGCCCCTTGAATGTACTCAGTGGCGGTGAGCTGCAACGTGTCGCTGTGGCAGCAGCCCTAAGCCGCGAAGCAGATGTTTACCTCTTTGATGAGCCTTCCAGCTATTTGGATGTGAAGCAGCGGTTGCAGGTAGCCAAAGCCATTAGAAGCCTTAAGCTGCAGGAGAAAACCATAATCGTGGCTGAGCATGACCTAGCCATAATTGATTACTTGTCTGATCAGATCTGCATCTTTTACGGTCAGCCAGGCGTCTACGGCGTGGTTTCCCACGTACATGGCGTACGCACAGGCATAAACATCTACCTACAAGGCTACATTCCCGACGAGAACATGCTGTTCAGGAGAGAAGCCATAATCTTTCATGAGAAGCCGCCTGCAACGGGCACAAGCGGCGGCGAACCCTTGCTGCGGTGGGGGCGCATAGAGAAAACGTTTGAAGGTTTCAAGCTTGTTGCTGAACCAGGCGAAATAAGGCGCGGCGAAATCATCGGCATCATGGGGCCAAACGGTATTGGAAAGACCACTTTCGTTAAGATTCTAGCGGGGCTTGAGGAGACAGATGACAAGCAGAAGCTGGGCACGTTGACGGTAAGCTACAAGCCGCAGTACATCGCCGCTGATTATAATGGCACGGTTCAAGAGCTTCTTATGGGGGTTGCTAAGGAAAATTTCACGGCGAGCTGGTATAAAACCGAGATTCTTCAGCCCTTAAAGATTAATCTGCTCTTGGATAGGAACGTGATGGAGCTCAGCGGCGGAGAACTGCAGAAAGTCGCCATCGCCGCCTGCTTGTCGCGCAAGGCGGATCTGCTTCTGCTGGATGAGCCAAGCGCCTACTTGGACGTGGAGGAAAGGCTGAATATGGCGCGCACGCTACGGCGTGTTGTCGAAGCGCATAATGTGCCAGCCTTTGTCGTGGAGCATGACGTGGTCGCGCAGGACTTCCTTGCAGATAGGCTCATGGTGTTCAGCGGAGAACCAGGCGTGAAAGGCTTTGCGAATTCGCCTACAAGCCTGCGAAGCGGAATGAACGCCTTCTTAAAAGAGATGAACATCACCTTCCGCCGAGACCCAACCACGAGGCGGCCAAGGGTTAACAAGGAAGGCTCAAAACTTGATGTTTACCAGAAGCAAATTGGCGAATATTATTATACACGTTTGCGGCAAAAAGAAGAGTAGACCAAGCTTGCGTCGAATTTTTTCCCTGAAAGCTGCAGTTAACTTAAAGAGTAAGCATGAATATATCCATAAGAAATTAATCATGAGAAAGGAAAATATTGGTGGAGGCTAGAAGTGGCGCAAGCAACCTTTGAGGAAATCAGCGCATCCGACTTTTTCTACCGCAACCGCGACATTGCAGGCTTCACTAACCCGTCTAGAGCAATATTCGCGGCGATACGCGAGCTCGTGGAGAACTCACTGGATGCTGCTGAAAGCCAAAAGATACCTCCGGACATTTATGTACGCCTCTCTTTTGAGGGCGAAGCCAGCAAAGACACGCAAATTTACAAGCTGAGAGTCGAAGACAACGGCTGCGGAATTCACCCGCGGTATATTCCCTCAGCTTTTGGACAGGTGCTTTATGGCTCAAAGTATAAGCTGAAACAGATGCGGGGCACCTTCGGCTTAGGCGGCAAAATGGCGGTACTCTACGGGCAGATTACGACTCATCAGCCAGCCTACATCACCTCAAGCACTGGCCTGCCTAAGATTTACTCGTTTAAGCTGATGATTGACATTCAGCGGAACCGCCCCATAATTCTCGACCGCAAAGTGCTCATCAACAAGGAGCAGTGGCACGGCACGATTGTTGAGTTTACGCTTGAAGGCGATTACCTCCGTGCCAGATCCAAGATTCTGGAGTATTTTAAGCAGACAGCAATGGTGAACCCTTACGCGAATTTGACGTTTGTCGATCCAAAAGGTAGGCTTTACAAGTTTACTAGAGCAACCACGGACATGCCTAACCCGCCCCAGGAGACGGAGCCCCACCCCTACGGCGTTGACGTGGAGCTTCTCCAGAGGCTTATCCAAGTCACGCCGCATAAGAACATGCTGGATTTTCTGAAACATCACTTCCACAGAGTCGGCGACGTCACGGCGCAGAAGTTCCTAGAATTCAGCGGCTTAAACCCCTCAAAGAATCCCAAGAAACTTTCGCATGAGGAAATTGTGCGGTTAATGCATAATTTGAAGAAGTTTAAGGATTTTCTGCCGCCTGACGCCAGCTGTTTATCGCCCTTGGGTGAAGAGTTGTTGAAGGCGGGAATCTCGAAGGAACTTAAGCCCGAGTATCTTGTTGTTCATCAGCGTAAGCCAGCAACTTACGCTGGGCACCCATTCATCGTGGAGCTGGGCATTGCCTATGGTGGAGAAGTCCCAAGTAAGGGTAGCTTTACAATTTACCGTTTCGCTAACAGGATTCCGCTGCTTTATGACGAGGCAAGTGATGTTTCGTTTAGAGTTATAAGCAACATGAACTGGCGCAGGTACAAGGTTTCGCTTGACATGCCCATCGCGATTGTGGTGCACATCTGCAGCACCAAAGTGCCCTACAAGACGGTTGGTAAAGAATTCATTGCAGACCGCCCTGAGGTTAGAAGGGAAATAGCGAACGCCCTGCGCGAAGCAGCCCGTCAACTTCAACATTTCCTATCTAAGCGTGAGCATGTGGATAAAGAGCGCAAGCGGCTCGGCATATTCGCTAAGTACCTGCCGAAAATTGCCCAGTTTTCCGCGGCGCTTGCTGGAAAGGAGAAACTTCCGGATATAGAAAGATTGTTAAAGAGTGTGCAGAAGTATGGAGACGAAGCGTAAATATAGTGTAACTGAAAAGAAAAGTGAAGTTATAAGTAGCTTGAAGGATTTTGGCTCAAAAATTTATGAGCAAATGGAGAAGGGAGATTTCCCCTCTATCACCATGCCCAGTCGCTCTACACAGAACATCTATTACGACATGAATCTCCGCCAGTTCATTTTAGGCGACAAAAGCGTGCGCAGAAGCGCCCGGAACATTCGCCATGTTAAGCCGTTCACGCAGCTTGTGTGGGTTGCACGATTCTCGCATGAGCTTACTACGCAGCGCAAGACATCCACTTTAAGAGACGTTTACTATTCCGCCCAAGCATACGAAATGACATTCAAGGATCAGCAGGAATCAGACAACATCATCACCGACTTGGAAACCGTTCTCGGCCTTTCACGAGAAGACTTCAACATCTTCCCAGAGGAACGCTCCGCAGTCTTCGGCGACCTCACCATAGAATACACGGTTCCAGGCTACGAAGGCAAAACGTTGAACTTAACCACGCATCCAGACGGTGTCTTAATCGGCCCAGCGTTAACTTCCGCCGAGTTCGTAAACACTACAGCCGACAAAATTATAGCCATAGAGAAAGGCGGCTTGTTCACGCGGTTCATCGAAGAAAACGTGCACAAAAAGTTTAACGCTTTGCTGGTGCTAACCGCGGGGCAAGCGCCGCGGGCGACGAGGCACTTCATTAGGCGGCTGCACACTGAACTGAACCTGCCAGTGTACATCTTCACAGACGGCGACCCATGGGGAATGCACATAGCCATGGTCATCATAAGCGGCTCCGCAAACGCGGCGCATCTGCGCGAGTTGAACACGCCTGACGCAAAATGGAGCGGCGTCTGGGCAACTGACATCGTCAACTATAAGCTGCCCACGGATCCACTGGACGAAGTGGACATTAAACGACTTTATGAACTGCAGAAGGACCCGCGATATAAGGAAGATCCACTGTGGCAGAGGGAAATCAAGACGTTTCTGAAAATCAGGCGGAAGGCTGAGCAAGAGGCATTCAGCCGCTACGGCCTAACCTACATTGTGGATGAATACTTGCCTGCAAAACTCGAAGAAACAAAGTAGCCGCACCAATCAAATAAATTCACACGCAGACAAACCACTTCTTAGCATTCATTAGCAAGCGTGAAAACACGTGAATTATTCGGTTGAATGCGAAAGTGTAAAATAACCCCTACTGTTTATTGTAAAAAAGCATCGGAACAAAATAAGGGAATGAACAAGACATGAGCGAAGAAGACACATTCTGGCTATCACTAGCCGAAAAATTCCTCGGCGTCCTCCTCACAATAATAGGCGCATTATTCCTATACTTCACAGCCACAAGCACCGGCGCGCTAGGCGCCTTCAGCGGGCTCTTCGGCTTCTTAGGCATCGCTGTTTTAGTAGTTGGCGTTTTCCTGCTTTTGGTTAGGCCGCCGGAATAGGCTTATTCTCTCCGCTCAACTACTATTCTGCAGTTTGTAGCCAACGCGGCGATGACGCCTAGGGCTGCCAGCCAAGGCGCTAATACGGTGCCGATGACGCCGACGGTGACGGGAATTTCAAGCAGAGCTTTTCCCTTCTCGTCTTTCACGATTATGCGGGTTACATTTCCTTCATGCAGTAGCTCTTTAACGCGGTCAACAAGGTTGCTGGCTGAGACGCTGAATTCTTCTCGCGAGACTTTGGGGGCTGCGGCGCCGCAGACGGGGCAGAATTTGTCATCCTCCTTAAGGGGCGCACCACATTTTGTGCAAAAAGGCAAGCGCGCTCACCTCACTGTGCAGAGGCGGAAGCACGCTTAAAAATATTGCTGAAATGGAGTTTATCCGCGTGCTGAGTGTTTATTAAGCAATGTCGCATTAGTTTCTGTCAGCTTTGCCTATGAATTATAATAGCAGAAGGATGCGTTCAAATGCCTATCCGCCAACCAATAGTATGCGTACTCGGCCACGTGGATACAGGCAAGACTCTGCTTTTAGATAAAATCAGAAAGACAAGTGTGCAGGCAAGAGAAGCAGGCGGCATGACCCAGCATATAGGCGCAAGCTTCTTCCCTGTTGAAACGCTCAAGCAGCTTATGGGCCCGCTGCTTTCCGCACTCAAAGGTGAAATACAGATTCCCGGCTTATTGATTATCGACACACCGGGGCATGAAGCTTTTACGAATTTGCGGCGGAGAGGCGGAAGTGTTGCGGACATAGCCATCCTTGTAATCGACATCCTAAAGGGCTTTGAAGCTCAAACTTACGAGTGCATAGAAATTTTGAGGTCGCGTAAAACGCCTTTTATAGTGGCGGTTAACAAAATTGACCGTATTTCAGGCTGGAAGCCTCAGCCGGACACGCCTTTCTATAAGTCCTATGCAATGCAGGACGCGTATGTTAAAGAAAGTGTGGATAACAAGCTCTACGAGATAATGGGCACGTTTTCCCGTTTAGGTTTCCGCGCTAACCGCTTTGACCAAATCACAGATTTCACAACCACGATTGCGTTGGTTCCTACAAGCGCGAAAACAGGCGAGGGCCTACACGAGCTGCTCATGGTGCTCGTGGGCTTAACGCAGCAGTACTTGAAGAAGCAGCTACAGACCACGGAAGGCCCGGCGAAGGGGTCAGTTCTCGAAATTAAAGAGGAACCAGGCTTAGGCTTGACGCTGAACACCATAATTTATGATGGCGTGCTTAAGAAGGATGATTTAATCGTTATAGGCGGCAAAGAAAAGCCCATTATAACCAGTATAAGAGCGATTCTCGTGCCTAAGCCGCTGGATGAAATCCGAGACCCACGCGACAGATTCTCCTCAGTCGACTGCGTTTCAGCAGCTGCAGGTGTGAAGATAGTTGCTTCAGACTTGGAAGGTGCCCTTGCAGGCTCATCCTTATACGCTGTACCGCCAGGCGAAGACCCCACGAAGTACGCGCGGCTTGTCAGCGAGGAAATTGAGAAAATCAGAATCTCCACAGACACAGAAGGCATAATTCTGAAAGCGGACACGCTTGGGTCTCTGGAAGCCATCGCGGAAATTCTGAAGCAGAACAATGTGCAAGTCAGAATCGCTGATGTGGGCGACATATCAAAAAGAGACGTTATAGAAGCCTCGATAGTAAAGGAGCATGAGCCGCTTTACGGAGTTATCTTGGCGTTCAACGTCAAGGTTCTGCCAGACGCACAGGAAGAAGCAGAAGCCAGAAAAGTCCAGATATTCAGAGAACAAATCATCTATCACCTGGTAGAGAACTATTTGAAGTGGCTTAAAGCTCAACGCGAATCCAAACTTGCACAGGAATTTGAGAACCTCATCAAGCCAGGGAAAATCCTCGTCTTGGAAGGCTACGTTTTCAGACGGGCAAAACCCGCAATCTTCGGTGTAGAAATCCTCGGCGGCCAATTGAAGCCCAAGTATCAGCTTATAAGGGCTGATGACGGCGCAGACTTAGGCGAAGTTCAGCAGATACAGGACAAGGGCAAGGCCATCTCTGAAGCCAAGCAGGGCATGCAGGTGGCTATATCCATGGACAAGCCAATAGTCGGCAGACATGTTTTCGAGAAGGATATACTCTACGTGAAAGTGCCCGAATCCGACGCGAAAGCGCTGTTGACTACGTACATGGATAAGCTTACGGCAGACGAGCAAGAAGTCCTGAAAGAATACGCTGAAGCAATGCGCAAAAAGGCACCATTCTGGGGAGCATAACCCCTTAAAAATTGAGCGCGAGCTAAATATCCCTACGATAGTAGGTGAATGTTTCCTAATTTCACGTTGTTGAGATGCTTTTCTGCTGTCTTCTGGCATTCTAATGCTTGCTTTCGGCTTGTTGTCGGCAAATCGTTCATCACAAAGCATGGATAAAATGCCAGCAGCGTATATGGAATATCAGGGTCTATCTTGCCTATGAATCGGGCAATGTTTTCCACTTCCTCTGCGTCCACATAGCCAGGTATAAGTAGCGTGCTCGCCGCAAGCACGGGCAGTTCCCTTCGTTTCTTGAAGTATTTTTCGCCTAACAGTTTGAAGTTCGCGAATGAAAGCTTGCTGGAAACCCCGCATAAAGCTATGCTCAGCGCCTCATTCCAGACTTTGAGGTCGAATTTGATGTTGCCACCGCTTTCCAGCGCGTACTCGGCGGCTTTCTCCGCCAATCGGGGGTTCATGTAGCCGTTGGTCTCCCAGCAGACACGGAGAATGCGGTTCTCAGCCCTTGCCTTCGCCATGGCTATGCGGCTTACCTCAAGCGAATGCGGCATCTGCGGAGACGGGTCGCCTCCAAAATAGCAGATACATGAAACATGCTTATCCGCTTTGGCTGCCAACGCCTCAGCACTCATAGCGGGCTTTTGCCGCGTTGAAAATTTGCGGTAATGCCAGTTCTGGCAGAATAGGCAGTTGTAGCTACAGGCGCCGTAGAAAACTGCCAAATTAGCGTAGCCATGCTCAGCCGTAGGCTTATAGGCGTACTTCGGGTAGCCGCTTCCAGTGCAGCCGGGACAGAACCACCAGCTTACACAGTTGGTTGGCAACGGGTCATAATACCATTCTAATACGCCCTGCTCAGCTGTGCCGCCGAAACGGATTAAGCGCCCATTAATGTTTTTGACTAAGCCGCAGAAACCCGCGTTGCCCTCGCCGATAACACAGTTGTTAGCGCAAAAGCCGCAAGGCACGCCGCCAGCGTTCCGAGGCGGCTCAGGTGGCAACCCATAAGCTGCACGGTTCTCAGCATGCACTTGCCGCGTAACTACAAGGGCTTTATCAGGGCTATTGCGTATGCAGCTTAAGCAAACATGAAGCCCGTTGGAGATAGTCTTGGCTTCTGCGCCGCATATCAGACATTTGCCCAAGGTTGTCAGCCGCCGCTTACAGGAGGAAGAATCGCTAAGACGTCACCGTCTTTCAGCTCCGTCTCCAGCCCCTTCAACATCGCGGCGCTTTGACCGTTAACAAGAAACTGCAGAAAACCCTGAACTCCACCTGTCTTAGCGTCGTAAACATACTCGATAAAGGGTTTACCATAAGATTGCGCCAAAGCCTTAAGCACTACGTCAATCGTGACTTTAGCGGAGTCTGGAAACTCTAATTTCTCCTCTCTCTTGCTAGTTATTTCCCTTAAGCGAGTGAAGAAACGAACCGAAACCCGCACACTCAAACACCAACAAACATTAGAAAGGGCAAAGGGCTAAATTAAACCATTACGCAGCAACCCGCTCCAAATTAGAAGCCAGATAGGTCTGCAGAAATAAGGAACCAAAAAATAGTAAGGCAAACAGGAAAATCGTAAAAAAACACACGGCGCCTTCATATTTGGCGCATATTAGTGGTTCATTGCAGAAACCTATAGAGGGGTCTATCCACACAGATTCCAGTGGCACAGCAGCAATGCCTTTTATAGGAGCAAAGTAGATAAGAAAGCCCAAAAGGTGTTTGGTTAATGGCGAAAATCAAAGTTGCCTTGGCAGGCGTGGGAAACTGCGCCTCAGCCTTCATTCAAGGCTTATGCTACTATAGCATCTTCACAGAAAACCCTGTTGGGCTCAGGCACCCGGAGCTATGCGGCTACAAGCCCAGCGATATTCAAGTTGTCGCCGCCTTTGACGTGGACAACCGCAAAGTCGGCAAAGACCTTGCCGAAGCCATATTCGCTGCGCCGAACAATGCGCCTAGAGTTATAGATGTCCCGAAAACAGGCGTAACCGTGCAGAAGGGGCCGTTGCTTGACGGAGTAGGCGAAAACACTCGCAGAGTCATAGAGCCCAGCGGTCAGCCTGAGGTAAATGTGGCAGAGGCGCTACGCGAAGCTGGCGCCGAGATTCTGGTGAATCTGCTGCCGAGTGGAGCGAAAAGCGCATCCGAGTTTTATGCAGAGCATGCCTTAGCTGCAAACTGCGCATTTGTAAACGCTACACCAAATTTCATCGCCAGCGATGCAGCATGGGCAAAAAGATTCGAAAACGCTGCGTTACCAGTAGCCGGCGACGACTTAATCGACCAAGTTGGCTCGACAACATTGCACAGGACATTGCTGAAGCTGCTCTCTGACCGCGGCGTAAAAATCACGGAAACTTATCAGCTGGATGTCGGCGGCGGCGCAGAGTCGCTTGACACGATGGATCGCACACGCGAAACAAAACGCGCCATAAAAACGCAGGCAGTAGCCAGCACGCTGCCGTATAAGGCGGAAGTCGTGGCGGGCTCAACGGATTACGTGGACTTTCTCCAGAACAACCGCGACAGCTACTTCTGGATTAGCGGCGTCTACTTCTGCAACGCGCCGATGAGGATAGACCTCAAATTCAGCACGGTTGACGCGCCAAACGCAGGTTCAGTGCTCTTCGACACGGTAAGAGCCATGAAGATAGCGCTGAATAAGAAGCTTAAGGGCGCCATATTGCCCGTCTGCGCCTACGCGTTTAAGCGCCCGCCGCAGATGCTGCCGCTTGAAGAAGCAGAAGAAATGTTCAAAGCGTTCGTGAAAGAAAACGGTTCACCGTGAAGCAGCCAGCTTCTCCAGCTCACGGATTATTTTCTCTTTTATTCCGCTCTGCTTCATTTTCTCCTTCAACAATGCTATAGTCTCCACGGGTGTGGGGTCCACTTTGCGGAGAACAGCCAGATAAACGCTTGTGAGATCACCGATGCAGATGGTGGATAACATTCGGGCAAGCGTGCTTTCGCCTTGAGCCCACACTTCGAACAGCTTCGAGGCAGCGGGCATAAGCGTCTTGGTTATTTCGATTCTGCTCCGAATCTCAGCGGGCTCATTTTTATCTCGTAAGAATATGGCGGAGAAGCACCTCTCCAGTTTGCCAGCCCTCTCCCAGCCTACAATCTCGTTGTGATTGAGCTCAGGCAGGAACTCCCATTTCGAAGGAACCTTACTGTTCTCATTAAACTGCTGCTTAAAACGCTGCGCCACACCGCGGTAAAAGCCAAAACCATAAACCACAGGCACAGTTCCAGCGATTCCCAAAGCCAACTGCTTCGCAAAATTATCCTTCACGGGCTTATCGGACGCGTTTTCGCTGCAAATTCGCTCCAACAGCGGCAAAGCCTCCGCAAGCTCCTCACGCACGCCAGAAACAACACCTGCATTTTCCAGCAACATAAGCAAGGGCACAAACAGATAAGGCAAAGCGGCGCGCGGCTGAAACCCGGCAGGCACACGCAGATACGGCACACCCAGCTTCTCAGCAAAAGCGAGCAGGCTACCGCCTGAGCTTACACAGAATATCATGCAACGCCGTTTCACAGCATCCAAAAATGCGCTTAGCGTTTCTTCTGTCTCGCCAGAATAGCTTGCCAGAACAACAAAACTTTTCTCGCCCACGTAAGCAGGTAAACTGTATGCTCTGCAAACATCTATAGGCACGTGCGCCTTTCCGCTTGCCCAATCCTTGAGCAATTCGCCGCCTATTGCCGAGCCGCCCATACCAGCCACAACAATATCCGTAAAATCCGCAGGGGGCACAGAAACACGCTCAGCAATTTTTGCGGCTTCACGGTAATGCGCCGCGGCTTCCACATAAAACGCAAGCATGTTGCTTCTATCGACTTTTCCCATTTTTTCTGTGCTATCCAGAATTGACGCCGCCGCTTTGCTCATAAGATTACCCACAGTTTTATATCCAGACTTTTACTTTTAAGCTGAACGCAGAAACACATGTTTCTCTGAGAAGGAGCCATGTTGAGAAATGGGTAGGAAGAAGTTAGCAGTTGCCATTCCAGCCTCGGTTATCTCGGATACGCCGCATCTACGTGAAAAAACCGCGAAAATAGGCTTAATCGGCAGAGCCGCGGCAATCTTCAGAGTAGACGAAATTATAGTTTATCGTGACGAGCGCCAAGCAAATCAGCAGCAGCAAGCAGATTTAATAGCGACACTACTGCAGTATATGGAGATGCCGCAGTATCTCAGAAAAAGACTCTTCAAACTTGACCCGCGACTGAAGTACGCGGGGATAATACCTCCGCTACGAACACCACATCACCCATTAAACAAGAAAGCAGCAAACCTGAAAATCGGCGAGTACCGCGAGGGAGTAGTAACAGCCACCACACCGGATGGTGTGCTCGTTGATGTTGGCGTTGAAGCGCCAGCGTTATTGCGTGAAAAACATTTAGCGGTTGGCAAACGCTTAACAGTAAAAATAGCACGCGTCGACGGGCAGGTTGAGGTGCAAACTGCAAACCGCGCAGAGATTCCATGCTACTGGGGATACGAGGTTACGCAAGCCATGGAGAATAAGGCGCTGGCAGAACTTAGCGAGAAATTCAATTTGAAGATTGCTACGTCAAAAAAAGGCGCAAAGTTTACGTATGTTGCCGAAAAAATAGCGCAAAGATGGAAAAAAGCAAACAGCATCCTCCTCTTGTTCGGTTCGCCTAAAAAGGGCTTATATGAATTAGCCAACGAATGGAAGATAAATCTCGGCGACCTCGCGGATTTTGTGGTGAACACTATACCTGAACAGGGAACGGAGACCGTGCGGACAGAAGAGGCGCTGCTCGCAACGCTGGCGGTCTTGAACGTGCAGTTTAGTGTTTAAGCTTTAAATGCTTGTTTTAATTATGACTGTTCATGCTTCCCTTTGACATCACTATGCCCGCAACGCTATTCTGTGTAACGCTACTGGCGGTGTTACTTAACAAGCGCGTTGAGGGCAAATTGAAAACGACTTTTGAAGAGAGAGAATTCCGCATTCGAGACGTCGTCCTATTTGTAGCCCTGATCAGTGTGGCAATCTCGGTAATCATTTTTGTCCCACAAGAAGCTATAACAGTAGTTTTCCTATTCGCCTACTCGGCATTACTCTTCACTTTCGCATATACTTTTTCAAACATGCCAAAAAGACGCGCACAGCTATTCTGTTTAGCTTTCGGCTTAACCGCCTTAGCTATTGGAACCATCGCTATTCTGGATCCGTTTACTGACAGCAGGCTATTTACTGGAGGCTTAGCAGCTTACGGCTTAGCCGCCCTCGCATTCTTTACCGCCTTATACGAGCAGCGGAGAAAAAGCACTGGAGAAAGATGGTACACAGCGGTTCTGCCGCCAGCCCTGTTCTTACTGCTTTACCTATTCTATCGGGGTACACCACTCTGGATTCCGTATTTCTTTAATATTTTTGCAATAACGTTTGCCATTCTGATAACGCTTTATTTGGCTTCTTTATTCACATGGAAAATCATATTCATCTTTGCTGGACTGCTAACCTTAATGGACATAATTTTAGTGTTCGGAACTGGAACTATGGGGCAAGCAGCGGTAACCCTTCTTGACCTGCGTCTTCCAATCGCAGTGGTGCTGCCCCGTATCCCAATACAAGGCGCGTTACGCTTCAGTGCACTGGGTTTAGGCGATTTCTTTTTCGCGGGGCTATTAGCCACGCAGACCAGCAAGAGATATAATGAAAAAACAGCTTTGATTTCAGCACTATTTATGGCCTTTTCCCTAGGATTAACCTTCGTTATCCAAGCATACTTTGAAATAGAATTTTTCCCAGCCACATTGAGTATTATTTGCGGCTGGCTACCGGTAGTAACATGGAAAACAATAACCAAGAAAAGAAGCGCCTAAAAAATAGGATAGCAACTTGAAGAAATAAAAGTGGCTGTTTTTAGCCGAAGAGAGCACCTAAACCTTCGAGCGCTGCTTCTTCCTTCGCTTTCTCTTCTTCAGCTTTCTTCTTTTGCTCGTCTTCTTTCGGCTTTTGCTCTGCGGCAGGTGCTGCGGCTGCAGGTGCAGCTGGTGCGGCAGCCATCATTGTAGGCGCAGACTTTATTGCTTCGTCAATGTTGACTTCGCTTAAAGAGGCTACAAGCGCTTTTACTCTAACAGCGTCAACGTTTATTCCTGCAGCTGACAAAACGTTCGAGATGCTTTCTTCGTTTATTTCCTTCCCGGCCTTGTGAAGTAGCATAGCAGCGTAAATGTATTCCATACTTTTTCACCTCTTCATTCAACTATTTTAACTTTTTCTGGTTAATACCGCCTTTCCACCTAAAGGGTACGCGCTAACACTTAAAGATAGGCAGTACCGTTAGCGTTTTCTTGCCGTGTAGAAAAATGCCTAATGGCTTAAGAACCTTTCGTTTCACTTAGCACTCTCCAGCTGGATACATCACAGTAATTGCATTTGCCCAAAATTTAGTAAAGTTTAATGAATACAATTGCGTAGAGGTTTCTTGATGAGTATGAAGGTTCTGGGTATTTGCGGTAGCCCGCGTCAGCAAGCCACTGAGTATGTTCTCTCGGAAGCGCTTCGCATTCTGGAAGAAAAAGGCTTCGAGACCAAGTTTTGGACTGTTAGGGGAAAAGAAATTGGTTTCTGCACACACTGCGATTACTGCCTAGTGGAAAAGCAGTGCGTTATACAGGATGACATGCAAGAGCTTTATGTGCTGCTTACTGAAGCAAAGGGTATAATTTTGGCAACTCCCGTGTACAATGGCGGCGTAAGCGCTCAAATCAAGGCAATCATGGATAGAACACGCGCAGCAGTGGCTTCAGACGAAAATATTTTCAAAGGAAAAATCGGCATGGGCATCGCCGCTGGCGGCGACCGCGCAGGCGGCCAAGAACTCGCGTTAATGCAAATTCACACGTTTTTCATTCTAAACGGCATTATACCCATCAGCGGCGGATACTTCGGCGCGAACTTGGGCGCCACATTCTGGACAAAAGATACGTTAGAAGGCGTAAAAAGTGATGAGGAAGGCTTCAGAAGCTTGAGGAAAACGGTGAAAAAGTTCGCGGACTTTCTCAAAAAACATGAAGAAAAATGAAAAGGGTGCTGAGAAATGGCGGAGCAAGATAAAGTCAGAAAAAGAAAAGTTGCATGGGGAATAACTGGCGCCGGCGACAAAATCGCCGAATTCATAGAGGCAATGAAAGAAATTCAAAGAGAATACGCGGAGACCGTGGAGATCCACGTTTTCCTGTCCAAAGCCGCGGAACTTGTGCTGAAATACTATAAGCTTGAAGAGGATTTGAGGCAAAGTTTCCAAAAAGTCTCTGTGGAAATCAATTCTAACGCGCCTTTTCTCGCAGCGTGGATGCAGATGCGCAAATACGAGTTTTTACTCATCGCGCCAGCTACGTCTAACACAGTTGCCAAAATCGCGAACAGTATAGGCGACACACTGCTGACAAATGCGGCGATAATGAGCTTGAAAGCGTTCGTGCCCGTTTACATCGCGCCAACAGATTATAAGGTAGGCACGGTATCCACGATACTTCCAAACGGAAAAGAAATGAAGCTCAGAGTTCGCCGAGAAGAAGTGGAGCAGGTGGAGAAACTGCGGCGAATGGAAGATGTGCATGTACTCGACGGGTCAGAGCAGATTCGTGAGGTTTTCAGAAAACATTTCGGCTAAATTAGGCACGTCAAAAATAGCAAATTAAAAAATCAGAAAAAGCGCTCAGATGAAAAAATCGGCGGAAAGCTATCTTCGAAATTATTAAAAAAGGCAAAATTTAGGCGATGTGTATGCGGCTTAATTGCGGGTTTAAGTTATGCTGACGTTCTGTATGTCAAAATACCTTTTTACTAAAAAGCGCAGGCGCTCCGCATTTTTGCCGTTTTTGCCGATGGCAACGCCTTTATCTTTCGGGTTAACAGTTACAACAGCCATCTTTTTGCCGTCCATCCTCTCGGTTATGCGCACTTCCTTGACCACTGCCGGCTTCAAAGCATTCTTAATGAACTGCACAACATCATCGGAATATTCGATTATCTCATGCTTTTTCCCGGTCATTCTTTCCAGCGTATGAATGTTCCTTCCGCCTTTGCCGATGGCAACGCCAACTTGACCTTGATTCACAATGAATATAGCGCGTCCCTGCTCTTCATCAATTATGCAGTCTTTGACGGCGGCGCCGCTTATGCTTTCAAACAACGCGATGTAGCGCATCTCGTCGCATGTGAATTTAATGCCGCTTGTCATTCACTTCCTCCACTGTACTCTTGCATCTCATTACTTTCAATAACTTTGAGAATCTCTGAGTCGCCTGCTTCTCTTATACTTAGCGCTGAAATAACGAACGGTTTATTGCAGACTTTTGCCAAATCCATTGCAGCACCCCGATATGTCATGACCGGAACCTTGGAGATTTTACCATAGTATTCCACTTGCTCTTTTATGTCTTTTGGGCAATTAGCAGCTAAAATTATCATTTTAGCCTTCCCAGTCTTAGCGCTCTGCAAAGCCATATTTGCGCCGAAAGAGACCTTGCCAGTTTTGACCGCTAATGCTATTGCCTTGTCTATGTCTATCATGCTTCTGTCTTACCTCCTTCCTTTTTTTGTTTTTCAAACGTAGTCATGTAAAGCTCAACTAAACCAGTGCCAATGGGAATTGATTGACCAACAATCACGTTCTCTGTTACACCCTCCAGCGGATCTGACTCGCCCTTTATTGCAGCTTCAACAATGTTAGGAACAGTGATTTCAAATGCAGCCCTAGCCAGAACACTGGCTTTCTTGCCGCTGATGCCGTGCCTGCCGATCTGCTGCACTTCACCTGTTACAGTCATCATGTCAGCAACAAGCATGACATGGCGCACATCCACATCTAAACCCTGTTCTTCCAACACGTTTGCAGCCTCTTTAATTAAAGCGTTTCTTGCCGCTTCAATTCCAAGAGTTTTAGCTATCTCATGGATGTTGTTGGTTGTCGTCCGCGAAGTGTCAACGCCGCTGATCTCCAAAACCTTTGATAGGTTTGAGCCGTCTGTGCGTATAACCCATTCACCATGCTCCTCCGTTACTAAAACACGCTTTATCTCTGGCACACCTTTAACGTGCAACGCGGGAATCTTGCTTAGCATCTTCTTAAGCGCGTCAGCCTTCTTGGGTTTAATGTGAACAGCGTTTTCGTCCACTTTTACAGTGGCATTTTGCAACTGCAGTTTCTCCTCAAGCTCCGCTAAGGTTATCCCTCTGTCCTCCATCATAGTCTTATTCAACTCAATCACTATTTCCTCATTCACCGGGTCTTCGTAGATGGCAGACGCGATGTTTTCCAGGCTTGTGTAGATTATTTTCCGCGCAATCTCAACTGCGCCTTCTTTGCTTTTACGATACTCCGGCGTCAAGTATATGGTCATAATTGGTGTTGAGGGTATGCGTCTTGCGTCAACTATCTCAATCAGCCGGGGCAAGCCTAAGGTTACGTTTTGCTCTTTGACACCTGCATAGTGGAATGTTCTAAGCGTCATCTGCGTGCCAGGTTCGCCTATTGACTGAGCCGCCACAATGCCTACAGCCTCTCCTGGCTCCATCAACGCCCGTTTGTACTGTTCAGCGGTCAACTTGACGGCTTTTTCAACGCCCTTCCTGCTGAGCTTAGCTTTAGCTAGGTTCTGTCTAAGCTGCTCCACAAGCAGGGGTGTAAGCTGCTCCTTAACTTCTTCCAGCTGCTTTTCGATGTATTCCGCTGACGCTGGCGTTCCTTCTTCTTCTGCAATTTTTATCTGGTCAATAAGGCGGCTAACGTTCACGGCTTTACCATGGTCGCTCTTGGCAGGGTCGACGCCGTCTTCACCATACTTAAATTGGATTATGTCTCCCGCAGAATCTCTCACTGTTCCGTCGTATTCTAAGCGAATATGCTCCAAAGCGTTGATGAGCCTACGCTGCATATAACCGCTCTGCTGTGTTCTAACCGCAGTGTCTACTAGGCCTTCCCTGCCGCCCATTGCGTGGAAGAAGAATTCAATGGCGTCCAATCCCTTCTGATAGGAGGAATAGACGAAACCACGTGCCCTCGCGCTGGGGTCGCCTTCAGCAAAGTGTGGTAAAGCTCTTCCAACGTATCCTCTGAGTATTCTTTTGCCTCGCACTGACTGCTGTCCGACACAGGCTGTCATTTGACCAATGTTAAGGCTTGAACCGCGGGCGCCTGTTCGTGTCATCACTATTCCAGCGTTTTCCAGCGTAAAGTCTTCATCAGCGATTTTTCCTGCTTCATCCCTTGCGCGGGCTAGCTCGTGCATAACATAGATTTCAAATGACTCCTCAAGCGTTTGCCCGGGCAACCGTGGTAGGGTGCCGTTGCGGTAGTTTCTAATGTGCTCATCTATTTTCTTCTGGATTTTCTCCATTGTTTTCTCGATTTTGCTTTCTGCTTTAGGCGAGAGAACAAGCTGATCATAAGAGTAGGTGAAGCCGCGCATTGTTATGAAAGTCTTCAGCATCCGCGTTACCTTGTTCAAGAATTCGCGTCCAGCTTGTGTGCCGTAATCCTTGATTATTCTGTGCAGCAAGCTTTCAGACTGCTCGGCGCCGATAGCGCGTCTGTCAATGATTCCTGAGATAAGCTCGCCGTTTTTAACAACCACGTAGGCATCGTGCTTGCAGTTTTCTTCTTCGCACTTAGTGCAGCCTTGGCAGATGTTTGCCTTCAAAACATAGTTTAAGGTCTTCGGCAAGAAAAGACTGAAGATTTGTTTGCCAGACCACAGCGGTTGCGGCTCCTTGATCTTGGGTTCTGGCAATGGCCCGGTGTAACCTGTCGCCGTAAGGAGTCTACCAACTTCATCCTTAGTTAGGTAGTTTTCTTTTCTTGTGAAGTAATATGCGCCAGTTATGAAGTCTCGAATTGCGCCTATTATCGGCCCACCAAATCTCGGTGAGAGTATTTGATCTTGGACCTGCATGAGCAAAAGGGCTTCTGTTTGAGCTTCTTCGCTTTGAGGTACATGGAGGTTCATTTCGTCGCCGTCAAAGTCCGCGTTGTATGGTGGACAAACACAGAGGTGCAAGCGGAAAGTTTTGTAGGGCAAAACGCGCACATAATGCGCCATAATAGACATCCTGTGCAGCGAGGGTTGACGGTTGAATATAGCTATGTCGCCGTTTTTGAGGTGGCGTTCCACGATAAAGCCGGGTTCTATGGCTTCAGCAATTTTTGTTCTGTCCACCACGAATTCGAGTCTTATGCGTTTGCCGTCTGGCCTGATGATGTAGAGTGCGCCGGGATATGTGTCAGGACCGTTTATGACTAGCTTCTTCAATTCCTCAATGTTCCATGTGGTTACTTTTTCAGGCACGGACAAGCGCATGGCTACGTCTTGTGGAACACCGACCTCGTTTATGTCAAGGTTTGGATCTGGAGAGATAACAGTTCTTGCGGAGAAGTCAACTCTTTTGCCTGAAAGGTTACTTCTGAAGCGGCCTTCTTTACCCTTTAGCCTCTGCGAGAGCGTTTTTAGCGCTCTTCCTGAACGATGCCTTGCAGGAGGAATACCTGAGGCTTCGTTGTTAAAGTAGGTTGTAACGTGATACTGCAGAAGCTCAGATAAGTCCTGAATTATAAGGGTTGGAGCGCCTGCTTCCATGTTTTCTTTAAGCCGCTGGTTAATGCGAATGATGTCAACCAGCTTGTGCGTCAAGTCATCTTCTGAGCGGATACCTGATTCTAACGTTATAGATGGGCGAACGTAGACTGGAGGCACAGGTAAAACTTGCAGAACCATCCATTCAGGCCGTGCTACTTTGGGGTTGAACCCTAAAATTTCTAGGTCTTCATCTGAAATGCGTTCAAGTCTTTCTCTAATCATGCTTGGCGTTAACGGTTCCGAACCCATCTCAGTTTGCTCTGTAAACTTTGTGGGCTTCTCAAAAGTTATTTTGTACTGTGGCGCTGCACAATGAGGACATTGTTTAGCCTTAATCTCTTGCATAATGCTCTTGTGCACTTCGTCAGGTATTGTGCCTAACAGTGATTTGTATTTCTCAATGCGACCTCGAACTTTCTTCGCTGACTCGTCTGACAAGAGTATGCGGCCGCAATTGCGGCATGTTGCTTTCAAAAGTTCATGAATTATCTTTGTAAATTCTATGTGAACTATAGGCACTGCCAGTTCAATGTGTCCAAAGTGGCCTGGGCAGCGGACTGCCGTGTTACCGCATGTTTTACATCGCTGTCGTGGCTCAAGCGTGCCTAATCGCCCATCCATTAAACCTGCGGTGATGGGGGCGCCGTCTTCATCGTAAGTGTCTGGCGTTTGAATTTCTACAACTGATTGCTTTCTTAGGTCTTGTGGGGAAATTAGGCCGAAGGAGATTTCGTCAACAACTTTATGGATAGGCTCTTCCGCAGACATGTTAGGCTTTCTCCTTTAGTTTCAATTTTGGTGTGATACACAAACTTTGAAGTTCTTGAAGCAGGAGTTTAAATGCGTAAGAAACTACCACAGGCGAAACCTTGGCCTTTTCATCGCAGATTTTACATATGTATTTCCGCTGTTTCATGTCAAAGTAGGCAATTTGCCCGCAGGTTTCGCAAACATAAAGCGTGTATTTGTCAGATTCCTCTAGCAACCTATCTCTAAGTAGCATAGCAGCGCCATGGCCTATCAAGCAGTCGCGTTCCATTTCTCCGAATCTTAAACCACCGCCTCTTGCTCGACCTTCAGTAGGCTGCCGCGTCAACATTTGCACTTGTCCGCGTGCTCGGGCATGGATTTTGTCGGCGACCATGTGATGTAGCTTCTGGTAGTAAACGATGCCGACGAAGATGTCAGCAACAAATTTTTCTCCTGTCATGCCATTATAGAATACTTCGGTGCCTGTGTGGCTGAAGCCAAGCTTTACAAGGTTCTTCCTAATTTCATCAGGGCCTTCATTGGAGAATGGTGTGCCATCTGTAGGCCTTCCACGTGCAGCAGCCATCTTGCCCGCTAAAGATTCAATAAATTGGCCAATTGTCATTCTTGAGGGTATGGCGTGCGGGTTAATTATTATGTCTGGAACTATGCCTTCGTCTGTAAAGGGCATATCTTCCTGTGGCACTATCAAGCCTATAACGCCTTTTTGTCCATGGCGAGACGCAAACTTGTCGCCTAACTCTGGAACACGCTGATCTCGAACCCGGACTTTCACGAGTTTGCTTCCTTCTCCAGACTGCGTTACAAATATGCCATCAACCACGCCTGTTTCTGAAGGCCGCATATCCACAGATGTATCCCGCATGGACGGCCCTTTAACTTCAAACTCCTTGTACTCTTCAAGGAACCTAGGCGGGCTTATTCTGCCGATGAGAACGTCGCCACCTACGACTGATGATTCCAAACTTACGATACCATCAGACTCGAGCAGCCGATAATACTGTTCGCCTCTGTATCCGCGGGTTCCTGGTTCAGGAATCATGAACTTGTCTTTCAAACCGCCAAGATACTGGCGGCACTCAGCCTCGTATATCCTATAGAAGGTGGAACGCGCTAAACCACGTTCTATCGAAGCCTTGTTAAAGATTAAGGCGTCTTCCATATTGTAGCCTTCAAAGCTTAGTACGGCGACAACACAGTTTTGTCCTGTAGGCCGCTGCTTGTATCCGATGACATCCATCAGTTCAGTCTCGACCAACGGCGCTTGCGGATAATGCAGTATATGCGATCTCGAATCTACGCGGTGATGGAAGTTTGTGCCATAAACGCCTAAGGCTTGCTTAGCCATTGCAGCTTGATAGGAGTTACGCGGTGACTGATTGTGCTCGGGATAGGGAATCGTTGAAGCGCAAATTCCCAGAATGGTGTATGTTGCAATTTCGGCATGAGTATGCTGAAGGGTAATGGCGCCCAATGATAAAGCGACATAAGCGTTTTCTTCTTCGTCAGCGTCCAAATATTCAATCAAGCCGTTTTTTACAAGGTCTTCCCAAGTCCATTCGCCGAGGCTTAGCTTTTCAAGATGCTCAGGCTGAAGCTTTGGAACACCGTTTTCAACAATTATTAAGGGACGCCTTACTCGTCCTTCATCACAGTTTACATGCACTTCTTCGGTCTCGCTTTGCTGCCTATTGAAGTAGGTTATGTTAACTTCAGTTGAGATTTCACCTTTCCTTCTTTTTTCTCTGAAGATTTTAACGAGTTCCGGCGCAGAAGTGCAGTATCCGATTATGTTTCCATCAACGAAAACTTTGGCTCCAGAAATTCGTAAGGCTGCGGGCGCTTCATAAGCGGGAACTACACCCATTTCAAAAAGTAACTGTTTAATTTTCTCCGGGTTTACTCCCACGGAGATTGAGGCGGACAAAGCGAGATTTTTCACGAGGCCACAGTTAGATCCTTCAGGCGTTTCATTTGGACATAAACGGCCCCAATGGGTTGGGTGGAGGTCTCGAGCTTCGAAGTTTGGTTGACTTCGGCTTAAGGGTGACTGAAGACGCCGCAGGTGGCTAAGCGTTGACACATAGTTTGTCCTATCTAAAAGTTGAGTTATGCCGACGCGGCCTCGTCCCCAGTTCCCAGTGGCAAGTGCATGCTGGAATCTTTCAGAGATTATTCCTGGCCTGACAGCTGTGGACACTGTTATTACTGGGCCTTTTACGCCTATGCGCTCAAGCTGATATTTTATATCACGAATCAAGTTTTTGAAGGATACACGGAACAAGTCGGCGAGAAGCGGTCCTGCAAGGCGGAGACGCTTGTTCTTGAAGTGGTCTTTATCGTCAGGTTGCCTTCTGCCAAGCTTAAGCTGGATAACGCGGTAAGCCATTTCTCCAAGGAACAGCGCCTTGTCTTTGCGGTTGCTTTCGCTTCGGCCCAAATGCGGCAGGAAGTTCTTGTCTAAAGCGGTTTCAGCTTTCTGCAAGCGATACTCTTCAACTTGCCCGTGCGCAACGCGGTTTCCGATGAATAGCATTGCTTCCTTTTGTGTGTCTACGCCTATGGCTTTTTCGAATGAAGGACCTAACTCGCTTTGAATAGTCTTGTCCAATGAAACTGCTTCAGCGATGTCTTTGTCCTTTTCCAAACCTAAGGCACGCATTATCACCACAAAAGGCATTTCAGTGGGTACGCCGGGCATTGTGACGTAGATGGCGCCGTCGGGCTTAAGCTTCAACTCTATTCTTGCCCTGAAGCCTACGGTTGTTGAGAATATCTTTGCTTGATAAACAGGCGCGGTTCCCTTATCGTCTACATCAACAATCACGCGGTTAGGCGCTAAATCTTCCATCGCCACTATAACACGTTCGGAACCGTTAACTATGAAGTAGCCGCCTGGATCATCAGGATCTTCGCCCGCGGCAATCAACTCTTCCCGCGAAAGCTGCGAAAGGAAGCATAACTTTGACTTCAACATTACAGGAATGCTTCCAATGTAAACCAGCTCAGTGTCTTGTTCTCTTCCGTCGATTATAGGCGTCATTTCAAGAGCTATAGGCGCCGCGTACGTGAGATTCCGAAGCCGTGCTTCCATCGGGTAAATCTCATGCTTAGTGCCATCTACTTCTGTAACGTACGGTCCAGTAATGCGTGATTGAGGATCAATAATCCAGATTTGTCCGAGTTTCACTTTGTATGGGCTTTCGGGAATTTCAATGTCAATCTCGCCGACCTCGTCTACTACTTCCTGCAACCCATGGTCTATGAATTCATTGTATGAGTCAAGGTGCTGGCGTACAAGGCCTTTCTCGTTGAAGAAGGCTTTCAATAAAAGACGCGCGTCTTCTTTTGATAGTTCAGTCAACTTTACCTATCTCCCACAAATTCATTTCAAAATATGTAAACATGCTTTTTTGAAGCGATTCTTTCAAACTTATGATTTCCTCCATATTGGAGTGACCAACTTGAAAAAGGGTCTCCTATCTTTAGAGAGCACAAACACATGCTACACCGCTTACTAATAAACTTTTTTATGCCAACAATCATAAATGACGACTTTTTTAAACTTTTAGAGTAACTGCGCAAATAAAAAAGTTATTGAAGCGCACCGCGCCCGCGAGTTCCAAAGAGGACAACATTGCCCCAAACAAGCGAAGATAACTGACCAAAGAGCTTAATGCTGAACAACGAGGGGAATTTGCAAATCTTTCCTTATTAGCGGCCTCAACAGCTAATCTCGCGCTTACGCCTTTGTAAATGGGCACCTCAAAATCGCCCCATCCAAATCTCAAAAGAGCATGCATTAAGTTAAACATGCCAAATTACAATCCGAACAGCGCACATGAAAAAGCAACAACGGCTTCTATGGGAATGATGCGGGATAGACCCTCTATAGGTTTCTGCAATGAATTTCTAATATGCGCCAAATATGAAGGCGCCGTCTTTAGATCGGCATTGGCGTTGCTCCACGAGTTGATGCTGTATGGGAGGTTTTTGCTTTGCTTGAGGCCGCAGGGTGCATGGTTTAATTTGGATTTTGATTCTGAATTCAGAGACAGATTTCACAACAAATATTCTTATGCATAAACAAAAAGAAGCGGCAGTGATCACGACTTGAGAACTTTATCTACAGTAACTAGGCGAAGACCACTGGCGCTCATGGCGCTAAGCATGCTGCTAGTCTTTACTCAGTTTCTTAACGTTACGGCGCAGACTACAATAGAGTATCAACGATATGTTCACACCTATCTCAATGCGCCAGGCAAGGGTAACTGGACTTACATCGAGAAGCCAATTTTTCCTCTCTACATTAACAATTCACAAATACCCATAGGCCAAAACTGGACCATAGTGTGCCCCTTGGAAGCAGGCCACAGCTATCATGTCTATTGCTACGGCGCTTGGGTGCACACAGGCTCAAAGCCCAAAACCGACTATGACATTTACGTCTATAACCCCCAAGGCACATTAGAGAGCACACACACCGAATCAGCAGGGCTTCCTGAGCACTTGGGCACTACAGTGGAGGATCCGTTTTTTGTACCAGCCAGCTCGGGCAATTACAGCTTTGTAATAGTGAATGACGCGCGAGAGAGCCGCGGCGCAGATCAAGCTACCTTCATGATAATCGAGAACATCGAATGCGACAAGTGGTACACTCATGATGTTAAGGGAAAAACAGCCAATTTGCCGACACTTCGAACAAGCTGGGCCTACGAGTTTATCACTGACAGCGAACGCATCGAAGTCTGGGTACGCGTTCCAGATACATTGGACATGTATGAAGCACGGCTCTACTTAATGAGCAACGCAAAATCCCTAATCGTAAACAATATTTCGCTACCTTGGGAGTCAGGTCTTTACGGTAACGTGAGCGATGTAGGCGGCTACAACCTTAACAGTGAAGGCTACCGCGGCGTAGCTTATGCAAGCTGCGAATACAATGGTCAAGACATGTATTTCAACTACACTAGCCCGTCTGCAGGCCAGAAGCTTTATCATCTGGTTTTGATTGGCGAAATTGGCGAGGGAACAATAGAATTTCTAGTCAAAACCAAATTCGACACGACCTTATTGCCTTTGACTTTCCCACATAAAGTTACGCCTGTAGACACAACAGAGATCGCTTATATGGCAAACACTACAGAGCTCGAGAACGCCACGCTCCGGTACACGGTTAACAATTGGAAAAACGCAAATACTATAGAAATGACCGTCAGCAACAGAACATGCAACGCCACCATCCCGCAACAGCCAGCAGGCAGCTTCGTAGAGTACATAGTCCAAGCAACAGACACCATAAAAAACCAGCTTACAGCAGCGGGAAACTTTACAGTAAAAATCCCCACAGCGATAACGGACTTTAACGTAACCCGCATGAAAATAACTTTAGGCGAAAACATAACAGCAACCGGCACGCTATCTGCCGAAGCCGCCGGCGCCCCAGTAACAGTCACCTTCACATCCATAAATGCCACAGAGAAAGTGCAGGGCAAAGCGCTGGAAAACGGCACCTTCACCGTAAGCTACCAGCCAACAACCACAGGAACATGGCTTGTCCAAGCCTCCTTCGCAGGAAACGCCACACTCTACGAATGCGAAAGCACAACCATAATGGTAACAGTGCAAGAACCCTCATTCCTCTCCCTATACGGACTTTACATCGGCGGAGGCCTAGGCGGCGGACTAGGCGCAGCAGGCGCCATAGTCTACATAAAGAAATACAGAGAATAACCTATATGCGAGCAACGGGAAATAATTAATAAGAAAGTCATTGAATTCTTTTATTTTTGTGTGCAGCGGTAACCAAGCCGGGTCAACGATCAAGGTAGAGTTTAGATAATAATTTGCGATGATCTGGTAAGCAAATAATGAGCCAATATAAAGGCATTATTTACCATGCACCAATGAAAAGTCTTAACGAGGATGTTGCGTTACTTCTTGGGCTTCATGCTGGTGATGGATGGCTTTCAGACAAATGGGGATTATGCTGTGAACAACAGGACAGCAACATGTTTCTTCGCGTGATAGAACTTGTTAGAAACGTATAGGCGTTGAACCAATAAAACCTGTGAAATGCTCCTCTGGAAAGGCGGTTATGATTAGAAGTGGACAATCACAAGTGATAGCTTTTTTCAAGTTTTACGGGTTCCCTCAAGGGAGAAAAGCTGGAATAGTTAGTATTCCAAAACAAATTCTCGAATCAACTGATGTGAATATACTGAAAGCATTCTTACTGGGGTTATTTAGTACAGATGGATGCTTCAGTTTTCAGGCTAACCGCGGACCAAGAGTTGAAATTCAAGTCAAAAGTAAAAAATTGAGAGATGATTTCGTCAGCCTTGCAAGCAGACTTGGCTTCTCATTTAGAGAATATACATATTTTCCACCCAATGGCAAAAATAAATCACCATTACATGTTGCTTACACAACGCAGAGAAAACAAGTGATTAGATGGATGGTTGAAATAGGCTCAATCAAAGATTCAGATATCAAGCATTATCAAGAATGGAAAAAATTAATAGAATGGAATATAGTTTTTAGAGCAAAGGGCAGGGGTAGCAGAGCCTGGCCAAACCCGCACAAAAGCACAAAGGGGGCTTAATGCGCGGGACTCAAGATCCCGTCTCCTAGGAGTACGTGAGTTCAAATCTCACCCCCTGCACCAATGAGTTTTAATATTTTTGGTACGTGTAGCAAAGAAAATCGAGATAGCTCATTTCAAATCGATAAAAAGAATTTCAATGATAATGGTTTATTGAAATCAAAACGCATATCGCATAGTTTTGCAAAAATTCTATATCTAAATAAAAATGTGTTTTGAACTAGGACGCCGATATTGCTGTCGTTCATATTAGGTGGTTCGCAGGTTCAAATCCTGCCCGCTGCATCATAAAACTGTTCTTTGATGAAAATGGTTTCTTCTAAGCCTCGGAAATGCTCATCTCCAGTGACAACCTTGCCTTTTACGCTTCTGGCTGTGCACAGAATTATTGAGTCTGCCAAGCTCCAGCCCTTCACTTTCTTCTTCATTTCCACATCAATCTTGCCTGCTTCGGCGGCGGTCTCAAAGTCCAACTCAATTATTCGGCTTTTTGCCCTGATGAACTCTAGGCGCTTCATTCTTCCCTCCGGCGTTTCGTTGCCAATAGCGATTTCTTATAGCAATTTTCTGCTGATTTCCGCAACAACTATCGTTGGAGTTGCAGCGTCATCGCTTTCTATGTATTCTTTGGCAATTTCTCCAGATTTGGATGCACGAAAATACTCTATCCACGCGTAGGCGTCGATGATGTATTTACAGCTAATGGAATTCGGCCTCGTCAGCCGCCGAGAAGGGGGCAAGTTTGCGGTTTGACCCAAACATTGAGGAGGGGATTTTCTGTCTTTCAGAAATTAGCCTTTTGATGGTTTCGTCATTATTTTTCGCTTTCATTTCTTTTTTGATTTTGGTAAGCATTTGAAGATTTTTCTTATCTACTTTAACTGTTGTGGGCATGGTTAGCACCATTAGCAATAGACATAGAAGAATATAAGGAGTCCTTTATATTAAGCCCCCTAAACAGTTCACAAAATGCCGCATATCTATCTGCCATACCAAGACCGGTTGCTTCCTACAAGCGCAAGAGTAGATTATGTTCTCAGTACTAAAACAATTAGTGGAGCGTGTAAACTACTTGTAATACAGAATTGTTTTTAACTTTTCATACATAACTACAACAGTAGCGAGGACAGTTATGTCTACAACATTTACTGTACGCATACCACGGGAGCTTAAAGAGAAAATGGAGCAGAACCCTATAGAGTGGAGTCAAGAAGTCAGAGCCTTCCTCGAGGAAAGAGTCAAGCAAATCGAACTGTTGAAGACACTTCAAGAAATAGAGAAGCGAGCAGAAAAAAGGAAAACAAAAACAGATTCCACATTGCTCATAAGGGAGGATCGAGAACGCCGAGCCTAATTCTTGATTCCAACATACTAGCAAAACTTATTCTCAATGAAGCAGGATCCAAAGAAGCCACAATCACAGTGACCAACACTCTAAAGAAAGGATACGCGCTCCACACGGTGGATCTTGCTTTGGCTGAATGTGTGAACTACCCCTCCCTGTGGGAAGGGGCTTCCTGCTTCAATGATGGAGCTTGCGGGAACTTGGATAAGCTCCCGTAGAGGCTCTATCTCAGCAGGCAAGTCAGGGCTATTCCATCCCCTCATCTTTATTCTACATGCTGAAATCCAATCCCTCATAGAATTTTCATAACTTAGCCCTTCAGATGTACCTCTCGGATTCACCTTCACCACCCGAACACCAGCGCCTTCAGCCTTGTATTCGAGCAGTTGAAGGAAATCAGCCCAAGAAGCATCCAGTATCTTTTGGGCTAAATTGTGGTTTCTAACCATGTTTCGTACATTCAGTTTCTCAACGCATATCACATCATAATTGTTTACGTAAAACCTTGAAAGCTTATGGAGAAAGTCGTTTCTCTGGTTTACAAGTTTTTCATAAGCTTTAGCAAGCCTTATTCTCTGTTTTTCCCAGTTCTTTGAACCTTTCTTTTTCCTTGAAAGCCAGTGCTGGAGAACCCTCACCTTCTCAAGAGTCTTCTCGTAGAACCTTGGATTTTCTATTTGTCTACCATCACTATCAGTTAGGAAGTGTTTTACCCCGACGTCAATGCCTATAGCCTTCTTAGGCTCCTTTTCGATGGGTTCACCCTCCTTCTCTACGCACACGCAGGCAAACCATTTGCCCGAGTTATGCCTCTTTACTATAACTTGTTTTATTCTTCCTTCAACGGGCCTGTGAACCCTTATAGGTATGTCGCCTATCTTAGATAAGTGAAGCAGGTCAAACTTCTTCCCAGTCCTGATAAGCTTGAAGCCGCTTTGGTTATAGACAAAGGTTTTGAACCAGCCCTTACCCTTGAACCTTAGCCTCCCAACCTTCCGGCCATTCTTCTTCAGCTCTGACAAAGCCCTCAAATTTGAGTATAACTGGTAGAGAACCATCTGCAAAACCTTCGAGTAAACCTTGCGTAGTTCAGGCTTCTCAGCCTTCAGCCTGGGCAATTGGGCTTGAAGCTCAAATCTGCTTGGAACTTTACCTTTTCCATTCCACTCAGCCAAGAAACAGTTGTAGGTTTGCCTGCACAACTCCAAAGTTTCAAGTAATCTTTCCTCTCGTTCCCCATTTGGATAAAGCCTGAACTTATAGCTAAGCATTCCCTTGCTCCTCAACATACTTTTTCAAAACATCCAAAGTTACCTGTCCAGTTGTGGCGAGGAAATATGATGGAGACTAGAAAACCCCTTTCCAAAGCTTTCCCTTTACTTCAGGATAGTTTCTCTGGATTTCCCTTGATGTTATGGTTTTTATCGCATTGATGTATTTTGGCATGTCTAATATTGGCCTCGCCTTGAAAATCATGTGGAAATGGTCTTTATCACACTCAATGTTTAGAACATCCACATCAAAGCTTTCGCTTATTTCTCTTATTTTCTGCTTCAGAAAATCCATGATCTCCTCATTTTCGAACACTTGTCTGCGATATTTCACTACTTGAACAAGATGGTATTGAAGAGCATAAACTGAATGAGCGCCCTTATCAAGCTTATATTTCATAGTTACTAAATTTTCTTATAAACTATAAATGTCATTAGGCTTTCATCCCCACCCTTCGGATGGGGACTTCCCGCCAACAGAGTTAAAGATTTGAAAGTAGAAGAAGCAAATGTAGCGTTAGAAGACCTCATGAGAATATATGATGGATTAAAAATTATTGCTACTCGCGAAATCGCCGCAGAAGCCATAAAGATCGCATTAGCTTAAAACATAAGCGCCTATGATTCGCTTTATATCGCAGCAGCGCAAAAAACCAATGCCACACTGTACACTGCAGATCAAAAACTCTATGATGCCGCACACAGAAGCGTCAATACAAAATTATTGAAGCCAGAACAATGAAAATGACAACGCTGGACATTACTTTCTGCATTTATACAAAAATGGGTTAGACTGCCATCGCACACAAAAAGCACTAAGCAGCTGCTTACTCGATTCAACAGTAATAGCAAGGCCCCATTAACAAGGATAACTGAAAAAATAAGCGCCTGCATGTGAATAAAGCGGAAAACCGCCAGGCATGTATCAAAGGCTAAATGCTGGTTCAGAAACAACAGAAGCCATAAGCTTCTCAGCAGCTGCTTCCTGTTCCTCTGTGCCACTAATTGCGAGCCAGCAGCAGCCTTCAGCACCGCCTACGCCGCCAGCAGCGATTGGCTCAGCATCCGCGCCCGTCAGAAGCTTCACAGCCTCAATTTCGGTAAAGATTTCGCCTGGCATGGGGAACAGTCGGAAGCCGCTTGCGCCAGGTGCATTCACTTTTTCAGCTAAGCGGTGTAGGTCGCTGTTTACGCGTTTTTCCAAGCCTACTGGCACGATGAGTCGTACGCGACGCCCGAGGACAGCTTGCAATGCCACGGCGATGGTGCCTGCCTTCGGATGCCCTATTAGGAGCGCGGCTTGTCTGCGTTGCAGATCCACCGCATTCGCGCCTTTCAGTATGACGTCGCCTTCTTTGAGCTCGTCGATTACGTCGGCGATGGTTTTACCTTTTCGCCACTCGTCTCTGGTTATTACCACATCTCCGGGGAATTGGCTTTCATCAGCCAAACGCCCTTCAACGGTTACTGGCGCTCCTGGCGGTAGAGTGATCCCGCGGAAGAAGCGCTTCCTGGAAAAGTTGGCTGCTTGCCCTATTGATTTTAGGATTTCTTCGGCTACGTAGCCGTTTGTGGTGCCAGCGACTATCACGAGTGTGCCATTCTTGAGAGCACTTGTTACGGCAGGGTGTTTTGCAAGGGCTTTGGCGATTAATCGTTTTCCAGCGGCGGGTGTTATTATGAACTGTTTCATGGCTTTTGCGTCCTTCAAGTGTTTTTGGTAATATTGTTTTTGCTGATAATTTAAGTGTGTTGGCATGGCTGTTCAGGTTTGGTGCATTTTTGTGTAGGAGTAATCTTCATAAGTAACCTTGTTAGCTGTTAATGTGGGTGAACTTTTTGGGTGAGCGAGTGAAGGTGCTTCAGAAAGGTAAAGTCACCATCCCTGTTGCGATAAGGCAACGATTAGGAATCAACGAAGGTGATTACGTAACTTTGGAGATAGTGGATGGTAAATTGGTGCTTTTACCTCCAAATACTATCTCTAACCCTACTGATTATCTTACAGGCTTAGCAGAAGGCGTCAATATTGGAGAGCCGGTGAAGCAGGATTTAAGGAAAGCAGCGGCTGAGCGGCTAAAGCGTAAATCTTCGAGGGTATCAAAGTGAGATTTGTTGACGCCAATGTCTTTATCTATGTTCTAGTGAAATCTCCAAAGGAAGACTATGAAATCGCTAAGAAAATTCTCAAGAGGATAGAGGGTGGCGAAGAGGCGGCTACAAGTCTAGCCGTTATTCAAGAAATCGTTGATTGGCTAGAGTATAACAATAGAGAGAAAGAGGTTAAAAGTTTCCTTACAGCGGTTAACTCCTATTTAACCATGAATAAGCTGGCTATTACTTGGGAGGATTTTCTCGCGGCGCTGGATAATGTGGATAAATTTAGAGTAGACTTTGTGGATGCGCTTACTCTTCGAGTTATGCAGAAGAACAAGATAAATGAGGTATATTCTAATGATAAAGACTTTGATAGAGTACCATGGGTAAAGAGGATTTGGGAGTAAAAGTTAAAAGCTTTTGCTGTGCATGCTGTAACATGGATTTTTGGCACAATTGCTGTGCCATCAACTTGTATCTGAACATGCTTGGTTATAGCAGAGGGCAAGGTTTTTCTTTTTGCTACACTATCGGGATATTCGCTATGTGTTCGCCGGTTGCAGCACGGAAAGGCTGACAGAATAACCGACGACACGGTTGTTGTTGCTGTTTGGGTTGTTGCTTTTGTTTTGGATGTGTAGTTATGTAGTTCACTTCGACAATAAAATTTATTAAGACTTAAGATAAGCTACTTTATGTAGAGGAGAACAATGCATGAGCCTGGCAAAACTCTCCACAAAAACAATACTGCTCCTAATAACCACAGGAATAATCCTAACCGCAACAACCGCAGGTGTACTAACAGTAACTAGGCCAATACCCGCAACAGGCACCATATCAACAATAAACTTAGAAGCCTACTCAGACGCGGCATGCAGTCAGCCTCTAACATCAATAGACTGGGGAACCCTCTCGCCAGGAGCAACAGTAACCAAAACAGTTTATCTCAAAAACACAGGCAACGTACAGATGACGCTTAGCATGACAACAAACAGTTGGTCGCCGACAAACGCAAACGGGCCCATAACAATCACATGGGATAGAGAAAGCGCAACCCTGCCAGCAGGGCAATCAATAGCGGCAGTTATCACATTGCGCGTCTCAAGCAGCATCAGCGGCATCACAAGCTTTAGCGTAAACATAGTCATAACAGGAACAGGCTAAAAGACAGCATTCCCTTTTCTTTTTTAGGCGGCTACATAAGGAAAGCGTAAAACAATTAACTAATGAAAAGAGTAGCACATTTTTAGGTGTTATCATGCCTTCGATTCGAAATTAAGAACTTTCAGCAAATAAACTAAGTGTTCGCCGGTTGCAGCACGGAAAGGCTGACAGAATAACCGACGACACAGCTTAATGAATAACGAATTTAGGACACAAGGTTATTTTACTTAGGATACGAAAAGAGTAACAGAATGATTTGCTATTGTTGCTTCGCGAATACTTGTAAAGGTGTTTATTTTATGAATTAAATAGTCAGTTAATGGTCTGAACGTCTGTAGCGTAGCGGCGGAAAATTTTCAACGGCAAAGGAGAAAGTGTATAGCTCCAGGAAGGCCATGCGCATCTGTTCAAAAGCTTCCATCTGTTTTTTGGCGTCGAGTGTTTGTTGGCTGATTTTTTGTTTTGTCCATGTTTCGTAGGCAGTTTCCCATTTCTTTAGGTATTCTACTGGTTCAATGCTCCGTGCTGCGAATAGCTTTTTGAGGTGTTTGAGTAGACTGGGCTGTTTCTTCGTGGGAATGAAGATTCGGGCTATTTCGGCATATTGATTCATTAATGCCACAGCCTCATCGAGCTGATTTTGCTCTTTCAACAGCTTTGCTCGTTCGTAGTATTCTGTGAAGAGGTTAATGCGTAAATAGCCTATTTGCGTTAATAGGAAGCGCTTCTTTTCCTCAAGTTTAGCGTTGCTTTTAAGGAATTGACGCAGCCAATTCTCGTTCATTACTGGAAAGTCGAATTGCCTGTTTCGGACAGCATCCTTGTTCATTGCGTCAAGTTTCAGCTTAAGTGTTTGAAATAGTTCTTCAAGCTCTTTCAATGTTTTTCTTTTAATTTGAAGCCCTCCCTCTTGAAAAAGCGTTCAGAATCAGTATAATAAGCTTATTACGCGTCGCTTGTAGGCTAAAAAGGCTGGAAGATTCTCATAACAACGGTGGCCATGAAGCCAATGCCTAAGGCTATGGCTACAAGTCGAAGACGCTTTTTTTCTATCATTACGCGTGGTTCGGTAATGGAACTTACTATTTCAGAGGTTATAAGCAGGATTATCGCCATAACTGCCAACCACAGGCTTATGTCAGATAAAGTCATTGGGAAATTCATAGCTTAAGCCTCTACTAGCTGATACCAGACCTCAACGGTTTGTCCGAGAGGCGCTATGTTGTCTTTCTGAACTGTAACGGTTTTTCCAGAGGCTTTGGCTATGGCACATGCTATGGCGCTTGCAAGTGGGCAGCCGAGAAAGTGGATGCTTTTGAGCTCTTCTACCGCGTAAAGCGCCCAGTATGGTGAACCGGTTATTTTGAGGTAGATTTGGCTGTCTTCCTGTTTTATTTCCACTTCTTTTGCCAACTGCAAGTTTTCAGTAATCAGCGGCGGCAGAATTTCGAATAATTCGTTAAGTTGGATTTTGGTTATGTCCCGTTTTAGCTCTTTTTCCAGCTGTTCCAGCAGGCCTAATCCAGGCGGAGAAACGCAAACGCCGTTTGGGTTTTCGAGCAAGAATTTGCTTTTGGCTAATTCCTCTATGGAGGGCATTCCGCTTGTGCTTGAGGAGATGAAGACAACGCTTTCTTTTAGCCCCTTCAAATGTTGTGGGAGGTATACATCTTTCGGATATGGTGGAATGTAATAGGCTTTCCCATTAATTTTCAAGTCTCTAAGTATTCTATCGGTTGTGAAGTATTCAGATAAGGCGGTTGATGCAAGCATGCTGCTTGCAACGTATCTTGAGGGTTTAATGAAGAAGAAGAGGACTCCCCAAAAGGTCAGGCTCAATCCGATAAATGCGAGAGTATTAGAGTTTTTCAGTATGGCATACGCAAGTGCTAAAGCTCCGGGAATTATAAGCGCAACGCCCACTTTTGTTGATGGCACACCTTCTTTTTTTGGTTTCAGTTTCTTAATTTGAGTTGACTGTAGAGTATTTTCCTCGCTTTGTCTTTGCGCGTTCATTTTTTACTGGACGGCCCTACTCTTGCTGGTTTATTTTCTGAAGCGATTGTGCTCTACATGAAAACGGAGTCGTTACTTTTAAGCTTTCATACGTTTAGAAGATTCTTCCAAACCAGCGCTGGCTTGTTTCCAGTAGAAGCGATGTCGGGTTTTATGAAGCCGTATTCTTGTAGGCGGTTTAATCTTTGCATTAGAACTTCTGGCTGCAGGGTGTTTCCGGTTTTGTTTTTCAAGGCATTGTTGATTTCTTCGGCTGTGAAGGCGGCTTTTTCCTTGCTTAGCTCTGAAATTGCTTGGAGCAGTGTTTTGTCTTCTGGTGATGCAAAGTTGTTGAAGATTTTTAGGTTGTTTGTTCTTTTGCGCCATTCGTCAGCATACTGCGATGTCTTAGCGACTATTATGATGGCGATAGAGAAGGTTAGCAGCGCTTGTTGGGCGGGGATGCCGAGGGAGATCAGCGATTGAGTTTTGATTGGTTGCCAGTGCAAAGCTATGGCTTTTCCAAATGCTAAAAGTGTGTCTTCATGCCGCTGATAATTTGCTGCGTCGTAGGTTAGGATAACTAGGCTGATGCGGACGTATTTCTGTTGTATTGTAAGGCCTGTTTTGAATGTTGCCTTTTCGTACCAGTAAAGAGTTACCTGCGTGTAGTTTTCTGGTGTGGTGAAAACTAGGTACCGCGCGGTTAGCGGAAAGCTTTCTTCGATTAGCGTTATGTCTCTAGAGTCGATTACTGAAACTATGGGGTATTTTCCCTGTGCAGTTTGATAGGAGATTAGGCATACTTCCCAGTTGTGGAGGTTTGAGATGCTGTTTGCGCTGCCAATCATCACGAAGACTGCGGGTTTAGTATAGTTTGCCGGGAGATATGCATATACCAGCGAGGCGTCTTGTTTTGCTATTCTTTCGTATTCGACGTCGCGGTATAGGAATTTCAGTGTATACTCGGGGATTTGGGGGAAAATGTTTGTGGAGTTTTCCCATGTTGAAGTCACTTCTATTTGGTTTTGGGCTATGGCGAAAGTTGGCGCGTTAATGCTTAAGGCTATTGCTGGAAACGCCAGCAGCAGAATAAGCAGTTTTGCCCAGAATTTTTGAGAAGGCTTTCCCGTTAAGGAAGCGAGGAAATTTCCGCAGTTTAAGCAGAACACGTTTAGGCTCTTTTGCGAGTGTTCGCATTCGGGGCAGGAGGCGACAGCGCTTTTTTGTAGAAAGCTGACTTTTAGGAGTTTTTCGGCTATGAAGAGGGTTATGAGCATGCCGATGAATGTAAGGAGTAAACCGGCGATTGTGTGGAAGATTAGCATGGCAATTTCTTCGCCGAAAAGGTACGCCGCCGAAAGTATTGCGGATATGCGTATTATGCTTAAAGTTTCAAATATGGCGAAGCCTATACCGAATACTAGCAGCTTCTTGATAACTGAGGCGGAAACTATTAGGGCGAGGAAGAATGCGAACATGATGAAGGCAATTAGTGTGTATATGCCTGAGCACGGTAGGTCAACAGTGAAGGTTGCTGGCTGCCCAGCGGATGTGGTGAGTATTAGTGTTGGCGCGCCATAGGCTGTGGTTAATGTCACGGGAACGCCTAAAGCTTTGAGCAGCGTGTAGGAGGCTTGGGTGTTAATGTTTGCCAGGTTTCCGCCTATAGTTTGCATGATCTCGTTGGGAATTGGCACTAAAAATAAAAGAAGCAGAATAGACGGCAGCAGTATCTGTAGGGTTTTCAGGTTGAAGAGAATGAGTATTACGCCTGAGATGAATATGGGCAGAGAAAGCATGTGATATGCCAATGGGTGGAAAGTGTAGGAGCCATACCAGTATATGAGCAAAGCGATTAGGCAAAGGCTTAATCCCACAAGCTCATCTACAAATTTGATTTTAGATTTCTTCTGAAGCTTATCTAGAATAAGTGAAGCGGAGAACAAGTCCTTCTTCTGATACAAGAGGAAGCCCATAAAGAAAGGCACTAGGACTACATGGGAAAGTGCTTCTGAGTTTAGCGCCTCGTTTGTCACAATGCCTAGATCGTGCCAATAAACTAAAATAATTAGCAGTACTATCAGCGAAGCAGCAAGAATATGCTGATAGTAATCTTTTGTTTTATTAAATGAACACACAAGTTTGTTTGTAATATGTTACACCTGCAATAATTTAAAATTGGAAAATAAAGAATGATCTTGATAGAAAAAATAAAAGCCGGAATTAAATTGGGATGGACTTGGATTTTCGTAGTGTAAGATAAGCGCCAAACGCAGCAATGATTGCAACTGTCGCTGTGATTGTGCCTAAGGGCACGTCTGGTATGTTGTTATCAGGGGGGCAGCCCCAGCAAAAAGTCACATGAGAAACTCGGGGAGTGTTTTCACCAGGATTAGTAGGGGCAGTTAACCCGGTGTCAGAAGTCGCGCCGCCATCATATTTATAGTACCATGCATCTGGTCCCCCTTTGACTATGACGCAACATATGGGAACATTAGCGGTCCAGTCAAATGATGTTCCATCAGTAGATAATGTAATACTAATGCTGACACCAGCAGGAAGAGAAGGCTCCCAACCACCGCCAGGTGTATATTTACAGGCATAAACACACACGCACCCCGTCTGAGCACATTCATTAGCCGCATTACCCGCTTGAAAACCAGGGATCGATGTTGGAGTTACCGAGGCACCCCTAACTGTTGCTATACCAATTAGCATAAGAGCTATAGCTGAAATGATTATTAAACATGCTAATCTATTTTTCATTCTCCTTTCGCCTTGTTCATTAAATCGACGATGTGATATAAAAAAATTGTAGAAAATTAGTATAGAAGAAAGCCTGGTAAGTTCTAAACAGCCTTTATAATTATCTACTGTATAAGCATTAAAAACGGGAAAATATAAAATAAAAATTGTTAAACGATGTTGAGTTTGAGTTTTTTGGTTTTTGCAATTAAAGCGAAGATGCAAGCGCCTACTGCGGCGGCTGTGCCCAACGGCAACTCTGGGACAACATTAATTTTTGTCAGTACACATAGGTTCGTTGTAGTAGTCAATCCTATCTGATCTCCTATCCCGATTAAGTCTTGAGTGCAATCGCTATGAAGGTATTGCGTCGGCCAGACGCCTCTTGTCGACGCGTTAACTTCGATTACTGCGCCTACTTGTGATGGCGCCGTCAACGCGACAGAGGCTATGCCGTTAGCGTCGGTGAAAGCCTCTTGCTGGCTTAGTGTTCCGCCAGTTGCAGAAAACTTGATTTTCACGTTAGCTCTGCCATTGCCGTTATTATCCGAGAGTTTAACTTTTAATGTTGCAGTTTCGCCTGGCCCCATCACGCTCGGGGCATTAACCCATTGTAAGGTGTCGCTTGATCGCGCGACATCCCTACCAGTGGCTTCCGCAGCTATGGATCCGCCGTATGGTGAGGGGTTAGAGCCGCTTAGAATCGCCCAAATTGCGCCTTGCACTGCTGCTGCTTCATCGTTGGTTGTTGGCGGGTCATGCCATGAGAGAACATAGGCAACAGCGCGCCATGTAGGATTGTCTGGAACGCTTGTCATAGTATACGTGTACGTGTGGCCTATGTAGAGATTGACATTGTATTCCATGCAGTACGCGTGAGTATTTGTGTCTGAGCATTGGATGTTAATTTCTCCAGCCCAGTAAGTGCCGCTGCCCATCGAAAATGTTTTTCCTTTACCGGTTCCAGAAACGTATACGCTAACTGTTTGCGCAGCAACTGTTGAAATACATAAGAACACTACGAATAGGCTTAAAGCGGTTACGGCAAATATACTTCTTCTCATTTATGAAGCCCTCTCCAAATTTAAGCGTGAATAATACAAGTATTTAAGTAGCTATGTAAACAACTTATAGAACAAAGTATGAATGGTCTATATGCAAATTTAACGACTACGGCCTTATAGCCGCCTTAAGTATTGCTTTGAAAATTTTGAACCCGTCGGGCAACGTTTTAAGCTTCGAAGCGCCATTAACTCTACGCTTACAGCTAATAGGTATCTCTACGAGTTTGAAGCCGTTTTTTAGGCTTTTCATAGTCAGTTCCGTCTCAATATCAAAGCCGCAGGATTCCAAGCGTATCTGCTGCAGGAAGTTCTTCTTAAATGCTCTTAAGCCTGTTTGGCTATCAGTAATTTTTTTGCCTGTTAGAACCATTATGGTTGCGTTTATGAGGCTGTTGCCGAGCTGATGTAATTTTGATGTGTGATCTTTGGCTTCGCCTATAAACCTAGAGCCAGCTACAACATCAGCGCCGTTGAAAAGCGGCCTTATGAGGTCTGGGATTTCTTTTGGGCTATGCGAGCCGTCAGCATCGATTGTTACAATTATGTCGCCCTGAGCATGCTCTAAACCCTTTCTTAGGGCATATCCTTTCCCGCGATTCTGCGAGTATGAAACTACTGTCACTTTGTATCTGCTTGCCACTTTGCTCGTTTGATCCGTGGAGCCGTCGTCAACAATCACGATTTCGTAGGGCATCTTCATGGCTTCCAAAATCTGCATGGTTTCCCCTATAACGCTGCCTATAGCTTTTTCTTCGTTGTAAGCTGGAACAACCACTGAGATTACGCTATTTTGCACGAAGCAAGCCCTTCTCCAAACAGATAGAATTAACTTTCTGGAAAATAAGGTTTTATGAAGTAAGCATATAGAAAAATTAAAAAATGTTCTATAAAAATCGGTTGGTTTTTTAATCTGCTGGTAAAGCTTTTATGTTTATGTCAAAGGCAAACTCCTTCACTTTGTTATCTATCACGTAAGTTAAGAAGGCAACATCCGAAGAAACAGTGAGACTTAAAGTCACATAAACTGATTCGCTAGGATTGAGGCGCATATTGTTATAATTCCAAGTTATTTTTAGTGGCTCACTTATTGGCGGCGCGACTGTGACGTTTTCTCCAAGAGAATTCTTGAATATGAAGTTTGAGACGGAAAGATTCAGTTTCACGGGCAGGTTGCTTTGGCTCTTAATGTAAAAGGAATTGTTTGCCACGGTGCCAGGGTAAAGTGTGCCCCAGTCGAGGTACTGTTGCCCGTCTGGGCTAGCGCGTATGTCTCCGCCGTAGGCTTCGACGCCTATGACGCGGATTATGCCGAAGCTTGGAAAACTCGTGTTGTGATAGCTGCTCAGCCACATTGACACGAACATGCTGATAATCAGTGTTAAACTAGAAACGATTACTATCAGCAGTATCGTTTTCTTTGAACGCCGGATAAATTCAATCAAAGATTTTGCTGCTAAAAACATTGCTTTCCGTAACAATTGAATAAAATGACGCATTGATTTAACGGAGAACTTCAATTCATAAACCATTCTATTCATTGCACACGAGAGTCTAAATATCTATCGGAAAATCATGAGCGCCGCCCAAATGCATCAGAAAGTTTTTCCATTGCAGACATTGAAAAGTTTAAAATTTTTGAGATTAGCCCTAAACCAGAAAAGAGGGCTTTCAGATTTTTTATGTCACATGGAGTTATTGCGCCGATTAACGGCGCCAAGATTAGGTATGCTGCTATGAAGGTGGAGCCGCCTATAGCTAGTTCTATCCAGTCTGCAAATGCTGTTAGGCTTATTGCTAGTAATGCTGCTGCAGCAGCTATGGCTGAAGCTGAAAGAATCTTGAATGAGGAGGCGAAGTTAATTTTTACTTTGTATTTTTTCCATATCCAATATAACCCGATAAATATAGCCGGCGCGCGGGAGACTATGCTTCCTGCTATTAGGCCGACTATTCCAAACGATGGGATAAGGAGGAAGGCTAAGGGAATTCCGAATGCGAGGGTTATTAGGCTTAGTTTCATTTGGATTTTTGTTTCGGCAATGCCTACCAAGAAGCTGCCTAAGCTCAGGTTGCCGAAAAGCGCGTAGAGGTTGCCGATTACGTATAGAGTTAAAAAGTATGGCGCTATGGCCCATTTTTCGCCGAAGATTGTGCTTATCATCGGCTGTGAAAGCGCCATGATTGCTGCTGTTGTTGGAACCAAGATTATCTCTGTATACTTGACTGATGATGAGAAGACGGTTTGCAGTAGTTCGCCTTCCTCTTTTGGATTAATTTTTGAGAATGCGGGGAAGAGTACGGTGGATATAGGGGTAGTAACGAAGGTTAGCAAGGTGGCGAATTGTGTTGCCACTTGGTAGTTTCCGATCATGGCGTCGGTGCAGTATATTACCATCATGAAGGAATAGAATTGTAGTAGAAAACCGCTTATGATTCCGGATATTGAGAGTGGGAAACCGTAACTTAGCATTTCTTTTAGGGTTCGGCAGATACCTTCTTTTTTAGGGTTGCTTGGCTTTAGCTTGCGGGTTATTTTTAGATAGAGCAATAGGAGGCTGATTGCGGCTGCGGCTACGTAGGCTATCGTGTAGCCCAGCGTTGCGCCTAAAGCGCTTAATCCCAAAAGCACGAGGATTGGAGAGGCAACGGTTTTTACTATGGCTTGAGCGATGTTTGTTAGGCTTGTGAGCCCCATTTTTTCGAAGCCGGTGAAGCAGGATTGTGCTGTAGTTAGCAATGCGCCAGTGATCATGGTTGTGGAGGCTACTGCGATAAGCGTTGTTGATTCTGGCCTGTTGAAGATTGCTGTTGCGATGAAGGCTGAAAGGCCGATGAGGATTACCGTTATTGCTAAGCCTGATGTGATTTCGAAGAGTGCCCCTGCGGTTATGATGGCGCGGGCGTCGTGGTCTCTGTTTTGGGCTCTTAGGCTGGCGGCGTATTTCGTTATGGCAGAGTTTATTCCCCAGTCTCGGAATAAAACTGCCATGTACGAGGGGATGAGAGCGATGGAGTAGAGCCCGTACTCCTCAGGCGTCATTAGTCTTGCGAGAATTATTGTGCCAGCGGCCATAATTACGGTTGAGAGCGCGACTCCGAAGAATAGCTGGAAACTTCCTGTGGCAGAGGTTTTGCCCAGCTCAAGAATTTTCTGCATTATTTACGCTCCATGCCGTGAAAGATTTAAGTTCAACAATTAATTTTCTATATGAGTGCAGCGGGTGTCTACTTGAAGGTTTTGGTTACGGGCGGTGCAGGATTCATTGGAAGCCACACTGTTGATAGGCTTTTGGAAGAAGGCTTCGAAGTCGTTGTTCTGGATAGTCTGCGAAGCGGAAGCATAGAAAACATTCACACGCATCTGAGCAATAAGCGCTTTAGGTTTGTGAAGGGCGACATTCGAGACGCGCCCTCGGTAACAAGTTTGGTTAAAGGAGTAGATGGCATTGTGCATTTGGCTGCCTTAGTCAGTGTCCCAGAATCCACGAAGAATCCCGCGCTGGCTCAGGAAATAAATGTGACGGGAACAGTGAATCTGCTTGAAGCTGCTTGCAATTCGCGAGTTAAACGTTTTGTATATGCCTCCTCTTGTGCTGTTTATGGCGAGGCGGAACATCAGCCAGTAAAGGAAACTGATCCCATTAAACCGATTTCGCCCTATGGGCTTTCGAAATGTGAAGCTGAGAAACATGTGAATATGTGTCATGAGGAAACTGGGTTGGAGACCGTTTGCCTCAGATATTTTAACGTTTATGGCCTGAGGCAGGCGAAAAGTGAGTATAGCGGCGTCATAACTCAGTTTATTAGCCGCGTAAGGGAGAATCTTTCACCGATAATTTTTGGTGATGGTACGCAATCGCGAGATTTTGTGCATGTCTATGATGTGACTGAAGCGAATCTCCTTGCCCTAACGTGCAGCGAAGCTGTTGGCGAAATTTTTAATGTTGGAACAGGCGTTGCAACATCTATACGTGGGTTGGCGGAGGCACTTTTGAGGTCTACTGGGAAAACCTGTTTGGGGATAGTTTATGCAGACCGACGGGAAGGTGATATAAGGCATAGTGTTGCGGATATTTCAAAAATTCGAATGAGGCTTAATTATCATCCGCGGGTGTCTTTGGAGAGTGGGTTGAGGGAACTTGTTGGTTGTGATGTCTAGTTTAGGGTGTTTTGTATTTTTGGGTTGATGGATTTTGGATTTGGTTGTTTTAGGTAACTTTTAATTGTTTGTTGGTGATTGTTTGGAGGAGTTTGTGGCGCGGGTTTTTAAAGGTGGGAAGGTTACGGTTCCTAAGCGTTTTAGGGAGTTGTTTGCGGTTGAGGATGGGGATTATGTTCGTTTGGCTTTAGTTGAGGTTTTGAAGCGAAGTGAAAGTGGCGAGTGGGTTCGACGGAAGGTTAGCGGAAGTGGATAGCGGCAAATTAGCTGTTTCTGTTTATGGAGTGAGTTGTTGTGAGTGCTTTGAGGCATGGGTTTTTCCGTAGGGGTTTTATGCTTTGCGATTGTTGCGTTTTTGGCGCTAAATGTGAAAGTTTCGTTCCGGCTAGTGAGTGCGTGGTTGAGAAGCAGGCTTATGATGGTTTGGTTTCTAGGCTGATGTGTGAGTATAGCTTAGAGGGGTTGGCTGATGAGATTTTGGTTCGGCGTTTAGCTATGTATCTGATTCGCGGCGAGAGCTGAGGTTTATGAGGCTAATGTTGGTGTTTAGGATGCCGCCGTGGTTTTGGGCAAGCATATTGCTGGGTTAGATAATATGTTGAGGAACTTGTTGAAGGATTTGGCTTTGACGAGGATGGAGCGCAAGAAGTCGGAGAAGGGTGATATGCTTGTGGATGTTGATAGGCTTCTTAACAGCTTAGCCAGAAAGGAGCATGTGGAGGCAAGGACGGTTAGGGCTAGATGTTTTCCTCTTTACAGATTTGTGTTGAAGGATTGGGCTGTGGAAAAGAGGCGACTTTTGGCTAATAAGAGAGGCGGCGGAAGTGAGTGGTGAAAGGAAAATTCCGAAAGCGGCTGTTAAACCTCTAGCTGAATACTGTCAAAAGCTCAGCGGAGAAACTGGGCAAGCTGCGGCTGAAATTTTTAGGGAGTTTCTAGAGTTGATGAGGAAGTATAGTGGTTATTTTTTTCAGAAGCCGTGGCCTGAGAAACTCGATAAGGAGTTTGAGCCCGGCACTGAGGATTTAGAATTTATTGATGCCAGCAAGGATTACAGTGAAGAGCGTGAGCGTTTTATTGTTATGTGCTTGAGGAGAAACATGAGTTTGGAAGGGTTTGATGCTGTCGGGTTTGAGGATGATTTTAATCGATATGGCCGAGTGGCGTGTTTGGGCTGTGTTGTTCCCGAGGCGGCGAGAGTCAAGGAACTTATAAAGCAGGTGGAAGAAAGCGTCAAGAAGAATGAGGAAGAAGTGAGACAGGCGAATCCTTCTTGGGTCGCCGAGGTTATGAATGAATATTATAAGCGGCCGGAGGTTGTTAGAAGGAATAAGATGCTACTTGTGGAGCTTAGGCTTTATGAGGAGATTGGCTTGTCGGCGGGTAAAAGCTGCGAAGTTAGAAACAAGTACAAGTGCCCATATGGAGAAGGGTCAAAGGAGCTCATTGAAAATGGACAAATTGCCAAATTCATATGGAATGTTGTATGGTGGTACGATCTTCATTGGAACCCTGTGCTGGGCTATGTCCCGCCAGCCTCGGATAGGAAGTGGCATCATTATGGTGAGCCAAGCATAATTGACGTGACAGATTATGACGACATTTTAAAGGCTATTGAGGATGGAAGACTGAATAGAATAATTGAAGAGCAAAGGATGCGTAATGAGGAACATAAGGTCAATTGAGGTTTGAAGGATGATCTTATTTATCGAGCAATATGAAGTTTTAGCTTAGATGGATTTGATTTTTGTATGCTTTTTCAATTGCTTCTAAGTCCTTGAGTCCGTCTTCTCCCGAAGGTGATGGCGTTATATCATTTTGTATGCAGTCAATGAAATATTGTAGCTCATCAAGATGGGCTTGGTGGAACTTTGATTTGCCTGTTGTTAGCATTTGAACTGCAGTTAGTAAAATATTTCCTGGGCGATGTTCTGCAAGTGCATGGTCTACGGTACCGAAGAATTCTGTTCTTAAAACGTAGCCTTGAAGGAACCAGCCAACTGTTATGACCGCTTTTGTTCCGGAATCGAATTTGGCGAAGCATATGGCGCTGTCTTCGAAGTCAAGGTTAAATCGGTAGTTAAGTTGGCTTTTTATGTCTGTAATTTCGCCGAAGAACCAGCGCATAAGATTTATCATGTGGCTACCTAAGTCAACCAAGGCACCGCCTCCTGTCAGCTCTTTATTCCACCACCATTCAGGCACAGGCACTGGGGAGTGGCCGTCGGCTCTGTGGAAGAATGGACCAGAACTTATGTAGGTAGCATATGCAATTTCAACATCACCTAGAAGGCCTTTTTCCTTTTTTGCTTTAAGTTCCCTGAACTTTTTGTTGAACCTAAGAGGATAACCCACCATCAGTTTAACAGAATTCCGTTGAGTCACAGCAACTATTTCTTTTGCTTCAGCCACGCTTACGGCTATAGGCTTTTCCATGAAAATGTGCTTGTGCGCTTCAGCAGCCTGCAGCGCACACTTCAAGTGAAGATGAGTAGGTAATGCTACAACTACCGCATCAATATCAGGTTCTTTGAGAAGCTGCTCATAGTCATCGAATGTTTTTTTTATGCCTGCTGCTTTGGCGTCTTTGAGAGCCTTTTTTGATATATCAGAAACTGCCACGACTGCTATATTCGGAATTTTAAGGCAATGTCTCAGGTGAGTTTTGCCGATGTATCCGAGACCGATTATGCCCAATTTCACTTTCTTCATACATAGATTTCCTCCGATGTTTATGCTAACCCTAACCTTTTTCCAAGTTTCATCTTGATAACTAGCCCGTAAGCTTTTCCCATCAGCTTCTCTTTTAAGCCTTTCTTGGGATAGATAGACGCGAATTGAGCCAAATGAAGACCCCTTTCAACAAATTTTATGTTTCCTAAACCTTCTTTGGCGGCAAGCTGGAGATATTTAATCTTCTTAGGGTTTACACCTGCTATCTTAGCGGCAGCAGCGTCTATAGCAACGGGATCGACACTTGCCATTACTAAGCCAAGACGCTGAGGCTTAACTCCAGAAACGATATTTCCGTCTATTATGCACAGATCAAAGGGCATAGCTTTGTTAATCGCGACTATAGCTTCGCTAAGTTTAGAGTGATACTTAAATTTTTGGGGATACGGATTACAGCCAAAAACGTTCTTTAGCGCGCAGGTAATCTTAATTTCTTCCATAGTGTACTTTATTTTTGGCAAGTTGATTCTCAAATCGGCCTCTGTTATTGTGCGAGGAATCGCTATTTGGAATCTTTCGGTTCCAACAGCGACTTCATGTATGCTTGTTTCGTCCTCAGACAAATTAACTAACCGAACATCATATTCTTTCGCTATTTTTTCGTAATTAAGAAATCGAAAAGCGTACTTGCATTTCATGGCTGAAGCATCAGATTCAGCTATAGCGATATCAATATCTTTAGAAATTTTCTCACGAAGTAAATCGATCAAGGCTGCTACAAACAGAGGGTCAGTAGTCTGTCCAGTGGAATAATCCCAGTAATAGCAAAGGTTGGGTTTTATAACAATTCTTTTTATGTTTCTTTCGAACGAATAATTAATTAGACTTAACGATTTCAAAATAGCTTGCTTAACTAAATTTTCTTGAATTTCAGTAAGACCAACCAAGCTCATAGTAACGCACTATTCCCGAGTGTTAGATATAATATTATATTTGCCAAAATATAGAAAAATAATAGATGAAAACAGCCAACTAAATCATAGCGCATTTTAATTGAAATTTTACACATTTGCAACTTGCATACTGTTTAGTTATAAAAAATGAATTAACTAATAAATTTTCAATAATTTATTTTGCTGCTTTGAGCACCATCGTTTCCTTCAAGATGTATAAACGCATTTTAGATGTCAATTTGTCAAAAATAATCCAAAAGTGCGCATAGAATGGAGGTTTTCTTTTGGAATAATGATAAAGCCATGGGTCAAAGAGGGGAAATCCGTATATACCTATTTCCACTTCTCTGAATTCAGTTCTTCTTACAGAAGAAGAAAGTGACAGAGGAGAAAAACGATGATGCCTTTCATAATGTGGTTGGTCTGAAATTTTTGAAGTAAAAACTCGCGCCACAGTTCGTGGAAGGTAGGTATCTATAAAGAGTAATGGGTTAAGGATGTTAGTTGTGGAAGCTATGAACCATCCATTTGGCCGACAGACTCGGAATATTTCTTTTAAAACTTGATCTTTTTGAGAGATAATGCTCTAGAACATCAACGCAAATAATTAAATCGAAAGTAGAAATAAATGGGAGATGAGTTAAACTTGCTAAAATGAAAAGACCATTTGGAATAATCTTTTTTTGAGTACTTCAGGTTTTCGCGCGTAATGTCAACGCCTAAAAAAGTAACGCCTTTTGGAAGAATAGAAAGACTACTACCTTTATTGCCGCATCCAGCATCAAGTATATAACATAAGCAACCACTAAGTTTAGCATTGCACAATTTTTCTATAACTCATCTATAAAAGATATAACGGTAGTATCCTAAATGCCAGAATTTCTCGACTTTTATTCCACTCATCCTCTATTGCACAACCAAATCAAACATGGATGTGATTATCATACTTGCATGATTTTCTCGGAAACATTTGCGCATATAGTATGGTATCCAAGCATAATATTGCATCGGCACAATATTAGAAGGCAAAGAATTAGAAGAGAAGGTTTCAGTATTATTATTCTCTAGCTACTTTTGCAGAAGATCGAGCGATAAATGAGCCCTAAGGCAATTATTTAGAACTCGTTTATTCATCTTTTAAGCGAGAAATTGGCGATCTTTGAAATTTTATAGTTTTGCGAGAATTATTGTGCCTGCAGCCATAATTACGGTGGAGAGCGCGACTCCAAAGAATGGAAGCCACAGGTTGTAGAGGTTTTGCCCAGCTCCAAAATCTTTACGCTCCTTGTTTTGAATGAGTTTGGTGTTTTGTTTTTAGTGCATCTGGATTTGGGTTGTTTTGAGTGACTTTTAATTGGTGATTGTTGTGGCGCAAGTTTTTAATTGAGGAAGGTTACGAGCCCTAAGCGTTTTAAGGAGTTATTTGCGGTTGAGAATGGGGATTATGTACGTTTGGCTTTGGTTGAGGTTTTAAGAGAAATGAAATTAAGGAAGAATAATTGGAGAGCGTAAAAGATACAAAGAAGATAAAGGTGAGGATCTTTTTAGCCTTGTTTGGATGACTCGCAGTTTTGTGATTTGTACTGGCATTTTTTGCTACTGTTTGTCTATAGTTACAATCATCGGAGCTTGCCATTATTAAATATGAACAGCAAATGTAACACCTGAAATTAGTCGCCTATTACGCGCAGGTCAAACTCCACTCTATTGTGGATAGCTATTATCAACCTGTTATTTGTGAGCAGTACTTAAACTGGTCGAAGCAGTGATTCCAAGCAACGTTTAAAATCAAGTTTAATTTTTCAAATGCATATTTTTATGCTTCTATATTTTTTAAATCTTATCACCACAAACATTTCAGCAAAACAAAATTCAAATAACTGCCAGCGCGTTCTAGAAGGTGTATGAGCACAAAAAGGCGTAACGTTTGCATTTAAATTGAAACGTCAACCTTTTGATCTTTGTGAAATCATTTAAAAGCGCGAATTACTTTTTTAATTTTTCCAGTTTTACTACTGGGTATTGCGTCACAAATTTTAAATTCCACTTTCATGTCTTCTCCAAAAAGCTGCTTAACCTTCTTTTCAGCTTTTTCAAAAAAGCCATTCTCAGCAACATTTTTTTTTAGAACAAGTTCTATTAATAGTTTATCTTTCCTTTCTTGCACAACTTTGAACTGCTTTATCCTATCAAAATTCTCGAAAGGATATGGAAAGAAAACGGTCGGTGGGATTAGTCTACCATTAGGAGCCACCAAAAAGTCATCACTACGTCCTTCAACAAATTTGATTAAAGGTAAAATTATACCGCATGAGCATTCATAATCAGCAGGAACTACTATGTCTCCTAATTCATACCTTATAAGTGGCATAACATAGTTTAATAAGCCAGTGCATACTACTCGGCCTTTTTCATTAGTAGAAACAACCTCCCCTTCATCGTCAAGAAATTCCATTAAAGTGGAATCTACATTTAAGTGATATCCCTCGTGCGCTTTGCATTCCCAAGCTAATAAACCAAATTCATTACAAGCATAAAAATCGAATAGTTCACCGCCAAATGCTGAAGAAATCAATTTTCTGCTCTCTACATTTAAAAGTTCTGCGCCACTAAAAAGCAAGCGTACATTCAATCTTCGCAGAGCATCGCGAAATTCTGAAGCAAGATTAAACAAACTTGAAGCATAACTTTTAATCACATTAGGTCTAAACTCCCGAAGCAAAGTCATCTGGTGCTCAATTGAATCAAAAATAGATATGTGCTTGCGCTTCTCAAGGCCTAAACGATGCAAAAGACCGATTTTCTTCGGAAAACCTCGAGGATCGGCAATAATCATCATTCTATCTTGCACGCGCAATCCATCTTCAAGCATAGCCCTCATCCAGATTGCTTCATAGAAATGTTCAACCTTCTTATCGCTGAAAATAGTTAATGGAATTCCAGTAGAACCGCTAGTAGCACCTTTCACCAAAGAATTTAGATCAACATTCTTGTCAACAATATCTCGAAAACTTTGAGCTTGAATCTCTAGTTTAGTTGTTAAAGGTATTCTATACAGGTCATTAACCGATTTTATGTCATCTGGTGTAATGCCCGCGCTCTTAAACTTTCTATGATAGAAAGGTACGTTTTTATAGGCATACTTGACAATAGCTCTTAATCGCTCTTCTTGAATCTTTCTCAAAACATGAGGCTTTAACCACAAATTCTTTCTAAACTGGCGCAGATAGTAAGCCACATGAAAAATTTGATTAAAGTATTGAACCATGTCAGAAAACATAATAACCACAGTTTTAGAGACTTTATTACAACATCGGTACCTAAATATTTTGAGGGTTGATATGAATCACAAATAGTTTTTAGAAGACACAAGGAATAAAGTTGCTTGCTCTTGCAAAAAGCCAGCGTAAAATTTGATCTATTTATAGATGTACTTGCCAGTGGTAGAGTTTCAGCAATGTGCTAACAGCGTTTCCTACGCTACTGCTATGAAAGCATCCATTTACAAGAGTTGTTGAAACGTTAGATTTATTGGAATATCTCCTCTGCTTCTAAACTATAAAAGGCATGTGGGTTAAGTTGGTTGTTATACATGGTACTCACAAAGTATGAGGAGCGGGTTACATTTGATATGTGAATTTCATCAAGCAGACCCGTAAAGCATCTTACAGCGTATATGTTTCGTCCTATCCAAAGTGGCGTGCCTACGTTGTTGAAGATTGATGGAATTGTGTCCGCGCCAACTACAGGGACTGGAACACCATTAATATAGAATTTTGGAATAGCGTTGGTCTCCCAAACAATGGTTATGTGATACCATATGCCTACAACAGGGATGAATGAGGCATACCATCGACTGTATGTTATTCCGTCTTTTGAAGCATAAAAACAGAATGGGTTAGCTGGGTTGTTTGCATCGTATTCTATTTGCCAACTCCGCATGTTTCCAGCAGTATTATATTTACATAATATTGACTGTATCCGACTGGTATCTTCAAACTTTATCCAGAAACTGACAGTTAAGCCTTCTGTATAGCTTGCCAAAGTATCGCTGTGCGGAACTTCTATATAATCAGTTCTGCCGTCAAACCAATCTGCACCATCTATTTTGCCTGAAACTCCTTGAAGTACACCCTTAAACGGCGTTCCATTATTGCCGTTTGCTGTAGAATCATAGTGTATGCCCGTTTGCTCGTTTAAATGTAGTACTAGTTTGGTGTTTTCGTCCCACACAGCCACGGGATTCTGCTGATTATCACATATTTGGTTGCCATAGTAGATGTAAAGAGTTGTATCCGCAATTGAGGATAGGTATGGTACCCTAACCCAGGCAATTAGATGTCCGATTGTGGCATCGTAAAATTCTATCTGATGAGCAAGTTTCAAACCGTTTGCGCTGGTGAAAACAAAATCATAGCCGTTAGACTGAGTCTTACCGAGTAAGCTACTATCAAGCAGTTCTATCAGAACGGGAAAATCAATTAGCGTACCACTTACTTTTGTATGGTCAATTACTATCGCTCTTCGATATTGCCATGCTGTGTTCCACCAGCTACCAAGCGTTTCCTCAACAAAAACAGCAGTCACCAACTTAGCACTGTCCACAGTGATAGTCGCTGGATTCGCAGAGCCAGACAAGTCTCCTACCCAATGATCAAAAACCCAGCCGTCAGCAGCAACAGCCGTCAAAGTAACCTCAGTGCCAGCCGAATAAGCGGGTTTATCAGGAGACTTAGTCACTGAACCACTACCCTCCACACTAACCGACAAAACATACTCAACAGGCGTTTCCTCAACAAAAACAGCAGTCACCAACTTAGCACTGTCCACAGTGATAGT
>JAOZIH010000001.1:273807-508422 GCA_026014545.1 Candidatus Bathyarchaeota archaeon
GCGTTTCCTCAACAAAAACAGCAGTCACCAACTTAGCACTGTCCACAGTGATAGTCGCTGGATTCGCAGAGCCAGACAAGTCTCCTACCCAATGATCAAAAACCCAGCCGTCAGCAGCAACAGCCGTCAAAGTAACCTCAGTGCCAGCCGAATAAGCGGGTTTATCAGGAGACTTAGTCACTGAACCACTACCCTCCACACTAACCGACAAAACATACTCAACAGGCGTTTCCTCAACAAAGTTGGCGGTAACTCTTTTGTTGCCGTTTATTATTATCGTTGCAGGGTTTTGGTTGCCAGTTAAATCTCTCGTCCAATTGAAGAATGACCACCCAGTGTTTGGAACCGCAGTCAACTCAACTGCATCGCCATAATAGTATGGTCCAGTACTATTAAGAGTAACAGAACCAGAGCCAGTGGGCGATATGGATATGCTTAATGTGTATTGTATTTTGGTGAATTCGGCAGTAACACTTTTGTCTCCATCCATTATTATTGTGGCTGGGTTGTTGCTTCCCATCCACGCTAAATCATCACCCCATTTTGAAAGTTTATAAACAAGGGGATCTGTTGCAACCGCGGTTAATTGGACACGTTCTCCGTAGGCATAAGTTGCCTTGTCAGGATTTTTAATGACCGAGCCTGTGCCAACAGGTGTTGTGGATATGGTTAAGGACGCTGTGCCTTCCGTGTAAAATATGAAGGTTCTTTTTGTTGTGGATTTGCCGTCTGCAGCTGTTACAGTACAAGTATAAGTTGTTGAGGGAGCTAAGCCCCTAACTGGAACAATTATTTTTCCGTTGGGCACATTTATGCCACTAGCTGAGCCAATATCTGGATTAGTGGTAACAGTATAGCTCATCAATTCATTTTGGTAGTCTATCAGTTTGAAGCTTAACTCCGAAAGGGAAAATAGAACATTTGTCGCGCCATCAGCAGGCGAAAATTCCACGATCCTTGGTGATTGATCAGGCGGAGGCAAATAAACTGGCACTCTTGTTCGGTATTCGCTGTAGAAGTAACGCTCAGACCGCGGTAATGGTGTGGGCGCAAGGGTATTCGTATCGTAAATCGAAATCCAACTGTTATACTGATTAAAAACTAATTCGAGATATCCGTCACCATCGATATCTTGAGCGATGAAAAAAGGATGCGCCCTAGGTAGGGATATGGCATAAATGGAATCATAATTTTTTGTATTTTGGTTGTATTTGAATATTGTTATATTTTTCTCGTTAGGTGCTACAATTTCTAATTTCCCATCACCATCTATATCAACAACACCTGGGGGTTCCATGGAAGTAAACGGTAGTGTGGCATCTAGTGTCCAGTCTACTAAATCCCAAATTTTAGGAGGGTACCAATTACCATGAGCATCTCCGCATGATATCAGTTCAAGGTTCCCATCGGCGTCTACATCAGCTACTGGTCCGTTTGAATGGCATTGATAACCAATATTGATGCTTTTGCGATATTTCCCATTGTAAGTGTTAACGCTTCCATCAGTATTAAAAACACCAATACCGCCTCCGCCGCGCTGATACTGTATGATTATTTCAAGATCTCCATCTTTGTCTACGTCAGCAAGCACAGGTACCTGACTACTGCAAAGAATCTCGGGGTAACTCCACCTTTCAGTTAAGTTATCCGCCCAAAATGCCCTAAGCCCTCTTCCACCAGAAGGATACGAGGGATACGACTCACTTCTCTCGCCCAAATAAACTTCAAACACACCGTCAAAGTCTGTATCACCTATTGACATTCCACCGGAACATGTATAGTAGGTATAGGTTTTGGCAAATATGCGTCCATCATAAGTTAGGGCTGTAACTAGCCCCGGAAAAGCAGAAAAAATCTCAAGATAATCGTCATCATTTATGTCAGCAACAGCGACATATGTTCCTTTTCCAGCAGCTTGTGTATTATACCACCAGATAGAACCATTACAGCCATGTAGAACCATTACACCTTTAGAAACTACACCATTGACATACTGGGGACACATGACTATCTCAAGAAAACCATCGTTGTTTAGGTCGACTATTTCCATAGGAACGTGATCACCGCCATAAGGTACTGACCAAATAACGCCGCCAGTTTCGGGATCTAGTGCTGCAGTTTGCCCGGTTAACCCTGAGATAACTATTTCCATTTTGCCGTCATTGTTTAAATCAGCGGCTAGTGGACCAAGCCATGTACTACCAGTACCAGCACTTGCTCGCCATTTCAAGGTTATCATAAGTTGCCCAGACACTTGTGCAATATTTACAAGGCTCAAAAGACTTTGAGCGAGAAGAAAAATTATTAGCACACTTAAAAATTTTTTACGATTATTGATTTTCGTTCCTCTCCCAAAACTATCTGTTAATACGAAGAATAAGAACTTAAATCTTTCTGAGTTAGTTTTATAGAAAAAATTTGAAATGTTATAGAAATTTTTACGCATTACGGAAAATAGCATAAATTCTTATTAAAGCAATTCATTCAGTTGGCTATAAATTGAGCGTAGTTTTTTGCAAACAACATCTATTGAATATTGTTCTTTTACCAGTTTTTGCCCTTCAGAAGCCATTCTAAATCTAATTGTTTCGTTTTCAAGCAAATAGGCTAATGCTTCTGCCAAACGTTTGGGATCACCTGGAGGAATTAAAATACCAGTTTTATTATTTTCTATTATCTCTGGAATACCACCAACTGGAGTTGCTATTACAGGAGTCTCGCATGATAGCGCTTCTAAGATCGTTACAGGAAAGCCCTCTGCGTATGATGGTAGAACCAACAGGGAAGCTTTTTGATACCATTTTACTATTTCGCTTTGTTCCATGGCACCCAAGTAGTCAATTTTGTGCAGTCCTTTACTGTTTTCTTTTTCAATTAAATATAGTAGGTTTTGGTAATAATTGGTATTCCAGTCAGGTGGTCCAATTATGACCAAATGTACATTTTCTTTTAAATATCTCAAAGTTTTTATCAATATGTGCAATCCTTTAAGTTCGGAGATTCTTCCAACGTACAGAAGCAAGTTTTCTTCCTTAGGTTTTTCTGGTTTAAAGAAGTTTGTGTCTATACCATTTGGCACGTAACTAATTCTACTTTCTTGAAGCCCAAGGGCTATTAACTCTCTTGTCATTTGTTTTGAAATAGAAATATACATTTGGGCAACATGTTTTAATAAGAGTCTGCTGATGTGATGCCTTTTTAGGAAGTTAGGGTTAATTCCGTGTAAATGGAGTAACTTGGGTTTTTTTCTGAATAAGGAAAAGAATGGGAAGCTCAGTTCAAATTCATGGAAATGCAGAATATCATAGTTTTTTAATATATTGGTGAATCGGCCGGGTACAAAGTTGACCCCTGCGGTAATTCTAATTGAATGCAATTTCCACAACCAATTTAACGCGGGAATTCTGAATACGGTGATTCCGTCAATTTTTTCTGTTTCTCCGCGCCATTTTGGCTTTCTATTTTGATTGACATTGAAGGTCATCACATCTGTTTGTATAACGTTTTTATTAAGGGTTATAGCAAGATTCCGCACTATTGTTTCTGTACCACCCCTAACAGGATAATAACAAGGAGAAATCATTAAAACTCGCATAGTTCCTCCCTAAATCGGTCATAGATAAGTCTCGCAGAAAAATTCGTGAAAATGGTCTTTTATGAATTTGGGATAATAGTTGAAGCGGTTTATGGCCCAACGCATGCTTGTTTGGTAACAGTTATCAATTTTTTCTTTGGTTATTGTTGTTTTTTTGTCTGAGGCATTGAGGTTAATACGAGTGTCTATAATTTTGGCTCTCTCTAAAGCTTTTATTTGTTTCATTAGGACTTCGAGCTTTTGGAGTATGCGGGCTATTTCCTTTGCTGGTCTTTGTGGAACTGTTCTAAGCATTTTTGGGTTTCCTCTATAATAGATAGAGTCCCATTCTATTTGGTTTACAAGTAAGGTAGGGTGCAGATCAAAGACTGTTATGGTGTGTCTCCTGATCGAGTTTAACAAGCAGGTATAATCGTATAATGTGCCGTTCCATCGTTGTGTTGCTGTGAATGGATAAAAAGTCGTTCTTTTATAGGAGACTGGTTCTGAAAGTGATAGATTTGAAGAAAAATCATATTTTATTCCTAAACTATTTAATGCCTCAAGAAGTGGCGGTGTCCAGCACATGCCCGGCGCTCTAAAAGCTTGAATTTTTTTAGGGTGAAATACATCTTGGAGAGTGCATATACCACCTTCACCTTCTATGCGGCCAGTGAGAGGATTTATGTGGGAAGTCTCCCTTTCTAAGGCAATTCTGTAAGCTTTTTCGTAATTTTTCATGTCGGTGTATTCGGGAATTGTTGGATGTACGGAGTGACTAGAGGAGTGATAGCCAATTTCGTGCTTTTTGAGAGCAGCAACAATTTTGGGATAGTTTCTTATTTTTTCAGCCATATGTCCTGTTATAAAAAAGATGGCAGTTAGCTCATGCTTTTGTAGCATTATTAGTATCTTTTGAAGCGCGTAGATAGCGTTTTGATTTATGAAATCCTCTACATCAAACGTAAACAAGAATTTATGTAGTTTGGCCACTAATGTCTAGCCTCTTGAAAAATTATTTTTCAGATGTCGTTACATACTTTTATTGGTTCGTTTTTATTAAGAGATTCTTCAATGTATTCTAACAGTCTTACTGTTTTTCGACCTTCCTCTGGAGTTACTGGAGGCGTTATATCGTTTTTGATTGATTCAATGAATTTTGTGAGAAGGATATACTGAGGCAAGTAGTTTATTAGTTTGCGGTTACGGATATTAGCCACAAAAAACTTCATCCATTTTTTTATTATTTGTTTTTGGTCTCGATAAAATCCTTCTAAAAGGTTTTTTTCCGGTCGTTCTGAATGTTGCAAGAGGAAGTTGTAGTTTTGAATTTCAATTTTTCTGCCGGTTGAATCGATAAATTCAAACAATTCCTCTTCTTTTTTAGCAAGCCATGAAATTTCTATTGTGCCTATTGTTTTGTTTGAGCTTGTTAACATTATTATGAAGTGATCCGGGACGGAGTGCTTGATTTTTTCACCTATTGCCCAAACTTTTTCTATACTTTTTAGGAAGTGCAGTTGGAGGTAAGCAGCGTGGGCTCCTGTTTCCCATAAAGCTCCACCTTGTTCGGGCGTCATTATCCAGCTTGGCGCCCCTATAAGTTCTGCGCTTTCTCTGACAGATACTTTTAAGTAGGCTAAGTGGAAGTTGCTTGAATCAATTATTTCTTTAGCTTGCAAAACTGTTGGCAAAAACAATTGATTATGACAGATACATAGTTTAACTCTATTTTTGGAAATTTCTTTAATCATTTGGTCACATTCTTTGCTACTCCGCGCCATAGGCTTTTCTAAGAAAATATTATTCCCAGATTTCGCCGCTTCGCAAACTAATTTTGCATGAGTAGAAATTGGTGTACAGATATCTACAAAGTTTAAGTCTTTAAGTTCAAAAAGTTTTAATGGATCGCCATAGACTCCCTTAATACCATGTTTTTGGGCGAAAACTTTAGCACGGTCTATGTTTATATCTGACACTGCCACAACTTTTACTTCAGGGATATTTCTGTAGGCATTCATATGAAAATCAGAAACTCTGCCACAACCAACCAAACCAACATTCAACATTTAAGCACCTACCACCGTAAATTTTTAATTGCTACAATTAACTCGGAAAATTTGCAGAGGACCCCAAAAAGAATTAGGCGTTTCAAAAAGTAACCTAAAAAAGGTATATTACTAAAAAACAATTTCTCTTTGATTTGAACCCCAATTCCATATATTGTATACTCCTTAAAAAAATCTAAATATTTCCAAAATGAAATGTGCTTTTCGAATGGATTTTTTCTTAATTCATTCTGTAAGTATCTAAAATTTGGTGTAGAAACAATTATTTTGTCTGTAGAAATTTTCTCCAAGGCCTCAAGAAAAATCTTGCCATTATATTTAGGAAGATGTTCTATTATTTCGCAGGCCAAAATGATATTTATTGATTTTACTTTAAAAGGTAAATTTATAGCGTCAGCTAAAATAAGATCATCATATATTTTCTTATACTTTATTTTTAATAAATAAGGTTTCCATACATCAATACCTACCAAATAAGAAGGATTAGAATAAGCTCGAATTTGATGCCCCCACAAGCCAAAACCACAGCCAATATCAAGAAAACTTTTCCTTTTCGCAGATTTTAATTTAGGGATAATAATATATTGAAGTCTACGGTCGCTTGACAAAATACATGCAACCTTTTAAACTATATTTCAGGGCATTAAACACTTTCCTTAAATATAAATGAATAATCCTCTTCCTTCACATTTTTAATGTACCTTACGAGGACAACATATGAAGTTAGAATGTGCTTAATGCTCGTAGCATTAGGAAGCGCCCAAAGCAGCCTCAATGCTATGCGGCCTAATTCACTCCAAACAAATACTATTTTATTTTTCAGTGTTTGTTCAATATTATTGTAAAAAAAGCTAATAGGATAAGCTGTGATAATACAGGCTCGCCATTTATTTAAGTTTTTGGTTGGAAAATTATCGTGATACACTTTAGCATATGGAGTTTGGAATAGACTGTTCGGGTATACCTTATGAATTTTGAAAGAAAATTCTTTATCTTCGCCCAAAGAATAACCAAGCAATTTTTCATTAAAGTAAAATTTATCGAAAATTTCCTTTCTATACGCAACATTCAAACCAAAAAGCCACTCACATGAAATTATTTTATTGAGATTACAAGCATAAGTTGTTTTACCTGAAGGAAGCATTCGACATCTATTAATTTCTGCGTGCCAATAATAAAATGCTTTCTTAAGAGAATTCTCTAAGTGGGAATATGGAAAATTTACTACTGTGCCTTGAACACCTAAAGCGGTGGGATATAGCTCAAAAACTTCCAATATCTTTTTAACATAGTTTTTGTCCAATATTACATCGTCATCAAGAAAAAGCAAAATGTCGCCTTTTGCCTTTTTTGCGCCAAGATTTCGAGCCCTAGAAATGCTTTTAACCTCATTTTTTGAGGACACAAAATGTCTAATTATTATACCTTTTTCTAAAAAGTAACTTCGCAATCGCTCGATTAATTCTGTCGTTCTAAAATCGTCACTGTCATCTACAACAATAACCTCATTTACATGTATTGATTGTGTCAAAATTGAGTACAATAACCTCTCTAATTTTTCACTTCTGTTTCTTGTCGGGATAATTATGGAAACTTCCATTCTAAAGTACCTCATATATTTCTCTTGAGTCATTTGTTCATAATTTAAGAGAAAAATATTGAGCACAGCTCAGCATCATATACATTAATAGCAATCTTGTTAAGTTATTGAATTATTTTTGAAATGAAGAGTTTTCTCTTACCAGTTCTTCCCATCGGAATTTTGTCAACAACTTCTATGGTTATCTCTACATGCGCGTCTAATTTACTAAACTCCTCTTTCAAACTTTTTTTTACTTGTTCTAGTATTTTTGGGGCAAATTCTCTTCCCTTTACAATTTTTAAGATGATATGATCTTTTCGATCCTGTATTATTTGGTATTGTGAAAAAGCAAATATGTTATATCTTAATATTTTATGAAATACTGCACGTTTAATGTAAAAATGAGAAAATTTTCTGCCATTTGGTAATACTAAATAATCGTCAGTTCTGCCTTGAATGTTTTTTATTAGTGGCCATGACCGTCCACACGAGCATTTTTCATCTGTTGGAATCCCTATATCACCGATTCTATATCGGATAAGAGGCATAACGTAATTCGAAAAACTTGTAATTACTATTTCTCCTTGTTCAGTTGGAGACACTGATTCTCCAGCATCATCAACAAATTCAACAAAAGCAGTATTAGTTATCATATGTAACCCACAATGTTCATTACATTCAAAAGCCAAATTACCAAACTCAACACACCCATAAACTTCGAATGGTTCCAACCCAAACGTTTTTCGACATAGTTCTCTGCAATGTTCGGTAACCACTTCTCCTCCGGTAAATACAACCCTAGGGCTTACTCCAAAAAAGCCATAATTTACTAGGGTAATTAGAACTGAAGGGAAAATACTTAAAACGTCAGGTTTTATTAGTCGCAAAATACGTATGAGTCTCGCAGGAGTAAACAAAGGCACAACTGTTTCACTTACCCCTCCCCATAAACGCACATATTTCTTGCCCCATCGAATAGACTTAGAGTCTCGACCCCAAACAGTAACAAAATTATCATCTGGCCTCACACCACATTCGGAATATATATAGCGTGCTACAGCATTATAATAACCGAAGTTTCTAAATGAGAAATCACGGTAAATTTTTAATGGAATACCAGTTGAACCAGAAGTAACTCCAAAAGGCAACCTTGATACATCAACACCATTCACCACCATATCGGCAAAATTCTGCTGAACAGCATTCTTGGATAACAGAGGAATTTTTTTCACATCGTCCAAATTTCTAATATCATTAGGTCTAATATTTACGGATTTAAACAGTTTATGATAATATGGAATATAATAATAAGCATGTTTGAGAACGGTCTTTAACTTTTTAAATTGAATCACTTTAAGGTATCGCAAATCTTTCCATTGATCCTTTTTGAGCTGACACATATAATAATTTGCTATTGATTCAGCCATTAATTTTCTAAGCTTATCCATGGCACAAAACCTTCTTAAATGTGCATATTATATATAAATGCGCGAAGACAATGAGCGACAGTTGTATTTTAGTTTTTTTAATGTAAGGTCATGATGCATGGGTGTAAAAAACTTCACTTTCACCACTAGTATATACCTTACTCATATTATTTAAAAATTGAAAATCTGTTATATTCCAAATATATCTTCCAACAATAATAGTTCCTTCAATAACATTTGATGGATTCAAGTATACAACGCTTCGCGTTTTAAATTGTGTCACATTTGACAGCGTACCTACATAACGTGTGTATATGCCACCATAAGCTTTTAACTCATGTGCCCGCGAGGAAGGTTCCGCGTAAATTGTTATATTTCTTGCAGTTACCTCATTGGATAACCATATTGCCGCACAGATATGGTGCTCATTCGCATAACCAAAAGTATGGTACACCTCGGATTGGCTCATTCTATGTTTACTTAAAGAAAGCGACAAACTCGGACTATTTGTTAATTCATATACAAAACCTGTTTGAAACAGAAAATAAGGTATAAGCACCATGATCAGCAAAACAGAGGTTTTTAATACATCCCTACGTTTTGCTATGAATATTATAATGCTTTCTGAGCCTATCACACACAAAGGTGCTATGAAAAATAATAAGACATGATAAAATCTTGTCATATTCATTGTATCCGCTAAGCCAGGTACTACAATAAGAGCACCGAGAAATAGCATAGATACACAAACCAAAAAAAAGTATTCTTTTTCCAGATAGATTTTAGTTCGTTTCAAGATGATATAGATGAACCCCACAACGATTAGAGCTTCAGTCATATACGCGAATATTCTACTGATCAGATTCCATATGGTAGGTGGTAGTTCAAGCCCCAATCCGCGCAATACTTCTGGTTCCCTATGATTTATATTGAAAAAATCGCCTAATTCATTGTAAACACGCTCCCCAAATGTTAGAAAAGCATCAAAAACTGATGAACTTGACATATAAATGTACCAAACAAACATCATAGCAAAGAAGCACAAAACGAAAGTTAAAGTTACTTTTCTACTAGGCTTTCTTGTTAGTATTGCAATTATTAAAATAAAAGAAACGAGAAAAAGGAATATTTCTGCTAATGCATAGTGGGATACTATAAGGGCGAAACTAAAGAGAAATGAAAGCACAATTCTTTTGATTCCACTTTCTTTTTCTCTAAGTACGACCGTCAACAGCAAAACTAAGAACATTTCTCCCAAAATCTGTTTATTTAATCCTAAGATTTCACCATAGAAAGATTGAAATGACATAAAAAAGAAAGCTGAAACGAAAGCAGTCCTTTCGCCTACAAAATTTTTCCATAAGTTATAAAGTCCAAGCGGAACCAAAGCTAAAAACAACGAATAGAAAAGCTTGAAAACAAGTATGGATTCAAAATTTAGTAAGATGGAGTATATTGTTGGAAGCAATGTAACACTAAGCATGGCATAGGTTCTGCCAACGCTTTGGTCTCCATGATAAGGATTTGCCGAGTCCCAATAGGCGTTTTTCTCAACAATTTTTTGGGCAAAAACTTCGCCACCTACATCGGACCCAAAACTAAGGAGTTTATCAGAGACCATTTGAGAATGATAAATTAATGAAATGGCGATAATTAGTATAATCATCGGGTACAGTTTTGTGAGCACAATTTTTTCAAAAAATAGTGATACTGTAAAAAGTATAGCGATAGTTAGTATAATTAATAGCAAAATTTTGTTGTCTCCGTAGGCTCCTGAGGCTATAGCGCCTATAATGCTTAATATTGGAATGCAAAGTAGAATAAGTAAAATTGAAGACTTTGGGAAGTTTAAATTAAAACACTCACTATTCATGTTTCTTAAGTATGCAATCATGGTGCAAGGAAACATGAAAATGTTTATGGTAACTAATATAGACATCAGCGAAATCGGTGTTGGAATGTCGAAAAGCAAATAGAGACTATTTACAAGCAGCCCTAATAGCATTAGGAATGCTGTGCTTAGACCCACAGAGAAAAGAATATGTTCTGTCAAGCTTTTCGTTTGCATTTTTAAAAGTCTAATAAAAACATAGCCTGGAACAAATGTTAGATAAATAAATCCTATGATTTGTTTGGCGACAAAAATATCTAAAAGTATAGTTAAGTTTACTATAAATTGAATAAAAAAAACGGAAAGCAGAAAACCCTTATGTCTCTGATTAAGCGCTGGATTACTCATGGCAATAACTCCCGCATATTAAAACGTAAGACTTATTATATTGTTTGACAGAATGTGTTAATGCAGTATACACATACAATTGGTGAAACCATAAGAACCACTAAATGTCAAGAAAAATTCAAAAAGCGGGTAAGCATGAAAAATAAAATACCGCAAACACGTTTTATTGCGCTCTTAGTGTTGATTCTAATCGTTGCTGTATATATTGGTAATGCTCAACTAATAAGCAAAATAACAATTCCAAATATAGGTCAAATATCGTCGAAAGAAATTTTGGCAAAAAGCGGTTCAGCAGAGGACATACAAGCAGCTGTAGATGCCGTCGCAATGGCTGGTGGAGGTACTGTATACATACCAGAAGGTAACTTTGCGTTTAACGTTTCAAGAACAAAGTATAACGGGAGAAATGTGGGTGTTATCATTCCTGGCGGCGTAAGTCTTTTGGGTGCTGGAAAAGATAAAACAAACATTGCAAGTATAACTTATGCGGGTGAGGGCAGCGCTATGTTTTACTGCGACGGTTCCAACGAGAGACCCATTAGAATTTCAGGTATAACATTTAAAGGCTACGTTTATGGAGACAAAGATTCTGATACAGGAACCTATGTTGGATATGGTATTTACATGTACAACGGCAAAAAATTCCGAATTGATCATTGCCGTTTCATCGATTTTCCAAGTGCAGGAATCAAAGCTACCTGTTATACTTCGCCTTCAAAGTTAGAAAATGGGGAATATCAATATTACTGGAATTGGGGAGTAATAGATCACTGTGACTTTGACAATCCATACAAACTTAATTCAGGAAGTTGGAGTTGGGGTTATGGCGTGGATGTACATGGAGGCGGAGGCGGAACAACCTCTCAAGCGTGGTTGTATAATCTCTCGGACATACTTGGTAAATGGGATATAGAAACAAATCCCTTACGTTGTGCTTCATATCAATGGAATAGCGCTACGCAGAGTTACAATTTAGTCAACCCTTATGGTGGGAAATACTTTAGATGGCTTGTTTACATTGAGGATTGCAACTTTAGAAGATGTCGGCATGGTATTGCATCAAATGGTGGAGTATTCTATGTTGCACGGCATAATTATTTTGAAGATAATTATCCAATAGGCTGGCCTAATGTGGATGTTCATGGAGCGCAGGGTAATGAAGGATTTTTTGGCGGAAGAGGCGCGGAGGTCTATGAGAATATTATTAACGAAACAAAGAAGGCTGATGGATGGGGAATTGATTTTCGTGGCGGCGGCGGCGTTGTTTTCAATAACATGGTAATTAGCTGTAAATACGGAGTTTCAATGAGATATGAGGGGGAAAACACAAATACTGTTTGCTGGGTTAACGATTTATGGATTTGGAATAACACATTCATAGATGTTATAACTCAGATAGTTGACCCATATAGTCTATATGACGAAGAAGTTCAGTACTTCCTTAGGCAACGGCCAAATTACGCACCTTACCCATATCCACATCCACTAGCTATGTCACCTTAGAAAGTGAATTATTAATTATCCTTAATTTCAAAGAACAAGCGCTAATTTAAGATTCAGTCAATCTTTCAATAAATTTACATTAACGGGTTCTGCTTTATCTAGAGAATCTTGTATACACTCTAGAAGCCTAATAGCATTTCTGCCATCCTCGCCGGTTACAGGAGGAGGCAGACCTTTCTTAAGGCAGTCAATATAGCGGCTAATCAATTCAAAATGACCAGAAGTCGGTCGCTTAACCTGATCTACAGTAAACTTTGCCCACTTTCGAGAAAGTCTTTTTAAATCGGTTAAGAAATTTTGTGCAACCTCAACAACATTGGCAGGAGATGACTGGACCCTTTCTACAATATGACCATGAGGTAGAAATGCTTGCACTCTTCGTCCATCTGCGCTAATAATTTCGTAGAATATTTCTGATTCCTGTGCAATCCACGAAATTTCCATTATTCCGAAACGACCAGAGGAAGTTCTAAGTAATACTGCAAAATCATCCCAAACAGCGTATTTCGCTTTGGTACCTATGGCATAAACCTCTCTGATGTCGGTTAAAAAATTCAACTGAAGATATGCAAGATGGGTACCAACTTCCCAAAGAATCCCACCATGTTCTGATAGTACATTCCAGGGTTGTGCCAAACCATGAGCTTTTAACCATTCAAAATTTTCTCTATGGAATGTTCTGAAAGCAAATAAGTTAAAGTCTTTAGAGTTTGCTATAGACTTTAAACGCGTTACATAAGGATAAAAAAGCTGATTGTGAGAAACACAGATCTGGGTTCCATGTTTTTTAGCTTCAGTTATCATCCTTTCACATTCTGCACTGTTTCGCCCCATAGGTTTTTCCACTAAAACGTTTATTCCTGCTTTTGCCGCCTCACAAACAATTGACTCATGTGTCGCTGTAGGAGTGCAAATGTCTACAAAGTCCAAATCTTTAATATCAAAAAGTTCTCGATAATCTGAGGTAAACTTTTCGATTTTGCAAAGATTCGCAAAAGCTTTTGCTCTATTAACGTCGACATCAGATACTGCAACAACCTTTACGTTGGACAGTTTCCTATAAGCGTTCATGTGAATTCTGGAAATTCTTCCACAACCTATTAATCCTACATTCATGTCATATTCCCCTCGTATTTTTTATGAATAAATGACCATAACCTTTTATATGTGCTTTAGTAAACCCATAGCAGAAAGCGATCCTTTTAAAAAAATAATGAAAAGGCAATAAACACAGGATTTTTCGTTTAGTTAGTTGGAAAGCAAAAGGAACACGGGAGATTCCAGCTATAAATCCCCCTATAGGAGACATTTTGAAAGGAAAAGCAAATGCTTTATTCTTATGGAATACATAATGTCCTCCATAGCCCCACCAAACATATTGATTCCAAATACCAATCCATGATTCTTGACATATTTCATAGAAAAAAGTATCAGTTACTCGCGCTTCCCATCCTAAGGTTAAGATTCGCCGTGCAAGATCGATGTCTTCGCCGGCGCCTTTTATATTTACATCAAATCCTCCAGCGCTTTTTATAGCCTTAACTCTATAAATAGCACCCTCAGTACCACAAATGCCTAATGGTGCTTCTTTTGTAACTCTTAAACTTTCTACAACAAATGGGATATTTTCTAAGAAAGCAACATAATTAAGTCCATTTAATATTCCATATTTAGCTCGGCCAATACCAACTCGCAAGTTTTTATCCATAAATTCCACCTGTTTCCTGACAAAATCTTTGGGAAAAATCGTATCACCATCAACCCAAATTATATAATCGCTTGAAGCATTATCAACAACCGTTTGCCTAGCAAATCCTAACCCAACATTTTCAGAAAAGAACTTAACAAGAAAATTACTCTTTGACAAGAGATGGCCAATTATTTTTAAAGTATTGTCTTTGCTACTACCATCAACGACGATCAACTCTATATTTCTATGAGGGTATTCCTGGCTCAACAAACTTTTTATGACATAGCGAATTGTTTCCTCATTATTTCGGGTACAAAGCCCTATAGTGACTTCAACCACTCATATCCCTCGAGTTTGGTTCATAATTTATCAAATGACTGGCTAAAAAACCCATGTTCCAAGCGACGGCTTTGAAGAAAAAGAGCAAAGGCAACGAAAAAACAATTTTTTTACCAATTAAAGAGTAAATCTTAACTGCATCTAAAAGCCCAGCTACAACAGCTATTAGTGGAAACATCTTGTATATTTTAACTGCACCCTCATTTTTATGTGAGAAATAATGAGCAAAATATCCTCTACGCCAATATCTTTCCCAAATAACTTTAATATCCACTTTTTTTCTTTCGTAGTCGCTAAATTCAACATTAACAGTATCTAACGACCAGCCAAAAGCTCTTACTCTCAATTCCAAGTCGAAGTCTTCATAATAACCTCGCATACTCTCGTCGAATATGCCTGTATCCGAGAATATTTTTGCTCGGTATATTGCACCGCCTGTTCCAAGTGATTTAAATTTTGCCTTCTCGTGCCTATAGTCCACCATTCTGCTGGCTGCTCGAGAATACGCTTCAAGAGCACCTAAAATAGTAACACTATCGTTTAGAGACTGCTGCCCTTTTGCGATGCCTACTTTCGGATTATTTTCCATAAACTCAACAAGTTTTCTTATATATTCTGAAGAGATTATAATATCGCCATCCACCCAAACAATAAAATCGCCAACAGCGTTTTTTACTACAACATTTCGCGAATATCCAATACCCTTCCATTTATGGTGGAAAATTTTCACTTTCAAGTCAAGTGATGAAGCATACTCTTTTATTAATAAGAGCGTTTTATCGGTACTCCCGTCATCAACAAAAATAACTTCTATAAGTTCATGTGGATAATCTTGATTCCTAATACTTTCAATAGCTTCTCTAATAGTATTTTCACAATTTCTCACACAAACGCCTACAGTAACTTTAGGTTTTCGCAATTTATCTACCTCATGACTACAGAATAACAAAAATTTTTGTTTGATTCATCTCTTCCAAAAAATGTAACGCCGACCAAACAAAAAAGTCATTAAACTACTCACCAAAATAAGATTATCAATAAAAAGTTCAACAAAGATTCGCCTTTTCAGAAGCAACAAAGCAGAAATCAAAAAAATAATCGCCAAACTGAGTGGAAAAAATGGCTGAAAAATTATTAACGCTATGCTGCTAGCATTCAATATTAAGAAAGCAACAGGGTTAATAAGGAACAAGAAGATTTCAGGTATTGCTATTCGCTTAGGAAGAGAAAGATGCTTGCCGAACATAAGCTTCAAACATTTGACCCACAAACCAACCAATTGATTCGCGCGTCTAACTTTGATTTTAAACTTGGGCAATAAAGATGGCGGAAAACTTGTATAGAACACAATTTCAGGAAGCATTATGCTTCGATAGCCATTTAAGACAACTTTTAAAGCTGTGCCGGAATCATCGGAACCCGTTTCACAGTCAAACAGGTCAAAGGCGTTTCGCTTATAGGCGCAAAATCCGCCTTCAAATCGGATGGTTGAATGAATCTTTGATTCTGCGAATCTGACGAAATTGGCAAGTTGCAGATAGGATTCCTCAGCCTCAGTAACCCATGATTCACCCGCGTTTACGTTTACGCCTCTTCCAGTTACAGCTCCTACACGTGCATCAGCCAAGTAGGGCATGGCTTTTTTCAAAATATCTTGAGGCCATCTGGTATCAGCGTCGGAAACAATTACAATTGGTTTAGTGGACAACTGTAAAGCTTTATTTAAAGCGGTAGCCTTTCCAGCGCGTGGATTCTGCTTTAACAATTTAATATTTAAATCAGGATGCCTAAGCCTAAAACGCTCGACGTTATTAACAGTATTATCTTCTGAAGCATCGTCAACGACGATGATTTCCATTTTTTCCATTGGATAATAAACATTCCGTATATTCTCCAGCTTCGGCTCAATGTTTGCTTCTTCATTATGAGCTGGAATCAAAATCGATACTTCAGGCTCAAAATCCTCAGTCACCTCAATATCCCAAGGCCTGCCAACATTTCTCTTCAAGTAAAGAAAATAAGCTAAGTAAGTTCCTAAGAAAACAAAGGCGGAAAGCAAAAAAATAGCGTGCAACATCAGAAAACACTACTATCACAAAATTATGCTATGGAACCGTTTTGCCTAAGTAACCAAAAGGTTTCTTTAGCATGCTTTTCTTTTGAAACGCCAACTGCAACACCCTTAATGTTCGGTAAACCAGCTAAATAGTCTATGGCTTCTGAAGGCTTAAGGTAGCCCGCTGCTAGGATGCTTATAGCCAAAACAGCGGGATTAGGCAGATTCAGCAAAGCCTTTTCGCACTCAGTTCTTGAGGGAACCATCTGAAAACCTACTTTATTGAATGGCGCCGCGATAACAACATCGTCCATGTTTATGCGCCATTCCCGAAACTTATTAACCATCAAAGCGAAGTTGCCAGTGTTAAAGCCAGCGGCTAACCCAAGCTTATGCGCATATTTCACATAAAATTTGAAAACCCAGTCTAGACCCAATCCCAAACAAAGATCTGTTACAACTTGATGAAGCAGAACCGCCTCTAACACGGCACCTTTCCCTACAGAACGCTTAATCCTCGAGAGTTCATACAGCAGATATGTCTTGACAAGCGAGCGCAAATCAGATTTGAAAACACCATTTAACCCAGAGGCTGCAGCATTAAGGTTTCCAGAAAAAACAATCTCTTTTATCACTTGCTTAGCTAAGCCCGGCACACCACCTGCAGCGCTAGCGAGTCTCACATAATCGTAGGCGCAGGGCACAATAGCATAAAGCCTTAAACCATCGATGCCGCCGTTCTCACGCAGGTGCTCCAGTATCTTCAGCGTTTTCTCGCTTACGGAGAACATGAAGCCGTCAGCGCCGTTTTCAACCGAAAGCGCCACAAGTTTAGCTGCGTATGCTGGGTCAGTAGGCGATTCGCCTCTTACGCGGCTGCGCTCTTGAGACAAGTGGCTAATCCCGTGGAAAGGGTTATCGCCAACAAGCAAAACTTTTCCGCTACTGCCCATGACTCATCGCCTTAGCTGAAACTTCATCAATTAAGCGATCAACCTCAGCTGCAGCCTCAAAGCTGGGCGCGGGTTTTACGCCGCGGATAAGCGACTGGACAAAGTGCTCGTTTTCGCGGTAATACTCTGGTATTCCAAGCCAGAAGCCGACCGTGTCATTAAGATCATGCCGGAACCACTTGCGTGATTCACCGTTGTTAAGCTTCAGTTCTACTGCATCATCATTGACGCATAAGCAGCCCTTAGAGCCTTCTACAGAAAAGCCAACCTCAGGCAGATGATAACCATCTACACACCAAGAGACAGCAAATTCGCCAGAAACCCCGTCGCTTGTTTTCACTGCAAAATGGGCTGAGTCGGCAACGCTGCCATTAATCAAGGCTTCCACACGTGCATTCTCAACTTTGAGAGCGCCGAAGAGCCAGAAAGCCAAATCCAGCGCGTGGCAACCTAATTCCCTGACTACACCAACGCTTGGCACCTTAATCTTCGCATCAGCATCTACGCCATAAAAATCAGAGGAAAACGCGTACGCCTTAAAAGCAGAAAACTCGCCTAACGCACCGCTTTCAAGTAAAGCTTTAGCCTTCATGAATGTGACACAAAACCGTCGCAGATAACCAACCATCGTGGCGCCGCCATGCTTCTCCGCCAAGCGGCAAAGTTCCTCTGCCTCGCCGAAGTTTGAGGCCAAAGTCTTCTCAACAAAAACGTTCCGTGCAATTCCTTTCTCGTAGAGGCTTTTCACGATTGGAAAATGCACCGCTATGGGCGTAGTAACATACACGGCATCCAAGCCATAGCCCGAAAGCTCAGAAACATCGTCAACAACCGCAATGTTACTGAGCGCTTTCCGGAGGAACTTGCGAACCAAACTGCTCTTCTCACATATCGCCACAAGCTCAACATCAGGCAGAACATTTAGGATGCCCGCATGCACCATGCCCATTTTTCCGAAACCAACAACCGCAACGCGCAGCTTATCCAAGTATAACTTCCCCGCAGAACAAAACAAATTTAGTTGTTTTACAATTTGATGTAAAATCAGAAAAGCATCATGTTAAGCCATAAAATAACAAAACACAAACACATCTGCTACGCTTGAATAGCCAAGAGGTTATGGCTCAATACGCTTTAACCCTTCAACTTTCTCGAAATCCTTGTCATAACTAACAATTTCAACCACATTATTCTCCAAGGCAGTCGCAGCGTGAATCGCATCCCTAGGCTTCACCTGATATTTTTCCATAATTTCTTGTGCTCTTAAAACAGTGCTTTTCTTAACGCCCACGAGTTTCAAATTTGGAAATGACAGAAACTTTCTACTCTGCTCGGCAGAAAGATTGAAACCAAAAATTTTACGAATAACCCAAGCAATCTCATCCCAAGTAATTGTCGAAGTACAAACTTCAACAGCACCTTCGGCAACTTTAAGGAGAAACCCTTTAGACTTCTGTGCCTCAACTACAACTTTAGCATCATACACAATGGGATACAGGAACACATTCGAGTCAATGTAAAGCAAACCTGTCTTCAGCCTCTTGCTCAAGCAACACTTCCAAATCAATTTTCTTAGTCAACTTCTGCCCAACCACTCGAGAGAAATCTTCCACGAAATCTTTAGGATCAACTTCTGAACGGATCACCACTTCTTTATCTCTAACCTCCATAAGAACCTCGCCGCCCGGCAGAATCCCTACATACTCACGTACATCCTTAGGAATCACTATCTGCCCCTTCTGCCCAACTCGCCGCCTAATTCTCAAAACAAACCACCAAGAATGAAATAGTAAAACTTGGCTTTAAAACTTTTTCATACACTCATTTCCCACATATAAGCACGCATTTAACATTCGCAAATCACAGCCACATTAAAAAGCGTAAATGCTAAACATAACTAGTCAGAAACTGTCATGTTAAACCCTAAACTAACGAATCTCCCATGATACTGAAACCTACTCACGCCTTCATCATAAAGCCATAACTCAAAGAATAAGTAGCCCTTGAATGCATCTGTCTCAGCATCCCAAACTATAGTGCAATCACTTATATTCAATGCAACACCGTTCAGCCGCAAACCAGAGACCACAACCTGCTCCAATGATTCGTCATATTGATAGTCGAAAGAGAACGTTAACGGTATTTCCAAAATCTGCTCGTCAGCAACGAAAGCGGTAATGTTAAAGAGTGAGGGTAGGCTGCTTGGCGTGCGATTTTCAATAGGTCCGAAGCTTGCCGGCGCTGTTTGCGTCTGATTCCTAAACTTCACCTGAACCACGTAATAGGCGCAGTGGCCTAAATGGTTGCTAATGCCCAAGTAAACAGTGTAATTCTCGCCGCGTGTAACATTGTAGGGATAATCTTCAGCCATGTGGTTCGCGTCTAGAAGCCAAAGCTCCGTGAAAAACTCTGTCCGCGGATAAACAAGCACCCTGCTGAGGGCTGGAGAAGCGATAAGCAAGGCTAAAATGCCGACGACTATCCAGTAAAGCACACCGTATTCGCTTATTCTCAGTTGACAACGCCTCTCTCAAGTATGCTGAAAATGTACTCAACTGTTTTATCCAAGTCTGCGCTTGAATGTGCCGCCGAGATAAAGCACGTTTCAAACTGTGAGGGCGGAAGGAACACGCCTTCCCGTAGTAGCGAGTTGTGAAAACGCATATATCTTGCGGCATCAGCCGTTTTTACACTTGCATAATCATAAACAGGCTTTTCAGTAAAGAATAATTGGAACATGGAAGCTACATGACTAACTTGAAGATTCAAACCAGCGTCCGCAACAGCCACCTTCAACGGTTCCACAATTGCTTGGCATTTAGCAGATAACTCCGCATAAAGGTCCCTTCCACTCTGCCGCAAATACTTCAACGTGGCCAAGCCTGCTGTGACGCTTATTGGATTTCCGCTGTAAGTTCCTGCCTGATACACTTTGCCTTCAGGCGCAATTATCCGCATAATCTCTTCTCTTCCCGCAAAAGCCGCAATCGGAAAACCGCCGCCAAGCACTTTACCAAGCGTCGTCATATCAGGCGTAACACCATAATATTCCTGCGCGCCGCCAAGCGCCATCCTAAAACCCGTAATAACCTCATCAAAAATCAAAACTACACCGTAAGCCTCAGTAACTTCCCGTAGCGTTTCCAGAAAGCCCTCCTGCGGCAGAACCAAGCCAATATTGCCGATGACAGGCTCCACAATCACCGCGGCCAAATCCGCCCTATGCGCTTTTACGGCCGCCTCAAACGCCCCAGCATCGTTAAAGGGCACAACAATCGTGTTCCTCCCAACCTCTTCGGGAACCCCAAGCGAGTTAGGCACACCGAAAGTCGTGGCGCCTGAACCAGCCTTCACCAGCACACTATCATGCGCGCCGTGATAGCAGCCCTCAAACTTCAAAATCTTCCGCTTACCCGTATAGCCCCTCGCCGCCCTTAACGCGCTCATCGTGGCTTCCCCGCCAGTAGTCACCAAACGAACCATCTCAGCCGAAGGCACCACTTCGCAGATAAGCTCCGCCAACTCCACCTCCTGCTCCGAGGGAGTACCATACAACGAGCCATTCTCCAACTGTGCCCTAACTGCTTCAACAACACGAGGATGCGCATGCCCCAAAAGCAACGCACCATACGCCATGCAATAATCAATGTACTCATTACCATCCACATCAAGCAAGCGCGAACCATAAGCTCGCTTAGTGAAAAAGGGATAAGGCTGAAACGCCCGAACAGGACTGTTAACGCCGCCAGGCATCAGCCGCTTAGCCCGCTCAAACAACTCCTCAGAACGCACCAAACGGCCCCAAACTCCCATTTTGTTATCCCTCAAGCTTTATTGGCTTGCGCTTCAGCCGCACGCTCTCTACGGCGCAAGAGAACCCAAATAGCGCTGCCAACGCCTAAAACAGCAAAAGTACCAGCAGACGAGCCGACAATATTAATCATAAAGTCCCGATTACGTTGCTCTGCAGCGGTCTCTTTTAAAGCATTAGCCTCAGCGACAAAATCGCTTAAGAGACGCTGACTCTGCACTGCAAGATCCTGCGCCGCATCGAAGTCACCAATGGAATAGGTATATTCTGCACGCGAAATAAGCTCACCTGCATCGTTAAGAATCGCAGTTAACGCGGTTATGTTGGCTCCCGCGCTCTCCGCCTCTTTAGCCGCACTATAGCAAGTGGCAATCTGCTCTTTAGCTGAAGCAATGGCTGCTGCAGCAGCAGTTTGATCTGCACGAGCCAGAGGAAAAAAGGGGCTTACCACAAGCAGCAGTATGCCTAAAGTAATAATTTTTTTACGCGCATCAATTGCCAATGCTCTCTACCCGCGAAAATAAGAGGTTATTTTCTTGAACATAAGGCTTCTAGAACTTTTCTTTTGTCTTGAATTTCGTTCATTCGCTTCTCTAGGTATATGTAATCGCGTGAATACTCTTTGTAAGCCTCTAAAAACGCTTTCCCCTTATCAGTAAGCACGTAACACTGATCTTGACAATTAAACTCAATAAGCAATGCCTCACTAACTTCATTCAAATACTTCTGTAGAACTTGATAGCTTAAGTTTGCTTGATACATAATTTGCGTCTTTTTGGCGTTCTGGCTGACCGCACGCAGAATATCAGCAATTATGTCTAGCCGACCTCTATAGCTACCCAATTGGAATCACCGAAAAAACAGTGCAAAACAATAAAAAGCCAGAATAATAGAAAAACGGGAAGTCTACAGGTGCAGCCAGCCTCTTCCGCCCTTCTTCAGCTGCTGCTTCGGCTTTTGCTCTTCTTCACGGTAAAGCTGCGCACGCTTTCCTCGGCTGCGCTGCTGTTGACTTGTGATGTTTGTTTTTATGAATTTGGTCCATCCGCCAATTTGAGGCGGCGGAGGAATATAGCGATCAGCATTAGCGATTTGGTACTGCTCCAAAATTTCTCTGAAACTCAAGGCCTTATAATCTTTCGTGGCGTGAATTATGAGGCCTCTTTCAACAAAAAGATAGCGGTAATCAGCTGTGGCGATGCCCTCAGCGCGCACCTTATCGTCTAAGCGTTCGCTCCAGAGCCGTTTCCATTCAATCTTGAGGGTTTCAACCAGCTCCTTATCATTAAGACTCAACTGTATTCAATCCCTCCCTGATAGGAGCGGATAAGAACAATAGCATCCTCAGCACTCTTCTTACCGCGCTGCTCCTCCTTTCTCTCAGTCTCCTTTCCTAAGACCCATTATATAAACAATACAGAATGAAACATCTATACAATTTATCTAGAACATTCATATATTTTTCTATCCTAAGCATTTGAATCATCTAGAAAACCCAAACAAATTTTAATGAAAACCCGGGCACGGCAGCGGCATCCTTGAATGTTTAAATTACACTACGCCAATAACCAATTGAGAGGAAGAAAAATATGAACCCGATTTCTGTAAAAGATGTCTTCTCAAAAGTCTACGCCACAGTCCATGAAAATGACCCGCTTTCCCGATGTTTGGAGCTGTTCAAAAAAGAGATGCCGCCGGTCCTCGCGGTTCTAGACGACAAAAGCAAGTATGTAGGCGTAATCACGCGAAGATGGATTATAAGGTCAAGGCTGGATCCAGCAGCGAAAGTGAAAAGCCTAATGCGGACAGCACCCAAAGTCTCGCCTGAAACGTCTCTCAGCAAAGCAGCTGGGCTAATGATTGAAAGTGGCATCAGGCAGCTACCGGTCTTCGAGAAAAATAAGCTGTTAGGTTTCGTGACCGATGAACATATCATCCACGGCGCTGTAACCCAAGAATGGGGCAATACCCCAATAGAGAGAATAATGACTCGAGCGCCACACACCATTGAGGCACATCGCTCCGTAGGCGCCGTGCTTAGTCTGATGAGGGAACAGGGAATTTCGCATGTCCCAGTAATCGACGATGGAAAACTCGCGGGAATCATAAGCATCCAAGACATAATAGAGCATATTTTCATGCCGCAGCGCCGCCAGACACTCGGCGAAATCATAGGTGAGAAAGTGCCAATAATACGCGTGCCAGCAAAGGGCATAATGCGCAAGCCAGTAATCACTGTTTCGCCGTCAACAACGCTGAGAGAAGCTGAAAAGAAAATGCACGACTTCGACATCGCATGCCTTGTCGTAACAGAAAATGAAAAAATAGTGGGCATAGTAACCAAACTTGACTTCCTCGAGCCCATATCCCAAATGGAGGCGGAGGAGAAGAAGCTTACAATGCAGTTCGGAGTAAAAGGCATAGCCATAAACCCCGACCAGCAGGGCTTCATAATGGCGGAGTTCGACTCCTTCGCACGCAAATACCAAGAGGCACTCGAAGCGGGAACACTATTCGTCTACATGAAAACCCATGGCACAAGCCACAAGGGAATACCGCTTATTCACTGCCGCATGCATCTGAAAACGGTGAAGGGCGCCTTTGTAAGCTCCAGCGAAGGCTATGGAGTAGAGTCATCATTCCGCGTAGCATTAGACCGACTTGACAGGAGACTTTTAAGAAGCAAAGAGCTAGCCACCAACCCAAAGTATGTCAGCGCTTATCTACAGAAAATGGGTATCCCAGAAGAAGAGCTATAAGCACAAGCACCCTTTTCCATTTTTAAATTAACCAAAAATGAAAACGCAAGCAATCTCAAACGCTCTTCACAAGAAAACGTAAGCTTAAAAGCGGATTCTTTTGCCGTCGAAATCAAGTTTTGAAACGCCAAGCTCATCTTTAACCTCGCGCAGCTGCGTAGCGTTGAAAACTGGCCCGTCCTTGCAGACGCGATATTTGCCTATCATGCAGCTTCCGCATAAGCCTAAGCCGCAGCGCATCAGCCGCTCAAGGCTGGCTTCTATTGGGATTACATACTTTTCTGCTATGAGGAAAATTTGGCGTACCATGGGCTCTGGCCCGCAAGCATAAATCATGTCAAAATTTTCCTTTTTGAGCAATGTTTCCACAGGCTCGGTTGCCAAGCATTTGAGGCCATAGCTACCATCTTCCGTTGCCGCTATCATGCTCTTCGCTGTGCATAAGGCCGTGAACTGGTCAAGAAATAGCAGTTCGCTTTTTGTTTTTGCACCCATAACAAGCGCTAAACGTTTAGCTCTTGCAGACAGTCTCTTGGCTAAGAATAACAACGGTGCGACACCGGTTCCGCCGCCGACCAATAAAACGCGTCCAGGGGTTTCTGTGAAGTAGCTACCGAATGGCCCTCGCACGCCAACTTTATCTCCAACTTTCATGCCATGCAACGCACATGTTGCCTCGCCGACTGCTTTGACGGCAACGGAAACTTCGCCTTTTTCAACATTCATGATGCTCAGCGGAATCTCGTCTACGCCTGGTATCCAGATCATTATGAACTGACCTGGCCTAGCTTTTGCACATAATTTATCCTTGAAGGTGAAAGTTTTAACGGTGGGACTTTCAACGCGGACGCTGGAAACGCGTGTAACGCGTAGAGTGTTAGCTGCGGTGAGCAAGACCGACAAGATCCTTCACACTCTCAAGTTTCTTCTTTCTTAAATAGGCGCTTACGCCGCGATTAATAGCCTTAAACACGGCTGGGCTTTTTAGCGCAACAGCGGTGCCTACTTGAACGGCGGATGCACCTGCAAGCAGGAATTCAACAGCGTCGCGCCAGTCGGTTATGCCGCCACAGCCGATCAATGGAATTTTTACCTTCTCGTAGAGATCATAAACGCATCGTAAAGCTATGGGTTTTATTGCTGGACCTGAAAGCCCACCACGCTTATTGCTCAGAATCGGCCGGGCAGTCTCAATGTCTATGGCCATGGCGCGAAGAGTATTTATTGCCGTCAAGGCGTCTGCGCCTGCATCTGCTGCAGCCTCAGCCAATTCGGCAATGTCAGTTACATTTGGCGAAAGTTTGACAATAACTGGCTTGCCCACTACAGCCTTGACTTTTCTGACAACTTCAACAAGAACTTCAGGGTTTTGCCCGATTTCTACCCCTGTTTCTTTAACATGCGGACAGGAAACATTAAGCTCCACAGCATCGGCACCAGCCTCAACGGCTCTGCGGGCTGTTTCCGCGTATTCCTCAGCCGAAAAACCATAAACGCTCACGATAAGAGGCACGGTTAAAAGGGCCTTGGCTTGTCGGATTTCGCTGGCGTAAGCGTCTATTCCAGGATTTGGCAGGCCCATGGCATTTATGAGCCCACATTTCGTTTGGACCACCGTCGGATTTGAGTATCCACTACGCGGCTTCAGCCCAATAGATTTTGTTACAACGGCGCCAACGCCATTTTCAGCGATGCTCTGTAGAGAGGCAGAAGTATAACCGAGAATGCCAGACGCCAAAATAACAGGGTTTTTGAGTTGTAGACCAGCGATGTTTATGCTTAGTGAGTTACCACGCAATTGCTTGTCTCCTTTTCGCTTGAATACAATCCTTTTTTAACTTCAACGAGAAGGATCAGTGTACTGGTTAATTTAAGAGTTAATGGCTGCCGTAAATTTAGCTTTTTCCTAATCAATCAAAAGAGCATAGAATTCCAACTAAGCGTTTAAGAGTGTGTGAACTACCCCACCCTTACGGATGGGGCTTCCAGCTTAGGCTGGTTATGGGCTGGTTCACACGTTCAGCCCCGTGGATGGGCATATAGCTCATCCACCTCTCAAATTTTTTAGCAACATTGATGGCTCCGTTTAGGTCAGCGCTATATTCTCCGCAGTGAGCGCAGACAAACAAGCCCTGAGTTTCGCGTTTCCCCTCACACCCGCAGACATGACACGTTATTGAAGTATAGGCTTCGCTTGTGGTTATGACTGGAATCCCCACAAGCATAGCTTTATACTCTATCATTTTCGTTAGGCGATAATACGGCATATTGCTGACTATTCTGTTTAGGCGTTTACCTTTGCCGTTAACTCGCTGCCTTATTCCCTTGAGGTCTCCCAAAACTATGTAAGAGTTGGTTGCAAGGGCGAGGTTGACTATCCTTTTACTGACTCGGTGGAGGATGACGTTAACCATCCTTCTTTCCTTGCCTCCAACTCTCTTCACGACTTGAGTTAGACCTCTCTCTTGAAGCCTTCTACGGAGCCATGCATAATGGCGCCTTACTCCCCTAATTTCCTTACCGTAGAATAGGGCTTTCATCACGCTTCCATTCTGCCAAAGCACCGCAGTGGCAACGAAGCGCTCGCCCAAATCCACGCTTAGAATAGAGAAGCATTCTCGCACGGGCGGAGCTGGAAACTCGAAGGTTAACATGGCAATGTAGCGGTCTTTTCTCTTAACTATTTTGCTTTCGCATAGTTTAGCGTTTTCTGGAAACTCTCTGTGAGGTTTGACTGGAACCTTAATTCCTCCCCTTACGCCATAGACTGGAATCTTCAAAAACCAAAATGCCTTAGCCCTCCTAAGGTTAATTAAGTCGTTTCTCAAGCTAAGAGGATACTCTTTATGCTTAACTCTTCGATAGTATCTAAGAGCTTGGTGCTTATTCGCCGAATACAACGGAACAGTCTTGTCTCCCCTAAGAAACTTCTGAAGGTTAGAGTATTCCCTATCCAACAACTCTTTTTTCCTTCGAGTCAGCCCAACAACGCCCGCTTGGATAGTCAACCTCATAGCAAACTTTGACTAATGGTTTGAAAAATTTAAGTCTTACAACAATTCATCCCCGCCCCTTCGGACGGGGTCTTCTTGCGAGGTAAAGATAAAATGCAGGCTCTGTTCTATTGTGGTATTTTGTGGGAATATGACTTAGAAGCCAGGGGGATAGCTTTTCTACAAGTTTTAATATGCGGCAAGGTTTAAATGTGTAAACATCGTTTTATATTGTATACGGCGGTTTAGTTGAAATGACTGAAGTTGTGTCTGCAAGGTTACCAAAAGAAAAAGCTAGACTTGTAGAGGAAATAGCTAAGGAAGAAAAAGTAGATAAGTCAACTATTCTTGAGAAGGCTGTAGAGCACTACGCGCGTGAATGGAAACTCAAGAAAGCTTTGGAAATGTATAGAGATGGCCAGATAACCCTTTCAAGGGCGGCTGAAATCGCTGAAATATCAATCTGGGAAATTATTGACTTGCTAGCGCAAAAGAAAGTTAACCTTCAGTACAGCGCTGATGATTTAGAAGAAGATTTGAAGGCGCTTGAGCAAAAATAAACAGTACATCGTCGTTTCAAACTCAACACCCCTCATTTATTTAGCGAAAATAGGAAGGTTAAACATCCTCAGAGAAGTCTTCGGGGAAGTTTATATTCCTAACGCGGTTTTTGAAGAAACGGTAAGCCGAGGCAAAGCGCTCAATATAAGTGACGCTTACATCATTGAAAAAGCCGTTGGAAACTGGCTTATTAAGGAACAGATAAAACCGGAGATAAACAGGGAATATCACTTCTTAGACACAAACACGAAACTTGGTTTAGGAGAAAGAGAAGCCCTCAAATTATGCAAACAGCTCAAAGCAAAATACTTTATAGTCGACGATAAAGCAGCAAGACAAGCATCAAAAATGCTTAACGTAACGCCAACTGGAACATGCAGCGTCGTAATCCAAGCCTGCAAACAAAGAGTAATAACAAAAAACGAGGCAACCAAGATCATTGAGGATCTTTTGAAAGCAGGATTTAGAATCGACCTAGAAGTATATGGCAAGACACTTCATGAGTTAGGGTCAAAGAATTAAAAATTGAAAACGAAATATTTGGAAGAGAGAATGTGGCATTTTACGTTTAAAAATGAGCGAAACTTATATTTCTGTCTGTAAAAAGCTAATCTTTTCTAGGAAATTTAACAGCGGGGGCGGCTTTGATGGCGGATGAATCTAAAGAGCAGACAGCGGATCTTCAAAAACTCTTGGAGACGGAGAAGAAGCGTTCAGAGGAGTATTTAACACGGCTCAAGTATTTGCAAGCAGACTTTGAAAATCTTAAGAAGCGTGTTGACCGACAAATCGAGGAGGTTAAAAATTACTGCACAGAACGCCTTGTTGTTCAGTTATTAGATGTTCAGGACGAGCTGGAAATGGCGCTTAAAACAGCGCAGTCGGCCAATTCAGCGAAGCCGCTTATTGAGGGCGTGCAGATGACGCTTAAGAAGTTGAGAAAAGTTCTTGAGCAAGAAGGCGTTTCCCCTATAGAGTGCGAGAAGGGCAAAGCTTTCGATCCCTCTTGCCATCAAGTTGTTGCCACGGTAGAGCAAGATGATGTTGAAGAGAATGTTGTGATTGAAGAGGTAAGAAGAGGCTATAGAATGAAGGGAAAAGTGATCAGACCCAGCATCGTTAAAGTTTCAAAGTCACCTAAATCACAAAAAGGAGGCTGATAAACATGAGCAGCACCAAATCAACTGAAAAAGTATTAGGTATTGACTTAGGCACTACAAACTCAGCGGCCGCTATTTTCGAAGGCGGCCGAGCAATCGTTATTCCAAGCGCTGAAGGCCCAACCATGGCGGGGAAAATGTTTCCGTCAGTGGTTGCCTTCACAAAAGATGGGCAGTTGCTTGTCGGTGAACCAGCAAAGCGGCAAGCAGCTGCTAATCCAGAAGGAACAATTTTTGAAATAAAGCGGAAGATGGGAACCAATTATAAAGTGAATGTTTTCGGAAAGGAGTATACGCCGCAGCAGATTTCCGCGTTTATATTGCAGAAGATCAAACGGGACGCGGAAACATATCTGGGCACGCCGATACGCAAGGCAGTCATCACTGTTCCAGCGCACTTCGACGATAACCAGCGGCAAGCCACAAAAGACGCGGGCGAAATCGCGGGCTTCGAGGTTATGCGCATTCTTAATGAGCCTACTGCGGCATGCCTCGCCTATGGCGTGGACAAGCTGGATAAGGAAATGAAGATTTTGGTTTTCAGCTTCGGCGGCGGAACACATGATGTTACCGTAATGGATTTCGGCAAAGGCGTTTTCCAAGTGCTCAGCACAAGCGGAGACACGCAAATCGGCGGCATGGACGTGGACAGAGCCATCATGGACTACATCATCGAGGAATTCAAGCGGCAAACAAGCATTGACTTAGCTGGCGATAAGATGGCTATGACGAGGCTGAAGGAAGCCGCAGAAAAGGCGAAGATTGAATTATCCACGCTTATGAGCACGGATATTGATTTGCCATTCATCGCCTCAGACAGCACAGGACCCAAGCACTTGCATCTGACGCTTACTCGCGCCAAACTGGAAGCCTTAGCACAGCCCGTAATCGAGAAGACGGGCAGAACAATTATGAAGGCACTGGAGGACGCCAAGCTAACGCCAAAAGACATCGACAAAATAATTCTTATCGGCGGCATGACGCGGATGCCCCTTGTGCAGCGGTTTGTGGAGCAGATAATGGGCAAGCCTGTGGAGCGCGGTGTTGACCCAATGGAATGTGTCGCCGTCGGCGCAGCAATACAAGGTGCAGTAATCACCGGCGAAGTAACCGATCTGCTCTTGCTGGATGTTACGCCGCTTTCGTTGGGTGTGGAGACGCTGGGCGGCGTGTTCACGAAAATAATTGAACGAAACACGACCATACCAACAAGGCGCAGCCAAATTTTCACTACCGCAGCGGACTTCCAAACCGCGGTTACAATTCATGTGCTGCAGGGCGAGCGGGCGATGGCGGCGGACAACGTATCACTTGGAATGTTCCATTTGACAGGTATCCCGCCGGCGCCCAGAGGTGTACCACAGATAGAAGTTACCTTCGACATTGACGCGAACGGCATACTTAACGTAACTGCAAAGGACTTGGGAACTGGAAAAGAAGCCAAAATCACAATTACAGCGTCCACGAAGCTGTCTAAAGAGGAGAAGGAACGCCTCATCAAAGAGGCAGAGCAGTTCGCTGAGCAGGACCGGAAGAAGCGTGAAGAAGCTGAATTGCGGAACAACGCTGACAGCCTCCTTTACACGGCGGAGAAAACCAAGAAAGACTTAGCAGACAAACTGACGCAGGAGCAGATAGGCAGAATAGACGCGGCCGTAACAGCGTTGAAAGACGCCTTAGCCAGCAATGACATGGCAAAGGTAAAAGCCAAGACAGAGGAGCTGCAGAAGGTGCTTCAAGAAGTTGGCACAGTTATTTATCAGCAGGCAGCAGCCGAATACGCCAAGCAGAAAGGCCAGCCGGGACAAGCGGGCGCGGGCGCTGAAGGCGCAGCAGGCTCAGCGGACAAGAGCAAAGTTGTGGACTCCAAGGATTACAAGGTGAAGTAGCCGCCGAAACAGTTTTCGGCAACATGCTACATTTCGAATTTAGCGGTAAAGCGCGATGCCGGAAAAAAGAGATTACTACGAGATTCTCGGCGTTTCCAGAAACGCTACTAAAGAGGAGATTAAGGATGCCTACAGGAAACTGGCGATGCAATATCATCCAGACAGGAACAAGTCGCCTGATGCCGAGGAAAAGTTCAAGGAAATCTCCGAGGCTTATGCGGTTTTGTCCGACGACGAGAAAAGACGGCAGTATGACCTTCTTGGCCACGCGGGATTTGACCAGCGCTACACAACAGAAGACATCTTCCGCGGCGTAGACTTCGAGTCCATATTCCGCGACTTAGGCTTCGGCTTCGGCGACTTCTTCCGCACCTTCTTCGGCGGATTTGGCGAAGGCGGCTTTGGAGAGAGAATCAATCGCGGAGAAGACCTTGTCTACGAGCTGGAGATAACGCTGGAAGAAGCGGCGAAAGGCACAGAGAAGGAAATTTTGGTGCCAAGAACCGAGAAATGCGATGTCTGCGGCGGTTCAGGCGCAAGCCCAGGCACGACGCCACGCACATGCCCAACCTGCAATGGCACCGGAAAAGTGCAGCACACACGAAGAAGCAGCTTTGCCATGTACGTGCAAGTTACGCCATGCAACACATGCCATGGAAAAGGCATGATAATAGATTCACCTTGCAAGAACTGCCACGGCACAGGGCTTGTTAAGAAGCGTCGAAAGATAAGCGTGAGAATCCCAGCGGGCATAGACGAAGGCTATCAGCTTAGGCTTCGAGGCGAAGGTGAAATGGCGCCTAACGGCGGAGAACCAGGCGACCTCTACGTGCTCGTCCACATTGCACCGCACAAGCTGTTCATGCGGGAAGGAGACGACTTGTGGTATGTGCTGACTATTGGTTATCCGCAGGCAGCTCTCGGCGCAGAAGTCACAGTCCCCACCTTAGATGGGCCGACCACGGTGCACATACGGCCTGGCACGCAGCCTGGCGAGATTATTCGCTTGAAAGGCAAGGGGATGCCGCGCTTTAGGGGCTACGGTAGAGGCGACCTTATAGTGCGTGTTGGAATCACCGTTCCAGAAAGGCTAACGCCGAGGCAACGCGCGTTGCTAGAGCAGTTGGCAGAAGAATTCAACGAAGAAGTTAAGCACAAGAAAGGCAGATTCGGCTTTTGATCTGAGGGCATGGTCTGGGCTAACTAATTATTGCATTTTTCTAGATAGACACATAGATAACCATACATCTTATATTATGCGTTTGTATACATTTTAGTTGATGTGTATACTGAGGACAGAATTATGACTGAAGTGTTATCAGTAAGAATAAAAAAAAGTCTGAAGCAAGAAGCTGAAAAATTAGGCATCGACCTAAAGTCAGCGGTGGAAAAAACTCTTGAAGAACTTGTTTCTGAAAGGAAAGCAAAAGCACAGAAAATCGCGGAAGAACTCAAGGAGTTAATGGATATTACTCCTAAAGAGTGGGCAGAGGATGTCAAAGCAACGAGAAGTGAAATGTAAATATCTGATAGATACATCAGCACTTTATCCTTTACTTATCTCCGGCAAACCTTTTAACATAGATGAGTGCTCCATAAGCGTTCTCACCGAATATGAGATTGGAAATGTTTTATATAGAGAAGCTCTACGGAGGAAACTCAAGAATCCCATAAGGGTAGCAACTATTTTCTCTGAAGTAATACAACCTCTTCGAAAAATGGGGTTCGATTCCATCGCCGATGTGCTGGCGATAGCTTTGGAAAGAAAACTTTCTATGATGCCTCATATGCATACATCGCAGAAAAACATGTGCTAAAACTCGTAACACAAGATACAGATTTGCTACAGAAATGTAAAGTAGCCATTTCAATAGATGAAATGGAAAAAGGTAACGAGTAGCATTGAAACGTCTTTGATGCATCGAACTCATAACTATTCAGTAGTGCATTGCAGATTTCAAAAGATTTTAAATAGAATGGCAGATAACTGATGTAAAGGGATAGAAATGGCAGTTAATTTGGATGCGCTGTTGATACATTTGATAGTTAACATAATTATTCTGTCGCCGGTGCTGTGGATTTCAGGGCGACTCTTAGCGGGGAAAGATAAGGCAAAGTTTACTGATGCCATCTGGATTGTAGTTCTTGGAACAGTAATCGGCGGTGTCTTCCAGTATTTCTTTTCAGGGTTACTTGCATCCTTGATTGTGCTGTTTATTTGGCTGGCGCTTGTGAAGCATTTCTTTGACACGGGCTGGTTGCGGGCGCTTGCGATAGCAATAGTGGCGATACTAATCTGGATAGTAATAGCGGTGATAATAGGGATAATCTTGGGCATAGCCATAATCGGCGCTACCCTAATCTAAAGCCAAAACAGAATTCCCCCTTTTTATTTCAACTTCAAGCACTGCAAAAATGAAAGGAAAATGTTTTGATATGAGATTACTCGAATTCTATAGTTGCAGGCGGCTTGTCCGTTATGTCGTAGAGGCATCTGGCAACGCTGGGAATTTCACTTGTTATCCGCTGGGCAATGCGCTTAAGCACGGTGTAGGGCGCTTCATGAGCTTTGGCGGTTACGGCATCCGTTGACTCGACAATTCTGACGGTGATTATGTCTCCGTAGACTCTTTTACCACCCTTTATCCCAGTCGCCTTGTCACTGTGAAGCACAGCGAAGTTCTGGAAGGTGTTCAGCTTTCGGGTTTCCTCTTCCACAATTTGGGTGGCTTTGCGGATGACGGCGACTCTTTCTGGAGTTACTTCGCCGAGAACTCGCAGCGACAAGGCTGGACCTGGAAAGGGCATTCTCTCGGAGATTTCCGGTGGCAGACCTAGCTCGCGAGCTACTTGGCGGACTTCAGGCTTGAAAAGCTCTTTTAGCGGCTCAAGGATTTTGTAGCCGTAAATCTCGGGGTTTATGCCTATCTGCTCCAGCACGTTATGCTGAGATTTTATTCCCTGAACAGTTTCCACAACATCAGCTTTGATGGTGCCCTGCGCGATGAATTCAACTTTTTCTTCCTTAGCGGCTTTGCCTAGGGTTTTGTAGAATGTATCGCGGAAGGCTTTCCGCTTTTCTTCAGCGTCCGTTTTCCCTTTCAATGCGGCGAAAAATTCGGCTTTAGCATCGATGTATCGGGTTTTGATGCCCAAACCCTTGAGTGTTTTCACGACAAATTCTGGTTCGCCTTCGCGTCTTAAGCCGTCATCTATAAAGACGGCCAGCAGTTTGTCTCCAACTGCCCTATGCACCAAAACCGTGGTCACAGTGCTGTCAACACCGCCTGAACAGGCGGAAATCACCTTGCGGTCTCCGACCATTTTCCGAATTTCCTTTAATGAGTTTTCAATGAATTTTTTGGCGTCAAGCAAACACGCTTCCCTCCAAACTATAGTTTTTTCGTAGCGTGGTAGGTATGCTTGCCTTTTTAGCTTTGCCGTGATACTCCCACGGTTGATGCTTGCGGGATTCTCCCATTCAGCTAAGGCTTTTCGCATTTAGCCTCACTTGAGAGTTCAGGGGTATCACACTCCCCCATCCCATACCTCTCATTAAGGCATGGGCTATGTTCACACATGCATTTAAATCCCTGTTGTAGAGCATTCCACACTTCTGGCATTTGAAGGCTCTTCCTTTGACTTGGGCAACATGCCCACATCTATGGCAGGTTCTTGAAGTATCTTTAGCTTCTACATATCTAACTGCTATTCCTTTGAGATTAGCTTTGTATTCAAGGTAGGTTTGAAGTTTTCTGAAGGGAAGACTATGAAATCTTCTATTAAGGTTCTTAGATTTGTTAAAGTTTCTTCTAATTTCATTTAACTTTTCCATCACTATGATTGGCTTTGGAAATTGCATAGCATAGGATACTATCTGATTTGCTATTATGTGAAGTTGTTGATTGACTTTTCGTTTCTCCTTGCCCTTAAGGGCCTTAATTTTCTTTAGAAGCTTCTTTTCTCCAAGCCTTCTTCTAATGTGGTTATATAAACCTCTAATCTTTTTTATTTCTGAGCCTCTCCAAAACTGTCCTTTCACGGGTTTGTTCTGGTCGCTTTTTAATATTGCAACTGCCACTGCTAGACTTCTTTCGCCTCGATCTATCGCTATTACCGTTTCTGGACTATCTTCAACTTTAATCGTTCTCTTAAGAACTAAATGCGTATACCAAACGCCTTCGCGCTTAACCATTTCAACAGTTGTAAATTGCCACTCGCTTCTGAAAGCCTCCTCTATTCTCAGCCTCTGCTTTTCTCCAAACATTATCGGCAAAGATACCTTTTCTCTTTTGTTTAGGCTTAACGTCAACCAATATGGTGTTAAAGCATTGGTTGTTTTAGAGAAGCTGTAGGATCTTCTATCGAATCTAATGGAAATTTGTTTAAGCCATAAAACGCTTTTCTCCTTCCTATTTTCTTTAAAAGACTTTAATGTTTCAATGGCTTTGTCCCTTGCTGTCTGGATTAACGCTGTGTTAAGTTTAAACTTCCTTTTTGCTTCCTTGTATCTGTTGCTATGCAAAAATATCTTTGATGTAGAGTTAAAATCCAAATACCATCGAACAGGCTTAAAGTATTCGTTAAGACACCTGTTTAAGGCTAAAACTTTCTGTTTGTTTGGTTTGAAAACTTTTCCCACAACCGTCAGTTGAACATCCTTCTGCATGGGACATCTAACTTTCAGTTGACTTTCAATCTAATTAAAAGGTTATGCCATTCATCCAACGATTAAAACACGCAAGTTTCTTAGCTAAAATTAATAAAATATGCTTTCTCTAACAATCGTTGTTTACAGGGCTTGTTTGGATATGGCTACAACAAAAGTGATGCAAGCAAGCCGCCGATGAGTCCGAAAAGTATCGGGAAGGGGAGGCCTGGAAACATTCCTTTTTTCTCGAGCATTACGAGCGTTAGGTAGGCTCCGGCCAAGATGCCGGCCAGCGAGCTTATGCTGGAGAGTAAGCCGAAATTGAAGAGCATGCTTGCCGAGAGCATGGAGTAAAAGACGAGGTCGCCTAGGCCCATCTGCATGTCCTTGAAGGAGTAGCTTAAGCCGTGAAGCTTTTCAAGGCCTAAGTGAGCTATTTTGCCAACTGGGCCATAGTAAACCGCGAAGATGTCGTAAACTGCTAAGAAGAGGAGAATCAGTGTTGCGCTTAAGAAGGGAACGTAGTTTCCGAAGAATGCTCCTAGCGCTCCGCCTAGGCAGATGACTGCGATGTTACGTGCCTTGTCGCCTAAGCGGAAAACGGCTAGGTCGAAGATGACGGCTATGGCTATGGAAAGCGGCAAAACCAGAAACTCTAAGCTTGGAACTAAGGCGAAAAGCAATGACAAGTAGATGACGGATAGCAGCAGGGCTGCGGCTGTTAAGGCTAAGGCTATGATAAACGTGATTAGTTTCAGATTTCTCCTTTTAAGCAGGACGTAGAAGATGGTGGCGCTTATGGCGACGAGGACAACGAAGTAGGCAGCATTGCCGAAGAGCCCTGCCGGTGTTTCCTCGGGGAACGGCGTAACCGTGATGGGCGGCACTGGGCGCGTGAGAAAGAGAGCAGCGCAGCTAAGGCTGAATAGTAAGCTTGCCAGTACCGGCAACAAATATATGGTTTGTGCCTTAAATCGTTCAGTCAACGCGTTTCACTCCAATTGTGAGATACCTATTGTAACATGCAAGTAGCATTGCTCACAGAATAAGCTTTGCTTCCGGTCAGTATCGAGGATAGAATTGGAGAAGTACATAACACATGATGCGCGGGAGCAGTGTCTCAAACCAAGAGTGTGCCCAAGCTCATGCACCGCTTCTTTCAGTGCCCGCGCGGAAAAAAGCGTCATGTCAGACGCGCCGCCGTAAAATTCAGGCCTTAGACGCCACAGCGAGATTACCGCGGCTTTTCCCGGGCAGAGGGCTTCTCCGAAAACAAAATTTAACTCTGGAACGAAAAGATCTGCGTCTACAACGCCTAACACGCGGTGCAAATCAGGCTTTTTAGCGGCGAATTTTTGAATTGCTGTTAAAATGGCGTGGGAAGTGTATTGTTGGCGTTTTCTGTTGAAATATTCAGCTTTCAGAGGAACCTCATTCAATATCACGCACGCAGTGTTGGGGAAAATGAGCGGTAGCTTCTCTTTGATTTCCGCCAGTATAGCCGAGTCTACATTTGCTATGGGCAAGATGCCAATTTTCATGGCACAGCTTAAACCTCGAAGATGTCGCCTGTCCGTGGTGCTACGGCGTCTAAGCCAAGCTCGGATTTAGCCCAATTCGCCAAAAGCTCACAATTGCCCTCCTCGCCGTGAACGACGAAAACTTTAGGTTTGCCGCCCAGCCGCCGCAACGCTTCGCGAAGCTGACTGGCGCCGCAGTGGGAGGAGAAGTCGAAGTGCTCGTAATGCGCTTTGACTTTACGCACCTTACCGTCAATTGTGCATACACCTTTTTCTAGAAGCTCCCTACCTGGCGTCCCAGGAAGCTGATAGCTGACTAGAAAGATGGCGTTGCTGGCTTTCTTCCCAATTTTTGATATGTAAAAGGTCGCAGGCCCGCCCTTAAGCATACCAGCAGTTGAGATAATTACGCCGGGGGTTTTAACGGCTTTTCGGCGGTCGCGCCAGCCATCCACCCACTCAACCGAGTGCATAGCATTCATAAACAGCTTAGGGTCTCTTAGGAACTCTTTATGATCCATTATTATTCTGCTTGCCTCCCGGGCCATGCCATCCAGGAAGACGGGGTACTCAAAATGGTGCGCAGTCAAAACGCAAGCGATTTCTTGCGATCTTCCAACACCGAATGCAGGAACAAAAACGGTGCCACCACGCTCCACCACGTCTATGGCTGATTCCACAAAACGCTTCTCCAGCGCCGCACGGTCCTCATGATCCTCGTTTGCGTAGGTGCTTTCAATAATTACAGCGTCCAAATCGCCGTAGTCCATGGTGGCGCCGGCCAAGAGCTTGCTGTCAACAATGTTGAAGTCGCCAGTATAAAGCAGCCTTTTGCCTTCCGCATTAATCAGCACTTGGGCGCTTCCCGGCGTGTGCCCAGCGTTAAAAAGCTGAAAGTGAATATCACCTACTTTTTCCTCAACACCAAAATCCAAATGCCTATTACATTGCATCATGGCTTTTAATTCCAAGTATTCAAAGGGAAGATAGTAGCCAGAGAGCTTGATGAAATCTTGAATTAGGATCTGCGTTAAGTCTAAGTTAAGCCTATTTGTGTATAAGGGGATTTTATTTTGAATGTAAAAGAGTGGAAGTGCGCCTGAGTGATCAAGGTGGCTATGCGTAAGAATCAGCGCGTCCACCTCTTTAGGAGGCACATGCATGGGGAAGCCTGGCTCGTGGTCAAGCATTACACCGTAGTCTAGTAGAACCTGAGTTTTCTTAGACTTAACAGCAATACCTATTCTTCCAACTTCGCGGGTTCCGCCGAGAAATCCAATCTGCAACCAAACCAATCCTTTTTCGTTTAAAGTTTTTCAAGTAATCATGAAACTGTCGTGCTATTTTAAAAATGTATTGACCGTTGTGGGATTCATAGATTTTCATCCCTTTCCTCTCACCTCTATTACTTGAGGTTCATTGAAGACTTTCGCCGCCAACGGTAAAGGACGGCACATCGGAAGTTTCATGGCTATGTTCCAAGCAGCAACTAAGTGCCTATCCGCGTAGAACCTACATTTCTTGCATTTGAAAACGTGTCCATTCGGCTTATTAAATTCACCACATATCGGGCACGTTCTAGACGTGTTGTTAGCTTTAACATGTTCTGGTTTTAGGCCTTGTTCCATCGATTTGTATGAAACGCAGAACTGAATCCTCCTGAAAGGCAAGCTATGTAGCCTTCTATTTAAGCTCCGGTTACATCGTATCCTTTCTCTGATGTTGGTAAGCACCTCCATTACAGGTGTAACGTTCTCCTCCGCGATTACGTTGGCTATAAACCTTGAAGCTTTCTGGAGCACCTCGTTTACTCGCCTCTTCTCCCTTCCAGAATATTTTGCTAAAAGCTCAGCTTTCTTTTGCCCAGATGTCTTACGTTGGATGCGTCTTCTTTTCTTGAAGTATCGGTCTCTGATGTATTTTGCCTCGCTTACGTCTATCTTGATGAACCTTACCTTGTCAGGCCTAACTACTGCCAAGTCTATGCTCTTTTCATTGATGTCAATGCCTACCACGCCTTCAGACTTGCGCTCCTCAACCGCCTTCTTGAAGGTTGCATGCAGGAAGAAGTCACTGCCTTTCCGCACAAGTCTTGAGCCCTTAACCTGCCAATCCCTAAACTTCTTTGAGTGTACATGAACATCGAAAGGTAACACAACATTACCTCTATGCGTAGCTAGCTTTAGGCGCCCCCAGTTAAACCAGAATAAATGTGTATCATCTAGGAGAATGCTGTTTAGGTTCTCAACTCTTGGAAGGCTAACGCTCTTTTTCTTTCTATAAAGCCGCCTATAAGACTTGAATATTGCCAGAGTCTGTGTTATAGCCGTATAAATATAATGTGAGGGATAAGCTGAATACTTTACTCTTAATTCTTTGTATATTACTTCGTGAAGTCTCTTTCTTGAAGAAATGCCTAAAGAGATGACACGTTTTAAACATTCTTTAACCATTTCAGTGTAGCTATTGAACAGTTCCTCAAGTATGATTACCTGTTTCGCGTCAGGTTTAACTCTGAACTTGCAGGTTTCACGCAACAATAATATGCTTGGCAAATTCTCACTATATTATCATATTGTACCTTCTTAAACATTACAATTTCGTTGCACACTGCAGTTTTCCTGCCAAAGCTTGCATAATCTGTAATCTCAAGAAAGGCCTCGATAAGAAGTTTATAAGTTTATTCAGAAACTTGAATAACCTAATTTTGGATACGTGGCTACCAAACCCTTCTTTATCGCTTTCAGAACGTCGTCAACATCCAAGCTTGCCTGGATCTCCGTGTACACATTGCATAATTCGGCTGGTTGATGCGAGTCGGTGCCTGCTACACCAGGCACACCCATTAGCTTAGCTAATTCATGAGCTCGCCTGTTAGCCAGCGGAGACGATGCGCCGTTAAGCACTTCCACAGCGTCAAACTTGTAATTTCGTGCCAAGTCGCCCATGCCGTATTCGCGGTAAGGATGTGCAGCTATGGAGACGCAACCTCTTTCACGGGCAAAGTCAATGATGCTCTCCACGGTCCAAGGCTTGGGCGGCAGCTCTGTTGTGCCTAAAATTAGCGTGTCGCCTTCGCTGGTGCTAATTTCCACGCCTGGGATAATTAGTATGTCTGGATAAGCCGCTGCAAGCTTCAGCGTTATGCTTAGGCCTTCAACGCTGTCATGATCAGTTACGGCTGCGACTTTCACGGAGTTGTGTGCCACAAGCGTTTCTACGAGAGCCTTAGGCGTGATTGACGAGTCATATGAATAGGTGGTGTGGATGTGCAGATCGGCGCGTATCAAGGTTATTCGCTCAAATGTTTGCGCAGAATCATCTCTAAACGAGTTAAAATGTTTTTGCTTCCTTCAGCGCGGATGTTTACATGCTCAAACTTGATGCCTTTCTTTAGACATGAGCGACCGCAGTACTTCTTAACTTTGCTGTCCCATTGCTGCGGGTCATCAAGAAGCACTACTGACTCATAGCTGGTCTTCGTAATGTACTCTGATAGTTGTTTTGCCACGTATTCAATTGTCTCTTTGTCGAGTGGCAGGGCTACTTCATGCTGGGACAGCGGGTAAACCTCGTCTAGCTCCAGCGGAACCACTCCGAAAGGCGCCGCGTAGAAGCAAACATGCACCCTGCTGGAGAGGGCTTTGCCTATATTCTGAAGCGCTTTTCTTATCTTGGCGTATTCTGGTGTTTTGTGAAATGGTTTCTTGCGGGTTTGAGGCGAAAGCAGAAGCACTCGTGCAGTTTCAGGTGGAGAATAGCGTTCGAAAAGGCGATTTCGATAATTAGTAACTTCTGGCCTTATGATGCTGAGGGAGCTGAAAAAGAAGAGGCCGCTGCGCTTCACAGAGGGACTATGTGCCGCGATAAAGTCCGTGTAGTTCTTCAGCTTCTTCAGCGCAGTGAGAAGCGCTGGATGCGTGTGTGCGCGCATTTCCAGATGCTCCCAGAGGCGGCCATCTCTTATAGCTTGTTTTATGCGTTTTAATTCGGCTTGGCAGACGTAGAGATTATGCTCTGCCAAGAAAGCAGCCCTATCCGCTTCGGGCATTTCGAGAACTGCCTTAGGCGTTGCACTTGTGCATTTTGGGCACTGGCAAGGGAAAAAATCGAGTTCGTCAAGTCGCCATGTGCCGTTTTCGGTCATGTAGCGGTTTTCTCTGGCGTAGAGGGCGTAGGCGGCGGAGTCGAAAAGGTCGCAGCCTAAGGCTACGGCTAAAGCGAACATCATCGGGTGCCCGGCGCCGAAGAGATGGAGAGGGCGCTCAAGGGGCAAATGCTGCTTTGCCGTCAGGATCATGTCGACTAGCACGTCAAAACGGTAGTTTTCCATGACCTCAGTGGGGCTTCCAAGCGCATGCACATGGAATGGCAGCTTGCCCATTTCAATAGCGGATTTTGCGACCAAGTCTAGATGGCGGCCGCCTTGAACCGGCCCGACCCAGAGTATGTCCTCGCGTGTTTTTGTTTGGAAAAAGATTTTGGCGCGCTGCAGCGTCTCCTCCACTGTTTTTTCGGCTTGGTTCTTTGTTATTCGCCATCCAGTGGGAATATCCAGTATCGTGGCTATGTCGCTGCCTATGCGCTCCTGATACTCCACAATTTCCGCTTGGCTTACTTCCACATTACCATAAACGAGGATTTGGTAGGCACCTGAATCCGTCATGACGGAGCCGTTGAAATCCAAAAATTTGTGTAGGCCCAGCTCAATTGGCTTGTTCTGAAAGCGTTTTTTGAGGATATACGCGTTTGTTATAACGGCTTCGAAGCCGAAGGTTTCCTTAAGCTTCCTCGGCGAAACAAGCTGGATGTTAGGGTTTATCACGGGAAAAAGAAGCGGAGTCTCCACCGTGCCGCTTTTAGTCTTCAACCTACCGATTCTCGCAAGCAAGTCCTTGTCTTTAACTTCGAAGCTCATTGTGAACCTACACAATCACTATTGCAGGCTTGTGAACTACCCTTCGCTGTCGCAAAGGGCTTCCAGCTTGGGCTGGTTATGGGCTGGTTCACAGCAGCCCCGTGGATGGGCATATAGCCCGTCCACCTCTCAAATTTTTTAGCTATATTGATGGCTCCGTTTAGGTCAGCGTTGTATTCTCCACAGTGAGGACAAAGGAATAGCCCCTGAGTTTTACGTTTTCCCTCACATCCACAGACGTGGCATGTTTGGCTTGTATAGGCTTCGCTTGTAGTTACTACTGGAACACCTGCCAACATAGCCTTATACTCAATCATTTTTGTTAGGCAATAGAAGGGCATATTGCTTACTATGCGATTGAAACGTTTGCCTTTACCGTTCGCTCGCCGTCTAATCCCCGTGAGGTCTCCCAAGACTATGTAAGAGTTGGTTGCAAAGGCGAGGCTGACTATCCTTTTGCTGGCTCGATGAAGGATGGCGCCAACCACCCTTCTCTCCTTGCTTCCAACTCTTTTTACAACTTGGGTTAGACCTCTCTCCTGAAGTCTTCTGCGGAGCCACGCGTAATGGCGTCTCACTCCTCTAATTTCCCTGCCAAGGAAAAGGGTTTTCATTACCGTTCCATTCTGCCAATGCACCGCAGTGTCAGCAAAACGCTCACCCAAATCCACGGCAAGAATAGAGGAGCAGTCACGAATGAGTGGGGCTGAAAACTCGAAGGTCAACATTGCAATGTAGCGGTCTTTTCTCTTAACTATTTTGCTCTCGCAAAGTTCCGCCTTCTCTGGAAACTCCCTGTGAGGCTTAACAGGAACTTTGATTCCGCCTCTTACGCCATATACTGGAACCTTCAAGAACCAAAATGCCTTAGCCCTCTTGAGGTTTATTAAATCTTTTCTCAGACTAAGAGGATATTCTCTTTGCTTTATTTTCCTGTAGTATCTTAAGGCTTGCTGTTTATTCGCTGAATACAGTGGAGCAGTCTTAGCTTCCCTGAGAAAACGCTGAAGGTTAGAGTATTCCCTATCCAACAGCCATTTTTTTCTTCGAGTCAGTTCCACGATACCTGCTTGGATAGTCAGCTTCATAGCAAACTTGAAACAGCATTTTAATATATTTAAGCTTAATCGCAATTTATCCTCATGTTTTCGCGTGGAGGTCTTCTTGCGACTTTCAGATAAAAAAGGTTAGGCTCAGCGTGCCAACAAGTGCGCCATCAGTTTAGATGAGGCATCCTTATATTCGCTTGTTTTCTCTAATACACAGCCAAGTGAAGGCGCTAGATCATGGTTTGCACTATTGAATTCAGCGAAATGCCGAAACTCAACGATCCCATACTGATCGAGGGGTTGCCAGGAATTGGCTTCGTTGCTAATATTGCCTGCCTGCACCTTATTAATGAACTGAAGGCTAAACGGTTCGCTCAAGTGGTTTCCGCATCTTTTCAAGACCTTGCGGTGACAACCGAAGCAGGTGGTGTCCGCTCACCCATAAGCGAGCTTTATTATTATAAGCGTGAAGATGGCGGGCGCGACTTAATCATATGGTATGGTAACACGCAGGCGCTGACTACGTTTGGGCAATACGAGTTATGCGGCAAAATACTGGATATAGCACAGGAACTGGGCTGCCGCTTCGTCATTTCCATCGGCGGCTATAAGAAAGATGAAGTTCAGTCTGTTCCAGGACTTTATACTGCAGCCACGGACGGTGAAACGCTTAAGGAGGCGTTGGATTTGGGAACTAAGATAATGGTTGGCCACATATTCGGCATTGCTGGTTTGCTCATAGGCTTGGGTAGGATTAGAAATTTGAGAGGTTTTGCGCTTCTGGTGGATACGCCTGGTTTGTATCCAGATGTGAACGCCACGCGGTATGCGTTAACCGCCTTAAGCAAGTATCTGAACTTGAATCTTGACTTATCAAGGTTGGATTCTGCATTGGAGCAGACGAAGAAAATGCTGGAGCCCTTTGGTTTGATTAGAAATATTGTTGAAGAAAAGAAGAAAGAGGAGCAGCAGATGCGCTGGTTTATTTAGCCTTTGTTTCGCTGATAAATTGGTCGTAAACTCTTTGCACTCGTTCAGCCGCTGGTCCTGAGCCTTCTACAACGCCTTTTTCGGTTAGCTTGATTTTGTCCATGACCCAGATGAAACCTTTATCCTCATAAAGCTTAACCATTGTCGGAAAAACCTTTTCAAGGCGGGCGGCTAGGGCTTTTAAGTCGAAGGGTTTCTCGGTGCTTGATAGTTGGGCAACGACGTTACCGTTTAGGAAAACGCGGTGATAGGTTTGTCCAGTTTCATCCTTCGCTTCAGCGATGCAAAGGCTCAGAGTGTCCGGGTTAATGCCAATAAGCGTGCCCGTAAACGTTTTCCCTGTAGTGGTTACTACACTTACCGTTTTATCCGCCAGCGCAGCAACTTCGGCGAAAAATTTTCTTTGCGCTACAGACACATTTAAACCTCCATTCAAACTAACGAATCTGCACTACAAATATATATCTTTGAGGCTTAAACAGCAACCTTCTTGCTGTAGCAGTTAACTGTTTGCAGCGTTTTAAGGAAATAGGTGAATGCTGCATGCCTTTATAGGCTTTGAATACCGAGGTAGGCTTTGCTTTCCTCTGGTTTATAATATATGGCAAGTGTCAGCTGGTTTTCGCTGCTCGGAAGAGACCCCTCTACTGTTTTCTGCATTGATTGGCTAATATGCGCCAAATATGAAGGCGCGCGCGGTCGGCTGGCTCAAGCATATTTTATACCCTATTTTATTCCATAACAAATGAGGGTTATCAAGATAAGCTTAAATAAGCAAAATCTGCATTATCCATTTCGCGCTTAGGCATTGGATAGCCCAGGTAGTATAGTCCGGTCTAGTATAAGCGGCTGTCGCCCGCTAGACCCGGGTTCAAATCCCGGCCTGGGCGCTTACCTCAAAGGTCTAGTGCCCTTTTCTCCGCCTTTTAACATCCACAACCCTTCCCCTATAGGGGAAAACTTGAACGAGATATACGACTACCCACAGAGAATAACGCGTTACCGACGGGCAATAGCCAAGTCTTTTATAATTCTGTTTGTTTTTAGAGGATCTTTGCCAAAATATTTTTAAGTTAACTTGCTATTGGGGTAGGCGGGGGAGAAATATTATGTCGGAAGATTTGAGTAAACTTGAAAACATGAAAAACCAGACAGAGGAAGGACGTTACACTTTAGAAGGGAGCGCTCGGCCGGAGCACCATTCTTGGGAATAAAACCGCGACACAGCCAAAATTGTGGCCTACAACCTTCAGAAGCTTGCTAGACAACAAGGCAAGGCGGTTTTAGCAACAACAACCCACACCGACTTAGCAGAAGACCTCGCACCTTCAGTGCACATCCACAAACGCTTCGGAAAAGAAATAGCCGTCAATTACTACCCAAACAAGCCAGCCAAAGAATGCACTCTCATGAAAGAAATGCGAATAGTTGAAGGCACAACCGAAGATTGGCATAGGCTCGCATGCTTCCATTACCGCAGCCATAAGATAGCTGCGCCTCGCAAAATCTTCTGCCTAAGAAGAGGCGAAGAGCTCTGCGGAGTAATCGTTTACAGTTATCCGCCGCCAACATGTTTTGGAAGAAGGCTTGTCCTCCCGAAAATGAGTATGAAAGAGCTTAACGAGAAATTGAGCACGATAACCCGTGTGGTGGTGCATGCGAAGTACCGTAGCATAGGCTTAGGCGCCAAGCTAATACGCGAAACGCTACCATTGGCTGGAACGCCTTATGTGGAGATGATCGCGGTCATGGCGAAGTATTCGCTTTTTGCTGAAAAAGCGGGGATGCGGAAAATTACTGAGCAGCAAGCAGTCAAAAGCGTTTCCGCAGTCGCTGACAAGCTTTCAGAGTTGGGTTTCAATTTGCATCTTTTAGGCAGTAAACGTTACGTCAAAATTAAGCTTGCAAGCCTGATGCCTTCTCAGTTTGTGCTATTGAAAGAGGCTTTTGCTAAATGCGCGCATCCTCGGTTTAAGCGGGAGTTTGCGTATACTCGTCGCTGCCCTTTTGGGAGCACGGTTGAGTATGCTCGGTGTGTTCAGACTGCGGATTTTGCAAAGATTGCGAGGTTGGTGAAGCTTGTTGGTTTGCTTTCGCAAACTAAAGTTTACTTGTTTTGGAGTTGTCCTGGGTTATCGAGTTTTTAAGGAAAATCTTGAATGCGGATGGTTCAAAATGGTGGCATAAGGGATTAGAATGGGCGCGTAACTTGGCTTCCAAAACTTTTATAGTTGACATTATATATTTTATTAACTGACCCGTATGGTTGAGAAAACAGTTGAGATTCTCCGGGCAATAGGGAATCTGAACAAAGCACGGATAATCGCGCATCTAGCAAAACACAGAGGCGAAACCGCCGAGAGCATCGGAAAACACTTAGGTTACCCGCTGCCAACTGTTTACAAGTATCTGCGGGAGCTTGAAGCAGTAAACGCTGTAGAGAGCGAAGCTAGAGGCAACACAAGGGTGTATTTTGCTGGAGAGTTCAAGCTTGAAGTTTCGCCCCAAAAGTTAATGGAAGCATTCGAGGAACAGACGATGATGGAGCTTTACAAAGCCAGATTTGGAGCTGAAGGAGTGGAGAAGCTTAGGAAGGTTGCGGCTAAGGCTAAGGCGGGAAAGATGACTTTTAGGCAGGCAGCCGCCTCACTGGGCATAACCTACTTTGAGTTTGTCTCGCTTCTAGATGAAGTTGGCGCGCTTGATGCGTAGGTATCTTGTCGTAGATTCTTCGGTTCTCATATTTTATGATAGGAGAGGGGCGTTAGAGGATTTTCTAAGGCAGAAAAAGAAAGAAAACTATACTGTGGTAATTCCTAAGGCAATCGCTTTGGAAGTGGTCGATGAGGCCAAAGAGTTTGCAGAAGAAATCAAACAGGTAGCTCCAGCTGCAGCAAACCGAATTCTTGCTTCAGTGGAAAGAATCAGTGCTGCAGTAGCGCAAGGTCTTATCCAAGTGGTAACTGTGAATTATGGAAAATACTCGAAAGTTATGGATAACGTTAGAAAGCATTTAAGCAGACTTGATGCGGCGTCGGAGTATGCTGTAAAGAAAGGCGATCCAGAACTCGTAGCGCTTGTTATTCAGCTCTATGATGAGGTTAAGGAAAAGGTCTTTGTTGCGACGTTAGATAAAGGATTACTAAAAGCGCTTAAACCATTCATCAAAGACGTTGAATATGAAATCATGAAAACATGGGCATTAATAGCCATAAACCTGGATGTAACACTCAAGATTGGAATCCTTGATTAAGTTTGGCTGGATGCTGCTGGATTTTGCTGTGGAGTTTTTCTGCAGCAGGCCCATACTATAAAGGCAGCTTGAACGCGGCCATCCAAGACCTGATACACAAGGCCATAGCGGAACAGGACTTCGTTCATTTGCACATAACACGCATCCGCACCGCTAAAGCCGCCGCCAACCCATAAACCGCACCAAAAACATTAAACCTGCATGGCTTCAGCCTCAGCAAACCACATATGGGAGGCGCAGTCTGGATTGGTGAAAATCCAAACCAAAACCATAACCAAACGCTACGGCAGAAGCAAAAACACCTACCACTACAAGCAGCACTTGCTGCCCTTCCCAACACAAGAAAACGAAACCCTCAAACCCTTCCTAAAAAAAGAGCTAAAATTCTCCATGGTTGCAAAAGGCGAAACACTCCACATAGAACTAAAAAAAGAAAAACCAGAAGGGCAAACCAAATGAAAACCCTTAAAATCTCAGACGAAACCCACGCCAAACTCACAAGAATAGTGGGGCAACTAACTGCCACGTCAGGCAAAAAGAAAACCTACGAAGACGCCATAAACGCGTTACTGGACCAATACGAGAAAAAAGCAACCGTATCTTAATTCGCCCTTTAACGGCTGGAATCACCTTTAGGCTATTCGCTTGATTAGCCCAATGGCGAGTTTGCACGATAAAAGCTTATTTCAAATAATTCTGAAGATTCGTTTCCGCCACCGAGAGTTCAGGAAACCTTGCAGTCACCTGCTTCGCTAACTCAGCCAATAGCATTTTCACTCCCTCTGTTTTTTCAACTTCCACCTTTGGAAAAAGCCTTACAACAACACCGTCATCTCGACCTGATATCATTGCGAGAAAAACAACTTTCCTGCTACCCTCAATAGCAAGCGAATCAATGAGAATAGAATTCTTATCACGCTCCAAATACAACTCTGATGTCTTCAAAATCATTTTTTCATCTCTAACAAAAATAGGCTTCAGCTCTTTGAAAATATCCTCAACCGACGCTTTTCCCAATAGAACCACATGAGGCAAAACGAAAATCTCCAGTTAGAAAAACGCATTGATAAATATTAGAGTTGCGCGCAAATCGCCCGCCGCAATTTCAACATCACCCTTTTCCCAGCGCCTGAAACTGTGAAAATGTGCTCGGCAAAACGTTTCTAGCCCTAGAAAAACCCCCGACAAAACACAGCAAAAACACCCGCTTAACTGCGGAACGCTCCATGAAACCCCGAATTTTGTTTAAATAGGGTCTTCAGAAAAATTTTGCCCCAGACATTTCTAGCCCTAGAAAAATTTTACCTCGAACCAAACCGCCCTTTCGGGCCTCAAAAAATGTAATAAGCAGGTTCCAGCGCCTCTGTTTTCCCCTCACCCAGACAAACCAGCTTAGCGGAGCTAAAGAAACTTTGGCGAAAACCAAAAAGAAACGCGCCGAACTCGCGGTGTCCAAGGACAGAGCAGCCTCCGCCCAAGCAAGCGCTGAGAATCGCTGCGGTTCTGGAGTAGCTTGGCTTTAATCTTCAGCTACTTGGCAACGAAAAATACGTGTTGGGCAGGCTGCAAGCCCTGACAGATGCGGAGTTGGAGAAGATTAGGCAAGCTTTTATCCAGCAGAATCATCCGCGTTTTATGAAACACTTTTCTTGGAATAATGTTTACGGCAGCAAAAAAGATTATGCTGAGGCAGTTAAGGCCGCAAGCCCTGAAAGGCTGGCGCATCTAATCAAAGTCTGCGGGTTTCTGCTGCAAACGAAAGTTTACCTTTTCTGGTCTGCAAGCAACGTTCATGTAGATAACTGCTAAGCGTCAGTTCATGCTTTGAAGACAGTGTATGTGTTGGCGGCGAGTAGGCGGGTTTGGTGGGGCTCTGGTTTCGCAAACTATAGGAGAATAGAGAATGAAAAAAGGCACGATGCAGCTATAGCCATCGTGATTTTTTTCTCCAGAGCCCACTCAGCCCCCGATTCCATCATTCTTCGCCATTGCCTTAATTCTTTGATTGGTGCCCACTAAAAAAGGGGGAAGTTGAGTTTTGCGCTTTTAGGCGCTTATGGTCGTTTTCTCAGCATCATTAGCGCGAGCAAAGCTATGACAACCACGATTGCTATGATCATGCCGACTGACAGGGGTATGAAGTACTGTTCAGCCATCGAGATGGGAGTAGGACTAGGAGTAGCTTCGGGTGCAGGGTCAACGTTGAACGCGGTTACTGCATGCGAGGGCCAGTAGGACTTGGAGCCATCGAACGAAGCGTAAACTGTGAATTTACCTGGAATGTCCGGTTTCCAGACGAAGCTAAAGAAGCCATCTGCATCACTAGTGACTGCGCCGATTTTCCTATAATTGTTGTTTGAATCTAAGACACTTATTGTTACTGGCACTCCTGTGACGTTGGTTGGACGTGGCTGTTGTAGGTAAACATATTCCATCCATTGGTCCATATTTGCATCCGAGACCGCGGGGAGACCGTTGGGGAAACGTTCAACGACTCCTGCTTGTTTCGTTCCTGGTGATATGTCGGTTACTGTTCCGCTGATCACTATAGAATTTCCGTATTTAACGCTTGTTTTGGGTGCATCAACTGTCAATGCGCTTGGCAATTAGGGAATTCAATAGTTATGCGCAGGGTACTACTTATTAACCGAATAGCACAAGCGACATTCATGCTGCATCCGAAGCCAAGGCTCGCCTCAAGCTAAAATTAAAGAGCCAAACCAAAAAAACGATTCAACAACCGAGTTTCAATCCTTGTTTTAATGGATTAGTCTTTTCGACGCGTGTGACTTTAAACCACTCACAGTTCGAAGCATTTCAAATGAGCGCCCGCAGAGAGGCGTCGATGAATCCACCAAGCAGTCGTAAACTCACACTTAATATGCTAATCGTATTCTCAAGCATCCTACAGCGCAGCAGTAAGGTATATCTTGCAGGCTGCTGAGCACGTAGGGGCTTGCCGCCAAAGGCAAAAGTACAATGGAGTATAATTGAAAGTAAGTGTTGCAAGAAATCTTAGGATTTGCGTGTAACTACTGCGTCCTTAGGCATTAAACCTCGCCATTTTATTTGATAGCCACAGTAAATTAAAACTGCCACTGGATCAGGAAAATGATAAGCCTCCAGAAGCTTAAGCGCCACGGGCAACGGCGCATTCTCTGATAACTTTTGCAGAGCACGCTGCGCCTCTTCAAGCAGCTCCTTCGCCACTAACGCTTCGCCAACAAGCACGTGACTATCAACAGCAGCTGCCGCTTGCCTGACAGCCTCAACCGCAACATTATGCTGCGCAGCTAACTCCTCAAGCGACAAAATGGGCTTTTCAACCTTAAGCCTTAACTCGGCAACCTGCTCTTTCACGGTTTCCTCAGCGTAGGGCTTCAGCACCCGCAAAACTTCATGCATCGGGATACTGCCCTTGAACCAGATCAAATGCACATTTGGATTCGTGGTTTTCAACTCAGCGATTTTGTCACATGCAAGCGCTTGATCCGCGGCTACAATCAATATTTTGTCTTTAACTTCGCTGAGTTTCTCAAGCTTACGTTTAAGGTACTCACGTGTCCAGAAGCCAACAATTTCCATATATACGCGCGCGGCGCCCAGAGAAAACACAAAATCGGGAATAATCACGGAAGCGCCTGCTTGCAGCGGCTCCGGCTCACGCTTAAGCGTCCACGCTGAGGCCATGCTCTTGAATTTAACTGCGAAATCCATCTCAACCTTACTATCAAAGCTTTCGTCTGCAACAGCCTGGGGGAAAAGCCAGCCATGCCTGTCACTGTCCAAGCTTAAATTGAGCAGGCGATTATTTCGGAGAATTTTAGCCTCTAATCTCCATGAGGGGACGCGCAGGATTTCGGGCAGAACCTTGGCAATGCACGTGCCATACCGCTTACTCAGCTTAAACAATGAAGCGGCACCATCAACCTTAACAGTAAACACGCCATACTGCCCTGTAACCGAGTACATTAGCCCATAATATTTTATGGCGCGGAAGATCCGCTGCCAATTACCCGCTCCAGAGAACGAGAGCTCCGTGGCTTGGAAGAGAAGCGTCTGCGTCAAACTCAAATTATACATCTTCAACAAATCCGAAGGCTTCAAGGCAACCGCAGACTTCAACATTGCCTCCACGTCTAGATCCGCGTAAAGCGCCTCTTCAAGTTGTAGAGGCGAAACATTAAGCTGCTGCGCAGCAGACGCGAGGATGCGAGCCCGTGCTTCATCAGTTACTGGCAATCCTGCCTTCGCGGCTTCAGCGAAAACAGCATGACGTGCCTCAACAGGGTTAATGGGCGCATCAGAGGCAAATATGCATCTACGCTCCACCAGCAACGCCAAGCCGCGCACAAGCTTAAAGCCATACGCATCTTCAAGCTCCAAAACGCGCTCACGAATCCACCCGCGCTTTTTGCCGATGTTTGCCACGTAAGTCTTAATCACTTCTTCAGCAGCTTGCAACTCTGAACTGCTAAAGCTTGAGTATTTCGGCCGTACATTGCCGCGCCAAACGTTAACGCGTAAAAGTTCAGAAGGCAACATTCCGCGTCAACCTCATGCATCCTTATTTTCAGGTTTTCTTTTTCGGCGTCTACTAATCTCCATCTCCTTCGTTTCCTTCGAGACCACCTCGATTAGGAGGGCGACTTTGCCGCTGCTGCTTTTGCGCAGTAGCCGCCCTAAACGTTGAATGTGCTGGCGCATGCTGCTTGTGCCGCTGAGCACTATGCCTCGGCTTGCGTCAGGCACGTCCAAGCCTTCATCAAGCACTTGGCTCGTGACTATAGTGGTGTATTCGCCACTCCTGAACCTTGACAGGATTAGTCTCCGTTCCGCTTCAGGCGTTTTATGCGTTATTGCAGGGACTAGAAAGCGCTTGCTTATGGCGTAGACCAGACTGTTAAACTGCGTGAAGATAAGCGTCTTCTCACGCGAGTTTTTCAGTTGCTCCGCTAGAAACTGCATTTTTGCCTCGGAGTTTAGGGCTATCTTAAGCGCTCTGTTTCTGGCTAAAAGTGCCTCCCGCGCCTTAGAGTCAAAAACTGAAAGCCTTATAAGCCGCTGAAAATCCATTTCACTCTTCATTTCCAAACCGCGCTGTGAAAGATAGGAGGTATAGATGTTCCAGTGCTTTTCATACGCCGCCTTTTCCTGCGGCGTTAGCTCCACAAAGATTTTCTGATGCTCATAGGGCGCGATGTAAGTGCCTGTCAGCTCTTCGTGAGTTGCCTCGTAGACTACGCTACCTATTAGCCGCGGTGCATCCAAGTGGCGCATGTCCGCGCGGTGTAATGTGCTAGTTAAGCCAAGCCTATAGGGTACTGCGAACATTTCCGCGGCTTGGCTATAGCCTGGCGCGAAAAGATGATGCACCTCATCGGCGATTAACAATGCAAACTTGTCGCCAAGTTCCTCAGCATGTATGTATGCGGAGTCGTAGGTGCTTACGGTGACCCAGCTTAGCTCGCGTTTGCCGCCGCCGTAGACGCCTGCCTCCACGCCAAGCATTTCACGGATACGTTGTGTCCACTGGTCTACGAGCGCCAGCGTGGGCACCAGCACAAGCGTGGACTGCCTCAGGGTTTCAATGGCTTTTAGGCCGATGAAGGTTTTTCCGCCTGCTGTTGCAATGCAAACTATGCCGCGGCAACCGTTCTCAACCCAACGCTGAAATGCCTCCTCCTGATAGGGATAAAGCTTGACGCTTCTGGTTATTGCTGGAGCAGGCGGCGGCTTCAGCACATTATCCTCAAACTTGATTTGGCTATTCTTGAGATAACGCACTATATCGCTGTAGTAGCATGCTGGCGCCCTATAAGCGCGGACGCGTAAATCCCACTGGCCGTAAGGCGTGGGCACGTCACCTTCGATTAGAATCGTGCCTTTTTTGTAGGATAAGCGAGCAAACACCGCTAAACCCAACATCAACATGTACTAACAGTTTAAAAGAATATCTAAAATTAGGCGGTCAAAGTTAAAAAAATTAGCGGCAGGCAATTCACTATAATCCAAGATTCACCACATTATCTGGCTGTAAGCGATATTTTTTCAAACAAAAACTTGCTTCACACAGCAAGAGTGGGAGTCTATTGCACGCAGTTTTTTCTTAAAAAAAGTGTGCATGGCTGTGCAGCATTTTTTTAAAAAAACGTAGATTTTTGACAAGGGCTCAACAACCTATTCTGAATGTTTTTCTTGAAGCTTGGTTAAAACCCTGACATGGTGTTATAACATTTTTTCTTTAGTTGTGTTATAGGAAAGCTTTTGTTAAAGCATTATAGAATAATGTGAAGGCATCTGCATATCGAGTTTGCAGTTTGGTGTAAAAATGGAAACAGAAAACCGTGGTGAAAGCGGCAATAGTTCCAGTCGTAACATCTTCGCCTTGGGCTTCGTGAGCTTTTTCACTGACATATCCAGCGAAATGGTCTTCAGCCTACTGCCCGCGTTCCTACTTGGATTGCCTGGCTCAAGCAGGGCGATATTAGGCTTTGTTGAAGGTATTGCTGAAGCGTTGAGTTATGCTTTGCGCTCGGTTTCGGGAATTTTCTCTGACAAGATAAGAAAAAGGAAACTGCTTGTGCTATTTGGCTACGGCTTGTCAAACATCGTTAAGCCCTTCTTCGCAGTGGCCCGCGTGCCGATCGATGTCTTGGTAATCCGTGTTTCTGACAGGGTCGGCAAGGCTGTTCGCACTTCGCCTCGTGATGCGCTTCTAAGCGAGTCGGTTTCTGATAAGCACCGCGGCGCCGCTTTCGGCTTGCATAGAGCTTTTGATCAGACAGGCGCCATTGTGGGGCCCGTGTTTGCCTCCGCTGCCATGCTATTGCTGGGGCTTACCATACGGGATGTTTTTTGGCTTTCGCTAATACCTGGCACGATTGCGCTCTTGATTCTCTTATTCTTCGTTAAGGAGCGCACCGGCAAATCCGCTGGAGAATTCAAATTGCTTGCCAGCATAAAATCTGTTTTGAAAGGCAACTTTTCTCGACTGCTCATAATTGTGGGCATCTTTTCTCTGGGCGCCTTCAACTTTTCCTTTATTCTACTCCATGCGCAAGAAGCAGGGATTGCCGAACCGCTTATCCCGCTGGTTTATGCGGCTGTTAACGTGGCACATGTAACGATAGCAATACCAGCCGGTGTATTATCTGACAGGATAGGACGGGAAAAAGTGATGATTTTGGGCTACGGCGTCTTTCTCGCAAGTGTTATGCTGATGCTGCTTCCTGTCAACGGCTTCAATGCCTTCTTGGTTGCCATATTCTTCGGCGCCTATGTTGGAGTAGTTGAAACCGTCCAGCGGGCGATGGTTCCCGCGTACGTGGACAAGAGCGTATTGGGCACCGCCTATGGCCTTTACTACCTCGTTGTCGGCTCTGCCTTCTTCGTGTCAAACGCGGTGGTTGGAAGTCTATGGGAATACTTCGGCTCGTCAATGGCGGTTACTTACAGCGCAATAACCTCCGCCGTAGCTATCGTCTCTATGATGTTGTTTCTCGCCAGAAAAAATCGTTAATTAACTCTACTTCCCAAGATACACCGCGCTTTCCTCAGGGTTCTGTTTCTAGACAAAAAGTTTGTTCCACCCATCTGCGTATGGCGTCCCTTACCTCTCTGACCTTCTGCATAACCTCCTCTTCTGTGCCATTTAATGCCGACGGATCAGGGAAACTCTTGTGAATCACTTTTTTCCCGGGAAAATATGGGCACTCTTCGCGTGCTGAATCGCAGACTGTAACAACGTAATCAAAAGTTCTTCCCTTAAATTCTTGTATGCTCTTGGATCTATGCGTTGAGAGGTCAATGCCGACCTCCGCCATGGCTTTAACAACATAAGGATTAAGCCCTTTGGGCGATACACCCGCGCTTTTGGCTTCGTATCTGTCTCCGCAAAGCTTATTCAAGAAAGCCTCAGCCATCTGCGAACGAGCAGAATTATGCGTGCAAATAAACAAAACAGACTTCACAGTGGACACCAAAAGTTTCATGCGCTAAGTAAACTTTTAGCTTTTTGCTATATAAACTTTTTATCATTTATTTGTGCAGATTTTCCATTGCTTTTGCCTTTGGCATTTGGATTTTTGCTATTTTCAACGGCGGAAAAAATAAGAAGCCGCTATAGCTCTTTTAACGATGACTATGCCAATGCCACAGACACTTCACAATGCATCAAGCAACTGGCTGATGGACATGATAAAGCGGAGTAGCAATTCTGCCGTTGAAGAAAGCATAGTTGCGCGTGCTTCGAGAAACAGTCCATGCGTACTCTGCAAGGGCGCTAGGTTTCTCTGTGGAAAAACACGTTGCCCAATAATGGTGAAAGTCAACTATTACCTGAAAAGCGTGCCGCTTATGGCAAGCGAAGACATCTCAGGCGTTTCGCCGCCAAGCGTATTCATCGGGCGCATTGGTTATCCCTACGTGTACGTGGGCCCTCTTGTGCCGCCGGTTCACGAGGACACCAGCCTCTACGACTTGCCAGAGCAGTGGTTTGGGCGGTCGATTGATGAAATCGTGGGCTTCCGCTCGCTGCTTATCCGAGGCAAACATCGCGTTCACGTTGAAAAGTTTGAGCAAGCCGGCAAAATAGCTGAGAAGACGCGGGAGTTAGCTCTTGCAGAAAACAGCGTTGACCTTGAATTAAACCTCACAAAAAAGCCTAGAGGCTTCCTTTTCATGGACGATGATGTCCAGCCTTTCGGGCCGTCTGCGCCCATAAGAGACATGCGCGTTGGCAACACCAGGTTTGATAGCAGAATCGAGAAAGCCTACTATGACACGGACCTACGAGCCACCGAAGCCGTGTTGGAGCTTTACAGCCGCGGCGTCATGGTTACAAAGATTCAACGTGCTTTCAGCGTCGGCGCCTTCGGCATCGAGAAGAACAGGCGTCTGGTGCCGACCCGCTGGAGCATTACTGCCGTGGATGACATCATCTCGAAGGCCTTAATGGAGCAGGTGAAAACTTTCCCGGAGATAAGTGAATACCGCGTTTATGAATCGGTTTACCTGGACAATATTTTTGAGGTTTTGATGATTCCTGACGCTTGGAGCTACGAGTCCATGGAGGCATGGTACCCGGGCACAGTGTGGAATCCTCATGGGAATAGCACGCTGATTTTTTCAGACTGGGAAGGCAACGAGGGAAGGACAACATATGCGCAGGTTGGCGGCTGCTACTATGCTGCGCGTTTAGCTGTCTGCGAGCAGCTTGTTAAAGAGCGCCGGCAAGCTACCGTCATAGTTCTGCGTGAGGCGCGGCCGGGCTACATAATGCCAGTTGGCGTCTGGCAAGTGCGCGAGAATGTGCGGAACGCCATGCGGCAGAAACCACGGCTTTTCAAAAGCTTAAACGAGGCGTTGCAGTTCATAAGCGCCAGATTTGAGATTCCCCTGCGTCGGTGGATACTACAAAGTGAGCTTTTAAAAAAGGCGCTTTTCCAAAAGAAAATTTCAGACTTCTTTGGCAAAACATCTGTTTCATGACAAATTTTTAAAGGGCACATGAACCATTTACTCTCGAGGGAAACAAGTGTCAGGAACGGATTCGGCGCTCAAGGAGTTTATTTTGCCATTTTCTGCTCTATCAGAAAACCGTAAAGAACCGTTCACCGCCGAGTTGGAGGCAGCCGCCGTTTTCGCGCTTGCAGAGGAGGAACGGGCAAAAGGTGGCGGTCTCATCTCAGCCCGGCCTGAAGAGAAAATTGCTTTTATCGCCAAAATAGGCTATCCTCTTTGGCTTTTTCCATGGCAGGAAACCACGCTGATTTTTGATGGCTTAAATAGGGCTAATGCTACTTTGTCGTATGCGGCGATTCCAGATGTAGGCATTTTCATGGAGAACCTTAAAAGAGGGGCGAAGACACGCGAGACATATCTGGCTTTTCTCTCCGACTACCTTAACTATTTTCAAGCACCAGCGACGGAGAAGAGCACACAAATAAACGGTTTAATCAGCAGTTCGGAGTTTTTGAAGGAGTTTGATGTTTACCGTCGTGAAGCCGCAGAAATAAGCGAGCAACACAGTAGCGTGGCGTTGCTTTCACCTCTTCTGGAGGAAGCATCAATTACAGCGGCGCTGGATGAACTTAAAACCTTGCATTCATCGCTCAAGGCTGATCATGACAGGCTTTATTGGTGCATGAAGTTTCTAAACAAAGCAACTCGCCATTACGTTAAGCTACTACACGACAAAGCCAAGGCCGTCAGAGACGAGTTTGCCGTGAAAATTAAGGCGCAGGAGGAGCTTATCGAGCCGAAGATTACTCAGCTCAAAGAGGATTATGACCACAAAATCATCGAGGCAACAAAGAATTTTGAGAAGCAGGAGCATTCTCTCCAGAAAGAGAAGGTGAAGCTTGAGAAGTCTCGTGAGGCTGCGCTTGCAAAAATTGAGCATTACAAGTTGGAAGCTAAGACCCGCGCGGAAAAAGATGATCGTGTTGGCGAGCAGAAATGGAAGGAGAAGGCTAATGAGATGAAGAAGGAGCTTTCTGAAATTGAAGAGCACTTGAAGGGCGCAGAAAAATCGCTTAAGGATTTAGAGGAGCGTAAGTCTCTTGAAATATTTAATTTACGTAACGAGTTGGAGGCTAAAGTTAAAGAAGCGCGGCAGCCGCTATTGGAGCTTGAGTCTTCACGCGACGCGAAACTTGTTCTTCTGAAGCAAGAATCTGAGACGCTGGAGCAGCAGACCAAGCTGATAACCGAGCAGCTTGGCAGAACCGCCAAATTAACTGAAACATTCATAGAGAATTTTGCAAGACTTGGCCTCAAACAGGAGTTGCCCATGAAAGACGGCGCCTTGTTCTACGTTCCCTTTTATGTGGCATGCTATCAGGTGGACTCTACGAAGCGCTACCTGTTCTTTCCGCCTTCAGTGGCAAACGCCTTTGGCTTCTCCACCAGAATTAAGGGCGCATTGGGTAAGACGAAAATTAAGCAGCTGCTAACGCCGCGCTTTGAGGTTGTAACTTCGCTGATGGATACGCTTCAGGTGCTTGCGTATCAGAATGCCGCCTTCGAAGCGGAACTACGGGAGCTCTGCGAAAGCTTAAACATGCTAAAGCAGGATGCCACACGCGAGAGCATAAAGCGAGGAGTAGACGCCTTGCAGAAAGAGGGCTGGCTATCCGAGAAGGAGCAGCAAGCTCTAAGCCAAAAAATTGCCTAAGCCCTAAGATGCATAGTGCAGCGCATTATTTCTATTGCAATTTTTTGTAGTTTTGCATAGCCTGCTCAACGATTTTCATGGCTTCTGCGGCGTTCTTCCACTCTTTCGCCTTAGCCCACTTGTGCGGCTCTAGGCGCTTGTAGGTTTCAAAGAACTCCTGTATTTCCACAAGCTCATGCTTATGTATGTCCGATATGTCCTTGTATCCTTCAAAGCGTCTGTCGTTTTCAAGCACTGAAAGAATTTTCGGGTCTATGCCATTTTCATCTTCGATTATCAAGGCGCCTATTACGCGTACTTTGGCTATGGCGCCAACTTCCAGCGGCTCAAAGCTTAAAGCCATAATATCCAACGGGTCCTCGTCATCCATCCATGTTTGCGGAACAAACCCGTACTCAACAGGGAAAATTACGGCTGAGGGAATTATTCTGTCCAACACGAAGGCTTCCCATTCTGGCCTGTACTCGTACTTGTCGCGGGAGGCGCTTGTCACCTCAATAACCATGTTTAAATGTACTGGAGGCCTGTCTCCTGCTGGAATGTTTTTCCAAAGATTCATTTTCGCCCTTTCACCCTAGAAGGCAAGAAGCCGCTGGAATGATTTAACGTTATTGCTTGAAGAAGTCTTCCAGCTTTGCGGTCTCTGCTTTCCTTAAAATCTGCGCGCATTTTTTTGGGTCCAGCGCTTTAAACTCTAACCCAAGCGTCGCCAGCATCCTCTGCACATCCTTGCCTATGGCTGGCGCTACAAGCACTCCTCGGAGTTCACGGTCTGCTTTGCCTTTTATGGCGTCTATGTATTTGACAAGCTGCAGCACCGCTTCTTTGCTGGCGGTTCGCCGTTTAACTTCCACCACCACGAGTTTGCCGTTTTTGTCTATGCCGTATACGTCCACGAATCCTGGCTCCACCTTTTTCTCGTAGCTTATGGGCGTGAAGCCTTCCTCCAGAAGCGACGGCTTCAGCAGAATGGCGCGGTGCATGTCTTCTTCGCTGGCGTAAAGCGCGAACTCGCCGAAGTCCATGAGGCTCAGGATGGAAACCATAAAAATCTCAGAGAAGGTTACGATGACGCTTTCACGCGGCTTCTGCCTAACCGCATGCACCTCCACCGCGTCTGCCTTGGTATGTACGTGGAAAACGCTGCCCGAGGGCTGCCAGTTCACGGGTTCATAGCCGACTGGGCGGTGAACAAGAAGCGAACCGTCTTCCTTGATGATTAGTATGCGCTCGCCCGGCTCCAGCGTGGAGTTTGCCCTGCCAGCGTAGCGGACGCGGCATTTGCCGGCGACGATAAGCGTTTTCCTCTGCGTGAAAGCCTTCTCAATTGCTGCTGCTGCCTCCTCCAGCCTCGGATTCGTGAGCACTGTCAACTTTTCTTTCTGCACTTTTCGTCAGCCAAGTATTTTAGAGAGAGAACTATGTACATAAAATTTCTGAAGAGCCAGCCATGAACAAGTGGAGCCAAAAACGCAGGACCATGCGACGTTACGATTTGACCGCCCAGCTTTACGATGCACGTTACGCAGAGGAGCAAACGCTAAAGTACCGCGCTGCACTGGAGCAACTGCGCATAACAGGCGACAGCCGTGTTCTCGATGTGGGATGCGGCACTGGCTTGTTATTTAGCTATGTGACTGAAGCTGCGATGGTTGTGGGCGTGGATCTTTCTGGTAAGCTGCTGATTCAAGCTAAAGAGCGCGCGAGAAGCCTTCGCAACGTGCATCTGGTGCAAGCAGACGCTGACTACTTGCCCTTTCGGGACGATTCTTTCAGCGCAGTTTTCGCTTTCACTGTGCTTCAGAACATGCCCGCGCCGCTGGAAACACTGAGGGAGATTAAACGTGTCGCCGAGTTCACAGCGTCGATCGTGGTGTCTGGTTTGAAAAAGGCTTTCGCGCTGCATGCTTTCAGAGAGTTATTGGAAAATGCTGGTTTAACAGCTATTTCCCTAAAGGATGATGATATGCTGAAGTGTTACGTCGTGTTAGTGTTCAAACGTAGTTGTCATTATCATAAAAACTTCGCTATTAACCAAGCTTAGCTGAAAAAGGCAAAATAATCGAAAGTTATAATTTCTTTTGAAGCATATCTCTGGCGCCATAGTAAAGTGCTCCCGCGGTTAGGCATATGATGCCAATTACCCACGCTTGAGCTGCAGCGAAGAGAGTGAACGCTAGAAGCGCTAGGCAAGTGCTTAATCCAACGGCGGGTATTAGTCTACTGTAGCGCCGCGGTTCAGTTTTCAGCTTGAATGCAGCTGTGTTTGTTAGGGCGTAGTAGAAGAGGGTTGCGAAGGTGCTTAGCGCCACGACTCTTGTAAGGTCAACAAGTAAAACAAGCGCCGTCATCAGCGTGCCTACGATGGCGATTGCGTAGTATGGCGTGCAGAATTTGCGGTGCAGCTTGGCGAAGGCTTGCGGCATGTCCCCGCGCCTAGCCATGGAGTAAGCCATGCGTGAGACGCCTAGGATTGACGTAAGTAGCACGCTTGCCGTGGCTAATAGCCCGCCGAAGGCTACTATTTGCAAGCCGACGACGCTGCCTGTGGCGCTTATGGCTTCCGCTAAAGGCGAGTTTGACGCGGCCAGTTTCGCGGCGCCCACTAGCCCAACCGCGACTGCGCCCACTAAAACATAGATTAGGGTGGATAAGCCCAGCGACAGGAGCATTGCGCGTGGAACGTTACGTTTTGCGTCTTTGATTTCCTCGGCTATGACGGCGACTCTTGCGAAGCCTATGTAGGCGAAGAAGATAAAGCATGCGCCGTAGAGCACGCCGGCGTTGAGGGGTTCAAAGGGTGTGAAATTCGCTGGTGACATGTAGCATGCGCCAAGGATTATGAAGAAAAACAGTATCAGCACTTTAGCTGTAACGAGGATGTTGTTTAGCAGCGCTGATTGCCGAGCGCCGATGAAATTTAACACTGTAAATGCGATGCACACAACTGCGGCAACTACTTTGCTTGGCAAGGCTGGAATCATCGCTGTGAAGTAGTATGCAAAGCCAAGCGCGACGGCAGCGCCTGTAAAAGTATTAGAGAGAAGCCACATCCAGCCCGCCAAGAAGCCGGCGAAGGGTGAAATGAGCTGTCGCGCATACTCGTAAACGCTTCCTTCCACAGGCTGCCATGCAGTCAACTCCGCAAAACTTAGCGCCGTAAACGTTGCGATCACTGCGGCAAGGACCATGGACACCAGCAAGGCTGAGCCTGCTAAATCCGCTGCTATGCCTATTACGACGAAGATGCCGCCGCCGATTATGGCGCCTACGCTTATGGCTGTGGCGTCAAACAAGCCTAAAGAACACTTTAAAGCTGTTTCTGACTCTTTCCTTACCATCTTTTTCACATTCAAACTATGCTTTTAGTCAAGGTTTATTCTGAAGCCGATGCGAGCAAAAGCTGTATAATGCCTCTTTGCTGTATCAAGCCGAAGCCGCCTTTCTTCGCTGATTCTTCATCAAACTTTTGCACGTCATCCGGCTCTAAGCTTGGCGATTTAATTGCAAAGGGTACAGGCTCTCTTGTGTGTGTTCTAATTTTGATTGGTGTTGGATGGTCTGGTAGCACAGCGATTGCATAGGGCTCCTTCAAGCCTTCGATTATTCTCCCAAGCAGGCGGCTATCCAAGTCTTCTATGGTTTTCACCTTCAGCTTGTAGTCTCCTGCGTGTCCTGCCTCGTCTGGCGCTTCAACATGAACAAAAACCAAGTCGTGCTCCTCAAGGGCTTTTAGTGCCGCTTCTGCCTTACCTTCATAATTTGTGTCCTCTCTACCCGTAGCGCCTAGAACATCGATAACTTTCATGCCCGAGTAAATTCCTATACCCTTCACCAAGTCCACAGCCGAGATAACCGCGGCCTTCAAGCCATATTTCTCTCTGAACAGGGGCAAGCTTGGCTTTTTACCGCCGCCCCAAGGCCAAATCATGTTAGCCGCGTTTTTTCCTTCTAGCTGGCGCGCTACATTGACTGGGTGCGCTTCCAGTATAGTCTTCGATTTTAGCATCGCCTCGCTCAATAAGGCAGCGGCCTTTTGCGCAGCTTGCAGCTTGGCTTTAGGCAAAACCTTTGAAACTTCTGTGCCCACAACATCATGCGGTGGCGCGCACTCCACATGAAGAGCATACGGCGAGTTTCTCAGAATTAGAAAATGCCTGTAATCTAACCCTGGATAAAACTCGATTTCACCCTGTTTTTCGCAGGCGCTCTTAACGGCTTCGATGAGCGGCACAGCATCCTTGCTTGTTATGTGCCCCGCTGAGTAATCAGCTAGCACACCATCTTTTTCAGTTACTAAATTGCACCTGAACGCTACATCTTCCTCTTCCAGCTTGATGCCGCGTGCAGCCGCTTCAAGAGCGCCTCTGCCCGTGTAGCACTGCTCAGGGTTGAAACCCAGCGCGGAAAGGATAGCTACATCCGAGCCTGAACTCAAGCCATCAGGCACTGTTCTGAGAAGACCGCTTCTGCCCTTTGCCGCTATAGCGTCCATGTTTGGTTTACGTGCTACTTGAAGCGGCGTCATGTTCCCCAATTCAGGAATGGGGTAATCCGCCATTCCGTCCCCTACAACAACCACGTATTTCATGTGTTTACTCATCTTAAGTGGCTTCCTTGATTGCGTGCAGCAATTTAGCTCTGAAATTGCCGCATGCTTTTGTTTCAAGAGGTATCTGTAACACACATATTTAACTTTCATTTGCCCGTTCTTCCCGTTTCTAACGGCAAATGCATCAAAAGCAGTGGACTATAAGCAAGCATAAACCCCTTGCCCAAGCTTCATATGAACGTATTTATAAAGGGACTATAAGCATCGCCGTGCACAACAATCCCAAAGCTCTATTCAAGTTTGCCCATAAGATAGGTGGAAAAGGCTTTCACAACCCTAACCCGCAATGTCTTGCCAAGCAGGTTTTCTGGGCTTTTAATAACCACAGGTTTATAGGCGAAGTTTCTGCCAATCCAAGAGCCAGGAATCTTTCCACGTTCATCCACGAGAACCTCGCCAGTCCAGCCAATCCAACGCTTATTCCTCTCCAAAGCAACGCGTTTAGCCAGCTTAGCCGCTTCAGCGCTTCGCCGCTTAACCTCCGCGGCATCCACAAAGGCATCTTGCATCGCAGCCGCTGCCGTTTGCGGTCTAGGGAAAAACTTCGAAACATTAACAATGTCAGGCTTCACGGCTTCAATCAGCTTAAGCGTGTTTTCAAAAGCCTCACGTGTTTCGCCAGGAAAACCGCATATAACATCCGTAGCCAAGTTAATCTCTGGAATCGCAGCCCTAAACGCAGCCACTATCTCTTTAAAATCTTTGGCAGTGTAAAATCGCCGCATCCGCCTCAGAACATCATCATCACCGCTCTGCACCGGCAGATGCACAAACTTGAATACTTTTGGATTTTTGAAAGCCTCAATTAACTCGCTTAAGATGTCAGTAACCATATTCGGCGTCATCATGCCGACACGCACTCGAAAATCTCCGTCCACCTCACATAGCGCTTTAAGCAACGCTGCAAGATTCGCGCCAACATCCCTTCCATAACAAGCCGCATCCTGAGATGTAACCCAAAACTCCTTCATACCAGCAGCCACATCCCGCCGCACTCTCGCGACAAGCTCATCAACAGGGTAGCTTCTCAAACGGCCCCGCGCAAAAACAACACAGCAATAAGTGCACGCGCCCAAGCAGCCATAATTAATAGGCAAGATGCTTATCACATTGCTCGACTTCACCCGTGGTAGATCCAGCGCTGGCATAGCCTCTGAAGCATCGATTAACACGACGCCTTTTTCACCTCTCAAAACACGCTCCACCGCCTCAACAATCTTCTTGCCTGCAGCAGGCCCAACCACGCCATCAAAACGCACTTCACGCTGCAGCCTCTCGAAATTGATAAGCGGCAAACAACCTGCGACAATCACTTTCTTCCCAGCGGTAACACGGCGCAAAGCCTCAATCATACGGTTCTCCGTAGGTGCCTTAACAGCACAAGTATTGTAGACAACCACATCCGCCTCCGAGATAGAACCCGTCAGCTTGTATCCAGCATCCGCTAAGCAACCCGCCAGAACCTCGCCGTCAGCCAAGTTCGACGAGCAACCGAAACTTTTCACGAAAACACGCATCTTCACATCGCAATACCTTAGATGCTTTAACAATAAATAAAAACATAGAGGTCTCTTTCAAACAGAATTTACATGAAACTGCAACATGCCCTGTAGAATATTTATAAGCTAAGTAACAAACATAATTAAAACATATTTAATCCATAATATATAGAAGTATAACCAAAAAACACGATTTGATACCTCACCAAAGGGAGAGGAAACCAGATGAAACTAATCACTCTATATCTACCTGAAACTTACATAAAAGCTTTAGACCAACTCGTGGATGAAAGATTCTACCCAAACAGAGCAGAAGCCATCCGTGTTGCCATCCGCGATTTAATTAGCGCTGAAGTTTGGCGGAGGAAATCCGTTGACTAGACATCCACCTGATGAAATTGCCCCGAAATGCCCCGTTGACTTAGAGGAAGCGTACAAAGTGCGAGCCGGTGCGGTGGAATTGCTGGAGAAAAATACTCTTGCCATCTGCGGCGCAGATCCTGCAGTTGTCGCTAAGGCGGATGTTGCAGCCGTTGTGGTTCAAGAAAAAACTGAGCAGAGTGAACTGGAGAAAATTATGTCTGAACTTTATGATTTGGAGGACTGCGCCGCGCAGGAGAAACCGTTAAAGATCGATTTGGATCTGAATCTCTACCAGATGGAGACGCCTTAGGCTCCCTTTTTTCTTTTTCATTTGTTATTTTTTGAGGAAAGTATTATTTTTCTGTGCTAGATTATAAGCTGCTTATGAGCCGGCTTGCAGCGGAAATTAGGGAAGAGTTAAAGGCTATAGCGGATGAGGAAACTCGGCGTAGTTTTCAGCGTTTCTTCAAAGAAGAAGTTGCGTGTTATGGAGTAAAAGCCGATGAGGTCCACAGAATCGCAAGGAAATATTGGAGAAAAGTAAAAGTCCTCGGTAAGGCAGAGATTTTCGCGCTTTGCGAAGAGTTGCTGCGTTCGGACTGCACTGAAGAAGCCTTCGTGGCCTGTTATTGGTTACCAAATCTCATTGCAGCGCTTGAGCCAGCTGATTTAGCAGTTTTCGAGGGCTGGATTGAAAAATACCTTAACAATTGGGCTAAATGTGATAGCTTCTGCACGCGCACCATTGGCAGCCTAATACAGAAGCATCCAAGCGCCATAGGCGAATTGAAAAAGTGGGCTAAGTCTAATAACCGATGGCTTAAACGTGCAGCGGCCGTGTCACTTATATATCCAGCACGAAAAGGCGAATTCTTAAACGTGGTTTTTGAAATAAGCGGCATACTTTTGGAGGATGGGGATGACATGGTGCAGAAAGGCTACGGCTGGCTGCTCAAAGAAGCAAGCAGAAAGCATCAAAAGGAAGTCTTCAACTACGTGCTGAAAAACAAGGCGCGGATGCCGCGGACAGCTTTGCGTTACGCCATTGAATTTATGCCGAAAGAGCTTAAGGCAGAAGCCATGAAGCGAGATTGATTTGCACTGTTGCATATGCGATTTAAAATTCATGTTTTAGTTGCAGAAAGCTACGATGGCGATAGACCCTCTATAGGTTTCTGCAATGAACCACTAATATGCGCCAAATATGAAGGCACAGTTTTATGATAGCCCAGCTACTGCCTGGACTATTAGGCTTGAACAGCAATGTAAAAGCCTGCGGCATCGAAGGAAAAAATTTTAGGTTATAAGCGTGGCTGCTTCGTTTCTATTTAGTTTGATTTAGAACCTACCTTCTTTTCTTTAAAGTAGTGATAGTACATTTCAAGTTTCAGCCGAAGCGGTACAGACGCGCCAAAAGGTTGACAACGCCCAGCTACAATCGCCTTCATAACCGCGTCAACATCAAGCTGCGCGTCAACAAGCGTGTAGGCGTAGCCGATTGCCGGCGCGTAGTGCGCATCGGTTCCAGCAACGCGTGGAAGCTTTAGCTCCGCGGCGATTTCCTCAGCCTTCCGCACGCTACGCTTGAACGGCGCTGCAGAGGCATTAATGGTTTCGACGGCGTCAAACGTGTCTGAAACATGTTTGCCTAAGCTGCCTTTAAAGAGTGCAAAGGGATGGCATGCAACTGCTAATCCGCCTGCGCTGTGGATTCGGTCAACTGTTTCTTCTGCGCTTAAGCCTTTTGGCATGGGTTCTTGCACGTTAAGGGCGATTATGTGGCCGTTGCGGCTTGAAACTTCCACGCCGGGAATAATGAGCAGGTCTGTTTCTTTGGCTAGTTTCAATGCGCCTTCAACCGTGTTGTGGTCTGTTATGGCTACTGCGGTTAATCCGCGTTTCTTAGCGTAAAAAACAAGGTCTTTAGCCGTAATTAATGAGTCGCGGGAGTAAATTGTGTGGACATGAAGGTCGGCTTTAACTTGCATTGCCTGTTAATCACTGATCCCTTTTTAGAGTGGCTTAGCCGGTTTCTCGCGGATCTTTGCCAGCATCTCGTCAAGTTTCTTCTCGTCCGCATCTATTTTTCTGAAGAGCGGTGTTGCCTTAGCTATTTTATGTCCAGCAGCCAGCGGCTTTAATGCTTCTTCCCAAATGCTCTTGTGAACGCTTCCAGAAAGGTTCAGTGTTTGCCAGAGCTGCTCGGCTGTCGATGGCATGAACGGCGCTGAAACCACTGCGATTGCCTTTACGATTTGTGCGGCTACATACAGGATGGCTGCTGCTCGCTCCTTGTCTGTTTTGATCAGGTTCCACGGCTCCTTCTCATTTAAATATTGGTTCCCAATGCGGCCTATGCTTATCAGCATGTTTGCAGCAGATTGCAGTTTGGCATCTTCGAACTCTCGAGCGGCTTCCTCCACTTTCTCTTTAACTGTCTGCATAACTGCCTCGTCGTCAGGTGTTAGTTTCTGCGGCTGCGGAATTTCACTGTTGAATCGAGCGTTTATGAAGCTTAAGGTTCTGTGAATGAAATTGCCCAAGGTGTCGTTCAAATCTGCATTTATTTTTTCAAGGAAGAAATCCCATGAAAAGTTGGTGTCCTTAGTTTCTGGACGCGTGACCATCAGGAAGAAGCGCCAGTAATCCGCGGGAAACAGCTCGAGCGCCTCGTCTATCCATATGCCAATTCTCTGGCTTTTGGATGCTTTTTCGCCTTTGAACTGGAGGAACTCGGTGGCTGAAACGTTCCATGGAAGATTATAGTCTTCTCCAGTGGCCAGCAGCAGCGCAGGAAGAATTATGGTGTGAAACGGAATATTGTCTTTTCCAACGAAATACAATGTCTTAGCGGACTTGTCAAACCAGAATTCACGCCACTTTTCAGGTTCGCCAATGCGCCTGCAATACTCTATGGTTGCGGAAACATAGCCTAAGACGGCGTCAACCCACACGTAAATGGTTTTGCCTTCTGCTCCTGGAAAAGGCGCTGGGATTCCCCACTCCACATCCCGCGTAACCGCACGAGGCTTCAAGCCTTCCTTTATCCAGTTTAAGCTAAAGTTCTTGGCGTTTGCTGGAAGCTGCTGATTATTCTTGATGTACGTGGTAAGTGGCTCTGCGAACTTTGAGAGGTCAATGTACCAGTGCCGAGTGGTCTTAACCGTGGGTGCGTTGCCGCAGATGACGCAGCGCGGCTCTATTAGGAAAGTGGTTTCCAGAAGCCTGCCGCACATGTCGCATTGGTCGCCGCGAGCTCGCTCATAACCGCAGTATGGGCATTTGCCCTCCACGAACCTGTCGGGCAAAAAGCGCTGGTCATGCTCACAGTAAAGCATCTGCGTTTCCTGGCTAAAGATATACCCATTCCGATAGATTTTCATCAGCGTTTCCTGCACGAATTCTTTGTGCACTGGGCTTTCGGTGCGCGTATAATTATCAAAGGAAATACCCCAACGCTGGAATAGCTCGGCTACACGCGCGTGGTTTCTATCAGTCAAAGCTTTCGGCGTTATTCCCTGCCTGAGCGCTTCGACTTCGATGGGCGTGCCATGCTCATCTGAGCCACTTACTAATAGCACCTCGTCCCCGCGCAGTCGATAATAACGGGCGGCTACGTCTGCGGATAAAATTGAGCCTACAAGATTGCCCAGATGCGGGATTACATTAATGTAAGGCCAAGCGGATGTGACTAGAACTTTTCCTAATTTAACGGCACTCTCCAAGTGATTGCGTCTATCGTGCAATGAAATGTAACAACTATTACTTAATTATGACGCTGGAGGCCATCTAAAAGTTTCAAGTTACTTTTACCACTATGGTCTGTGAGAGATAATTGAACGCCCGCTGCCGACTTTTCGGATAAAGCACCCAGCCTAAAATGCAGTCTAGCGGAAGCAAGAAAGCTTTGCCCACGCTTTCCAAGGCAGCATTGCTAAACCCGATTGCGCCGCCATCCAAACGCACCACCTTTATCTGCATGATCATCTTTCCCAGCGATTGCCCATAAATGCCCTCCATGAGCACCCAATACAGGAAGTATAAGACGCCGCCTGCGTTAAAGAAGGGAATCCAGTTAGGCCAGCCTGCCAGCGAAAAGCCAGCAAGCAGATTGAACAGGTTTAGTATGCCTATTGCTACGCCTATTATTATGACGTCTATTAACCATGCAACAAACCGCTCTCCCCAAAACGCCAACTTCAACCCCGACGCGATAACTTGTGACTTCGCTGGTGGTACCGCAGAGGCTGCCGCTGTCACTACGGCTCCGCAAGCTGGGCAGTATTTTGCTCCTTCAGGAAGAGCACTTCCACATTTGATACAATGAGTCATGATTATGGCTCCTAACTCAGCATAAGAGGGTTAAAGATATATTTCCTTTTTCACTCCTCAATGCCTACGCGTGCGTTAAAAATTATCCTCACAAAATGGTGCAATGCGCTTTGCATGAGCGCTTCGCTAACATTGAGATATAACCGTTATTGCCCAAGCCAGCTTGACCACGCGGTTTTCTCATGCTTGCGCTGTAATAACGTAGTGATTGCGCCCAATGTCTCTTATGCTTTCAATCTTGAAGCCTGCTGCTTCTATGAGGCTGGCAGCCTGCTCTTCGTTAAACCGTATCCACACGGGCGGACCAAACACGGTGGGCTTCTTCTTCCAGTCTACATTAACAAGCTTGCCGCCGTGCTTAAGCATCTGCTTAGCGTTGCGTAAAACCTTCGCTGGATCCTTAAAATCATGAAGTACCGTGCTGTAGAAAATAATGTCCGCGCATTCATTGCAGAAAACAGTATCCTCAGCCGCGCCAACTACCGCGTAAATGTTTTTCAAGCCTTCTTGTGAGGCTTTACGTTTTAAGCGTTCAATAGCCGCCGCGTCCACATCTACAGCGTAAACTTTGCCTGTTTCACCCACGATTCTGGCGGCTGGCAACGTGAAGAAACCGTCGCCGCAGCCTATATCCATAAACACCATGCCAGCAGCTAAGCCTATGCTCTCCAAATTAAGCTTCGGGCGACGCCACTTTCGCAGCACGCCTTCGCCACAGTGGATGTGCTCACCCATATAGTTTACCTTTTCAGGTGTTTTATTCTTCTTCATGGCGCTTCATAACCTTAGGCATCTTCCACTGCATCTTCGACATTGCTTCCTTCATCATATCCATCAGCGCCTCGTTAACTTCCATCTCTATCGTCACTTTTACGCGGCCCTTCTTTTCCTCAGACACCAAATCACCTCCCTTCCCTTCTCAGTTTATTAAGCAATAAATCATCAAGCACGCGTGCCGCTTGCTTATGGGTCAATTCCAAATTAATTTCCATTTTATAGTGAAATTTGCCGAGCCGGCGCGTTTTTGCATGAAAATTCGAAATCCGCCCTTCGTTTTCCAACTCCTGAAGCTGCCGAGCCAAATAATACGAGATTACACGCGGCGCCAGCAGCTCAAAAATGAAAGCGCCTTTTATCAGTAGACTGAAAAATCTCTGCCGCACCCGAGTTGACATGTGCTTCTCCTTCTCCAAGCTTAATCTAAAACAAATTCGCAATTACACCTTGTTTAATAGTACGTAAATCGATTTTAAGCTTGTGCATACGTACATAGCAGCATCGAAGGGTGAGCAGCATTGAGCATAGAGCAACTAAATGAGCAAATCCGAAATTGCCGAAGATGCCCGCTGTGGCAGGGCGCAACACAAGCGGTTCCCGGCGAAGGCCCAATCGACGCTAAAGTGATGCTGGTGGGACAGAATCCCGGTGCAGAGGAAGACAAGGCAGGCAGACCGTTCGTTGGAAGGGCAGGAAAGTTCTTGACTAAAACGTTAGCGGAGAACGGCATAAACCGCGCAGAATTATTCATAACCAACATTGTCAAGCACATAACACCTGGAAACCGTAAACCCTCTGCTGATGAAATAGCAGCATGCATACCCTATTTACTTGCGCAAATTGCTATAGTCAAGCCGAAAGTAATTGTGCTTTTAGGCGCAACGGCAAAGGAAACACCACGCCTAGAGGGCATAGAGTACATGGAAATAATTCACCCGTCGGCAGCAATGCGCTTCAAGAACATGCGAGAGAAGTTCGAGAAGCAAATCGCCGAGTTAGCATTGCGTCTGCAGCGGTTAGCTTAACAATCTAACTCGCCATTATGCTTACACGCGCGCTCCGGCTGGGATTGCTTTAACATAAAGCTTTAATCTTAATCGTGAATTCATAAGATACTTATTAATTAAATCCATATTAGCCATCAGAATTCAGAGTTGAAATTAAGAAACACTTAACTGTTAAAGGCGCTTAAATAGAAAAAGACAGAGAGGAGAAATTTGCCGTCTATTGGGCTGTTCCGAAAATCGAAAAAGGAAGGCGAAGAAAAAACAGAATCGCCTCCTTCTCCAGAAAATAAGGCGAACACTAGCAAAACTTACTTGAAAGCTATGCCTCTCCGCGAATTATCCGATTTGGAAACCATTAAAAAAGAGGTAAAAAGCGGGAACGTCCTTATTCTCCGGATTACGCCTCTTGCAAGCAAAAGCATCGAAGATGTGAAGCGCGCCGTGAACGAGCTATACGAGTTCGCTGAATCCATAGGTGGAGACATCGCGCGCCTAGGCGAAGAAAGAATCGTCCTCTGCCCGCAGAATATAAAAATCTGGAGAGAAAAACAGCCGGTTTCAAAGGAAACTGTGCCTACAGCAGCCTGAAAGTTTCCATGACTGCTGGAGCAATTGTGGGTATGCCCACCTTGCTGCTGAGATAGTTAGCTAAACTCATGATTTTCTGTTTTTCTCCGTGGCACACGAAAATTTTCTCAGGCTTAGGCTTAAGATGCGTCAAATAATTGACTAATTGCCGCCTGTCAGAGTGCCCTGAAAAGCCCTCTATGGACTCTACCCGGATTTTAACCTGAACAACAACCATTTTGCCCTCATTATCTATCATGGTAACCTCATTTACGCCCTTCTGCACTCGCCTGCCCAAGGTTCCTTCAATCTGATAGCTCACAAAGATTAGGGTGTTCCGTTCGTCTCCAGCCCAGTTTTTGAAGTACTCTATTACCGGGCCTCCTTCAAGCATGCCGGAAGTCGCGAGCACAATGCATGGTTCACCCTCGATTATGTTCTGCCTAACGCTGGGATGCTCCACAATAGTGAAGTAATCCGACTGGAACGGGTTAACTTCTTCGTGAAGGATGCTGTGGCGAACTTCCCTGCCCAGATACTCCGGATAAGCGGTGTGAATCGCCGTGGCTTCGGAAATCATGCCTTCAATGAATACAGGCGCCTCCTTCATTAAGCCACGCTTCATGTAGCCATCAAGAATAAGCATAATTTCCTGCGCTCTACCCACCGCCGGCACAGGAATAAGCACTTTGCCTTTGCGCTCTAATGTTTCATTTATAACGCGCGTTAATTTTTCTTCGGCTTCCACTCTGGAAGGCATGAAGTCTTCGTGCCCGCCGTAAGTGCTTTCGGTTATAACGGTTTCTATACGCGGGAATTCCGCGGCTGCTGCTTCCAGCAGCATAGTCCTTGCAAACTTGTAGTCGCTTGTGTAGACTATGTTGTGCAAGCCCTCGCCGATGTGCAGGTGCGCCATGGCAGCGCCGAGGATATGCCCAGAATTGTGCAACGTTAAGCGAATATCGGGCGCTATATCCGTGACGACGCCGAATTTGAGGGGAATCGTATGCAAAACGCATTCACGAACATCCTTTTGATCGTAGTACGGTGTTATTCCTTGTTTGCTTGCTACATCCAAGTAATCAAGCTGCAGCATCGTCATCAAGTTTGAAGTAGGCGCAGAACAGTATATTGGGCCGTCATAACCGTACTTGTAGAGAAACGGGGCTAAACCGCAGTGGTCAAGATGCGCATGAGTTATGACGACGGCGTCCAACTGGTCGATTTGGAACTCTGGCGAATCGAAACGTGGAAACGCCTCAAAAGGCCTTTGCGAGCCTGGGTTGATGCCGCAGTCCAGCAGGACACTGCTTTCTCGGGTTTTGATGAGGAATGCGGAGCGGCCTACTTCTTGCGCGCCGCCGAGCACTGTCAACCTCACGTCGCCGACTTCGTAAGCTTTCGGTCGGAAAATTCTTTCGCCAACATTGCGAAGTATCCGCTCGCGTTCTTTGCTTTCTGAATGGAGATAATGGCGCATGTGCGTAACAATCTTGGACTTTATCGGCGGGCTTCTCAAGACATGAGGGCGCCACTTGGTTTTCTTTATGATTTCTTGAAGAACCGCGCCGTTTCTGCCTATAACTAGACCTGGCTTTTTTGTTTCTATTATTATCTCGCCGAGGCTGGGGTCAAAATTTATGTCTGTAATCTCTGCTTCAGGCGCAATTAGTTCCCGCGCTATCCTCTCAGCTTCAGCTTCAGGAAGCCTAACTGAAGGGTCGGGGCGGACAACTATTCTTTTTCGAATCACGCTGACGATTTCCGCCACTATGTTGCTTTGGTCAACCAAAACTTCTGGTCTCTTAGTGTAAACTGCAAGCGCTGGGCCTTCATACTCTATTCTGGTAACTTCTGCTTCTCTTGGAACATGCTCAAGTATATAGTGGCTTATTTCTATCTTGTCTTTATCAGAGTTTCTTGCCACGATTCTTTACTTCCTCAATTTGACAGAAGCTTGCGCTTCTCTTCGTCTGTTAATTCGCGGTAACCGTTCTGGTCGATAACCGTGACATTATAGCTGTTGCCGCTTGCGACATCGCGTTTCATGGCAGCGTTAACGGCTTTAACAACAATTGGCAAAAGCTCATTAACCGACATGCCTTCTCGATAGCCATCTTCTAGTATTCCGTAGGCTATGGGTGAACCTGAACCAGTTGAAACCATTTTTTCCTCCGTCAAACTGCCAAATGGATCTAAATTGAACACATGAGGCCCCGTGTCATCTATGCCGCCGATTAAGACTTGCGTCGCCAGCGGCACATATCTTGCGGAAAATAGTAGATTAGCGGTAAGTCTTGCGGCGGCGCTAACGGGCATGGGTCTATTTATGTTGATTTTGTAAAGCTGCGCATTAGCGATAAGTATGTCGACAACTCGCTGCGCGTCGGCAACAGTTCCCGCTATGGTCATGCCTAAGTGGTCGTCTATTTTGTAGACTTTCTTTCCAAATTTATGCGCAACATAAAAGCCCATTGTCACACGTGTGTCTGAGGCTAAGATGACGCCGTCTTTGCAGACAACTCCAAGGGTGGTTGTTCCTTTCAGGACTAATTGGCTAGCTGCGTTGTTCTGTGCCATTGCTTTTTTGTTCCCCTTAAAACCTAATTATTTATGACTTCTACTGCTAGGAAGTAGACACATGTAATCTTTCTGTGATATTTATTAATCTTGCGCTCGCTGAATAAGTCTCTCCCATAGAATGCTTCATTCTTTCTGTGCAAGCGCTTAGTAAAGCTTAGCCCACTCATCCACTATCCGGCTCATCTCGGTAAACTCGTATTTCCTGAGCCATTCACGGAAATCATCATTATTCACGGCGTATCTGCAGATTTGCTTGGCGTTTTCTGCATCATACACAAGCATAAGTACACCCATCAAGTTGTGTCTACTTAAATAAGCCACAGTCTTTAGCAGTGCATCTGCTTTTTTATCGTTTAGCATTTCTGCGCTAACTTCTACAACAACAGGCTTTTTCAAGATTTTGACAAAATCCCTTGCCAGCAAGTCCACCCAATAATTCGTCAGGTAATCCCGCGATGACAGCGGAACATGAAAGTAATCCACTAATTCCGCTATGCGTTCAAAGTCTATGCCGAACCTTTCTTTAGCAAGCACTGGGTCAGGAAACATCTCCACCGCGAAAGTGCCCTTTACCAAACGTTTTGCCTCTTGAAGGAAACCCGTTATCTCCTGTGCACGCCATTCTGTCCAATTCAGTCCGCTTTTCCGCCACAGTTCAACGCATCGCGGGCAAACGCAGAACTCTTCTTCAGGAAAGTGATAAAGATTCAGCGTTACGCCTTCAATGTTTTCTCTGCCAAGTTCTTCAATATAACTCAAAACTTTTGCGCGGTACTCAGGATTTGTAGGGCAAACAAAATCAAAGGGCACATTAATTTTCCTATTTCTTCGCAAAGCTGGTCCATTGCTTGAAACTGCAACTATGCTTGGGTTTTCTCTTATAGCTTCAGCGTCACAGAAGCATGTGACGTCATTCTGCATTTCTTTCGCGGTGGGAAAAACTGAACCATCAGCGCGTTTTGAATAGTAAACATGCATGTCAAAGCCCTCAACTTTTTCCGGAGTATACGTGACAAGTCCTATTTTCATGGTTGTCTCCTCTTTAGCGCGCAACAGATATATTCAGGCGACTTATTTAATTGTTGACTCAATATGGGTAAACACAATCCAATCGCCATCGATTATGCCAAGTGCTCGCCATGCGCCACTCTCATCTGCATTGGTGTTTGCCCATCAGGTGTTTTAGAAAAGGGTGTGGATGGCAAGCCGCAAATGATTGAGGAGTCCTCCTGCACGCGATGCGGCGTCTGCGCAAGCCTATGCCCCACACAAGCAATTACAATAAATCAAGACAGCAGAAACAAATGATAGGTGGCTGAATTTACGCGGCAGATAGCGCTTTTAGGCAATTGCGGAAAACTCGTTTTAAAGAATAACGTATTAGCCATATTATCCGACAATGAACTAACCACGGTTAGTTCAGCCATATATAACGGCGGCTTCAAAAAAGTTAAAGCCATACTAAACGTGCAAGCAACAGAGGACTACAGTGACAAGCAGCTGCACGCCGACCCGCAGAAGTTCATTTTAGAATCTGCAAGAAAACTTGGGCTTCAAGATAACTTCGTTGGGATGGTAACTGCTGCGGCAGTTGACAAGTTTGCTTTAGCTTCAAAAAGCGATGGCACGCTTGCGGTCAGCGTAGTTGCCACGGCAGTAGATGCCAAAGGCGAAACTTGCTCTCATGCTGAAACTGCTGGGGAACCCATAGAAGTCGAGGAAATAACGGGAACGATAAATATCATGGTGGCCATAGACGGAAATCCAACTGAAAGCTGTCTCGTCAGCACTGTAATCACCGCAACCGAGGCTAAATCTGCGGCCATGTGGGAACTGGGCATCAGAAGCCGATACTCCGGCGATTTAGCCACAGGAACCATAACGGACGCTATAATAGTGGCGAAAACAGGCCGCGGCGCGCCAATAATCTACGGTGGCCCAGCGTCGAAGCTTGGGCAATTTGTCGGCTACTGCACACGTCGCGCCGTGAAAGAGGCTTTGATGAAAGCCAATAAATATTGCAATAAAAAATAGGTAAAGGCGCTTGTTGCGTGGAAAACTGAAAGCCTTAAATAATTTGCAAGTTATTCCGTCTACAAAAATCATTAAGGTAATGGTGTGAGAATCAGTTGAAGTTTGCAACCTTTCTTTATCAACCGGAACCTGCTGAAGGTTTCGACATGAACTTTTACCGCATTAAACCCGAATCAGGCACAGTAGGCAAGCCGAACCCTCAGATGTACACCAACATTGCAGTTTTCGGCGACAACGCGTTAGCAGCGCAGCATCCGGAATGGATTTCCGTAAGCGCAGATGGCCCAGCGTTCCGCTCAAATAAAAAGTTTAATCTGCGCTGGGATGTCCTATGCATGACCAACCCTGAAGTTCGCGAGTACAACCTAAAACTAATCGAAGAATGCGCGAGGAAAACGCCTGGGATAAGCATCAGCAGCCAGCACTTTGCTGAACACGCATTCTGCACGTGCCCCAGGTGTGTGGAGCTCTGGCGGAAAAGCGGACTAAACTGGGTTGATTGGCGAGCCAAAACCGTAATCGAGTTTTTGGCTGAAGTTCGTGAGCGCGTGGTTGGCAAGCCCTTGTTCGTGAATTGTTTGCCGGATCCTGTTTTGGGTAAAGTGCGATTTGGCTATGACTTTGACGCGATGGCAGAATATGCCGACTACTTTGTTGTTCCAATGTTCTCGAAAGCTTATCCGACACCGTGGTATTGGGAAACAATCGCCAGAGCTTTTAAGAGTATTCTGAAGAAACCTATGTTCGTTAACTTTTACGTGCGTGGCCCCGGCGAGACATGGGAAACCGTGGCGCCGCACAGGCAAATTATGACAGTGGCTACTCGCGCAGCAAGGACAGGCATTGATGGCATAATCTTCCTAGCGGAGAAGGCGCAGTGGATAAGAGAGTTCCAGAAGAAAGTTGTCGAGGACAAGGAATGGCGCAAAGAGCTTGAAGGCTACGGCGGCGACGAAGTGCTAGAGCTCTTTAGCCGATGGGAAAAACTTTTCTAAACGCCCATTTTTTACTCCAGCTTTTCGTAAGTGACCATTCAAAAGCTTAATTGGAACTGCGCAACATTAACGAAGGACATTCAAGGTGGCACTAAGCTTTTTTTAGCCGATGCCAAGCTTCAATTTCATGTATCCCACAAGATTCACTAGCACAGTCATAGCCGTTGAGAGCTTGAATATTCTTCTTTTGTCGAGGAAGTAGGCTGGCCGCAGATAGAAGTGATGGAAAGCTTGTAAGCGTAAATTCCTAAGCTCTTTCATGCTTAACCAGGGAGTTTCAAAAATCGGTGTTGCCGTGTCATACTTGTCGAAGTCTGTTACTTTTAGCCAACCTTTCTCTTTAACCAAATCGTATAGAGGCGTTCCAGGAAAAGGCGTGGCTATGTTGTAGAAGCCTAGAACGTCTGGGCTTATTTTCTCCACGAATTTTATGGTTTCCCAAGCTGTTTTCTTGGTTTCCCCCGGAAAGCCCAAAATTACGTTGGGCACAGGCTTTAACCCTAGTTCGCGCACCCATCCTAAAACTTTGATTGTCTGCTCTGTGGAAATGCCCTTTTTCATGGCGTCCAGAACATGCTGCGAGCCGGATTCAACGCCGAACCATATGGAGATGCAGCCTGCTTCCTTCATTTTTGCGAGCAACTCTTTTGTGATCATGTCAACGCGGGTTCCGCAGTTCCATTGAATCTTTAGTTTGCGGTTTATGATTTCGCGGCATAGTGCTTCTGTTCTGGCTTGATCAACGGTGAATGCGTCATCGCAGAAAGTGAACTTGCTTACGCCGTAAGTTTTGTTAAGAAACTCTAGCTCGTCAACTATGTTTTTTGGACTGCGCATTCGAAACTTGCGGCCATGCATACGCACAGTGGCGCAGAATTCGCACCAGAAAGTGCAACCGCGGCTTGCCGCCAAATAGAGAACATCCTCATACTCGCGCAGGCGTTCCATTGGCCATAGATGGCGCGCTGGAAAAGGCAGCGAATCCAAATCCTCTATGTAGGGTCTGTCTGGGTTTCGCACTATTTGCCCGTTTTTTCGGTAAGTTATGCCTAGCACGTCATGGAAGCTCTTGCCTGCTTCTATCCGCTGTGTCAGCTCCAGCAGGGTGATTTCGCCTTCTCTTCTCACGATGACGTCCAGTTCTGGGCATTCTTGCAGCGCCTTGTCATCCCAGAAAGTGACATGCGGGCCGCCCATAATTGTTAGGCAGTTTGGGTTGACTTCTTTGGCTATCTTTGCCATTTGCAGTCCAGATTTGTATGTGAGTGTTGTGGAGGTGATGCCGACTATGTCGGGCTTGCGCTTCTCGATTTCACTTTTGAAACCGTCAGTTGAAAGTTTAAGCACTTGGCAATCAACTATATCCACTTCATAGTGATTTTTTTCCAAAACGGCTGCCAAATAGCCTAAGCCTAGAAGGGCGAAGGGTAAATGTCCGGTGGATCCGCTTGGTGTGGGCGGATTTACGAGGGTTACATGCGGTTTCATCTTCTCTTCACTGAATGCGGCGTTCTTTCCAGAATACAAGGTACCTGAGGCTTAAATGTTTCGCGTATATTTTCAGGTATGTTGCGGTAGAAAAGGGTTACTAATAGAGTGCTTGCGGAAAAAAACATTTGACAAGGGCGAGAATGATGGAAGTGTTATTTGTGTTACCATGTTGTAGCCACTTAAAATTTCGCCTTTATGGATTTTTACTGGCTCGATTGCTGGTAACAGAAGCTTTAATAGTCGTCTTCTGCTCTAACAATTTTCAAGCTTGGATGTGGTTTAGTGAAGCTTGTCATTCACTGGAGCGGCGGTAAAGAGTGCTGCTTGGCGCTTCATAAGATGATCAAGCAGGGTCATGAAGTTGCCTATTTGCTCTCGTACATTTATACGGAGCCATACATTTTTCACAGCGTTCCCTTGATGGAGTTGCAGTCTAAGACTTTAGGTATCCCACACGTGAAGGTTAAAATTAAACGTGCCTACGAGGATATTCTCGCGACGCTTGCGCGGCTTAACAAGGAGGAAGGCGTTGAAGGCTTTGTCACCGGCGACATTGTAGGCGCCGGCTGCGCGCAAGTTCATCAGACCTACTATGATGCTATGTGCGAGCAGCTGGGCATGAAGCTAATTATGCCTAACGAGAATCCATCCAGAAACACTTACGACGTGTTGGCTGAAGAGATTGCCGCGGGAATAAGGCCTCTGATGAACTGTATCAATTTGGATCACTTTGGCGAAGAATGGCTGGGCCGTGTGCTTGATGAATCTGCCATTAAAGAGTTGAAGGCGCTGGCGGACAAGCAGGGAATAGATGTTTGCAGTGAGGATGGCAGAGGCTTCCACACCATGGTGCTGGATGCACCGCTTTTTAGGGAACGCATAGAAATCGGCAAGTTCAAGAAGAAGAAATTTAAGGAGAAGGCGAAGCACTGGAAAAGAAACTGGCTTTACATGGACATTAAAGAGGCATTTCTAAAGCCCAAGAAGTAGCGCGGTTGTCCCTTTCACCAAGTTTCTCGTAGTAGATAAGACTGTGGCTGAATGAATAGGCGGGTTTGCTGGGGTTTTGGAAACCAAATTAAAGGAGAATAGAAGAATTGCAATCTGCTGTTGCTGCAGTTGAATTTAATTCCAAAGCCCTTTCAGCCTCTTTCTCTGCAGTAGCACGGTTCTTGTGTTTTTTATGTTCTCCTTGTTATGTGGATGAACCAGCCATCTATATAAACTTTGAGCAGATAAACTCATTATTTTATAGTGGATAAATGACTAAGCCGAGCTTAGTATACTGAAGGCATGTATATATTTGGATGGCGGAGATTTCTTCACAAGCAAGTCATGTAATTTTAGAGCAGATAATTTTTCCGCCTACAATAGTCATCTGCACGGCGATATTAGCGATTGCCGTTGGATGTACCCTTCTTGGGTCATGCGAGAGAACTGTAAGGTCTGCTAATTTGCCCGTTTCAATTGAGCCCTTAAAGTTTTCCTCGCCTGCCGCATATGCCGCGTCAACCGTGTACATGCGCAGAGCTTCCTCAACCGTTACATTCTCTTCAGGGAAAACCTCTCGTAACACAGCGGCTTGAATGCCCATCAAGGGATTCAACGGCTCCATAGGGCAATCTGAGCCGCCGATAACACGTATGCCATTTTCAAGCAGCGTCTTAAGCGGATAAAGCCACCGTGCACGTTCAACACCTAAATTCTCAAGAGCAGACCACGCTGAAAATTCAGAGGCGATAACAAGCGGCTGCACAGAAACGACGACGCCCAGCTTTTTCATGCGGTCAATTAATTCCTTGTTAAGCACTGCAGCATGCTCAATACGGATTCGCTCAAGTTTCCGCAAAGGTTCCTCGGACATTTGTTCGATGGCAGTTAAAGCCGCGTCTACAGCCCTGTCGCCCATGGCATGCAGGACCGGTTGAAGATTCATTTTGAGAATTCTGGAAGCCACAGTTACTATTTCATCTCTTGTACAGAGCATGATCCCGCTTTCGGAGCCATTATTGTAGGGTTGAAACAGTGCCGCTGTTTTTGATGCTAAATAGCCATCTACAGTAATCATTACGCCGCCAATTCTTAACGATAAGTTATCGTTCACTTTGAAATCTGCTACGTTATCTATGAAAGTCGCTGGAATTATCAAGTAAACTCGCATTGGTAGCTTGTTTTGCGCGAGAAGCCGCTGCATGACTGCAAGCTCTGCGGCGGATAAGACTATCCAATGTACGCTGGTAATGCCTACTTTCACTATTTTCCCGCATGCTAGCGCTACCGCTTCTGCAAGCTCTTCTTCGCTGGGTTCTGGAATCGCCTTCCACACGAGGTTCATGGCGGTTCCTTGCAGAATTCCTGTAAGCTCGCCTGTGGCAGTATCTTTGGCGATGCTGCCCTCTGCCGGCTTGGTTGTCTGCTTTGTTACGCCCGCTAATTCCAGCGCTTTACTGTTTACAACACACATTTGTCCCAGTTTGTGGTAGAAGATTACTGGGTTCTCTGGAGAAGCCACATCAAGGTCGAAGCGCGTGGGAAGCCGCTGCTCCGCAAAACGCGTTTGATCCCAACCTTTGCCTATTATCCATTTCCCCTTAGGTGTGCTCTCCACACGCTTTTTTAGAGTAAGCTGCATTTCTTGGATAGATGCCATAGCAGCCAAGTCCAGCCAGCCCAAAAGTCTTCCGAAGTCTGCAACATGGATGTGCGCGTCTATGAAGCCTGGAACAACCGTTTTCCCCTTCAAATGGATTATTTTCGTGTTTTCTCCAATAAGCTGGCTGACCGCATCGTTCGTGCCTACTTTGAGGATTCTGCCGTCTTTAATGGCAACGGCTTCCGCGTAAGGCTGAGAAGCATTCATAGTCAGAATGTTTCCGTCCATCAGAGCCAAATCCGCCGACGTTACCATTCACCCTCTTGCATTGCTCACGCTTCACTTGGCGAGTTAAGAGCGGTCATTTTTTTGGGCCTTCGAGTGTAAGCATACACGATTGAGGCTGCTGCCACCAATGCCACGGCGGCTACGGCAACGTAGAGGATCTCCAAGCGCAGTGCGCCTTTAGGCGCCTCTGTTACCTCTATGGAAACAGCCTCGCTGTAAGCAGAAGTGTAATAGCTCTTGCCTGACTGCCACTGGGCAAAAACAGTCCAGGTTCCAGCCGCATCGGGAACGCAAGTAAAGTTAAACAGGCCCTTTTCAGATGTCACCACATCCAGCTCTGTTACAGTTCCGTCTGGCTTAACAAGGGAAACCTTTACAGAGGCGTTAGGATAAGCAGGGAAAAGCTGGCCCTTGCAATCCACTGACTCGCCAGCCGTAACCTGCGTTTTAGAAGCTTCAAGGGTTATGGCGCTGTTTATGGCTGGCTGATCCGCTAAGCAATAAACGTTCCAATCGTTGCTTCCCACGTACACTCTTCCTTCGTATATGGTTGGCGAGCACCAACTATTTGACTCGGTGTTGAAGACGCTAATTTTCTCGCCGTTCGTGGCGTTTAGCACGTAGACTGAACGCTGATCCGTCACCACGTACAGTTTTCCATCAGCGTAACTTGGAGAAACGTAAAGCTCCTCGCCCAAGTAAGTGCTCCAGACGGCGCCTCCGGTTTTAGCGTCAATGCATACTATGGAGAAATGGTCAACTATGAAGAGTTTTCCATCATGGTAAACGGACGTGCAGATTATGAATTCGCCTGCTGTGGCCGTTCGGTACGTCCATTCAACATTGCCGGTCTCAGCGTTTATTCCGTAGTAATCTTTCACATTGGAAGAGGCGAAGACCATGCCAGCCGCGACTGTTGGAGAAGCATGCATATCCGTGCCACCAGTAAGTATCGTCTCGTATGGAAGCTCTCTTTTCCAGATGAAGCTGCCATCCGCCGCGTTCAACTTATAAAGAGCGCCTGCGCTGGGCTCCTCTGCAACAATGTAAACTGCGCCGTCAACAACAGCCGGCGAAGACGTAATGTAACCCTTCGTCTCGTATGTCCAGAGAACCTTGCCGTCTCCGGCGTCTAAGCAATAAACCTTCTTGTCCAATGAGCCCACGTACACTCGGCCATTAACCACGGTGGGCGATGATCTCAGCGCAGGCGCAGCGCCGAAGTTAACTTGAATGGGGCCGCCAGCATACGCTGACCATATGAGGCTGCCGTTGTATGCGTCAAGACAGTAGATGTAGCCGTCGTCTGGGCCTATGTAGACTCTGCCTCCGGAGACGGCAGGTGAAGACTTGACGCGTTCGTTGGTGCTGAACTTCCAGATGAGGCTGCCAGTCCGCGCGTTGAGACAGTACACGTCCTTGTCATGTGAGCCCACGTAGACTCGGCCGTACGCGACGCTGGGCGAAGACACGACTGCGCCGCCCGTTGTGAACTTCCACCTTAAAGTTAAATTTGCTGGGCCAGATTGGCCGACGCCGCTGTGTGCAGGGTCATGCCGATACATGGGCCAGTCTCTGGTGCCTATCGCCCAAACTTGATTGAACGTGGCGTATTCCTCGCCTGACTCTACATCCACCAGCGTAGTCACATCACCCGGAATCAGATACAGGTTGCCGTATGCGATGGCTACTGACTCCCGTGGTGCATGAGCTTCTATCGGCAACTTCCATATGAGTTGCCCCGTAAAAGCGTCGAGACACGCGAATTCGGATTCGCTTTCTTGCCCCGTGTAAGACGCTCTCTGGCCTGTTGTAGCGTAGATTTTGCCGTCAGCAACCACAGGGTTTCCAGGAAACATCAATGGCCCTGGCCCCTTATACTTCCAGATTAACTCTCCAGTGTCGATGTCAAGGGCGTAAAGGTGCCCATCCTTGTTAAGCGAGTAGACCATGCCATACGCAACGGCTGGGCCAATGCAGAAATAACCGTCCGGCGTCTGCGGGTTAAACGTCCAGATGATTTCTCCCGTGGTAGCGTTGAAGCAGTACAGCGTATTATCATGTGTGCCGCCTCTGAAGAATCTTCCCTGATAATAAGCGCCGGAAAAGACCATCGGCGTTTTTGTCTCAGTATCCCAGAGCACCGCGCCAGTTTTAGCGTCAAGCGCCATCTGATGCGGATCATACGCGCCAGGAAAAACTTTGCCATCGCCATATGTCACGCCAGAGCCAACTAGGCCGCCGCCGGGAACGTAGGTTTCCCACTTCAGCTTGGGCGGCTCATCTGGATTCGAGAAGTCCCAGCCTTGAACATACGAACCGTTCTTGACGTAGAACATTTTTTCCTCCGGGCTGTAGACGTTGGCAACGAAAAATGGCGCTGGGTTAGCAGAAAACACGGTGCTTGTCCATAAAATGCTGCCGGTTTCTATGTCAAGGCAGCTACTGCCCACAACAAGGTGGGCCTCATCAATTTTGTATACCGCCGGCCAAGCGCCGGGCGCAGGAACCGTGGTGCTCCACAAGATGGCGCCTGTTTCCCTGTCCAGCGCATACACAGCGGTTTTCGTGGTTACAAACACCTTGCCATTAAACGCGGTTACATAGCTCTGTATACCAGTTATATTCGTCTTCCATAAAACGTCAGGAGCCTCTGGCGCTGGTCCATCGGAGAAACGCGTAAAAGATGGGTCTCCCTGAAGCTGCGGCCACTCATATCGAAGCAAGGGGTCACTGCTGCTCGATTCAGTGCCTGACTTAGGGAGACTTAGATACCATTCTCTGACATAAAGCGAGACAATTAAAAGCGCAACAAGCGCAATCGCGGCAAGCAAAAGTATCTTGTACTTCAACTTTTTCCCCCATAATTAGTGGTAAGATTCAATTTAACTATAAAGCTTATGGAGCAGCACCTTATTAGCCTGTTCCCACGCACTCATCCCGTCATGGCGCTGCTGCGCAGTTACATAAACTGCGAATTGGGAGAAAACACATAATCTTTTTTAGGGCGTTAGAATTTTAAGGTGAATAATGAATTACCAAAATAGCATTGGGAGAGGGTTTTAGTTTGACAAATAAGGGTCCTTTACTTATGACTTCTTGGAGGGCCACGGGCGCCTGCAACGCATGTTGCAGATACTGCAATGTTAACGCCACAGCAGCGCATGCTCCAAGAGAATTAAGCACGAAAGAAGCGCTGCACTTGGTTGACGAAGTTTACAATTTCGGCGTCAAATGGTTCGGCATAAAGGGCGGCGAGCCGCTGCTGAGGAAGGATATATTTGAAATTGTTGGTTACGCGAAAAGCCTCGGCCTTAACGTTTGCTTACTAACTAACGGCCACTTTGTTGATGGAAAAATCTACGACAACCTCGTTAAAAATGAGGTCTGGACTTCCGTAAGCATAGATGGCCCTGAAGAAATAAACGATCAGCTACGCGGAAAAGGCTCATACAAGAAGGCGCTGCTGGCTATTCAGAAGCTGTCGAAGGGCAGAATCTTGAATGGGCTGGCTGCGGCGATAACCTCCATAAACTATCAGCACTTGGATCACGTGGCCGAGTTAGCTGAAACCTACCACGCCAACTTTGTCTGGTTCAATCATCTCGTGCCAAGCGGCAGAGCGAAGGAGACCATGGAATTAACGCCTTCTCCTGAGCAGTATGAGTGGACGCTTAATCACATATGGGATTTAACCTTAAAGTACGACGGGAAATTTGATATTCACGTGCACTGTCCACATTTTGCGCGGGTGGTTAAGCAGCGTAATCCACCGAACTTTCAGGAATGGTACGATCACAAATTCCATGGGAAATGCACTTACTTCGCGTTTGGCGGATACATAAGCGTAACTGAAAACGGCGATCTGATACCTTGCTTCTACACGGATCTGCAGCCATCGGAGCCCATGATGCTTGGGAACATACGAGAAAAAAGCCTTAAGGACACTTGGGCGGAAATTCAAAAATCCGCTTATTACAACAGCTTCAGAGACAGAAGCATCCTGAAAGGCAAGTGCGGCGTCTGCGAGTACCGCGAAATCTGCGGAGGCTGCCGAAACAGAGCCTATGCTTACACAGGCGACATATACGAGTCAGATCCAGCGTGCGCCTACATACCGGAAAGCTTGCGGAAGCAGTAAGCACTGCCGAGCCAAGTGAAACATTATTTTTAATTTACCCTGCCAGATATTCTGCAACTTAACCTGAAAATCCCGGAAAAATGCAGAGCCTAATCAAAGCTTATTAATAACGCCAATGTTTAAGTTAGTCAACAAAATTGACAACTTCCCAAGTTTACACGTGGGAAACCGAGGCCTTCGACAACTTTAAACAGGTATAATCTATGGCAAAAGTGAATAAAGCAAAGGTGGCTTTGGTAAATTCGCCCCTTATTGAGGAAACTTATCAACACCCGCTCTTTCCGCCTCTTGGCTTGGCATACTTAGCCGCTGTACTTGAACAGAACAATTTTGAAGTAACCATAATAGACTGCCCAGCATGCAAAATGGACCATGAAAAGCTAAGAGCCGAGCTATCCGCCATGCAGCCCGCGTTGGTCGGCATAGCCTCGATGACTCCTACTATTCCTTCAGCGCTTAAATCCGCGCAGGCAGCAAAAGAAGCGTGCCCAGACGCCAAGGTGGTTATAGGCGGTCCTCATGCCACTTTCGCGGATGTGGAGATTCTGAGGGAAGAGCCGGCGGTCGATATAATAGTGCGCGGCGAAGGCGAGGCAACACTCCTGGAGCTTGCGCAAAACCTACCTGAACTGAAGAATCTAGGCAGAATAAAGGGTATAACCTTCAAGCATGGAGACCAAATCATCAAGACGCCAGATCGGCCTTTCATAGAGAATCTTGATGAGTTGCCGCGTCCCTCATACAAGAGCATTCCGATAGAACGATACCGGATTTGTGGAAAGAAGTTTCTGCCAATCATGTCAAGCAGAGGCTGCCCCTTTCAGTGCGCTTTCTGCGTAGCCTCGCAGATGTTCGGCGCCAAGTTCAGAGCGAGGAGCCCCAAGAACGTGGTAGACGAGATGGAATGGCTGATAAACAAGTATGGCGCGGAAGGCATCTCCTTCCATGATGACACGCTGACGCTTGATAAAAAAAGAATGTTTGCCATCTGCGACGAAATAATAAACCGGAAACTAAAAATCGCTTGGGGTTGCCAAACAAGAGTTGACCAGGTTTCCAGAGAAGTTTTGGCTAAAATGCGGCGCGCAGGCTGCAACGAAGTCTCCTTCGGTGTGGAATCCGGTTGCCAAAGAATTTTGGATGCTGTGAAAAAGAAAGTTTCAACAGAGCAAAGCGCAAAAGCAGTTAGAATCGCAAAGGAAGAGGGCTTGTTCGTTGCGGTATCCACGATAATTGGGTATCCTGGAGAAACAAGAGAATCGCTGAAGCAAACATTGGATTTCATACATACCTTGGAGCCTGATGATGTATGGTTATGCTTGGCCACGCCGTATCCTGGAACGGAACTTCGCGCTTTAATTGAGCGCATGGGCTGGAAAATGGTTACTGACTGGACATTATACAACACGATGAATCCGATATTTGAGAATCCTGATTTGCCTTCTGAAGAGATTAGCATGATGCGGAAGCAGTTTTACGACAAGTTCTATTCTCCGCGGTATGTGCTTCGCCAAATGATTAAGGGCTACGTGAAAGGTAACTTTTACAGTAAAATAATGGCGCGGACATCCGCAAACTACCTGCTTTGGCGAATCAAATCCCGCATGTAAACGCTGAACAGTAGCGCTATGCGCTACAAGCAATAGCGTTCATTGAAAGCTAGAGTTTCAAAGCTACCTGTTCGCTGCCTGCATAATAAAAATTTTTAGAAAATGTTTTAAGTTAACAATGGAGTTTTCACATCTTGCTTTTAAAGGACATGTTACATCATATATTTTTGCAGAATCAAGTTATCTTTCCCTCAAATCTCATTGGCGCTTTCTTACTAGGTTTTGTCAAACCTTTACGACAGCAAAACTGAATAAGGAATTCCAAAAAACAATTAACAAACCAAAAGGCACTAAAATAAGGAGAGCAGCTAAAAAGAGGAAGATAGACAAGTTAATAGTGTCCGGAATTGATATAGTTGGAAGGAAATCCCTTAAGCTTTTTAGGTTTTCTTTTGCAACTTGGGAGCGATGGCGTGTTAATTGTTACTTCAACCGGCGAGCGCTTGACTTAGAAAAGCTTGCAGACCTAGTTATGACAACCGTCAAAGCAATTGGGCTGAATAGGAAAATGAGTTAAAGAGGTTTATGCGCTGCGTTCCAATGTGTAAGCTTTCAGGAATGAGATATGGAACTTATCTGGCCCGCCAGAATTTTGGACGGCACTCCATGGGCTACGGTTTTTAATTCATTTTTCTATGGCACTTTAAGGCAATTACTTTTAAGTGTGGAAAACTGCGTTAAATCGAATTGGTTCTCTTGTAAGTGATGGCAGAAGTTCGAATTTAAAGGCGCATTGAAAATAGGTGAATATAAGGTCCATGCTCAAGGACTTGACATGCACAAACGGATAAAGCGATACGTGGAAGTTGATTTTAGCGTTTTATATGTTAACAATCTTTTTTATGCTTAAATAAGAGAAGTGAGTTGGCAGGTGACGATTGGGATGTCGGTGCCTCCGCTGAGCGACGCGGTAAAGCAAACGTGCAATGCGCTGAAGCAAAGCGCGACTAAGCAGATCTCTGAGTATGAGCAGCGTTTTGCCTCGCTGAAAAACCTGTATAGCGAGTTACTGGCTGACTTGATTAGGGCGGGTTTCAGTCCAAGCGAGGCTTGGCGCACTGCAGAGGAATTCTTCGGTCAAACAAGCGTTCGCTTCGCCGGCGTAGACGGCACCATGTACTCGCGGCCAATGTTTGACATGGTTATCTTCTTCGGCGGCGCATACGCGGCGACGGGAATCGTGACTTTCTCGGAAAATACAGCGCCGCAAGTTAGGTATGACAAGAAGACGCTACAGCAGAGCATGGGAATATCCAGCGTGGTGCCCATGTACATTAACGAAATCCCAGAAGTGGATCAGGCGTTCTTTGCTCAGGAGCAGCCCGGAGAAGTGAGCCCGAGTAAAGTACTTACAGACGAGGGCATAATAAGTAATGCTACAATCGCTAATTCCATAATGACCTTTTCAGAGTATTACCTTGCCTTCAAGCTTGCAACAGATCCAAAACAAGAAACGCGCATAATCCTGCTTGACAGGAGCTTATCGGTGGAACGGGCAAGCTTGCTTTATGACACGTCTAAAATGGAGTTCTGGACTGCCAAATGCAGCATTCTCGGCTGCAGAGTGGACGATGTCGCGGTGGACGTTAATGATTTAGCTTTAGCGCGGCATCTTGTCTGCAATGATGGCTTAGGCTTGCCGCCGCCCAGAGCGGATTACCTTCGCTACGCAATGGTAAACTTCGCCAGAAAACGAGGCAAAGTAACTTTTGAGCAGATTAAAGCAGAATTCGGCGTTACAGATGAGAAAAGAGCCCGTAGAATCGAACGGGCCCTCAAAAACCTCGTTAAAAAGGGAATATTACTCGAGGAAGATGGCGTTTACAAGCTAAACGAAAAGTACGCTTCCAGCTGGGAACGCATAAAAAAGCTCACCGTTAATATTGGAGACAACTTGTTCTTCGCAAAACCGCTTGGAAAAGAATCCGCAGGCGCCATGAAAATTGTGAAAGACGGCAAGGAACAGTGGTTGACAACGCTTGACATAGCGTTTCTCACGCTTTTTACGCTGCATATGCTCATGGAGGAATGCTGGAAGAGGCGCATACTGCTTATAGGCGTCACAAAGGATACTGCAGCACGTGACTTCAAGCGGCAGCTAGTCCCCATAATGCATCAGGAAGGCTTATTGAAAATACAGCTTAAGCTGGAAGCGCTGCAGGATTTGCCTAATACGGATCGCATGATACTCCAGTCAGCCAGCATCTTTAACTCGGAGCAGATTCAGCCGCCATGGAGCCTCATCGAGTATGATTCTGCATTTAGAACCATGCTGCCGGATAGGCAAAAGCGCAAGGGCTGCGTTGTAGGCGCCATAAAAAACAAAATCGGCCTTGAAAAGGCTTTCTTGAAGACCTATGTGCAGCTGAGCCAGGCGAAGACGAATCCAATGTTGCGGAGCAATGTGCTGCTGGTTGATCGTTTGGCATATCCGGAATATGATTGCAAGCCTGAAAGCCTTGTGCGGTTCTGTAATGAGCTAAGCGACGGCACGCTGGAGCCTGTGGAGACCATACTGTTTAGGGATAAGGATGTGCCTGACAAGCTGCAGAATTTAGTCATGAGCATTCTGGTGGCTATGGCGCCCGCTAATATTCCGGAAGCCTTCGGGCATAACAAGGCGCTGTTTATAGCGGATAAGGTGGCTAAGTGGAATTACAGCCAATTTAAATGTGTCGTGGATACGACGGCTGCGTGGATTTTGAATAATCATAAATTGCGCAAGTTCATATTTTACATGAGCACTTTCCGAGAGAGGCGAGCAAGCATTGAACAGGCAAGAAGAGAAAGTCATTAACAGCCGTTGCTTCACGGATTTTGACGGCAAGTTCCGCGGCCGCTTAGCAGCGGTTATTCCACGCTACTTCGGCGGTGGAGAAGAGGCTAAGGTTACGGGCACAGGCGCCCGCTACCAATGCCGCGTCAAAATTGAGTATCAGAAGGACTTGATGGGGTTGCTTGAGGAGGGCATGCTGCTTGCGGTGCGGAATTTTAAGCGGGCAAGCGAGGGCTCAACGCGTTATACTTTGATGGAGATTAGCCGTGTGTGGCCTGAGCATTTTGGTTTGCGTGGCTTAGGTGATCATGGCTATTACCCTATGCAGTTTGAAATCATCGAGCAGAGCGAGGAGGACTGGCAGACAGATGACACTTCAACGATGATGATTCAGATAGATGCCATCCCGATAAATTATGATTTGATTGTTAACCGGGAATGCGAGTTCGAGTTTGTCAAGGGCTTTTCGTATCCCATAGTGGGCAGCTCCGTTTACGTTTTGAATGGCGAAATGATAAATCGCATGTATAACCAGAAAATCGCCGCCTCGCTTGGAGTTGACCCGACAAAGACTGTGGAGGATGCGCGGCTTGACCCGAGGCTTGGCTTGATAAAAATGTTTGAAGCCAGCAACGCGGCGATACCGATTTACGTGGACTTTGAAAAGCTTATCCGGTATCATTTCGGAGTTTTCGCTTTCACCGGCGGCGGGAAAAGCAATTTAATGTCTAACATTCTCAGGCGCATATTGCTGCACACAACTGAAGAGAATACCAAGATGGTTATTTTTGATATAAGCTGCGAATACACGTTTCTACTGTTAGATGTGCTGGCAGATCCGAACATAAAAGCGAAGGTTATTCTGGAGCATCGTATTGACTCGCTTGAGCAGTTTTTCAACTCGGTGGTTAAGCCGCGCGAGTACGAGACTGATCAGCGAACAAAGAAAGGGCTGCAAGCGATAATTGATCAGGGCAAGCTTTCTTATTACACTAAGCCGAAGCAGAAGATCCCCACTTACGCCGCGTTTTTGGAAGAGCTCGATGATCAGCGGAAGGACGCCATCGGCAAGCCGCACTATCAGAACGCTGTGGACGCCATTCACGATGCCGTGCTGGAGTTCGTGGAGAAACATGGCTTAAGCGAAAGCCAAGAAGTTAGTGAAGAGTTTGTTAGCTACATCGATGGCGTCGCACAGGACACTGTTGAACGATTCAAAGTTCACGATAAGAGCGGATTATATGCTTGGGCCACCACGCGAAACACGATTTTAGACCTATTCAAGAGGCGAAACGAGAAAGAAGACAAGGCCGCGGCGGGCTTGACGGTTGAGGGCATCCGCGAGTTACTGGAGGATAAGTCAACGCGGCTGGTTGTGATTTCAATAAGCGACCCATTCACCATCAAGGAGCTTGCCATAAGCTTAACACAGGATTTGCTGGTGAGGCGGAAAAGAAGGTTCACGGTTAAACCCTACATACTTGTCGTGTTCGATGAGGCGCAGGAGTTCGTCAGCAGCAAAGAAAGCGGAATAGAAGGCAAGTGCTCTCAGCATGTGGAAACGCTTCTACGGCAAGGCCGCAAATACGGCTTAGGCGTATGCATAGCCACCCAGCGCATCGCATACCTGAACACAAATGCGCTACAGCAGCTGCACACCTACTTTGTGGGCACGCTACCACGACCATACGATAGGACTCTGGTGAGCGATACGTTCATGATTGACAAAGGAATTCTCGAAAAGACATTGGAGTTTGCACCGGGCGAATGGCTGCTCAGTAGCTATATTGCCACAGGCATCGAGAACGTGCCAATCTTCATCAAGGCGGACAATGCGGAAAAAGAAATAGAAAAATACCTTCAAAGGAAAGCGTAAAATAAGGAAGCACTTTTTGCGACAGAATCCGCTGATTTATAGTGTGCCAGAAAAGATTGCTTTAGCTCTGCATTTTAGGACGCTACTTTTTAATGAAGCTTGCAGAATAGAAAAAGGAGGGAAGTGATTGGGTTATTTGTTTCTTTTCTTTTTGAGGAGTACTGTTGTGATAGTGGCTGCTGCAATTACTGCCAAAGTTGCCGCGGCTATTAAGCGCATATCCGTTGCCGGCGATGTGGGCGTTGTAGGAGTAGGTGTGTCTTCAGGTGGGGCGGCGCCGCCGTAGCTTAGTGCTTCGATGTATCTAACTTCGCCTGTGTCAGCCCAGACGCCGACTATGATGCCTATAACGCCGCCAGGATACGCCTTATCAAGGTATAGGGTTACGCGCCAGAAAGGATACAAAGTTAACGGCTCCCGCGCTTGCATGCTAAGCTCCGCTTTGACAGGCGTTTCCAGTATTGTGAAGTCTTTTACTTCAGTTGCATCAGCGTCTAAACCTACTTTCCACGAGAAGTTCTTCGCCTGCTCCCTCGCAATGCTAATGGCCTCTTCCTGAGAGACTTTTATGGTGGTATTACCCACTTTGAAGATGCCATATATGTCGCCGAAACTCCAGATGTCGCCGTCGCGGAAACTAACGTCCATTCCAGGTTGTTCAAAGCCATCGTACGAATATGCCCACTGGAAAGATGCGAAACTTCCTTCGACTAACATGGTCAGTTTCACATTGCCCAGCGTCACTGTTGTACTTTCAACCTTGCTGACCATGTCCAGTATATCTTTTAGTTCTTGATACCGGGGGGACCCAGCCCACTTTTGATACCTATCAAGGAAACCCTTAACTTTGTCAATGAGGTTAGCAGGTTGCGCTTGAGTGTAAAATGGTGGTCTTGATCGTTCAAGAGCGTCTATAAGGCAATATGCCAAAGCATTGTTTCTATACACGGCAGTAGCATCCAGTTTACTTCCATTGGCTTCAAGTTTATAGCGCACTTCCTCTTCAGCAATACCGCCATATTCTGCAGGATAAGATACTTGGTCGTACAGCAAAGTCACGTTGTACTTTGCCAAGTCGAGCATAATGACATCAGTCAGAAGTGACAATGTTTTCTTCTGGGCAACTGATTCAGCAGCACACGTAGAACCTTGGACAAGTGAAAAGGCTAGAACAAATGTAAGAACCAAAGCCACGTAAATCCGTTTTATAGACATATCCATTTACCATCCGCTCCTTACGGTAGGCTCATGCTTCCGTCGCCCCAGACTCTAATTTTGCAGAGAAGGGTAACGTTTTGTTCAGGAAAATATTCCCACCACCCTTGATAGATTGTGCTGTTCACGAAAGGACAACCAAGGTAATTCCTAGATGCTCTATCCAAGGCGCCATTTATTGTGTAGCCGCCGTAGGTGGCGTAGTAGTAGAACATTGATGCAAAAATCTGGTATGTATAGGACAGATAGCCTGTGGATTGAGAGAACGGCTTTGAGGCGTATTGCCAGCCTATGAAACAGTGGCGGCTTCCATCAGGCGTAGTGTAACCGGTAAGGTTTAGGTTTGTTCGTTTAAGCCACGAAGCAGCCATTCCCCATGTGTGAGTCCCGTTGATGCCGCCTATTTGGGCCTCGTTTGCCGTGCCGCAGCTCCATAGGAACACGAAATCATGCCTATGGTTAACTGTGCGTAATCCAATTTCCTTGTCCCAGATGAGGTCGGTGTCAGCGCCGCCGTCATTGTCATAAAGCACCGTGTGATTATGCACGCAGGGATTTAAGCGACTATTTGGCGGGAGATATGTGGAGTGGCCTTTATAGAAGGCTGTTGCGAAATCATAAGGATAGGTTTCCAAGTAGTTTGCGACGCTGTAGACATAGTAATTCTGTGTATTAGCTCCGCAATAGTTTTCTAAATAGGCGTAGCGCCCAGTGAGGAAGAAGTAGTATCTTATGGCTGCGCAGCCGTCGATGGTTGCTTGTGCTTCTGTAGCGTCCATTTGGGCGGGTATGCCGTAAATCACGCTTCCGTTAAGTACTGCGCTAGCAGTCATTATGCCGCTTTGCGGTGAGGCAGAGAAGGCGAGCATGCCCAGAAGCAGCAGCACACCAGCTGCTTTGATTTCCTGCTTCATGCTTCTCGTCTCCGCCAAGACTGTTTGTCTTGCAACAGTATTATTAGTAGAACCTGATATTTAATTCTACATTTTAGAACAATTGTACTAAACTATAGAACACCACTAATTTAATTGCGTTTGTAATAGGCTACTTATAAGCAAGGCCCAAGCGCTGTGGGCGTATGCAGCAGCCATTGCTGTATCGCTATTTTGTTTTGAGGCGAAATGGTTTAAATCGTTGAACTCCGTAACCCCTTTAAAATAGGTAGCCCCAATCGTAAGCGGAGTGTCGTAGAGGTTTGAAGAGGTTTCCAGCAGAGGAATATGCGCTTAAGTTCTTTAAGGAAGAAGGGTTCATTAGAAAGCTTTGTCCCGGTTGCGGGGAATATTTTTGGACGCAGAATGCTGAGCAGGAGACTTGTGGCGAATCATCTTCTGATGGATGCGCTTGCTACACGTTTCTGAAGAATCCGCCGACGAGGAAAAGCTACAGTCTCCCAGAGATGCGGGAGGCGTTTCTCTCCTTCTTTGAGAAGCACAATCACATGCGCATTAGGCATTACCCGGTTGTGGCGAGGTGGCGAAACGACATTTACTTGACACACGCCAGCATAATTGACTTTCAACCATACGTAACCGAGGGCATCGCGCCGCCGCCTGCTAACCCACTGGTTATCGCGCAACCATGCATCAGGCTGGTGGACATTGGAAACACTGGACCAACGTTCGGCAGGCACCTGACCATTTTTGAGATGGGCGGCGCCCACGCGTTTAATTATCCTGATTTGGAGGTTTACTGGAAAGACGCCACAGTGCGCTATCACCACGAGTTTGTCACGGAGGTTTTAGGCGTCAAATCAGAGGATGTCACGTACAAGGAGGATGTTTGGGTCGGCGGCGGAAACGCCGGTCCAGACGTGGAGTGTATAATCGGCGGCTTAGAGGTTGCAACGCTTGTTTTCATGCAGTATAAAGTCGTTAACGGCGAGTTCATCAAGCTGCCCATACGCACCGTAGACACCGGTTATGGGCTTGACCGGTTCGCGTGGCTCTCGCAGGGTGTGCCAAGCTGCTTCCACGCCGTTTACGGTAGCGTGCTCGATAAGATCTTCGCTATGGCAGGGTTAAAGCCTGATAATGAGTTGCTGTTTTCCGTGGCGAAGTACTCTGGCTTGGTGAGCATTGATAAAACTGCGAATAGATTGAACGCGCGACGCCAAGTGGCCAAACTCGTCGGCTTAGACGTGGACGAGTTGGATAAGGTGCTGGTGCCCATCGAGAACGCCTTTGCAGTTGCAGATCACACCAAGTGCCTAAGCTTTATGCTTTCTGAAGGCATTGTGCCATCAAATATTCATGAAGGCTATCTGGCGCGGCTTCTGTTCCGCCGAGTTTATCGTCTGCTAAAGATGCTTGGCATTTCGGATAGGCTTTATGACATAGTAGATTTGCAGGTTGACTATTGGTCTAAGGATTACCCGCACATCAAAGCCATGCGCAACGAGATAATGGAGCTTTTGAAGGCAGAGGAGGAAAAGTTCACTGAGACGCTGAAGAGAGGCGAAGGTATGGTGAAGCGGATCGCCGCGGAGCTTAAAGCCAAGCGCGTTAACCACTTGTCAGAGGCCACGCTTTCCGAGCTTTATGATTCGCATGGACTTCCACCGGAAATTGTTAAAGAAGTGGCAGAGGCTGAGGGCATAGCCGTGGAGGTTCCTGAAGACTTCTACACTTTAATCGCGAAGAGGCACATGCAGGCGGAGAAGCCCACGGAAGAGGAAGAAGTGAAAGTGGAAGCCGACTTGGAAGCGGCTGTGGCAGATTTGCCGCCAACCGAGCAGATGTATTATGCCGATGCCTATGTGAGAGAGTTCGAAGCAAAAATTCTCAAAATAATCAATGGACAACATGTTGTCTTGGACCGCACTTACTTTTATCCTGAAGGCGGAGGCCAGCCTGCAGACGAGGGATTCCTGCTACTCGACGACGCCAAGGTAGAGGTTGTGGATGTGCAGAAGGTTGGCAGAGTCATCCTGCACCGGGTTAAAGATGCATCTGCGCTTAAAGCGGGTACAGTTGTCAAGGGCGTGATTGACTGGGAAAAGCGCTATGCGCTCATGAAGGCGCATACGGCTACGCACTTGGTTAATGGCGCGGCAAGGCGCGTGTTAGGCGAGCATGTTTGGCAGCATGGCACCCAGAAGGGAGTGGAGAGCACGCGGCTGGACATTTCGCATTACCGCCGCTTAACGCCTGAAGAGATACATAAAATTGAAACTCTCGCAAACCAGGCGGTTTTGGCTGATATGCCCGTTACGACTGCGTGGATGCCTAGAAGCCAGGCGGAAGCGCAGTATGGTTTCAGGCTTTATCAGGGCGGCGCTGTGCCTGGAAAGGATATCCGCGTGGTGAAAACTGGAGACTGGGATGTGGAAGCTTGCGCTGGAACGCACTTGAAGCGGACAGGCGAGATAGGCTTCCTAAAGATTCTCTACACAGAGCGCATCCAGGACGGCGTGGAGCGGCTTGTGTACGCGGTTGGACTTTACGCGTTGAAGGCCGTGCAGCAGCAGGAGCGACTGCTGTGGAAGGTTTCGGAGATTTTGAGTGCGCCGCTGGAGAAGCTTGATAAAACCGCTGAAAAGCTCGTGAAAGAGCTGAAGGAAGCCAACGCGGAGAATCGGAGACTAATCAAGGAGTTAGCAGCAAGAGACAGCGCAGCGCTGGAGCAACCGAAAGCAGCAGAGCAAACCGAGGAAATCGGTGGGGTAACAATTGTTGAACGTTGCTTCCAAGAAGTGGACGTCAACCGCATAGTGCAAACTGCGAATGAAATAGTAAAACGAAACGAGGCGGCGGTTGCACTGCTTTTTGCGGCAGACGAGAAAAACGCACGCGTCCTTGTGATGGCTGGGAAAGTCGCCGTGGAGAAGGGCATTAACGCTGGTGAAATAGTTAGAGCTGCTGCGTCCATAATTGGCGGTGGCGGCGGGGGGAAACCCAACTTTGCCCAAGGCGGCGGAACCCAACCAGAAAAACTGCAGGAAGCTGTGAAAACCGCAAAAGAAATCATCAAGAAGCAACTAAAATGTTGAACTCGCTACCGTAGTAGAGCTCGAATAGACCCTCTATAGGTTTCTGCAATGAATCTCTAATATGCGCCAAATATGAAGGTGTAGCGTGGTTTATTTTTTGCTAAAAATTGGTGTAGTTTGTTGGGTTGTGGGGTTTGGAGAAATGGTTTGAGGGGGAGAAGGGAGAGCGTGCAAAAATTAGGGGTTATCTCCAAACCTTTCCACCCAACTTTTTTACGGTTTTGTGCTTTTTCCCTCCATTCCCTTTTTTTACAGCGCCTTGAAGGCTTCGAACCAGCGGTTATACATTGCCAGCATGTCCAATGAGACGCTTGGCTTACGCTCTTCCAGTATCTGCTTAAAGTCGTTCATTGTTATGGGCCGTGGCTTAGCTGCCTTGTCCATGGCTTTTCCTGACTCGAAGAATTCGCCTATTATCTTCAGTTGTGCTGATTGGCACACGTCGCGTATGTCGCTGCCTGAAAAGCCCTCGGAAAGCCTTGCCAGTTCGTGCAGATCCACATCTGGGGCTATTTGGAGATTGGCGGTGTAGAGCTTAAGCATCATCAATCTGGTATGGTGGTCAGGTAGCGGCACGAGAATTCTTTTTTGGAAGCGCCGTATAAACGCCCAGTCCAAGTCCCATGGCTTGTTGGTGGCGCCGATAACGTAGACGTGTAGGTTCTTGCCTTTGTCCACAATGCCATCCATTTCTTTGAGGAACTGGTTGCGGACGCGGATTTCGCCGCCGACCTCGTTTTGATGCTGCCCCATCAGCGAGTCCAGCTCGTCAACGAAGACGATGGCAGGTTTGCCTTCATTTGAGGACTTGCGTGCTGAATTGAAAAGTTTAGCAACATTCTGCTCTGCTTCGCCAAGCCACTTGGACATAATCGACGCTGCGTCTATGGAGTAGAAGTTAGCGTCTATTTCTGTGGCAACGGCGGCGGCAAGCAGTGTCTTACCGCATCCAGGCGGCCCGAAAAGCAGAATGCCCCTAGGCCAGCCGAGCGGAAACAGGTCTGGTCTTTGCACGGGGTAGACTATGGCTTCTTTGACGGCTTTTTTAGCCATGTCCAAACCCACCACTTCAGACCAGTTTACTTTGGGCTTTTCGGTGACAACAAGCTCCTCGCCTTGTTTTCCTCCGCTTGGGCCTCCGCCTTCGGTGGCTGTTTCTCCGCCTTCGCCGCCATTGTTAGATTCAGCCCGCAGTTCGCTAGGCGAAACCGAGCCTTGCAAGACTTTGATTCTCTCCTGATACGCGATGGCTCTCTGAACGTAAACTTTGTTCAGGCTGTAATCAGGATAGAGCTGCACAAGCTGCAGTAGGCTCTCTATGGCCTTTTGATACATAGTTATAGCTCTTCCTTTTGCGCCCTGCTTGTCCAAGCGAACCGCGTCTAACGCGTAAGCGGTCGCGGCCTTTTCAAGTTCATGCGAAGCACTCATGCGCTTTCACCTTTCTCACTCAGGAGATTTTATTTCGATTTTTATTTTCCCTTGGTTCCCAAGGTTTTCAAGAGCTTTCTCTATTTCTTCATAGGAAGTTTTCAAATCAACTGAGCAACGGGTTAAATCTATCTCGCCATTGCTCTTCCGCACGTACTCGAGAAGCGCATCCTCAAGGGAGGGCTTCTCAACCTTCAACGAGATTTCTTTAATCTCGGATTTCTTGTAAGAAATCAGGGTTTCTGAAGAATTGAAACCAAGCTCATCAGCAGCCTTACGCCCAATTATCTGCGAAGAAGTCGCTGAAAGCGCAACCATCTCCTTTATCGGCGCAGCCTTCTCTTCGGATGGAAGCGAAGTAGCTGGCGGTTCGGGAAGGGTCTCTGAAAGCTTGCGCTCAAGGAAGCTGGATACTTCACTTAGTATTTCCTCGCCTGCTTCGGTCTTTTTACCTACAGTTATAAGCGACTCGTCGGCTGTGATCTTTGTGGCGTAAAGCGTTTCATGTATTGCTTCATTAACATTGTTAAGTTCTTTTGAAACTTCAGGTAGAACTTGGAATAGTTCTGCTGAAACATTTTGGAGAAGCTTCAAAGCTGGCTTTAAATCAACAACAATGTCGCTTAGTTCCTTTATCGTTTCAAGCCGGAGAATGACTCGTTCAATTGCCAGCTGCACATTATAAAGAAACTTGATTAACTTCCTAATCTCAGCAATCTCGTTGGCGCAGATTGCCGCTTTTTCCTTGTTATTCTTTTTTAAGGCATTCATGCAGGATTCAAAAAGTATGCGGTCTCTTTCCTTTAACCTGTAGCTTGCCTGCTCCAGCTTGTTCTGCTGAACTCGAAGGGTAAGTATTGATTTGGTGGCAACTTCCCGTATCGGTGGAGGGGTTGAATGGATTATACCCATGACGCCCTTTTGCCCTCCGCCCGCTACTTCATTCTGTAGGCTAGATACCTGCCTTTCCGACTTCTTTCACGTAGACAACTACTGGCGGCTCTGGAAGCTCAGTCGTTACAATAGTCGCTTCGTTAGTTGCTGGTTTTTTGGCAGGTGGCTCGGTGTGAGTTGCAGTTGGCTTTGGTTCTATCTGCTTGGAATCGCCTAGGAGTATGTTTGAAAGCTTGCTTTTGACAAGTTCGAGGTCGCTTTTTTCTTTGTGGACGCGCTTGAGATTTTCTTGAAGCATGTTGAAAGCTGATTTGTAAGCTTCATCATCAATTTGGCCTATCTCGTGCTCCAGTTCTAAGTTGACAACGGCGTAGCCCAGCGTTTTAATCTCCTGGTCGCAGCGTGCAATTTCTTTTGCAGTGGTGTCAATAAGCGTTTGCGCATCCTTCTTCAGCTGGCTCAATATGCTATCAAAGTTGTTGTGAAGTTCCTGGTAAAGGTCAGGTGAAATCTTGCGTTTTTCAGCCAAGTCTTTAAGGGCTTGGTCTTTGCGCCATATGAGGGGAATCTGGTCGCAGAGAACGCTTGCTTGCGACTTGACGGTTGAGAGGAATGTGACTTCAGCGCCATTAAATTGCAGGTACTCCATCGGTACCTTCGAGAATTTTCCATCATTATACTCGATGAATACGCTGTCGAATTTTCCGCTTGGCGTCAGCGCAAAAGAGGCAACTCTGCCTACTGCGCGGCCATATTCGTCTTTTATTGGTTTACCAATAGAAAGAAAAAGATTGGATTCGTTTGACATATTCTTCCTCCTTTAGTTTAGAAGCTCTCCGAAGTTTTCTCTGTCTGCGACGTGGCAATTGAGGGCATGCCTGGCGGCAGCTCTGGGAACTTGTCTTTAACCTTCTGCTCAGCAACTGTTGCTGCTTCTGCAAGGATTTTCTGCGCATCTTCGTTTACGGTGTCGAAGTTTAGTGTCATGCCTGAGCTTTGTCCTGCTTCGATCATGATTCCACTTAGTAGGTTGCCGATTTCGCCTAGTTCGGTTTCTGCTTCAGGGAAAACGCTTACTAGCCCTGCGCGGACGCTGCGTAGAACGCCTACAGCTGGTCCTAGGGTGGATACGACATCTCCAAGTTCGGATACTGTGCGTAACCTTAATACTATTTGTTCAAGTGCGAGTCTGGCGTTTATGATGAGTTTCTCCATTTTGCGGACTTCGGCTAGCTCGTTGGCGAAAACGTTTGCGCGTGCAGTATCATGCTTCGTGTAAGCGTCAACTATTCTTGCAAAGATTGCCTTATCGCGTTGTGAGAATCTCTCAGCGGCTTGGTCAAGCTTCTGCACTTGAAGTTCAATGCGTCTGACGGCAAAGTCAAGCCTCGGCTTCAAGGGTCCTGGCGGCGAGACAGCATCTTTGATGCGTTCCGTGAACGGCTGGGTATCTCGTTTAGTCTCCCATTTTTTTGCGAATCTCTCTGACAAATTGATACCTCCAAGCACCAAAAGGATGTGTTGAAAATCTTATACATTGTTAATATGTTGAAAATATGCACGTATATACGTAGGAGTATACATGGGGGCGAAACGTGTTTTTGGCTTTAATTGGAAAATTAAAAGGTAAGGTAGCTACTGCTGCGGTAATAGACAAAAATATGTTAGTTAGACTAAAAAGAGGCTTAATCTAATGCTTAAGCAAAAAAGGTGAAGATGGATGGGTGAAAGGTTAAAAGTATTCGCAGTAATAGCGCTCTTAGGATTCATGGCTGGAGTAATAGCGCAGCTGACAGCAGACTACGTGATCCCATGGCTTCTAACAGTGTTGCCAGCGCTTATCAACATTAAATGGGTAGTCTCAGGGTTCGCCGGTGCTTGCCTGACACTTGTGCTGATAACGGCATGGGCATACATGACCAGAAAAGAACGGTAAGCCAAGGGATAATCCCAGTCTCCTTTCTTTTGTTCACCGAGCAGACGTGCCCTAAGGCGCGTAGCGCTAGTTAACTTCCCATTTGTAAACAGGCACAAATCCTGGTTTTGTGTGGACTCAGAAGCGGAAAAAGCTTTCATCCGCAGATGCGTCTTCGTACCTCGATTTCCTCATCGTCCAATACTATAGGAAAACCGTGCAGCCTAATTTGTATTTCCAAAAAAGTGCGCAGAACTAGTGGGAAATTTTAAACTTATACCCTTCCTATGAATAGCTTCAATTTTATCCGTAAAAACCTATGCGTTTGTCGCTCTCTGCTGATTATTTTCTTTTGTTTTTGTGCGATGTGTTTATGTTTTACCCTTAAGGTTACTTAACTGAAAAAAGGAAAGCAGGCGACGGGTAATGGGCAGTAAAGATGCGGTTACGATGCTGCATGGCGCAGGCGGCACCGTCATGCACGCTTTAGTTAGGGATTACATTGTGAAGTACTTCAGCGGTTTAAGCAACGCTGACGTGCCGCTTGAAGCCTTAGATGACGCCGCAGCAATAGGCGACATAGTGCTCAAAAGCGACTCGCACGCAGTTAAGCCAATATTCTTTCCAGGCGGCGACATCGGACGCTTAGCCATCTCCGGCACCGTCAACGACATCTCGTGCTTGGGCGCCGAGCCTTACGCTTTGGCGTGCGGATTGGTTTTGGAGGAAGGCCTGCCGCTTTCGGACTTGGAGAGGATTTTGGCGAGTATGCGGCAGACCTGCATAGAGGCAGGTGTGGGCGTGGTGACTGGCGACACGAAGGTTGTTGAAAAAGGTAGCCTCGGCGGCTGCGTCATGAACGTTTCAGGCATAGGACGCCGAACCAAAGCGCTCGAGAGCAATCTAGAAGTGGTCCGACAGCACCGCCGCGGCTTCGCGGCTCGTTGGGTGTTAGACGCCAACCTCAGCGTAGGCGACAAAATAATCTTGTCTGGCACCATTGGCGACCACGGGTTGGCTGTGCTTTCAGCGCAGCAGGGGCTAAATTTTGGAAGCGAAATAAAAAGCGATGTTAAACCACTTAACCGCCTTATTCAGCGCTTGCTCGGAGAAGTCGGCGGCGTCGTCACCATGAAAGACCCTACAAGAGGCGGCTTAGCTGACGCTTTGAATGAGCTTAGCGAAAAATCTAAGATAGGCATACTAATCTACGAGGATAAGATTCCGGTGCGGCGTGATGTGCGCGCTGCTTGTGAAATGCTGGGTTTAGACCCGCTTGAGGTTGGCAATGAGGGAAAAGTGATTGTAGGCGTAGTACCCGCGAAGGCGGAGCAGGCGCTGGATTTTCTAAAGAAAACCGAGGAGGGCAGAAACGCGGAAATCATCGGCGAAGTCACAAGGGATTTTACGGGCGTGGCTATGCAGACGGTGGTCGGCGGCAAACGGATAATCACGAGGCCTGTAGGCGACCCTGTGCCGAGAATCTGCTGAAAACGCGCCAAGCACAGGCAGCCTTAGCGGTTAGGGCAAACTTAAAAGGCTCGCTTGCATTATTATCTTATTGAAGGTGTTGTTTTTGGAACACAGACCAGCAGTCATAATTATTGATATGCTTAATGATTTTGTCACTGGAAAACTGGCAGCCAAAAGAGCAGAGCACATAATTCCAAACCTCAAGCGGCTCATAGAAGAAGCACGCAAACATGACGTGCCAGTAATCTACAGCAACGACGCGCATTATCCGCAGGACGTGGAAGTCACCAGAAAATGGGGAAGCCACGCCGTAAAAGGCACAAAAGGCGCCGAAGTCATCCCCGAGCTTCAGCCATTGGCAAAGGACTACATTGTGGAGAAACGCACGTACAGCGGCTTCTACGAGACAGGCTTAGACCCGCTTCTACGCAGCCTATACAAGGGCGAAGGCGCCAAAACAGTCATCTTAGGCGGGCTGCACACTAACATATGTATTAGGCACACAGCTGCCGACGCCTTCTTCCGCGGCTACAACATCATAATCGCCAAAGACGGCGTCGAAGCCTTTACGCAGGAAGACCACGAGCAGGGCTTAAAGTATCTCGAATACGTTTACAACGCAAAAATAATGACCGTTGACGAAATAATCCGAGAATTCAAGTAAAACAGCAACCGCACACTTGCTAAAGCTTTGAACTGCGAAGTAAGAAAAATCTCAGCAAACTCGATTAACCGAAAACGCGGCGTCTTTCGCAAGTGGTGGGCCCGGCCGGATTCGAACCGGCGACCAACAGGTTATGAGCCTGGCGCTCTAACCTGGCTGAGCTACGGGCCCGCATGCTCTTATGCTTCGCTTACTATTGCTATTTTTAATGGGATTTAAACGTTTTCCGATCACTAGCCTGCAGAAGACCGCTGTCACGTGCCGCCACATATTTCGCTTGAGTTCAGAGCATAGTCACACGCCGATTTTGCAGCCCGCAGCATTCATGCGTTCGTAATGGTACAGGTACTCCTGCGCGTAACCAGCATACTGGCCGAAGTATTCTCTGCCGAAGGCATTAAGCCTCATGTATTCGGCGCTGCTTAAACACTCTTTTCCCAAAAGTTTCTTTGCAAGCTCGCGCGGCAACATATGCCCATAGTGGTTCACTATTACACGCGCAATCCACCTGTCCACTGGAAAAGCTTCCAGTTTATCCAGCGAAAACAGCAAGACACAGTCAGCCACTTTCGGGCCGACGCCGGGCAAAGTGCAAAGCTGCTTCTTCGCTTGCTCGTAGGGCAGCTGCCGCAGACTTTCCAGCATGAATCTGCCTTCGAAAATCTGCTTTGAAGTTTCCAGCACAAAGCGTGCGCGGTAGCCCAAGCCACACTCGGCCAACTGCTGCACCCTGGCGCTCGCAAGCGTTTCAGGTGTTGGAAAAGTGAAGAACTCCATGCCGTCCAGAGTCGTTTTTTCTCCGAACTTTCGCGAGAGATTCAACAGCATGCGCTTGATTGCGGGGATACTCTTGTATGTTGCGCAGATGTAGGAGATGAGGCATTCCCATGGGTCCTGCCGAATTATGCGCATGCCCCAAAACTCCCGAAGCGCCGCCCGAATGTAGTCATCCTTGCCTATTTCAGCGCTGATCTTTGGTAAGTCGTCGCCTAAGCCGAAATAACGCTTAATGAACTGTTCACTCGCATTTGTAAACTCCAGCATATCACCGATTTGCCGTATCTTGAAAGCTCGGTCGCCTGTGACGCCATACCACCAGCCGCGAACCTTTTCCCAGCGGAACACTTGCCCGCAGCAGAGCGTAGCATCCAAGTTGAAAGGAGTATCGCCAAGCTTCAAGGAGTCTCCTCCAAGAACCGCTCGGGCTTAGGCACATTTGGCGGCAGCCCTTTCCGTCTCCGAATTTCAGCTATGACCCGCGTCTCCAGCTTTTCAGGCAACCTTTCCCAGTGGCTGAAAATGTACTGCCAAAAAGCGCGGCCTGAAGTTGCGCCACGCAATTCCTCGGAGAGGCCGAAGGTTTCTGCAACTGGAATATAGCCCGATATAACCGTGGAAGCGCCTTTCTGCTCGAAGCAGGAGATTTTCCCGCGCCGGCTGCTGATTATACGTGAGCATTCGCCAGCCAACTCTGCGGGAACCGTTATGACCGTGCTGTAAACAGGCTCAAGCAGCATAGGTGTCGCCGTCAAAAAGGAGCTGAAAATTGCTTTGCCCACTCCACGCATAACTTCAGCGGGATCACGCTGCGCCGCGTTCTCGCTGAGCTGAACGCCCATTAGCTTAACTTGGACGCCGCGCATGGGCTCCCCGCAAAGCGGCCCCGCCTTGCAAGCAAAATCGAAGCCAGAAATTATGGGATTTAGAACCTCTTGTAGGCGTTGAGGGCTTTCTGTGCAGTTCAATAGCAGGTTCTGGTTATCGTCAACTGCAAGCACACCCCACATGCGCTCTACGCTGGCTTTGTCCTGCTCAATCTGCCGCACAAGCGCCTCCGGCAAGGGCGATACCTGTACGGCAAAGCGGTTCTGCTTGTTAGGGCTTCTTGCCACGGCGATTATGCCTTCTTTGGCGGCAGTTTCACGGTAAACAACTCTCGGTGAAGAAGCAGCGATTTCTATGCCGCCGACGCGTTCCTTCAACAGTTTCAACGCCACCTCAAGATGCAACGCGCCCACGCCGCTTAGGAGGTACTCGCCTGTCTCAGCGCTCACAGAAAGCGCAAGGTTAGGATCTTCCACCGCAAGTTTGCGCATAGCCTCAAAAAGCACGGGCAAATCCAGCGGGTTTTTAGGCTCAACAGCCACTGTAACCACGGGCTCCGCCACGTAGCGAATGCGCTCAAACGGCACAATGCCCTCTCGGTGCTCAGCTGCAATTATGGTTTCGCCTGCCTTAGCCAGCTGCAGCCCAGAGAAGGCAGCAATGTTGCCCGCTGATACCTGCGCCACGGGCTCTCTAAAGGCGCCCATGTAGATGTAAACTTGCTGGATGACGCATTCGGCCTGCGCGTTGACGAGATAGAAGCGGCTGCCACTTTTAACCATGCCCGAAAACACGCGGCAAGTGGCAATTAAGCCCGCAGCTGAGTCCTCTTGAACGCTTGTTACGCAGGCAACTGCTGGGCCGTTGTCGTCGCATTCAGCCATGGCTCGTCCAACCGCGGAGCCCACGTCGCCCTTCCATATTTTCGGTATGCGGTACTTCTGCGCTTCCAGAGGGCTTGGAAGATGCCTTACAGCCATGCCTAATATTGCCTTATGAAGCGGAAGCGTTTCAGCCAGTGTCTCGTGCGCCGCGCGATTATGCGCCGCCATTATGGCGCTGAAGTTTACATTCTGCTGGCGCGCCATGCCTATGGTGAAGCCCCATTTATGCAGAGCTGAGCCAAAGGCGACGTTGCCGCTGGCGGGATCAGCTTTCCATTTTTCTTTGAATTCCGGTTCTCCATAGAGGTCGATTAAATCGTTAAAACCGCGTATTATACGCGCAAACCTTTCCCGAATCTGGTTTTCCGTTAATTTCAGTTCAGTTATTAGGCGGTCTACTTTATTTATGAAGAGCACGGGGCGAACTCTTTCCTCAAGCGCTTGGCGCAGGACCACTTCTGTCTGTGGCATGATTTCCTCTACGGCGTCGATTACCACGATGGCTCCGTCTATGCTGCGCAGGGCGCGGGTAACTTTGCCTGTGAAATCCACATGCCCAGGCGTGTCCACCAAATTTATGATAAAGGCGCCGCTATCAGCGGCTTTGTATAGCAGGGAGATGTTGGCGGTTTTCATGGTTATGCCGCGCTTCTGTTCCTCCTCGAGATAGTCGAGAACTCTGGCTGAGCCTGCGGCTTTTAGCGGCAGCAGCCCTGTACCCGCCAGTAATGCATCTGTTAGTGTGGTTTTTCCATGGTCGATGTGAGCGATTATCCCCAAATTGCGAATAAGCGCTTTATTCGCCATCAAGATTAGAATGTGGGGAATTTGTCTGAATTTCGGCATGGCTTTACACGCTTGCGTGTGGGATTTTAGTTGACTGGTGCTCATATAAATGTATGAGATGCATACATTTTACTCTGATGTCTGGAAAAGAGGAAAGATCGGCGAAAACAATCAGGGTTCATATTGAAAAGCTTAGTGAAGAACCCTACGCAGCTATTCTCTGCTACCCAAGAGCAAGCTACTTGGAACTGCGGAGCCGCATAGCGGAGCTCCGTGAACACGGCGTTAACGAGGTAGAATTTGCTGGAAGCACAGTAATTTCGAATGTGCCCGTGCTGGGAAAGGGGTTTGTAGGCGTCGTCATAGCCGCTTACTTGAATGGTCAGAAAGTGGCGTTGAAAATTCGCAGGGTGGACGCTGATCGGGCTAGTTTGCAGCAGGAAGCAGAGTTGCTTGCTAAGGCTAATGCCGTGCAGGTTGGGCCGCGATTAATAGGCGTAAGCAGGAACTTTCTTCTGATGCAGTACATCGAGGGCAAAGCACTGTTTGAGTGGCTGGCTACGCATAGAGAGAAAACGCTGGTAAGTGAAGTTTTAACTGACATTCTGGAGCAGTGCTGGCGTCTGGACCGCATCGGCTTAGACCATGGTGAACTTAGTAATGCGCCGAAGCATCTTCTCATTGACACTGAGGCTAAGCCGTGGATTGTTGATTTTGAAACTGCAAGCTTAAGCCGAAGACCTGCGAATGTCACATCAGTTTGCCAGTTTCTTTTCACAAGCCACAGCGCAGTGGCGAGAGCAGTGGCAGAGGTGCTTGGCGAAAGAAACCGCGAAGCAATCATTGATGCGCTGAGACTTTATAAAAATGAGCGAACAAGGGAGAACTTTAGCCGCGTGATACAAGCGTGCCTTGCTTAAATTGTCAGACTACGTAACTTGCCGCGCCGCCATTTTGTTCTTCTGAAATAAGCGCGTCTATTTCTCTCGTAAGCTGGTAAAGGTTAAGCCAGTGTTCTATTTTGCTCTGGCGCTCGATTTTCTTCTCCTCATAGAGTAGCGGAATTGTATTCACGAATAGCCAACTGTAGATTTCTTTCTCTGCTGCCAACCCTTTCTCCTCACTGAGAGGAGAGGCGGCATGCGCTTTTATTTTCTATGGAAAAAAGTTATAGAAGATAGCTCTATGCCTAAGCCAAAACTTCCTGCAGCCGCCCTTGCTCACGGGCTTCCTTCAGCTCAAGCGCTATGCGGCGCCCCATGTACATGTTTGGGCCATAGCGCAGGTAAGCGTATGGCGAGGTGCCGATGCCAACGTTTGTTCCAGCTACGATGCGCGCTGAAATCTCGAACGTGTAAATTTTCAAGTCATCTGTCACCACCGTTTCCAAGCAGAAGGGCCCGATTATTCCTGGCGGCGCCAGCTCCCTAGCCTTTCTGTGCACGTTTTCGCCCATGCGCAGAAATTCAGGCAGCAACGACTCGCGCAGCACTATTGGGAAGTTGCCTACTATAGTGTACGTGGGATTCACGTCGATTTCCAGCTGCTCGCCCGCGGGAATTTTGCCTATCGCGTCCACTGCTGACTCGTACCGTCTATCCACTGCCAGAAGCTCCACATCATCCTTAATTATCGAGCTGAAGTAGCTGGGGTAGACGTTAACGCCTAAGGCATATTCCTGCAAGTGAATTTTGCCGACGTCTTCTTCCCGGAGGAGCCCGCGCTTAACCATTTCACCAAACTTCTTGTAGAACGACTCCGGCGAGTTAGCTAAGAAGTAGCCTCTGCCGCCCTTCGCGCCAGGCAATTTAGCTATTACCAGCCGGTCTATGTCGTCGGGCGTTTTGAATGTCTCCGGCAAACGGAGGCCCGCTTGGCGCAACCACTCCTCTTGCGATTTGCGGTTAGCTTCCCAGTGGAGTAGCTGGCGGTTTCCGAACATGGGCACATAAAGGCTGTCGGTTAACTGCTCAGTGCTCAGGTAAGCTGTGAACGAGCCATGCGGGATCAGCACAGTATTTAATATGCGAAGTTTTTCCTGAAGCGCAGGATTCAGCAGCTCGGTAAAGTCTTTAACGATGATTAGCTCGTCGGCTAGGGGAAATTTCTTGTAGAGTATGGTGTCCTGCTCTTTGCAGATGCAAACGGTGCGGAAGCCCTCTTCTTTGGCGCCCTTAAAGATGTTCAGGGAAGAATGCGAGCCTAAAGTGCCTATTGCCAGCTTATCCAGATTATACTTGCCGAGTATTTCAGCTATGTCTTTGCCGGTTATCACGTTACCACTTCCGCAAGTCTTCCCGCTTTTACGGCTTGCTTTATCTCCATGGCTACGCGTCTACCCGGACCGACTTCGAAGCCGTACTTGTACTTCATGTAAGGCGACGTGGGCTCGACACAGGGGCAGCCGGGCACACGCGGACTCACATCGAAAACGTAGAACTCCAAGTCCTTGGTTACGGCGCCCTGCAAAGCGAACAGGCCAATCATGCCTGGCGGATACTCCTTCTTGCATATTTCCACGAAACGTTCAGCGGCGGTGAAAACCTTCTCCAGCTGGCTTTCCCGCATGGTCGCGCCCATGTGGCCGATCTCGATGTTCTGTGTTGGTATATTCAGCTCCAGCTGCTCGCTAGCTGGCAGGTCAAGCACGCCGTCAAGGTCTGTTTGCACTCGGCGGTCAAACCCTAAAAGGTCTATCTCATCAGTTAGGGGCGACCAGAAAAAGTTGGCGTTGAACTTGGCGCCTATAACGTACTCCTCTATAACCGCGTGCCGTAAGGCTTCTTCACTGATTATTCCCTTGCTTATACGCTCCGCCGCCTTTTTCTCATACTCCTCAGGCGATGAAGCATAAAAGAAGGCCCGCTCTATGGCGCGCTCCTTCTCAGGAACCTTGACTATTACTAAGCGGTCAATTTCGCTGGGCGACCGGAAAATTTTAGGCGTGGCTATGCCGGCCTTCTGAAGCAGATACTGCTGGTTCCGCGGCGTATTGCGCTCTTCCGTTCTGAGCATGTACCGGTTTCCCATTAGCGGCACAGCGAATTCTTCTTCTATGCTCTCGTAGCCCGCGTACACCGAAAAAGAACGGTTTGGAACGAAAATAGTGCATAGGTCTGTTAATTTTTTCACGTTGCCTTCGCTTGTTATATCCGAAAACTTGTCTAAGAGTATGATGTGATCGAAGAGATTGCGGTAGTATTTGGTGTAAGTTTTATCTCTGCCCTTTTGGCAGACCACAACTGTTTCGAAGCCTTCCTGCTTGGCACCGGAAGCTATCTCAAGCGCCGAGTGCGAACCTAAAACGCCGATGCGAATTCGATGCGGATCATAACTTTCTATTACTTCTCGTATTTTTTTGTCCATCATTTCTTGTCGCCTATATACTCGCGGTATTTCTTTATTACTTCTGCAAGCCGCGGCGCGTCAAATAACTTGCGGTCAGTCAGCTCGTTAGCCGCAGCCATATACATTTCACTGATGATGGTTTTAAGTTGCGCATCAAGCCTCGGCGGCTGCGTCTTGCATAGCGACTTCCAATCCTTCACGCCTTGCTTTTCAGCGGTTCGCTTTGCCTCCTCCACATCACTGTACCAGCTTGTTTTCTTGTAAAACTGCCTCGCAACCTCTTTGCTTACGTGTATGCCGTCGTAGGTGAAGCGGCACTCATCCAGCGTGCCAACCACGTCAACAACCATAAGGCGCCTTTCACTGTCGAACGCCAGCTCGATTTTGCCATCCTCGTTCTCCAGCCCAGCGTGAGACGCAATGCGGCTTATCGCATCGTTCACTTTTGAGAGGACAGCCCTAACCGCTGTTACCTCTTGGTCAGTTAAGCCCGCAATTTTTTGGGCTTCCTTCCACGTCACGTAACGATCAGTCTCCTCGAGTTTGGTGCTGACGTCGAAAATAGGCTTTGCAAGACGCTCGCCAGGCCGCGGATAATGATCCAGCCCCAAGTCTTCAATCGAGATTTTTCCCTGCTCTAGGCGCTTGAACACCGAGGAGCCTTCTGGAAGCCCATTTCTATATATTATTTCAAGCGGTATCAGGAAGTTCTTCAGATTCGGCGTGTAAACGCTGTAATCATATTCGAGTTTCCCGCGTACCACACGAGTTTCTGGCCTGTAAACGTTAACTAAGCTAACCTCCATGATACTGGTGAGCGCATCGAGTTCATCGAAAGTAACGAGTTTCCCGTTCCTGTCAACTAAACCTCTATAATGCGTTTCAACGCCTTCGCTTTCCAGCCATTCAAAACAGTAGGCGCCCATCAAGCAGAGCGCAGCGCCTTTTCCGCCTATGTGATCAGGCATTTCGCCCCAGTCGAAAACCGAATAGCGATCTGAAAAGTGAAATCTGCCTATGCCCATTGCATCGCGTGTCGGCTTCTGGAGCACTTCTAGGTCCTTTACGCTGCCCATAATCTAGCCGCCCTTCACTTTCACATTGCAGTTCCGCTTGAGTATTATCCCTTCTCGGTTTATATTGCTTTTTTAGCCGAGGCAGCGTCTCAGCTTGGCCGCCTCAAGAAGCGCCTTTTTAGCTTCCTCATCCTCACGCTCCAAGTAGGAGATTAGGAAGTTATTTGTGAAGTTTTCATGCTTCCTCTGCAGCAGTGTCCTCGGACCGAGCTTAATGCCTAGTGTTTCTTCGACACCTTGGAGGTCTTCCATAACTTTTGCTAACGCAGTTCGCAATTGTTCGGCGCTCATGCCTGCTCTTTTAGCAGTTTTCTCTGGTATATCCATTAGCATGTTTACGTTTTCCCAAGAAACATAGCCGCCCACGAAGCCCAAGTCATGCGGCAGCTTCACGTAGTACTTCTTCAGCAGCGTCCACTCTTTATCGCTGAGCAAGCTCAGAGTTTTCATTCCTATAAATTCCGGCGGTAACCCAATGCTGTAAAGCGCCGCGGAAAAAGTGATCGCACGGGGTAGACACACGCCTGCCACACATCGGCTGTAACCGAAAAGGCCTATGTGCAGTTTCCTTGCTCTTCGCGGCGGCACATAAGCTGCGACGCTGTTCACAAACGGCGCCAAAGCCTCAATTGTACTCTCGTATTGCCGCCTAAATTTCTGAAGAACGCCCTTTAGAATTTCCTCTTCATGCGGCTCAATGATGGTGGCTTCGCCGTTTGGGAGTTTTTCGTTAAGACTTTTTATGCAGGCTTTTACCTGCTCAAGCGGATAATCATAGCGCAGTGCAGATTGAATTGTAACTGTTGCTAAGCCGCGGTATTCTTCCAAGAAATTCCCAAGATTCTCAGGAGACAAATGCCCTCGGAAAGGCTTTGAGCCCACACCAATGATTGGATTAATTTTTACATCCAGCTCCTGCGCTACAGTGCTCAGCTTTGAAAGCGCTATCTTGGCCAGTAATACTGCGCATACAAGCCCGTAATTAAGCGCTGGATCTGACCGGGCGATGAAGACTCTGAAGCGGCGCGGTTTTACAGCGCGGAGATATGGCTTGATTATGCGGTCGATGGTTAAGAGGCTGTCGAAATCTTCCACGAGGGGAATCACGCTTATGCTTTTAGGCTGGAAGGCGCCAACCCAATCCGCCACTTTCGTTGAGGCATCAAGCATTATCTCGCCGTCGGCGGCTATGGACTTTTTGTAGTAGTTGTGGAGAAGGAGGAGTTCTTTGCTGTCGGTTGTTAAGGGCAGAATCACCTCGAATATGGGCGCAACCTCTTTATTATAGAAGGAAGAGGCTACGTCGTAGGCTACGGTTATGTTCTGGAGTGTTTCAACCACAATTTTACGCTCCACCACCTCAAGCTTCGGATTAGGAATTCTGTAGGTTAAGAAAACATCTTCGCCGAGGGTGTGGTCGCGGAAAAAATCCATATGCCTATTTAACAGCTTTCTAACAACGCGGATGTCAACATCTTTGCCTTCAGAGTCCCACATCACTTCTTGGCAGCCCAGAGAGGCATAGGCAAAAAAGGCCTCGTAGACTTCCGCCTCTCCATCAATTACTTCGCTGGTGCACCATTCGGGAACATTCACGTTGTCAGGATGCTGCGTTGCCATAGTATGCGGTATCTTTTGGTCTTCAAACTCTTCGCTCATTGATAACGCTCCAAACACAAATTACGTAGAACTAACATGCAATTGGCTTAAGGGTTATTTTAGGTTTCTAACCTTCTCGTCTACCCGCTCAAGTTCCTTCTTCTTTTCCGCTTGATAGTTCACAACTTGTTTCTCCAAGTTTTCATCAGTAAGCGCCAAAATTTTTGCGGCTGCAATCGCCGCGCCCTCAGCCTCAACCGTAACAAGCGAGCCTATCCCGCTTGGAACTCGAAGCGACGAGAAAATGTCTGCGCCGCCGAACTTTTCCGAGTATGGCGGACAAGCGATAACAGGCTTGGATGTGTGTGCATCCACAAAAGCGCTCAGCGCATTGGAGCGGCCTGCAACGGTTATGTAAACGATTTTCTCCTTTTCATACTCCCTGAGAATTTCCATCACCTTTTCAGGTGTCTTGTGCGCCGAGGCAACGCGAAATTCGTAGTCTACTTTCAAAATTTTCAGAAACTTGGCTATTTCTCGGCAAAACTCTAAATCCCTTTCTGAACCCATCAGTATTACGGCTTTCCCGTTCACGCTTTTCACACCGAACCTTGTTATGGCGCACGTCGGTAATTAATTTTTAGTGTTCAACTCAATTTAATGGCGGCATGCGCTAATTCAGGTTTATTCCAATTTCTTGCCTTTCATCTTTGTAAGAATAATAACCGCTGCCACATGGGAGCATCTTGCCTTTTTCAAGAAGCCTTCGCAGTTGCAACTAAGCTTTCCAGTATGGTCTTCAACCACTGTGTAAGTGCCATGGTCGCCAATAACGTTGTAGATTCCTGCTCCGATAGGTTCAACTCTGCGGCTTTCCACAAGCCGCTTAGCCTTCTCATAGAGCTTATCAACAGGCATTTGACCACGCATCCAGTTTATGGAAACAAACGCAAACAGGATACCCAACAAATAAGTAATGCCGCAACAGCCTAATTAAGCGATGCATTCAGCCTTAAATAAAAATCTGTCCGGATACCCATGCTACTTCTGAGTTTTATACTTCTCAAGGTACCGCTCAACAGTGGGGAAAAGCTCGCTTACGCGTCTTAAACGTTTCTTCGCGTTAATTTTCTCCGCAAGCTTCACAAACGCGCGTGGCTTACTGAAACGTTCTGTAGTGCCGTCTTCTCGTTTTCTCTCAATTTTTATGCAGTCGTCAACCATGCAGCTGAGCACGCATGCACCACAGTAAACGCATAAGTCATCTGTGATGCCGACTTCTCCAGTCTTCCAGTACAACGCGTTGGTTGGGCATGCCTTGATGCATAGCTTGCATTCCACGCCCCAGCATGTCCGCTTGTCAATGCTTATGCTTCCTTCTGGGAAAAATTCTTTTATGCCTAAAGAAGACAAAAGTTCGGTTCTCTGCTTCTTTTTCGCTTTTTCTCCGCTTTCAGATAAGAGAAGGAATATGTCAAAATTTGAGGAGCTTTTTTCAGGCATTTGAAGGTCATCATCAACTCATTTGTAGTTTACAGTTTATAATGCTCATGAATTATAATTACTTATCTGGATTCAAAGGCTTAAATCACCGTGCAATACCACTGAACAAAGTGCTTATAACCAAGAGATGTGCTTTACCAGTTTGTGAATAAAAATGTGCGAATTTAATGTTATCTTGAATGGGAAAACCCTTTTCAAAGACGTGGTCTACGCCAAAGCTGAAGGCACAACTGTCACTGTAAAAAGTGTGCTGGGCGAAACGAAAGAATTCAAAAACTGTAAAATCGTTGAAGTCGACGTGAACTCGACAAGGCTGGTTCTGGCAAGTTTTAGCTGAAGCGCCATGAGCGCGTGTCATCTTTTTACGCTGGTAAGCTTCAATGCGCTGTTGCTCGCTGATTGGCGAATGTGTTAAATTGGTTCTGCAATACTTAGTTTAGCATGCTGTCAAAGTTTAGCTGAGTGAGAGATATGCAGAAACTCGTAAGGCTTAGCATTGCGATAGGTGGCTTCCTCATGGTATCAGGCTTAATTTTGACAGGCGCAATTTTCCTCGTTTTGTTGGGCATAATAGACGTAACCGCCTTTACAAACCAGGCAACAGAGGCTTTGCTGGCTATGCTGTTCCTTGCAATTGGTATAGCAGACTTGACCGCGGGGCTGATTCTTCTACTACGGAGATGAGTAAAGAATGGATAAGAGGAAAATCTCGAAAGTGGTTGGCTTGGCACAAGCCAGCGTAGGCGTCGCAGCGATAATTTTTGCCTTCATTTTTTTCTATAACATTTTTGGTTTGCAGGGAGTTTTAGATGCTTCTGAAACTCACGTTAGACTCTACCTGTGGGTGCTCATCATCTTTGGCTTATTATCTATCATAAGTGGTCTGCTTCTTTTCTATGAACAATAAGCAAGAGTTGAAATGCATGACCGAACCGCACTTGAAAAGGAACCTTGGGCTTATCCGCACAACAATGCTCGGCGTAGGCGGCTCGCTTAGCGCCGCGAACTTTGTGATAATAGGCGAAGCCGCGGGAATGGCAGGCTACGCCATCATCCCCATCGTCATTGTCTGCGGCATTATAAGCCTCTTAACAATGTTCAGCTACGCTGAGTTGGGCACGGCAATTCCGCTGGCAGGTGGCGAATACACGTTTTCCAAAGTAGCCTACGGCGGCTTCATAAGCTTTCTCACAGGCTGGTTTGAATGGCTCAGTAACATGTTTTACACTGCGTTGTCAGCCATAGGCTTCGCTTACGTGGTTTCTTACCTTTTTCCACAGATTAATATACCGTTAACTGCGGTAGTAGTAGTAGCAGTCTTCACTATCATCAATTTGATGGGCACAAAAGAAACCGCAACCGCAGAAACCATCATAACCCTAATGGTTCTCGCCATATTAGGCATATTCGTAGTAGGCGGCTGGTCCTTTATGCAAGGCGCCCCTACAGAGCAGTCCGCATCGCCTATAGGCTTACTTGGCATCTTCGCCGCCACCGCATACCTATTCGAGCTGTACTTGGGCGCGGAGGCTGTTGCAGCAGCGCAGGCCGAAGTGAAAAATCCAGGAAAAAACATCCCACGTGCAATAGTGTTGTCAGCGGTGATTTTGATGGCGCTTTACACGAGCGTGGTAGTTGTCGCAGTAGGCATTGCTCCGCCAGAAGTTCTAAGTCATCAAGCGTCGCCAATTGCGTATGTTGCGGAACAAGCCATGGGGCCGTCTGGCGCAGTTTTGGTTACAATAGGCTTGGCGATTACAGGTTTGGCGGCGACCAACGAGGCGATTATGGCGCAGTCGCGTGTGCTCTACGCCATGAGCAGAGACGGCTATTTGCCTAAGGGGCTTTGCAAAGTGCATAAGCGCTATTGCACACCTTATGTTGCCATCATGATAAGTGCAATTTTCACCGCGATTTTTGCAGCAACGGGATTAGTGAACTTTGTGGTTTACGCCGTTAACCTCGGCTTCATAATCGGCTTCTCCATTGTTAATCTGGCGGTGATTAGGCTTAGAAAAATGGCGCCGCATTTGAAAAGACCATTCAAGGCGCCACTTTATCCGCTAACACCCATAGCGGGGATAACTGCCTCAATTTTTTTGGCGCTTTTCATAGAGCCTTCCGTGTTAATTTTAGGCTTTGAAGTCATCATTGTTGCACTCGTGGTCTACTACATCAGAATGGTTGGCTATCACCGCATTCGAATAGCATTTGGAGGAATAAGCTTGGGGTTAGGCGTTTGTGTATGTTTCACAGCGTACTTATTGGCCGCAGGCACAATCGTTCTGCAGGGTGCTCCGCGAGGATTGACAACTCTAGCTTTCGCTGTGCTCTCAATTGTAGGCGCAATTCAAATTATAGCTGGCGTATTAAACCTGCTTGCACCAGATCATTAAAGGAGTAACGGCGCTCGATGGCGGCAGTAAATTTCGGTTTCAGCAAACTTTAATATAACTAATGGCACCCTACTGTTTTGGGATTGCATGAGGCGCAAACGTAAGAAATCTTATATTAACTGTGAACCGCCAACAATTGATGTAGATAACTTGGTTATTGATACTACTCGTAAGGAGCGCTTTCAAATTTTTGAAGCCTTGGCTTCGATTCGAAAACACCTTAGCGCCTTATTGCTTTTATCAGGGACACTAGCAACAGTCTTTTTTGTGCAATACTTGATGAAAATTCAAGTGTTTTCTTCTCCGTTAAGCCCTATTGTGCTGGTCGTTATCGTTGTCTTAGGCGTGATTAACATTATTGGCGGCTTACTTTTGCTTGGTTCAGAATAGTATTTCTGCTTTTTCAACAAACATAAGAGCAATGGTTGACTAGTTTATTAATGCAAAACTGAAGTGTTAAGGCGCTAAAAGAGGTTCGATTGCTAAGTTGAGTCTAAGCCCGAACGCACAGCATTGCCCAACTGACTTCTAACTAACTGCCCTCATCCCCTGCATTTGATGTAATCGCTTGTAAGGGACGTGAACAGCCAGTTGATGCGTCAGCTGTTCTTTGCCGATGCGCTCCAGCCTGCTCCCCAACTTAGCAATTATAGTAAAGCGCTTTTATCCCATATAAAGTTGTTTGAACAAAAGCGCACCAAATTTAATTTTATGCGGCATGATTTTTTGACAAAAACGCAGAAACTGTTGAATGATGTTTTAAATTAGCTAATTAGAATGATGGAGCATATTTAAATTCTGAAAAGGGGAAACAGCGCGCTGCTTATGGTGCTGAGCGCTTTTTGGGTTTATATATCGTAACAGCTAAACATATTGTCTGAATTCCAAAGTAAATGCGGCATCCACAGCAATTGGTAAGGAAGCGGCAGATGAATAATAAGGAAAGATTCGAACAGGATTTGAACGTACTGCTATCTCGCCTAATAGTTGGCGTTGAGAAAGAAGTGGCAGATAAGCTCACAGCGCTTAAGGATTGGCTGGTAAAGCTGCAAATGGAGAATGTTGTTAAGATTAACCATTCGGTGATGGAGCTTGTATGCGCCAAACACCTCATTCTGAAGGGCTATGAGGTGCAGCTTGAACATCGGCTTAGCGACATCTTAACATGCGACTTGTACTCCGTGAAAGGCTACGGCAACCTCATAGTGGAGATAGAAACAGGCTTTATCCCGCCGGAATATGCGCTGTGCCCTTTAACCTACACTTCAGCGCGCTTAGCCAGCAAGATAATCAGGTATAGTAGTTTCGCAGGCAAATTTGCGCTGGGCATGCCGCCTCATTATGTTTTGCCGTTTCCACGTACATTAGCTAAGCCGCCGAGACACAGAACGGCGGAGGAAATAGCCGCGATAAAAAAGCTCTGTGACATGTATTACCAGAATCCTCCAGTTACAGAAGAGGAGATATGCAATGCACGCATACAGGAAATTTACATTATCGACGTTGATGGAGCAGAAGCTTACGAGATTGACCCGCAGGCTTATATGCGCCGCGCGTTAAGTCGCGGGCTCATCTTTGATTATTCGCAAATTTAGCCGCTTAGGAAAAGGGACCGCCGTGCCGTTTTACGTTTACATACTTCTATGCGAGGATGGTAGCTTCTACACGGGTTACACCAAAAACATAGATATGCGAATAGAGCTTCATGCAAGGGGCAAAGGCGCTCGATATACGAGGATGCATAGGCCTGAACGCATTGCTTACGTTGAAGTTTTTGATTCGCGAGCAGAAGCCATGCGACGCGAAAGGGAGATAAAGAAGATGACGCGCCAGCAGAAGCTTGACTTGATTAATTCGCGAAATCCAGATGCGCAGCGTGCTTAAGGGAAAGCTTGATTACACTGCTGCTACTAATTAGGTTTTGGCATGAGATTTTGAGGGCGAAAAAGAAAAAGACATGGGTAGAAAAGCTGAATGATAGCAAGGGGCTTCCCAAAGTTGAGAAAATCACCGAAAAAATGAGTAAACGCTGGGGCACAGGCACGTTGGTTATTCCCGCGCCAATTGAAGTGGATGAGCTAATGAGAAAAGTGCCTTTGGGGAAACTTGTAACAATTAATGAGATTCGTGCGGCGCTCGCGAGGAGGCACGGCGCCACCATCGGTTGCCCATTGACAACGGGCATATTTGCGTGGGTTGCTGCACACGCCGCGGAGGAGCGCGCGCAAAGAGGCGAGAAGGATATTACGCCTTATTGGCGCACTTTGAAGGCTGGTGGAGTTTTGAATGAGAAATATCCTGGTGGCGTTGAAGCGCAGAAGCAATATTTGGAAAGTGAGGGGCATACGGTAATTAGGAAGGGTAAAAATTTTGTAGTTTTGAATTTTGAAAAGTCGTTAGCTCAAATTGTTTGAGTGTAAATTGGCGGTGTGGATGCAGGGGTTTTGTATTTGTGTTGAACGGGTAAACAACAATATTTATTAAGACGTAATATTCCAGATGAAATTGGAAGATTACCTCTTGTAACCAAACCCGTCACTACATAATCGCCACTAAAAATACACAAGAGATTAAAGGTGTTTAGAATGGTGGAGTACGTTAGGGGAAGTCAAATGGACAAATGGCACTGGTGCAAAAACTGCACACAATACCCCTTATACATTTATCAGAAAACAACCAAAGAGCCGCCTTCTAACCTCTGCGAACAATGCAAAACAAAAGAATACAATAGAACATGCAAATGTTAGAAAACAGGTCTCAGAAAAAATTAGCAACAAAAAACAAAGGGGTACGTGTGCTTCAAATCGGCACAAGCAGCATCAGCGCCAAACCCGTGCATAACGGAATCAAAACGTTATCATTCACCGGTAAGGGCAGACTTTCCACAGCCATAGCAACGAAGGCACCAACAAACGCCAGCACTGGCGGTACAAAAATAGATCCCGCCAGAAAGGCAAAAAAGAAACCGAAAAGTGAACCCTCCAATGTCTTGCCTTTATTAAACGGTAAAGGCGTTTTCGAGAGAAGGTTACCGAATAGCGAGGCAGCACTGTCGCCTAACGCGAATATAGCGATGGCGGCGCTACTTACTTGAAGAGGAAACAGCAGCAACGCTAATAGTATGCCCATGGCGAAGTATAACGGAGCAGCGGCGAACTCGTGTAACTCCGCTTGTGATACGGCATTCTGTGTTATTGCCCCCACGACGGGCAGATTTTTTCTATTCAATCGTGCAAGCTCAGAAAGCGCATAAAGCCCGCTCACCGCGCAAATCAGCAATACAACAGGAAAAACGCCAAGTAATCCTGCGAGAACTGGAACAAAAAAACCACAAGCGTGAATAAGCTCGCGGAGCACGTCGTTTTTTGATGGCAACGCTCGCTGCTTCGGAGCACCATCGATTAGCGGCAGCACACTAGATAGGCTGCCGGTTACAACCTCATCAGCGTTCAAGCGCAATGCAAAGTCTGGGTTATAGCCTATCTTCAGCGTTCCAGAAAGAAACATTGGCAAGTTGTTCCTATCATCCGCAATCACCGCACAATCTTTCGGGGTGAGCCTCTCTGCGGCAAGTATCTGCGATAGCACGTTGCGTTTTCCATCAACCTCTATAACTTCACCCCAAATTTCCCCTGTCAACTTGCCGTCGTTAACGCCGACTTCAATGCCAAAAGCGTAATCTGCACCAAACTTGCTGGCTAATTTCTTAACGAGAAACATGGGCAGCCCGGAACTTATCAGCGCGATTTTGCAGTTACGCGCCTTAAGCTGAGAAAAAACAACGTCCACATTGGGCTTCAAGGGGATTTCGTCAAAAATTTGTGCAAGCTTTTCCACTTCTAAGCCCTGCATGATGCGGAATATACGTTGCAAAGTCGATTTTAAAGTAAGAATCCCTATCTCGTAGAGAAAACCAATAAAAATCACTTTCAGCAGCTGCGAAACACCCAAGCTTTTGACGGCATCGAAGATAAATCGGTTTTTGGGAACAAGCACGCCTTCAACATCGAAAACCACGAGCCGCGGTTTGCTATCGGGCAACTTCAGTCTTTGCTCCCATTTCGCTGTGACTTGCGTTATGAACTGCATAGAATAATGCTTTATGTCCTAAAATGAGTTATTGTACTCAAGGCTTAACAGTGCACGCCGCGCTTGGAACAGCATTAAATGCAAGCAAAGTGCGGGCAAAAAGCAATTTTATTTAGCACTTGTGAGTAAGAAGGGAGAGGGCGATATCCATCGACGTACTGCTCAAAAGGCGTGAAAGCGCCGCCTTGGCTGCACTGCTTTTTCTTGCGTTTATGGTTAGATTCGCATTTTTCTCTCACCAAGGCTATGCATCAGTGGATACTCGGGATTTTATGGCCTGGTTTCAAACCGCAGCAGAGTATGGGCCGCGAACCTTCTACACGAGAACATGGTGCGACTACCCGCCGTTCAACATTTACATTTTCTGGGTTTTCGGCTTACTTGCGAAAAGCCTCTCGCTTTATGGAATCGCCGCTTTCACTTACGTCATGAAGTTGCCGCCCAACCTCTTCGACATGGCAACGGCAAGCCTGATCTTCTATTTCGTGAGGAAGCGCTTAGACTTCAAAATGGCGCTTTTAGCCGCGGGACTTTACGCGCTTAATCCCGCCGTAGTCTTTAACGCGGCGGTTTGGGGCCAGTTCGACGCGATTTACACGTTCTTCCTCGTGCTCGCGCTTATGCTGTCATTAGCGTCTAAACCTGAGCTTTCGGCTGTAGCGTACTTTCTTGGCGTATTGACGAAGCCACAGAGCATAGCCTTATTGCCGCTTATCGCCTATCTTATACTCAGAAAACATAGTTTGCGCCGTTTCTTTACTTCGCTTGCCGCTGCAGCAGCAACAGTCTTCGCGGTGATACTCCCATTCGAATGGAGCAATCCCGTGACTTTCTTGAGCGGAATTTACTTGGGTGCCTACAGCGGCTACGGCTACACCTCAATAAACGCCTTCAACACTTGGGCTCTAGGCGGCCTATGGGTGCCAGACGAAGGCTTCTTCATTTTAGGCTGGATACTATTCGGCTGCTTCTCCTCGTTTACCCTGTACGTTCTGCACAAGCGCTTTGGCGAGTCAGGCGAGTTACTGGCAATTTTTGCGGCCTTCATGCTTTTCTTCGGCTTCTTCATGCTTCCCACAAGAATTCATGAACGCTACTTGTTCCCAGCCATAAGCGCGCTTGCACTGATGTTTCCGTTCCTGAAAAAGGCACGCCTGTTGTATGCGGTTTTAACGGCGACGCTGCTCGCTAACACGGCTTATGTTCTTTACTGGCTTAATGTCTACGCTGCCGCAGGCTATCAATACGGTCCAAATCTCACAGGTGACCCTGTGACAGTTACAGTAAGCCTCATTAACGTAGTAACATTCATTTACACGTTATTGCTACTGTGGCATGAGCTAAAAGGCGAGGCGTGGCTCAAAATCAGCCCCATAGGAATAGGCAAGCGCGTTGAGGCAGAAGTGGAGGATAATGTACGTGAATAAGCAGGATTTGCTGTCTATTGCTGCGCTTTGCGTAATTTTCTTTTCCGTTGCAGCATGGAACCTCGGCGAGATGCAGGTGCCGCTTACTGCTTGGCAAGTAAATGGAAGCCAAACGTTCTATATTGACCTCGGCGAGGCTCAAAGCGTAGGCACTGTTTATATGCTGGTGAAAAACGGCTCTGCAACTGTTCAGGTTTATACGGGTTCTCCTGGAAGCTGGAGCCTTAGAAGCAACCTTAGCCTCAAGTACCCATTTGCGTATTATGATTGGAATAAAATCGAGGTTAACAGCGAAACCAGATATGTGCGCTTCAAATTTGAGCAGGCGTCTGCAGAAATCCTCGAGTTAGCAGTTCTTGGCCAAGCCAATCAGAAGCTCTCTATCGCAGCGATAAACGGCGAAGGCGCAATAGACGAGGACTTGCAGAAGCTGGTTGATGAGCAAGCGCTGGTGCAGGTTCCGCCCACGTACATGTCAGAAACCTACTTCGATGAGGTTTATTTCGCGCGAACCGCGGAGAACTATCTGCGCCTGCAGTATCCGTACGAGTGGACCCATCCGCCTCTTGGCAAACTCATTCAAGCCGCCGGCATCGCCCTCTTTGGCTATAGCCCGTTCGGCTGGCGGATAATGGGTGTAATCGCGGCTACGTTAATGATACCTGTGCTTTACATGCTGGGAAAGACGCTGTTCGAAAGCTGGATAGGCGGCTTCGCCGCAGCTTTTTTGCTGACATTCGATTTCATGCATTTCACCATGGCAAGAATGGGAACCGCTGACACCTACGTTGTACTGTTTTCGCTGGCATCACAGCTTTTCTTTCTAATTTACCTCAAAAACGTACTCAAAAGCGGCTGGAGCACATCGGTTAAGCCGCTGTTTTGGGCGGTTCTATTTTTCGCGCTTGGCTTCGCAACAAAGTGGATTGTGCTTTACGGTTTTGCCGCGCAACTGGCAATTCTCGCCGCACTCAGGCTACGGGAAGTGGCAAAACTTGACAAGGGATTAACAGGCAAACTTTACGCCTTCACTGACCCGCCATTTGCCACGGTTGTAGCGTTTCTGCTGCTGGCGATTCTAGTTTACTTTTTAACCTACATTCCAGACATACTTGCCGGCCGTTCCATAGTAAATGTTCTTGGGGTGCAGGGCGGTATGCTAAATTATCATGCAACGCTGACTGCATCACATCCCTTCTCGTCTCCATGGTGGACATGGCCACTTCTGCTTAGGCCAGTGTGGCTTTACGTATCATACCTACCGCTAAACGTCAAGTCAACCATTGTGCTTCTTGGGAACCCAGCGGTCTGGTGGATTGGCTTCGCGTGTATGATCGGCATAGCCATTTTTGCGGTGGACAGGTTCAGAAAAGCGGCTGAAAGGCGAGTCCACGCGGTAGGCTTGCCTGCCCTGTTTATCTTGGCGTTTTTCTTTTTCCAGTGGCTTCCCTACGTGCTAATCTCCAGAGTTACCTTTCTCTACCACTTCTACGTTAACGTGCCATTTCTCTGCTTGGCAGCAGCTTATTTCATAAGCACCTACTGGAGTAATAGGTGGGTTAAGGTGGCGACTATGGCGTACTTCGCATGCACAGTGGCACTGTTCGTGCTATTTTACCCGGTAATTTCTGGAATGCCAGCATCTACTTCATTCATCGACAGCTTAAAGTGGCTTAACGGATGGGTCTTCTAGAAATGAATGCAAGGTCTAGCTCAGTGGAGGTTTCGGTGGTTCTTCCAGCCTACAACGAAGCAGCCACGTTAGAAACTACGGTGGCGAAGGTTGCGAAGGCGCTCAGCGAGTTTACATGTGCATACGAGATAATTATTGCTGAAGACGGAAGCACAGATGGCACCGATAAGCTTGCAGCAGCGCTTGCTGAGCGGTTCCCCTACGTGAAGCATATCCATAGAGAAAAGCGGCTTGGGCGAGGCAACGCGCTAAAGAACGCTTTCAAACAAAGCAGCGGCAAGGTTCTTGTCTACATGGACTTGGACCTCGCAACTGACCTAAAACACTTGAAGCCGCTGGTTGAGGCAGTCGCGGTTGAAGGCTACGATTTTGCCACTGGGTCGCGCATGCTTCCTGAAAGCGATGTTGAACGGGGCTTTACGCGGAATCTGGCTTCTAAAACTTACAATTTTATGGTTCGAACACTGTTAGGCTCCAAAGTCAGGGATCACCAGTGTGGCTTCAAGGCGTTCCGCAGAGAACCGCTTATGCGGCTGCTTGATGAGGTTGAAGCTGGCCACTGGTTCTGGGACACAGAAATCCTAGTCAGAGCACACTGCAAGGGCTACAGGATAAAGGAGATTCCCGTGTCGTGGAGGAGCGGCCGCGAAACTAAAGTGCGCTTGCTTAAGGATTCGATGAGCATGTTTAGGCAAGCGTTGAAGCTCTGGTGGCGTTTGAAGCGGCAGCGGTAGCTTTGGCTTACGCGGCTATTTCCTTCTGGGTAGGAGTACTAACGCTCTGGCGAAAAACGACAAACCCAGCATTATCAGTAATGAAGCCCAAAACATAAACCACTGCGTTAAACTCGGCGCGACGCTGAGATATAGCATTATTAGATACGCAGCGCCGAACCAGAAAACAAGGTTTCCCACGGTTTCCGCCGTCTTGGCAACTGGCGAGTGGACAGCAAGCCTAATCATGAGCAGCAGAATTTGCAGGATGCCAAGGCCTAGGCAAAACTGGAATGCGGCAGTGTACAAAACGCCGTGAACAGCCGTATTTGCTGGCGCGGGCAAATATATGTCGGTGCCTGGAACCGAGCGGACAGTGAAAGACTTGAAAAAGTTCACTATACTATCCCATAGGCTATTTGGCTGCGCGAGAACAAAAACTGTTCCAATCAAGATAAGAACGGCGCCCACTGATATCGCGGAAATCACGCCTTCGCTTAGCTTATATGCACGCGTCTGCGCGTTTACATTCATTTTATTCCGGCCCTCCCCCGATGGTATATTGGGTGCAAGAGCACATAAAACTTGCCCCACTTCTACACGTGGCAGCTGTATATTTTAAATACTAATGCTTACTACAAGAGAGTTGGGGATGAGTGCACAGTTGTATTGTCCTAAATGTGGTAGTCAAGTTGACGAGTCTATGGCTTTTTGCCCACGATGCGGCGCAGCGTTAAAGCCAACAGCAGCGGCGGCTCCGTCGGCTCCAGCGCCTCAACGAGCGGAAAAGGCAGAGAAGCAGGAGAAAGGTGAAAAGCAGGAGAAGCAGGAGCCTGAAAAAAGCGAGAAGCAGGAGAAAGGTGAGTACGGCTTCGTTGGCTGGTTGATAGGTGGCGTTATCCTTATACTCTTAGGGTTCTTTGCGTTGCTTCAAGTTGCAGGCTATCTTCCTCCGGGGTTAGGATGGGCTGTTGTGCTCCTCGCGGCAGGAATTATTATATTAGTTTCTGCTGTGTACTTCAGCATGAGAGCGCGGAAACGGTTTCCTCCACCGCCGTCTTAGAGGAGCCAGCCGAGAAATAGCCGATACAAGCGATGCTCCAGAAGCGTTAAGGTATTTCGTCTACCAAACACGCGATAATAGTTTTTTCCAGCTGCTTCTATCATATCGCCAATATCGTAGCGCGGGAGCATACACGAGGAGATTATCAGCTTGCCCCATTCGCCGCGTTTAAGCTCATGCAGCAGCTTTACGCCTCTGCCAGTTTCAACCTCAAAAAGGTAAGCATCATAGTTAGGCGTAACATAGGGCAGGTCGTCCAGCTGCTGGGCGAAAACGCCCTCGGTCGCCGTGTACATCTCCACAACAGGCACGGCGCCATAGAATTTTCTCAGAATCGGCGCGTACTTGGATTGTATCTTGCGCACGCTGGTGCAGAACAGCGCCTGAAACCGCCACAGGTCAGCAGGCTTCTTCCCGTGTTTGCGCTTGATGTATCTGGCGAAGGCAAGAATCACGGGTGCCACGCCCATTGTGGCGGTTACGTTTTTGCCAAGCGCTTGCTGATAAACCAGCTCGAAGCGTTTTTCCCAGTCAGCGCGGCTGATGCCCGAGCCAAGCGCGTCTATCTCCTCTTGTCGAGGCACGAGGCTGACGCGGTCAAACATGGGATTAAGCCTCGCGTACGTGCCAGAACTATAGCCGTAAGTTACTTCTCGCCCATCTGAGGTCATGGTGTGGACTTGCGAGGGAAAGTTCAGGTTTAATATGTAGCCTGTGAAGACCTCGAAATTCTTACGTTTCAGCGCAAAGTTTACAAGAGCTCTTGCGCCGCAGGTGAAAATCTGCTTTAGATGCGTCTGCGTGGCAGGCAGAACCTTCGCGTGGCCCGTTGAGCCGCGGGTCATCACCCAGCATTCAGGCGGCTCCGGCAGAAAAGCCTTATAGTTGCCCTCTTTCACCTGAGCCAAGTAGGGTGAAAGCGCCTTGTAATCCACTATGGGAAAATGCGCTTGGAACTCAGAAACGCCGGAGATTTGATTTGCACCGTGCGTTTTGCCATAATCTGTAATCGCGTACTTCTTGAGCAGGTCGTATAGGACGGTTTCCTGTGCTTTCTGTGGATTCTCCAGCGACTCATACCACGGGCCAATTATTGGCTTCAGAATAGCGTTAACAGCGTCTTCTTCAGGCATCATGAGAGTCCCGCTTAGCTTTTCTGTCTAAATTGCCTTATATGCTTCGCCATGCAATAGTGAAAGCGGGTGAAGCGCTGTGACAGAGGCAGTTCGCGTTGCGGCTGAGAGGATTAGGCGTCTTGAGGTGCAGGGTGCCAGAAACGTTGCCATAGCCGCTATAAAAGCGCTCGAAGCTTTAGCCGAGGAAACAGAGGCAAAAACGCGGGAAGAATTCCTTAATGAGCTTGCTGAAGCCCGTGGCTTGCTGTTTGCTTCAAGGGCAACGGAGCCGCTCATGCGGAACGCGGTTCGATGGATAATTAGCCAGGTGGAAAACAGCCATGAAAAGCAAGCAGCCGCACTTGCTAGGCGGGTGTCCTCTGCGGCTGCCCAGTTTCTGAAGGAGCTTGACGCCTCCAAAGAATGCATCGCCGAGATAGGCGCCAAGCGGATACTGGACGGCATGGTGGTTTTCACTCATTGCCATTCGTCCACCGTAACGTATCTTTTGAGCAAAGCCAAAAAGGAGGGCAAAACCTTCGAGGTGATATGCACTGAGACCCGGCCAGCCTTTCAGGGCAGAATCACCGCTAAAGAGATGCTGATGCTGGGCGTGAAGACAACTTTTATTGTTGATTCGGCTGCACGCTCTTTCATACGCAACGCTGACCTCGTTCTTGTGGGCGCAGACGCCATAACCGCTGAGGGCAACGTCATAAACAAGATAGGCACCGGCACCATTGCGCTTTTAGCTCATGAAGCGCGGAAGCCCTTCTACGTGGTCACGGAGCTTTTGAAGTTTGACCCAGCCACTGTCTGCGGAGACTACGAGCAAATCGAAGAGCGCAGCCCAGAAGAGGTTTGGAAGAACGCGCCTGAAAAACTGGTGATAAGGAACCCAGCGTTTGATGTAACAAGACGCGACTTCATTCATGGCGTAATCTGCGAGGAAGGCGTGATTCCGCCGCATTCCGTGGCAGAGGTTACCCGCCGAAGATACCCGTGGATTTTCATTTAAACAGTGATGAAAAGCGCAGCGCTTACCCGGTTTGGCTGTAGCTTCTTAGGTAAGTCCATCCTGCCTCGTTAGGCTTGGATGATTCATATGTGCCGTAAACCCATAGTTTGTTTTTGTAAACGAATAGGCCGTCAGCGTCGTAGCCTCTGTCGAAGCGATAAAGACTGCTCCACTGGGCACCGTCAAAGGCGGCGATCATGCTTCTCCAGTTCTCGTAGTCGCTGTGCCAGAGTACATACAGCCGCCCTTCGAATACAACGGTGCTCCATGGCGAGAGCTTGTAGCCTTTTTCTGAAGGAACTGGAGTCAACTCGCCTAATGTGCCGTCGCTGAGACTGAAACTCCTTAGAACCCAGCCGCCGTCCTTAGGCTCGGGCGATTTGAAGTAGCTGCTGCTCCAAAAAGCAACCAGCGAGCCTTGATACTTCACGGCAGTAACGCCCCAGTTTTCTCCTCCATCATCGTTTGGCGTCAGTCTTGTAACGTTGTGCCAGTTTTCGCCGTCGAAATAGCCAAGCCAGACATCGGTTTGCGGCTTAGTCTGTGCATCAGCTTGGATGCCTACATTATCCCACGCAAACCAGAGCTGATCATCTATAACAAGCGGCATCCACGCATTCGGCTGCTGAGTTGGTATGGTGAAATTTTGTGCTTGACTCCATGAACGCCCATTAAATGTCTTGTAGGTGAAGCTGTTTACGAAGCGTCCTTGCATATCCACGTTTTGATAAATCAGCCAAACCTTGTTTGAGTCAGCAAGGTATATGGGCGTGGCGTGGTTGCCCGTTTCGTTTTCGGTTAATGGCGCTTCAGCTTCGCTCCAGCTTTTTCCGTCAAAAACCTCGAGGCGAACACGCGACTTAACTTCAAAAGTGGAGCTGTCGGCGATGCGCCATTCGGAAAGCGCAGCGTACAATTTGCCCTGAAAAACAAAAAAGCTTACGTTAACGCTGATTTCGTCGTTTGGCGTTGTCAGCCAAGCGGGACTGCTAAAGGTGGCTCCGTCGAATACTACGTACATGATGTCCTTTAAAGCCTGCTTCTCCGCCCATTCCTCATCGGCAGCAGTGTTGCCTACCGCGTTTTCGGTGATTACGGAGTAGAACATGTAGATTTTATCTTCAAACTCAACTATCGTGGGCGCATTGCAGTTTACAGCCAGAAGCCCGCTCCATTCTCCGCCGTCCCATGTAAGCGGCACCTCACGCGGAGTATTCAAATAAACAAACAAGAAAGCCACAAGTGTCACCAAAATGAACACGACAGCAGAAACAGCAAGCCTAGATGCTGGACGATTCTTCGCGTCGGCTGCAGCGGCGTTTTGCATTTAATAGGGCTCCCATTTCTCAGATTAGCGGTTGCACGTTATTAATACGAAAGTGTATAAAAATATGCTCCATTGAACTTCCAAGATGCTGCATGCGAAAATTCCCTAACAGCTGCTTTTTGTTGAACGAAACACTGAAATTTAAATTTGGAAAAGCATTGGACAAGTTATTTAGCCAATAGAATATCAGGCAGGCAAAAGCGTAAACAAAATCTGCAAAGAACTCAGCACAGAAAAACAGACATTCGACACTTTAGAAGAATGGCAACTAAAGCGTTGAATCTGTTCCCTTTTGCTTTTCGAATGGATTTGGAAAGTATACTGCTTTTTTGGTAATCTTAAGAGAGCATGTTCTAGTTCTCTTACACCATTCTTCACATTCACGAGCAGTTTCCTCATCCAAATAGCCCAAACCACAAATTTCACAAAGAAAAAGAATCTTGCCGCCAACTTTCTCTTTTTTAACCATCTGGAATCATCTCAGCAAACTTTATGAAAGTAAATACGTAAACGAGACAAACTTTATCCAACATTATTTGTGCGTATAAGAAACATTAAAGCATTGCTGCGAGGTCAAGAGCTCCCCTGCTCCATCAGTTTAACAGCAGAAATTTTCCTTTTCCATCTCCTAATATTTTCGCTTCCATTTTGGAAAGACGCTCTTCCAAAACTTAATTCTGTATTCCAAATCAAACACCACACCATCAGACCCAAACGTTATTCTAACCTTTAGAATCCTAAGTTGCATATTTACATTCTAACTTCGAGATTAAGTGGGCTGTCTGTTTGCTTAACCTAAAGGACGCTTTTGCTTCTGGCTATTTCTTGCAATAGAATGAATATGCGGAAAATGACAGGAAGGCTGGAGGGGACATTTCAGGCGAATATGCAGGGGAAACTGGGAATGGCTTTTGCCACGTTAATCTTTCCAAAGTTCCAATGCAGCGTTAAGCTCCTTATGCGCTTTGGCGTATTCCTCCAATCTTGCGCCTTGCATTGCTGCGTCAACAGCTTGCCGCATGGCCGTGGCTCCTGCGCGGGTGCCAGCCGTGTGCCCATGGATTCCGCCGCCTGCTTGGATAACAACGTCTTTCCCAAAAATCTCCATTAACGCGGGCACAAGCCTGGGATGCAATCCGCCGGAGGCCACGGGCATAACGGGCTTTAAGCCTTGCATGTCGGTTTTCAGCGCCGCGATGTTGTCGGCAACTTCAGCGAGGGTTTCAGACATTTTCCCCACCACTGTGCCCACATGAAGCTGGTCAACGCCGATGACACGCAACGTTTTGGCGAGCACGCGCATGGCTATTCCATGCTTCGGGTTCTTGGTGAACGCGGCGTGCCCAGCCCTGTGCGCGTGAAGAACCAGCTTGAAGTTCTGGTTGCGTAGCGTCTGCAATGCGGAAAAGCCGCATGTTAAGACGTCAACCATAACGTATTCTCCGCCGTGTGCAAGCACGAACTCGGCGCGTCGAAGCATCTCTTTGGTCTCGGCGGTTATGTTGACCATGTAAACCTTGCGTTCGCCTGTTTCCGCTTCGGCTTTGTCTCTGCTTTCCAGAGTTTTTATGACGCGGTCTTCGAATGGGTTAAATTGTTGGCTGCTCAGGTTCTCGTCGTCTTTGACTATGTCGCAGCCTCCAGCCCATGCCTCGTAAGCCACGCGGGCATGATCCCCCGTCTTCAAGCCCAGCTTCGGCTTAATTATTGTCCCCACCAAGGGGCGCTCAGGAACCTTCAATAGCTTGCGGATTCCATGGATGCCAAACTGTGGGCCATGGAAGCTTTTCGCAAGTTCCGCAGGAAATTCCACATCGAGAAGTCGCAGATTCTTCAGCGCCTTCAGCCCGAAAACGTTTCCTGCAATGCTGCTCATAATGTTAGCCATATTTCCCCTCTCAAAAAGCTCAACTGGATAGGCTATCTTCGCCACGCTGCCTTCTATGCTGAAGACACGGGCTGCAAGCCACTTCACATAGGGCTCCGCGGTGGTGAGCTCAGTCCACGTGCCGATGGAGCTTTCAGCAGCAACGCCGCCTGCCGCTTCTTTGAAACTGATGCCGTCGGGCTCCACGTAAAAGGTGCAGATCAAGTCTGTTTCTGCTGGCTTGTAGCTTAAGTCCACAAAGTCTATGTACCTCAAAACAGGCTTCTCCTTTGCATAGTGTGATTGCGTTTTGCTTAAAATCTTTAACTATCGCTCCGCTTAATCTATGCTTGTGAGCCGTGATGGAGCTTAAGACTGAAATCTTGAAGATTACAGCGGGCGGAAAACGAATCGCCATAATAGCCGAAGAAACCGCAAGCCAGCTTGGCGTGCACTCATCAGACAGAATCCGCATTGCGCATGGCGACCAGCAGATAATTGCCATAGCGAACATAGCCGCGCATTTTCCGCAAAATCACATTGGACTCTACGAGGAAACCGCTGAAACACTCAAGCTGAAAGACGGCGAAGCGGTGGATGTGCAGTTGGCGCCGCTTCCTGAGTCACTAAGATACGTGCGGGATAAGATGCATGGAAAAAGGCTGAGGGAGCAAGACCTAAAAACCATAGTCAAAGACGTTATTGAACGCCACTTAAGCGATGTTGAAATCGCCGCTTTCCTAACCGCGCTTGAAATTCACGGATTAAGCTTAGGCGAAAGCGAAGCGCTGGCGCGAGCCATGGTGGAAACAGGTAAAACAATAGATTTCGGCGAGGCGCCGATACTGGATAAGCACAGCATAGGCGGGATACCCGGCGATAAAACATCGCTGCTTGTAGTGCCCATAGTAGCGGCTGCTGGCTTCACAATTCCGAAAACCTCCTCACGCGCGGTAACTTCGCCTGCCGGAACAGCGGACAGAGTTGAAACCCTATGCCCAGTAAACCTATCGGTGGACGAGATAAAAGCGGTGGTGCGAAAGACGAATGCGTGTCTTGTTTGGGGCGGCGCGTTGGATCTGGCGCCAGCAGACGACCTGTTTATACAGGTGGAGTATCCTCTCGGCATTGACCCGCTGCTTCTGCCGTCTATCATGAGCAAGAAGAAAGCCATAGGCGCAACCCACATCGCGATTGACATTCCAACAGGCAGCGGCGCCAAAATCAAAAACATGACGGAGGCGCACGCTTTGGCTTCTGACTTCGTAGACCTAGGCACACGCTTGGGCTTAACCATCCAATGCGCTTTGACCTTTGGAGAGCAACCATTAGGCTACGCTGTTGGCCCAGCGCTGGAAGCCAAAGAAGCCTTAGCCACGCTCATGGGCGACGGGCCCGTGGACCTTAAGGAAAAGGCTGTTACCCTTGCGGGAATGCTTTTTGAGATGGTAGGCGCCGAGAATGGAAGACAGAAAGCTGAGCACATATTAAGCAGCGGGAAAGCGGAAAAGAAGCTAAAGGAAATAATAGAAGCACAGGGTGGAAATCCACGGATAAAGCCTGAGGAAATACCTGTAGGCGCCGCCAAGGCTGAATTAACAGCTAACGAAGCAGGCCGCGTTTTATGGATCAGCACGGAAGACATAGCGCAAATTGCCAAGGTAGCTGGCGCGCCAAAAGAGAAGGGCGCGGGAGTCGTGCTTAAGGCTAAGCTAGGCGACGTAGTAAAAAAAGACGCTGTGATGCTGGAGATTTATGCGGAACGAAGCAGCAAGTTAGAAGCAGCGCTTGAGCTTGCGAAGCGGCTTCAGCCCATTGTGCTAAGCAGGAAAACTGGGCAGATGCTTTTAGACCGCGTGCCCGAGAAAATTGCAGGCGAGAAATCATTCACGCTGGAGAGATAAAACGGACTCGCACACTTTAAAATGAAAAAAGGCAGAGTTAGCGGGCTCTTGACCGCACACGCGGCTCCAGCAGCGTCCAAAGCCAATCCACGAACTCCCGTAGATTTTTGGTTTGTATGTAAATTTCGCCTGGGCCTGTGATTTGGGTTACCAAGCCTTCGCCTCCGAGTAGCGTTTCTTTCAACCCGCCGAACCGTGTAACCTTGTAGCTACATGAGTCGCTGAAGCCTACAAGGTGGAAGTTGTCAACTATCAGCGTCTGCCCCGCATCCAGCTGGTGCTTGTCTATGGCGCCGAAAGTGTTAATGAACAGGTCGCCTGTACCTGTGGCGCGAATCATGAATAGGCCTTGACCGAATAAGCCTTTGGTGAAGCCTTCCCACTTCACATCCAAATCTATGCTTGGAGACGACGCAATATACGCGGATTTCTGTATTATGAAGCCTCGGCCCGGCGCGACCTCCAGCTTTTCGATGTCGCCCACAGGCGCAGAAACAAACCCTACCTCGCCTGGACCGTTAACTGCAGTGTAATCGTTAACCCAGAAGGATTGCCCGCCGATGATGCTTAATCCCAAGCTGCCCAGCAGGCTTTTCTCTCTTTTCCGCGTGCGCACTTCAATGTTGGGATCCATGTAGGTCATAGAGCCTGATTCGGCGGTTATGGTTTCGCCCTGAGCTAAACTGACAACGAGCATTGAGTATGAGGGCTTATACTTAATCTCATATTTCATAGCGTTTCATCTCTAAGTGAAAGTAAAATGGTGCATGCGGCAAATAAGCTTATTTGAGAAAGACTTGCCTAGCAGAGTTTCAAGGAGAATTGGCGAGGAAAGCAGATATTCCGCCTAATATGTATTGTATCGCCATGGCGGCTATCAGCAGAGCCATAACCCGCGCGATAACTACAGCGCCAGTCTTGCCGAGGAAATTGTATACTACACTCAGATATCTCAGGATAATCCAAGTTATGAAAAGCACAACCAAGACGGATATAATTGTCACAAGCGTTCCATAAGCTTGAAGATTAAGAATAGTGGTCGTTATAGCGCCTGGACCGACGAGAAGAGGCATAGCTATGGGCACAGCGCCCATGCTCTCGGGAGATCCGCCATTCTCGTGTGGTGAGCCGGAAATCAAAATTCTTATAGCTATAATCAGAAGAAGAACGCCGCCGGCAACTTCAAAGCTGTAAATGGAAATTCCGAATATGAGAAAGATTTCTTGGCCAGTGAAAGCGAAGACCAAGAGGAGGATAATTCCAACAAGAGTGGCAGTATTAAACACTTTTCTTTTTTCAGCTTCAATCATTTTTTCGGTTAAACTCATAAAAATTGGAACGTTACCAAAAGGGTCTACGATAATGAAGAGAACTATGATTGCCTTAAGCAAATTCACAGCGGTCTCGGCGAATGCTTCAGACATTAAGCATCATAAAACGTATTTGGCACGGACAGAATAAAAGCCTTAAGCCAAACTAGGCGCATTCCGCGCCTTCATATTTGGCGGCTATTAGTGGTTCATTGCAGAAACCTATAGAGGGTAGGTTCGCCTTTTTGCGCTGAAGCCTATTTGGCGGCTATTAGCCAATCAATGCAGAAAACAGTAGAGGGGCTACGAGTATAGCAGAAAAATAGCCAGCCTCATCAATTATGGTTAAAGTATGAGGGGCAATTTTGCGGGGTGCCAGTGGGCTGAGCTTTGCGGATGCTATGTACAGCGTCTTCATGATAATACTTGAAAGGGAAAGAAATTGTTTTCTAAATGGAGGAAAATATGTTTTAGTCTTCTTCTCCGAGTTTTCTTTCTTTAATCTTCAGCGTGTTTTCTTTGTCGCTTATGACCCTGAAGTAATCATTAAGCCCCTGCTTATGCAAGAACTTCTTCACCAGCACTCGTAGGTGTTTTTTGGGGACTTCGCCTTTAACTGTAACCTTGTTTGAGTCAGTAACGACTTCTGCTGCTGTTTTCGCCTTCACGAAGTCTACAAGCGCTTGAACTGTGTCTTTTCCTTCTTCTTTAAGTTCAGATGCATCAACTATTATATCCGCCATGCTTTGTTCACCTCGCTTCGCTTTATGCATTTTTGCTTGGACTGTTTTTCGCAAATCTTTGATGAGGAATTTTCCAAATTAGCAAATGCTTGCTTGACAGTTAAGCTTTTCTAGCGCTGGAAAATAAAATTCTTGACTCGCGTTGAAATGTGGCTTTTGATAGGTTTTTGCCTAGCCGTGCGGGATTTTTCTCGCGGCGACATTGTTGGCGGCGACCAGCACTGTTAGTTTCTAATTAATTCTTGCGCGGAAATGCGGCGAATCGTCTCATTAGGTTTCAGTTGCTTTGCACGCTATTCTTTTATATCTGAGGGTAGCGCTTCTTTCCAAATAAAACGGACACGGGACCTAACTCATGGATTACTTGAGTGTGGCGGCGCTGGGCGTTTTTGCGGTTACACTTTTTTTAATGATTAAGCGCCCACACGGTTTAAAACTGGGCTATGCTGCCGGCATAGGCGCTGCAGCATCGCTGCTGCTTGGCACCGTGTCTGTGGGCGAAGCGGCGCAGGCGTTTGTGGATATTTGGGATGCCGCTTTGGCGTTCATCGGCATAGTCTCCTTCTCGGTTGTGCTTGACGCTATGGGTTTTTTCAAGTGGGCTGCGTTACAGGTGGTAAAGCTATCAGGCGGAAGCGGCGTGCGCCTCTACTTCTATGTTTCGTTGCTGACGGCCGCAGTAAGCATATTATTCGCCAATGACAGCGCCGTGCTTATTCTCACGCCCATTGTCCTAGAGATTATTAGCCAGCTGAAGATTGATGCGAGCGGGCGGCTGGCGTATCTCTTTTCCGCGGGGCTTATCGCGGATACCGCAGCTATGCCGCTGATTACGAGTAACCCGATAAACATTGTGAGCGCCGATTTCTTCAAGTACAGTTTCATCGACCATTTGATGTTTATGGCGCCTGTTGCAGCTGCAACCATTGCAAGCAGCTTGCTATTGGTTTATGTCTTCTTTAGAAAGAAAATTCCAAAGACATATGATGCGGAACTTGCAAGTGTTTTGTCTAATGGAACGCAGCCTATTGCGCCCGCACTTTTGAAGGTGAGCATTGCCACGCTAATCGCGATTGACTTCGGCTACGTTTTAGCTTCGTGGAGCCGAGTTCCAGTTTCCATAGTAATCTGCTCTGGCGCCCTGTTCCTTTTGGCTGTTTATTGGCTGTCGCTGCGCGGTGCAGCAAGCTTCAGTGGGGAGCGTAAAGGCTTGATGGCGTTGGCGAAGGAAATCAACTGGGACATAGTGCTATTCATGCTTAGCATTTTCCTTGTCGTTCAAGGCTTAAGGAATGCAGGTGTTACTGAGCTTCTGGCTTCCACGCTTATGGCAACCAGCGCGTTCCCCTCGGTGCTCGGCGTGCTGGCTCCGAGTTTAGTGGTGACGGTTGGCGCCAGCTTCATGAACAACTGGCCAATGACCATTCTCGGGTTGATGGCGATACGGCAAGCGGCGGGAACTGCCGGCTTAAGCGAGCAAGCATTGACTGGGCTTGTTTTCTCCAACATCATCGGAAACAATCTTGGCCCGCACTTTTTCCCGTTGGGCTCTTTGGCGATTCTCATGTGGCTGGAGACGATGAAGCGCAAAGGCGTCAAAATAAGCCTAAAAGACTACTTGAAGGTAGGCTCCATCTTATCAATCGTTGAAGTGGCAGTGGCGTCGCTGATTTTGTGGATTGAACTGAGCTTTCTTGGTTTTCGTTTAGGCCTTTAGCGCGTGGAAAAACCTCTACTCAGCTATTCATAGGGTTTAAACTGGCGCTTAGACTGGCGCGAATAGCTGTTTGTAGCGGTTATAATTGTCTTTATGTTTGAAGCAAAAAGAGGGAGTAGCCAAGCCTATATGCGAATCGCGAAAAAGTTGAAACATTAATGCGCAGGACAATATTCTCGGTGTACTTGTGTATTATTTCTGGCACGTATGGCTTCCAGCGCGCAAACCACGTTCAAAAGTTTCACTTCTTCCCCACAACTTTAATTGCCACGAAAGGTAGCACGGTAGAAGTTATGTTATTAAGTAGGATAATGTTTAACGCTAAACTCGTAAGAATTGTGGCGTTCGGAAGACCATAGACAAGAGGCAGAGTACTCATAGACGCAGAAGCGGCGCCCTGACCGACTATGAAACCTATAACTGGCACGTCGGACGACATCGGGCTTCTGAAAGTCCCTATTTTTGCAACCGCGTATTTGGTTAGATGAAGTAGAAGACTGCAGGCTAAAGCCAATAGGAATATAGAGACACCTGTATATACATAGATTAACCCGATGAAGGTAAAGAAGAAGCAACGTAGCATAAACGTCACTTCTGAGTGGAATTTTTCTATCATGTTCTTTAGTTGTGAAAATTCATCTACATACCTTTGCAGTTTGAAACGTTTCAAAATTAGTTTCTAGTTGCCGATTATCAAGCCGAAAAGAAAAACTGATATGACGCCTGTTCCTCCTAAAATTTCAGATAGCGCATAGACAGAAAGAAAAGCAGCTAAAGTGAACGTATAGGTGTATTCGCCTTTTCTGAGAAAAAAGTACGTTCAGCCAAGCCAATCCAAGAATAAAGCCTAAGAAAACGGATATGCCTATATTGGAGGTTAGCCCAATCAAGATTCCTCCAGAATCCAAGTTTCCCAGAAGGATATAATTTAGAATCGTTAAGGTGCTCACCAAAACCAGAGGGTCGTCAACAAGTGAGACCATTGTGATGGTCACACGCGTTTCTTCTTGAGGTTTCATGTACCTAAAGACAGTATTGACTATGGCGATGTTCATTCCACTCCACGCCTAGGCCATAAGAAATGCATATGCCCAGCGGATGCCCAGCACAAAGTGTAGCAAGTTACCCACAGCAATCATACTGAGGGCAAAACCCAAGATTGCCAATACGGCGACCCTCGCACTTTGACTTACAACTTTGTGGATGCCCATGCTCATACCGGCTTCAAGGCTTATGAAAGCCAATGTCAGCGGCGCCACAATGGGAACTGCAGCCATTAAGGAGTCATATGGAAAGAGATTCAGTATGGGACCGAAAATTATGCCCAGAAGCATTAGCATTATGGCGCTGGGAATTAAGACTTTGCGAGATAGAGCATCTCCTAAGAAGCCCAATGCCATGATAGCCGCAACAATGGAAAAAACGAATATTACGTCATTCATAAGTTACAGTTAGGATTAGTAGTGGGATAAGGTTTAAAGAGTTTGCTTTTCAAGAGTCGTTACGTGAAGGCATAGGATGCATTCCAATCTTACTCATTTTTTCCAAGGAGTCGAGATGCCCAATCAGTCTTTTCTTTTTCAAGACTTAAAAGGTCACCAAGTAGGTCTTGTGCAACCTTAGAGTTTTTAAGTAATTCAGCTTCTCGCGCTCTCAAAATTTTCTTCTTTCGGCCTATTTGCTTCAATTCAGTTCGCGCATTCAAGCACATCCATACGCCCACAATGGTGATGACAGCGAAGAATACAATATTGAGCAAATCGAAGACTACGTTCGCCATTATGGGGATTATGGAAATTAAATAGGCAACAACTGCACTTGCAGGTGGACCTATCAGAGCGAGTGTTAAGCCAGTTCTAAGTTGAGCTAGGGCTGTTCTGTCTTCAGCCAAATAGTTTCTCTCTAGAGCTAATAGGGTACGGATTCCCGCTAAAATTTCCCTCTCACTTTCTCCATTGGCCACCATAGTTTCAAGCTTCCGCTCAACAGTCTCATGTATAACCAAGTATAACTCTTTTGGGGACACCAGCACCGCTATGCGTTTTTTGCCAATTTGCCCCTTTTTAGTCGCTTATGGGAAATATCACATTGGCAAGGGAGCATATGTTGCATGGGATTATTTAAAGGCAAAAAATAGAAAACGTTTAGACTCTTAGTACGACATTTTCTACGTATTTTTTCATGTTTTCTGCGAATTCAGCTATAGTTACTGGCGCGTATGGCCTAAGCGCTTCAAACTGCTTGTCCAGCGTGTCTTGCGGCACAAACTGCTGGAGCGCGTATGTTTTGGCGCCTTTCACCATTTCGCCGATGCGCTCCACATCCGCGGCCGTAACCAGCTCAGGCACAACCGTGGTTCTGAACTCGTACGGCACTTTCCCAGTCTTCAAAATCTCAATCGTGCGCATAAGTCCCGCTGTGTCCTGCGTGCCCAGCTGCCTATACTTCTCCAGCGAGGTTTTCACGTCTAAAGCCACGTAATCCACGTGTGGCAGGCATTCCTCGAGCACTTCTGGGTAGAAGCCGTTCGTGTCCAGCTTAACCTCGAAGCCTCGCTCTTTCAGCTTCGCTAGAAACTTGGGTAGCTCGCTGTGCATTGTCGGCTCGCCGCCAGTCACTACGACGGCGTCCACGTATTTTTTGCGGCTTTCCAGTAGCTCCAGCGCTACGGCTTCCTGCAGAAACGGCGGCTTCGGGTCAACAACTATGCGCCAGTTGTGGCAGAAGGGACAGCGGAGGTTGCAGCCTGGCGTGAAGAGCACTGACGCTATCTTGTTCGGGTAATCGATGAGGCTGAGTTTCTGCAGACCGCTGAACTTCATGCCGCTTCACTCTTTTTAGGCGGAAACAGGCACAGTCACAGTCATGGCGGACTTGTCAAAGGTTCTGCGGATTGCGAACTCCGCTTGTTTCCCGTCGTTCCACTGGTCTACTGGACGCAGATAACCAACCACACGTGAGTAAACTTCGCAGCTGACGCCGCATACGGGGCACTGCCTGTGCTCTCCGCTTATGTAGCCATGCGTGGGGCATATGCTAAACGTGGGTGTCAGAGTGAAATAGGGCAGACGCGAGTTCCAAGTTACCTTCTTGATAAGCTCTGCAGCTGACTTCCATGAGTGCAAGCGCTCGCCTAGGAAGATGTGGAAGACTGTGCCGCCAGTGTAAAGCGTCTGCAGGCTTTCCTGGTGCTCCAGTGCCTCAAACAAGTCGCCTTCATAGTCCACGGGTAACTGCGAAGAGTTCGTGTAGAAGGGCTCTGCGCGTTTAGCTGCTACGTAGCGCTCGTTTGCCACTACGATTTCGGGGTACCTGCGCTTGTCGATGCGTGCAAGCCTGTAGGAAGTGCCCTCTGCAGGAGTGGCTTCCAAATTGTAGATGTTGCCTGTCTCCTCTTGGAAATCTGCAAGTCGCTCTCGCATGAATTGGAGTATCCTGATGGCGAATTCCTTACCTTCACGCGTTGCAATGTTAACGCCCAGGAGGTTCATTATGGCCTCGTTTATGCCGACTAAGCCTATGGTTGAGAAGTGATTCTTCCAGTATTTGCCATAGCCCTCTTTAATGTTGCGCAGATACCGTCGCGAATATGGATACAGCCCTTTCTCGGTAAACGCTTCAAGCACCTTGCGCTTAATCTCCAAGCTGTTTTTGGCTATTTCCATAATAGCTTCTAAACGCTGGAAGAACTCCTCTTCGTCCTTGGATAAGTAGCCTATCCGCGGCATGTTAATGGTAACCACGCCGATGGAGCCCGTTAACGGGTTAGCGCCGAAGAATCCTCCGCCTCGTTTACGCAGTTCACGGTTGTCAATGCGCAGGCGGCAGCACATACTACGTACATCTTCCGGATGCAAGTCGCTATTCACAAAGTTTGAGAAGTAGGGAACGCCGTACTTGGCTGTTACCTCAAAAATTGCTTCCGTAACAGGCGAGTCCCATGGGAAATCCTTGGTTATGTTGTACGTGGGAATTGGGAAAGTGAAAACTCTTCCTCTCGCATCTCCTTGCTGCATAATCTTGGCGAAAGCTAAATTGAACATTTCCATTTCTTTAGTCATATCGCCGTAAGTGTCTTCGGTAAGTCTTCCATTGTAGAGCACAGCCTCTTCCTTCATGAAATCTGGCACTGTTAAGTCTAAGGTCACGTTGGTAAACGGCGTCTGGAAGCCCACGCGGGTTGGCACATTCATGTTGAAGAAGAATTCCTGCAGCGCTTGCTCCACTTCTTTCTGGCTTAGGTGGTCGTAGCGGATGAACGGCGCCAAGTAAGTGTCAAAGTTGCTGAATGCTTGCGCGCCTGCTGCTTCACCTTGAAGTGTATAGAAGAAGTTAACCACTTGGCCCAGCGCTGTGCGGAAATGCTTGGCTGGCTTGCTCTCGATTTTGCCTGGGACGCCGCCGAAACCGGAAAGCAGTAGGTCGCTGATGTTCCAGCCGACGCAGTAGGGGCCTAAAACGCCTAGGTCGTGGATGTGGATGTCGCCTGAAAAGTGTGCTTCAGCGATTTCGGACGGGTAGATCCGTGATATCCAGTACTTGGCTATAACGGTGGATGAGAGATAATTGTTTAAGCCTTGCAGCGAGTAGCTCATGTTCGAGTTCTCTTTAACCCTCCAATCCTCAATCTCCAAGTACTGGTCAACCATGTCCGCGGAGCTTAAAAGAGCAGCGAGCTCCCGCATATCCTGATGCTGCTTCCGGTAGAGGATATACGCCTTAGCCGTCCGCGCATGGCCGTTCTCGATAAGCATTTTTTCAACTATATCTTGAATTTCCTCCACTGTGGGGCAGCCGTCTTCGCCGAAGCGCCTGTGCAATTCAGCGACAACTTGGTCGCTTATGCGCTTGGCTTGTTCACGGTCTTTTCCGCCCACAGCTTTGGCGGCTTTCCAAATGGCGTTTGTTATACGTTCTTGATCAAAGGGTTCTAATTTTCCATCACGTTTTCGTACAAATTTCATTTTTTCACCTCAAGGAGTACTCGCCTGAAGTCTTCAGGCTCTTCAAACTGTTTGTAGACGCTAGCGAAGCGGATGTATGCGATGCGGTCAAGCGTTTTCAGGTATTTCATGACTAAGTCGCCGATTTCTCGGGATGTTACTTCTTCTTTGCCCTTTAGCATAAGGTCTTGGCGTACGCGACTCGCTAACTCGTTGATCTGCTCCATGGTTACGGGTCGTTTTTCACAGGCTTTTTGCAAACCGCGGATTATCTTGTTCACGTCGAAGCGTTCAAGTTTTCCGTCTTTCTTGCGCACCATGAGCTCCACTATCTCCACATACTCGTAGGTGGTGAAGCGTTTCCCGCAGTTGATGCACTCTTTCCGCCGCCGCGTAGTGTTGTCTGGCGAATCGCGTGTTTCCAAAGTTTTGAATTCGTCAGACCCGCAATACGGACATCTCATGGTTAATACCCTATGAGCAATAGTGGATAGCGACACATTTGTTACACTATTTATAGTGTATTATTTAGTTATTGTTTACATTTAGAATGAAATAAACGGGCTCGCCTATAGCTAAAATATACATGACTACGTTGAGTACGCGAAAGCTAAGTCAAAGCTTATCATACCTCTTTAATCGTTCAGAGACAGATATCGCTATATAAACTCAAAAAAATTCATTTCAACGTCTATTTCTCGAAATACCCGAATGGACGCCACGTACATTTTCGAAGTAGCAGAAAAAAATTATAAGCAAGAAACTTGCATAAACACCTAATTCTGACGTTATCACCCTTTAGCACATGGACAATGCTTTTTAGAAAAACAGCAATTAACGTAAAAGAAGGGGCTTAAGCCTTTTTCGCGGTGCTCTCGCCTGTTGCTTCTAAAGCTTTGATGCGTGTTTCAATGAATTCAACGACTCTTGCTTCGCTGTAATGCCTCTCTTCCTCCTGCTTCTTCAGCTGCTCGCGGATGGTTTCGAGGATTTTGTCCACTTCAAAGGGCTTAACTACGTAGGCGTCAGCGCCTTTGTTCACCGCAGCTATGGCGTTCTGAAGTGTTGGATATCCTGTGACTATGAGTTTTCGCATCTTCGGCTTAGTGTCGCGCAGTTTTGACAATAGCTCAATCCCTTCCATGTCAGGCAGGCGAACGTCGATTAAGGCTATATTGTAGAACGAGTTTTCGCTTTTCTCTATGCCCTCTTTCGCGGTTTCCGCCGTGTCAACAGCGTAGCCTTCATCTTCAAGAATTGTTTTCAGAACCTTCCGTATGTTCTCGTCATCGTCAATAACCAAGATTCTCGCTACTTCGCCCATGCCTCTTCACTTCAGCTTGCTTTAGACAAGAATTGCCGCATTGATAAAGCTTTTATGAACTACTGATATGAATTTACATTAACTCGCTCAATAACTATTAAGGTTCGCCTTCAAGTGTTTTTTCCGGAAGCCTTTCCTAGCCGCAGCCACATACTTAACAAACTCGAGCTGCTCGCCTTCTATTTTGAGCCGAAGCCCAACTTTTGAATGCAAGTTTTTCATGATCAAAATCTCTATAAACCGCGCGCCAGTGCCGAAGATCTTTTCCAGCCCTCCTTGAAATTCTTCGAGATTCCTAGGAATGGCATCTCTTGGCACATTGAACTTGTGTTCTATGTGAAAGTAGATTGATTGTTTCACTGATTCGCCTAGAGAAGTTAAAGCATCGTCAATGGCGCTTAGTAAAAGTTTATCGAATTCATCGGAGGTTGTTGCCAACTTTCGTGCACCTCACTACTTCTAAGCAATAGCGCTTCAATGGTTTGTGCCTATTATTATGGCACTTGTGCATTTAAAGTTAATTCACATTTAGCTTTATTTGTGGACACAGAATCGGAACATAAAAAATTAACAGTTGAAGAATACACTAAGAATTCAAGTTTTGATTTCCGCTACGGTGGATGCTTTCTTTCATTAGGCTTAGCTCTTTAGCGTAATCCATCAGCGCCAACCGCAAGGTCTCGCTCTCGCTGGCGCCCAGTCGCTTAGCCAACTCGCTGAGAATCGCCCGTTGCTCTTTGCTTAATACAACTTTTACTACACACTTCCTTGGCATAGGCATCACTTTTTCAGGCTAAGCCCACCAGAATAGCCCGCACGACAGCCATCCGATGGGCTACGCTGCAGTACAATTTGCCTTTTCACTTTCCTCGTATATTAATCTGGTATCAGTTGTGTGAGGTCTAAGAAAAATGCCATGGGAAAACACGGAGCAATACATCAGAAGCGGACACCGCGATGTTGCGGAGTTCCAAGCAGACACACTCAAAACCATCACATTAAGCGAAAAGGAAGGAATCAAAGCCATAGTCGGCAAACCAAAAGGCAAGCACACCTTGGAAGTCGTCAGCTACCTATTCGAAAAAGGCAAAGGCTGGACCATGGAGAAAGCCCAGGAATGGTTCGAAAAGCACCACACGCCAACTAAAGAGCATGTCTACGCTGTTCTACCATTCGCCATCGCCGAGAAAATGCTGCAGAAGCCGCTGCGGATATGCGGCATAGCCATGACCGCAGGAATGAGCCGAAACTTCAACATTTACACGTCAGAGGAGCTGCAGAGCTTCGCTGACAAGCTTGCAGGTGCGCCTGTCTACATTGAGCATGTAACTGCTGAGAACGCGGTTGGCAAGGTCACAAAAACCGAGTGGGATAGGCAGCGCTTATGGTACAACGCGGAAATCTACGACGAAGAAGTAGCTGAGAAAATCCGCAAAGGCTTAATCAGGCATGTAAGCATCGGCGCAGACTACGAAACCATAGAAATCATTGACGGGAAGGTTCCTCATGGCTTATGCAACGCCGAAATCAGCTTGGTAGCCGTGCCAAGCATAGCGGAAACCAACATCCAAATTCTTGAATCGCTGCACACTAAGGAACAAAGCGTTGAGCCCATAATCGCCGGCGAGTACGTCCTTGGTTTCTACCAAGACGCTTCTGCATTCATGCCTGAGCATTTCCGCGCGGTGTGGCTTGACCGCGATAACGGCATCTTGGCCATAACAGGAAAACTGCGGCAGCAGCCCGAGACAGAGCGTACGATGGCGATTTTCTTTTCCAAAGCGAAAATGTGGGACCAAAACAAGATTCAGGATTGGCTTGCGCTTCATCCAGGCTATTTGGCTTCAGCGCAAAGCAGAAGTGCATTTGCCGAGAGCCTGCTGAAAAGGGCTACAGAGCCCGTTATCCCAGTAAGTGAAGCGGTGAAGATGATTGAGGCTGTTCTGCCTAGCCCGCTTGTTCAGCGACGCGACCGGCGCATATACGAACTTGCAAACGCCATTATCGAGGACGCGCTTTCGGACAAGGAAAAAGTCAAAGCCCTCATTAAACGGCTGAAGCTATAATGTGCTTCAAGCCCTCAGCGCGCCGCTCAGCCTTTTCCACGGAAAAGCTGGTGCTCATTGGCATTGGAATAAAAATTGCAAAATCTTAGTGAACGGCGTCTGGTTTTCATTGTTCGAATAAATTTTTTAAGCATTTTTGGCGCTTACGTTAACTTCGGTTGATTCTATGAAGAGACTCTTATTAGCAGTAACATTCATGCTGATTTTGTCAGGAAGCTTGTTTTGCGGCTTGACTGCTAATTCAGTTGAGGCATATGCAAACTCAACCACTTACATAAGGGCAGATGGAACCGTTGAGGGAACAGATAAAATTGAAAGGGCAGGGAACCTCTACAGCTTCACCAGCGACGTAGCAGGGTCCATTGTTGTTGAGAGAGACAACATAACAATCGAGGGCGCACACTTCACTCTTTCAGCGAACGGCGGATATGGAATCCGACTGTATCAGCGGCGCAATGTAACAGTAAGGAACCTTGTGGTGAAGGACACGTATCGCGCTTTTGACCTTACATACGCCGATAACAACACCCTCGTTGGAAACACCATAATTAACTCTGGAAGCGCATTCTACTTCTGGTTTTCCCGAAATAACCTTGTCAGCAAAAACATACTGTCCAAGGTCTCCTACGCCTTTGATTTCTTCACATCGCCAAATTATGGAGCAGAGGGAAACATAATCGCTGGAAACGTTATCCTCTCCGCGGGTATTGGAGTAACCCTGATGGAATCCCACAATATCTTCTATGATAACATCATAAACAGTTCAATCGTAGGCGTTACAGTTTCAGGCCATCAAAACTTGTTTCGAAACAACACTATCAACTGCAGCCGAATATGCTTCAAGGATTCAAGCTTTGACAATGACGTAGACGGTTCAAACATGGTTAATGGTAAGCCAATAATCTATTGGATAGGTCGGCGAGATGAAACAGTGCCTTCAGATGCGGGTTACGTGCTACTTTCCAACTGCACCAACATAACCGTCAAGAACCTCAATTCAAGCGGCGTAACCTTGGTTTCCACAGTAAATTCGAGAATAACTGGAAATATGCTCTCCAGCGGCGATTATGGCATTCAACTGGTTAATTCTTCAAACAATACGGTAACCGGCAACTTGGTTGTGAATAACAGATTTGGGCTTTCCCTAACTGCTAGCGAGCACAACACAATCGTCGGCAACAGGTTCTCAAATAACAGCTACTTCGGCGTGCTGCTCACTAACTCGTATTACAACACTTTGAAGCGAAATGATATTTCAAATAATGGCTTTGGCGAGAGAATTGCCTTTAGCAGTTATCCATTTGAGGGATATTATGGAGACGTTTTCGGCGTAAACCTCTTAGACTCTTCCAATAATCATTTCACCGAGAACAATGTGACACGGAATAAGCAATGGGGCATGCGGCTTTTGGGTTCACAACATGATAACCTAATCTACCTCAACAACTTCATTGACAATGTAGTTAGCGATTCTTTGCAGGTGTCCATGCCAGGAGCAACAATGGATGCACCGCCTAACCCCAACAGGTGGGATAACGGGACGCATGGCAATTACTGGAGCGATTACGCAGCACGGTATCCAAACGCTTCTGAAATAGGAGACACAGGCATAGGTGACACGCCATATTTCGTTAATGAATTCAACATCGACCACTACCCTTTGATGAATCCCGTGTTAGTCGAGCTTCCAAAACTGCCTTCAACTGAAACGTCAGAATCAGAGGCTTTCCTAACATCACTGATCATTGGCGCCGTAATCATAGTAGTGGCTTTGGTTAGTTTGATGTTACTGTTGCGGAGGTTCTCGATTATGCGAAGGGTAACAGCAAATAGCCGAGCCTAATAATAAGCGGCGCACCCATCAACGACTTGCGGCGCTAAAAAGGTCATAACCTCTTTTTCAAGCGCTGCAATCTACAAGGATATCAGCAGGTTTTGATTTTAACAGAATTGCAGCTTCATCTTTCAAATTCAGATGTGAAGCCATCAACATTTAAGTGTCAGATGCCACACTATATTATTATAGAGTTCAGATGCGTTTTAAGCGTAGAAACCTTGGCGTTCTGCTTATCGCCATTTTGCTGCTGGTGTTTGCCACTCCAGCCTCTATCGCAGACAATTACGAACGGACTTTCAACTTTCAATTTCAATTTGGCATTGTCAACCAGAAATTGCATGTTTCCGTGCCATACTCTCTTTATGACTATTATGCTGCTGAAAACCCTAAAATTGTTACGGACAGCGATTACGCTGCACTCGTCACACCAGACGCGTTTAAGCCGCTTGCAGAGCGCCTCCGCGACGCCACCGCCGACAGCCCCCGCGCTGATGAAGAATTCGCCAACGCCGTGCTAATGCTGGTTCACCAGATTCCCTACGCCAGCAGCGACGTTAAATATCCAGTTGAGACGCTGGTGGAGAACTCTGGGAAATGCGACACGCTTTCGCTTCTTGCAGCTTCGATCATGAAAGCCGGCGGCTTAGACGTTGTCCTCCTCTACTTCAAGGAGGTACATCACATTAACGTCGGCGTCTACCTACCCTATACGCCCGTTGGCACATGGTGGTGGCTGCCTGCCACCGGCTACAAGTGGAACGGCCGAAAATACTGGATAGCCGAGTGCACCGCCGCCATGGAGTGGAAAGTAGGCGACGCGCCGCCCGTCTTGGCGAAGGAGCAACCATGGATTATTACTCTTGAGAACTACGAGCCCGCATCGCCGGCGCAGGTTTCGGCAAGCTGGGGCAGCCCATTGCCTTCGGCATCTCTAACCATCGATTTATCTTCAGCGGCAGAGGTAAGCCTTGATGAGCGGCGGCTAATAATCTCCGGCGCAATTATACCTGCGCAAGCAAACGAAACCATCATCATGTATGTCAGCCGAAACGGCATCGACTATGCGGCGTACCGAACAGAAACCGATTCTCACGGCGGCTACTTTTTCAGTTGGAACGTTACTTCGCCAGGCACCTACTATGTGCGGACAAGCTGGAGCGGCAATGCAGCGTTTGCCGGCGCCGACAGCGACGCGTTAACGGTGTTCATAGGCTTTCCTCCTTCGCTGGTTCAGTTTGAAGGTGTCGGCTACTATTACACCTACGGTCGCGCCTACGTTGCCCATTACGAGCTCAGCAGAAGACAGGGCGTTGAAGATTTCCTTGATGCTCAGCTCTCTGGCGCCGGCGTCTTGCTTACTGGCGAATTCATTGTGCTGAGAAGCGGACAGGCGATCACGGTGTCCGCGGATGAAGAGGCGTCGGAGGTTCTGGAGAAAATCGAGATACCGCAGGGTTTTCAGCCGATGAGGCTTCCTGAGAACCTTGCTGAGACAATGAATAATCAGTTTGCACTTATCCTGCAGAATAGCGATGGCGAAAATTATACGTTGAACGTTAGAGGATTGGACTATCGTGAGGTAGCTCAGTTAAGCGCGCTCAGCAAAGTGGCTTTTATGAATGTATCCGGAAGCATAGAAGAAGGCGTGTGGTATCGGGTGGCGGCAAAGATGACGGATACAGAGGTGTCTGCGCAGTTGCAGGATGAGAATGGCACTTTTCTGGAGAATGCAGTAGCTACACGAGATGAGACAGATGCTGAAGCGCTGGTTATGCTGATAGCAAATAACACAGAAAGGGCTGTGGCATTCAAAAACCTGAAGGTTGAACCGCTTAACAGCTCAGTGCAGTCGCCTGAAAGTGTGGAAGGCGAAGAAACAGCAGCGGCGGATTACGGCGAACTGCTGGCGCCCTACGTTAACGTAGCCACTGTTTTAGCTGCAACTTTCGCGGGAATAGTTTACGTCCGAAGAAGACGGCGCCGTTTGCAAGCGACATAATGGTAATCTGCTAGGTTCAGAGTGCACGGGCAAAAAAGAGTGTGTTATCTGCTTCTTTTTTAACCAGCAACGTGGTTATTACTACTGCGATTGCTATTACTGCAATCGCTATTACCGCTACCATGCTGAGATCTATTGATGCCCCGTTGCTTTCTGGAGATGATGACGAGGGCGGTGTTGTAGGCTGATCAGAATTTGGGGTGCTCTCTGTTAGATAGCCGGCGCCGCCGTATGCTTGGTGATGAACAAGGTATACTTCGCCTGTGTCCGCCCAAATTCCGACTAAAAGCTCTGTTACACTGCCCGGATAAACGCCAGCGAGAGGCAGCGTAACGCTCCAAGCAGGGTACAAAACATTGGATTCTTTCATCTGCGGTTGCAGGTTTGCGGTTGCTTGGTCTTCAATTACGTTGAAACCTGTTACTACCCAGTCGTCTGACATGCGGTACGAGTAATTCTTTATAGCCTGAAGCGCGATTTTTATGGCTTGTTCTTTAGAAATGTTTACGCTAGTGTTGCCTATTGAATATAGCTGGCGGTGGTCGATAAGGTTTGAGAAGACACCATTGCGAAAAGCAAGATTTACTGCGAGGTAGTCGCAGCCGTTGAAGGTTTGCACCCAGCGGAAGTCAACTGTGTCGCCGAACCATGTGCCTGACAAGTCCTGGTGAGTCACGGTAAGCTTGAGGGCGCCCGATGTTACAGTTGCGTTTTTAGTAGGGTCAACATTTGATAGCATATTTATCATTTCTGTTGAATCCAATTTAGAGTAGGCTTGGTATTTCTTAAGAAAATCTTTAGCGGCATCCAATAGATTACTGTATTGGCGATCACTAATAACAGAGCCCTCTACGACATACATGCTGGCAATGGTCAAGATTTTGTTGCTGAAGGCGCAAATTACATTGAGTGCGCTATCTTTTGACTTTAACGAGTATGTGAGAATTTCTTGTTCGATAGGACTTTGCTTGTAGTAGCCTATGTCAGGCAGTTCTGGTGCACCGTAATTTCTAAGAGTGATATTATATTGCGTGCTGTCGATTGGTAGCACGTTCTTTATGAAGTCCACTGCTTTTTCTTCAGATTCCGTAAAAGTCGACTGCACAGTAGAAATAATTCCAAGCTGCGCGGAAACTGCGATAAAAAAGATTGCGCAAACAACTTTTCCTACCTGCTTCATTTTTATTATTCGCTCCTTTTAATAATTCCACGGCAATCAGCCCCGGCGCAACAAATATAATAGAAAAACCATTATTTAATTCTATGTTTTAGTACAGGTTGTACTATAGATTTGAACAGCTTTCCTTTGAATGTTAGGCGTATGTCTGCGTTTCCGTTGCTACTTACCAGGTTTCTTATGGAGATGTTGGCGTAACCCCAAATTTTTCTGGTTGTGTCTTCCGCGTGTGAAATATGCTGTTGCGGCACCTGCGCTTAGGGTTTTTCCTATTTCTTGGAATACTGTTTTTATACGTGTTTGGCTTATGCGTAGGGAAAGAGGCTTAACAGTTTCTATGACGCTTGTGGTTGATGACGCGGGTAGCGGCGATCTGCTTTTCGGCGTGGTTATAGGTGTTTACCGAGAGGAAACCGGTGATTTCAAATACGATTTGGTTGACGTCAGGTTTTATCAGGATAAGGCGCTTTATGCTGAGAAAGCCTATCTGCAGGAGGCTTCACGCGTGACGTTGCGGCTTGTAGCGGCTTTGCAGCCGAGGCCTGAGGAGGCGATTCATGTGTGCCAAGGCTACGTTTTTGATGTGGCGGCGGCTGAGCTTCAGCGTGTTTATGGCGAGGCGCGAGTTAAGCGCGTGCGCGTGGCGGGTGAGGCGCAGCGGCTTGTGGAAATCGCCTACTTGGACGAGTTGCGGAATTTGGGTTATGAGCCGCTTGCCGACCGCGAGGCTAAGCGGGCGAAGAGCTTCTTTCACATGCTGGGCTGGTTGAAGGCGAATCCCGGCATGCTGCGGTATGCTAAGACGGCTTTGCCGCGGCTGAAGCGTTATCGGCTTTTCAGGCAGTTCCATCAAGATGCACTTTTCAATGCGGTTTGCAGCGTCTGCGGCGGCTCCTGCGCTGTGCCCTTCAAGCCTGCTGGCGATAAACCTGTCTATCGCGCGTCGTGCTGGCGGAAGCTTGCGCGGTCGAGGCGAAAAAGGCGGGCGGCTAAGCCTTAGCTTGGGCACTTCAGCTCGGGGTGCCGCAGGGGAAAATACTGTTTTTTAAAGGGAAAAAATGGCGTTTTTCTGTTGGTTATACGGCTTCAACGCGTTTTATCTCGGGCACTTTTGCTTTTATGACGCGTTCCACGCCCTGCTTAAGTGTTAACATGGACATGGGGCAGCCTGCGCATGTGCCTCGGAGGCGGACTTTTACGGTGCCGTTTTCCACGGAGACGAAGTCGATGTCTCCGCCGTCTGCTTGTATCTGCGGTTTTATTTCGGCGAGGGCTTTCTGCACTTTGGCTTCCACGGTTTCACTCATCTTTCTCTTTCACCACACCTTTTTTGTTTTGGCTAAGCATGATGACGCGGCATTTCATAAAAACGTTCCCGTCTATTGGGCTGCGGTGGCTTGAAGAATTTTATTAGGCCGATGAACAATTATTCTGTTGGCGTGTGGTGCACGAGCGTGGATGACGAGGCGGAGCGGCTGGGGCGGTTGAAGCCCGAGGAAAAAGTGGCGATTTGCATTGAGATGAGTGACTTTTGCGTGCGCGTCTGCGAGGCTGGCATTAGGGCGCAGTTTCCGGGCATCAGCGAGGAGGAGCTTTTGGAGAAGCTGCGGCAGCGGCTGGAGTGGACTAAGCGTCATCGTGGACGGTGATGCGGAGTTGGATGTGTTTCACGGTTTTGTTAGGCGGCTGGTTGAGGCGTTTGAGAACTCAGGGCTTGATTACGCGTTTACTGGCGCGTTGGCTGCGAGCTTTTACGGGGTTCCGCGAACCACGAGTGATGTTGACGTGATGGTGGCGGTTGCTGGCGAGGCTAATATGAAGGCGAAGGTTGCCGTGGCTCTGCGACGTGCTGGGCTGGAGGTTGACGAGCGCAAGCTGGATGCAGCGTTGACATCGGGCTATAAAATAGCTTCATTTAAGTCTAGGACGGCGCCGTATACTGTTGATATAATTTTTTCAGATGAAAGTTTGGAGAAGCGGGTGGGGACTGTGGCTGGTCTGCGCACGTTTTTTCAGTCTCCTGAGGGCTTAGTGCTGGCGAAGCTGCGGATGATTAAGGCTACTGTGCCTCCTGAGCGGGCCGTGAAGGACAAAGAGGATGTGCAGGCCATTTTGGCTTTTAGTAGAGTGGATTTGGCGGCTGTTAGGCGGCAAGCACGAGAGGACGGCACGCTCGCGATACTGGAAAGCCTAATGGAATAGCTGTTGTTCGCTTTTTATGGTGTTGTCTGGTTTTGTGGTTAAGTGAAAAAATTGGGGCTTGGCTGCGCGTGTTTGCGCATTAGGCTTATTTTACGGTGGCGTCTTTGTTTTTGTCGCTGATGTTGACGTTTACGACTTGCTGTATGTTTTGCTTCTTATCCTTCTTGAACACAGAGTTTATGATGGTGAAGATTAGCCAGGCGATGAAGCCGTAGATTACGCCGTTGAACACTGCAATTATCAGCGTTACGGCGTCTACTTGGCCGCCGACGAGGTAGCCTGCGGCTGCTTCGGTTCCTGGCAGTAGCGCGTCGTAGATGGCTTTTCCGGGTGGTATGGATGTGTCGCCTAGGGTTATTATGACGGCGATGGCGAAGACGGCGAGAAACACGATTGCTCCTTTCATCCTCTCAAGTTCCTTGAGCAATTGCTGTATGCATAGTGGATATAAGCTTTTAGCGAAGCCGCACTATGAGAGTGGCTGGAGTGAGTGAAACGTTGTTGGTGAAAAGTTATTAGTGTGCGTGTAGTATAATTGCTTTGTGTGTCCTGTTGACTGCTGAGGCAAGTTTGGATAAGGTTTACGCTGAAGAGATGAAGGAGTTGAAAGCGTTAAAGCGGGAGGCTTTGCGTGGCGAGTGTGTGCCTCTTGAGGAAGTGCTGAAAAAGCACGGGGCAAAACGAAGTGCCTAAATACCGCGTGGTTTTTCACAGGAAAGCTTGAGAAGGCTTTAGAAAGCTTTGATAAGAAGACGCAGCAGAGGTTGCTTGAGGATATTTTGTGCTTGGTGGATTTTTCTGAGCGCAGAAGCCGCTTAGATATTGTTAGGCTGGAGGGGATGAAAGGTTTTTATCGATTGCGTAGCGGCAGGCTTAGAGTGATATTTGCGGTGGACAAGCCGTCTGGGACGATTATTATTCTGAAAATCGAACAAAGAGAAAGAGCATACGAATAGCAACTCTGATTTCTGGAACATAAGGGCAGGCGACCGAGCCGCCTTGAAGACAGGCGCAAACCAAAACGAAGTAATAGTGCTCTAATTGTTTGGGCTGGTGCCCATTTTTGCGGAAGGTTTATGTGGGTAAAATGTGCATTATTTTTGTGGGTGGTGTTTGGTGGGTAAGATTAGGATGGATGAGCGGGGTAGAGTGTTGATTCCTTTGGATACGCGTGAGAGGCTTGGGTTGAAGGCTGGCGCTGAGTTTGAGCTGGTTCAAGCGGATGGCGTTTTGGTTCTGAAGCCTGTCATCCCTGAGCCTGTGCGTGTTGAGAGCAAGCGCCAGAAATGGGGTAGGGAAGCGTTTTTGGATTCGGGAGAGGCTACGTTTGGCGAGTAGCGCGGCTGGCGTGGAGAAGCGAGTTTTTGACGTTAACGTTTTAGCCATTTTCCTGGTGAAGGGGCATCCAGGCTTCGGATATGTTTCGCCTGTTGTGGAGGCGGGGCTGCGGGGCGCCTACGTGCCGCTGATCATGGATATTCTGCCTGTTCGGGCTTACTGGGTTATGACGCGCAGGTGGGGTCTGCCCGAGCGGGAGAGCGCCTTGGCGGTTGGGCATTTTGTTAAGGCGTATGCGACGCCGCGTTATGTGGGCTTGACGCGGGAAACAATTCTTGAAGGGTTCTGCTTGGCTGAGGAGTTGAAGCATGATGTTTTTGACTGCATGTATGTGGCGTTTGCGCGGCAAGAGCAAGCCAAAGCAATAGTTACGACGGACACCGATTTTGAGCGGCTCTGCAAGCACACAGGCCTAGACTATGTTAATCCAGTGCCGAAGGAAGTGCTGAAACGCTTCAAAGAACAAAATAAATGATTGTTGTGTGATGGGGGAAAGGTTTACGTGTTCTGTAAACAGTATTCTTTACGGTGAGCTTTCGTGACTCAAGTTCATCTTAGACTATCTGAGAAGACTCTTGAGGAGATTGACCGGTGGGTAGCGGAAGGGCGGTTCAAAAGCCGTAGCGACGCCATAAGAAGCATCATAAACTTCTACCAGGAGAGGGAGAAAACCCGCGAGTTCTATCAGATGCTGGTCAAGCGCAGCGAGGAAGCGCGGAAGCATCCTGAACGGCTTGTTCCGTTAGAGGAAGTCTAAGCGTTTTGGTTTTTAGAGTTCTATTGCATCCGAACACGGCGAAGGCTCTGAAAAACTTGATGCCGCAAACAGGGAGAGAATGCGGAAGGCGCTTGGAGAGCTTACAATCGACGCGTGGAAAGCTGGGAAACCGCTGCACCCCTCTGGCTTCTGGAGCACAAGAGCAGGCGACTACCGAGCCATCTATGAAATAGACGCAGACCAAAACCGCGTCATAGTGCTCTTCATCGGACACAGAAAAACGGTATACGACAATTTCACGAAAATGATCCTACCCACAAAATCCAAGCCAATACTGCAACGTATTAATAGTGTAAACTGCTAGATATTGCTTAACTTGCTGGTTAAAACTGAAGTTAACCATTAATCTTTAGAGTCACTGTTAATGAAAGTTTTTAAATAACTACTCGTTATTAAATATAAGTCTTATAATGGCAAGTCAGAATACAGACAAAAAGGAACCAACCGCTTGTAATATAGAGCTATTCAAGCTTACTGCAGAACATTTTAGGCAGGATCTCCGCGAATTTTGGAATCGAGCCAACTTTTACCTTTTGATTAATACAGGCTTGTTCTCAGCTTTCTTAGTAGTCTACCCTCAGTTAGCAAACAATTATCCCGTAATTGTTGTAATTGTGCCTACTTTAGGGATTGCTATCGCGCTAATTTGGTTTTTTGTTCTTCGTGGTGCTTATCATTGGATTTCGCAGTGGCGCGAAGAAGTGATAAGACTTAGCGAAGCGTTAGATAAATTCAAATGCTACGCCAACATTGAAAAAGCAGGCATGCAACGCATAGTCGAAAGCAAACCCAGCAAGCCCGTAACAGACGCGCTCGCACAACTGCAGAAACTCGGCTTCGACACTCAACTGCTCGCGAGCACAGAATACTGCAAGCAAAAAATCACAGAAACCGAGCACGAGAAAATCTTGACCATTTTAGAAACGCTTTCCCACAGCGACGCCACCGTGCGCAGACGCCTAGCCCGACTAAGCAGCATCTACCCGAAACATGAAGAATTCATGGCTAAACTCTCCACAATGCACACAGAAGCCTTAGCCCTAACACTTAAACGCCTAAGCTTCATAGCCCAAACTAAAGTCTACCTATTCTGGCGTAACCAGTCCGCCTAAACGCTTTTTTAGCGCCGCGCCTGCTTACTTTCTTCTTCTACGCGGATAGGCATATTCAGCAAAAGCCGCAAAAAGGGAAGACAAAACCGTAACAATTAACACAATTGTTGTTACATCGAACGTTTTGTTTCAGCTCCTTGTTTTTGCGCCATTGCTCCGCAATTGTGTTATATAAAACCTTTCAAGGCTCGTGAATAGTTCTGATGGAAAGGGATACCTGTTTCCGCAGCAACCCTTCACGCTTGACGGAGAGGAAAAATATATTTTCATGTGCAAGTTGACCTGCTATTTTCTCTGCTGCATAAGTTTTTCGGCAATCTCCAAATCTTTCAAAGTGTTAATGTTTAAAAGAACTTCAATTTCCTCGGTTATTATGGCGCTTGTCTCAATTTTCCCTTCTCCCTGAATCTTTGTGCCGTTCACGATGTTGACGCCGGCAACTGCGTGCCAAACACCTTTATACTCGTCTACTGAGGAAACGGAGAGCCCCACTGACTCGCGCGCTTTTATGGGAACAAAAACCGCCAAGAAGTCTTTGCCGCATACCTCGAACTCGCTTACTACCTTGTCTAAGAATTTTCCAGTTAGCGCTGGCAAATCCGCTGGAATAGTCATCACCGCATCCGTTAAGCCAGCCTCGCGGACAGCTTGCTTCAAATCGCTATGATAGCCTTTCGCGTCGGTTCGCAGAACACGCCAGCCTCTGCTTTTGCAGTGCTTCTCGGTTTCAGGCGTATTCTCGCTTGTCACAACATAGAATTCTGAAATTTTCTCCGCCGCCGCCACGGCTTCCACAACGCGGTCGATTAGCGGCTTGCCGAGGAAAGGCAGCATTGGCTTTTCAATTTTCAAGCCCATTCTTTTGCCTTTGCCGCCAGCCATTATCAACGCGGGGATTCTCATTGCATCAGCACCCATGACATGAGCAGTAAAACTGCTGCTCTAGTAACTTCGTTTGTTGCGCCTATAGCGTCTCCCGGTACTCCCCCAAAAATTTTTTGCGCTACGCCGCTCATTAATGCGCCTAAAAGAAAACTTGCCAGAATCACCCAAACAGCAGTCAAACCCAAAAGTGGATAAACAATTAAGGCTGCCAGAAAATAAGCCGCTAAAGTGCGCTTCCGCTTTGCAGCTTCAACGAAAAGGGAGCCTAATCCGCTATGCGTTGATTTTCCAAGCACGGCAATTGTAACCATGCCCAGTTTAGCCGCGACTTCTGCGGCGATTATTGCGGCGAAGGCGTTTGCCGCGTTTATGGAAAATAGCCCCAAAACCGCCAAAAACTCGACAAAAATCGCTAACACGGCGCCTTTATACGTTACAGTCCACACTTGTGCTGCTGCTCTCCTTTCTTTTATGCCGCCTGCGCCTACAGCATTGCCCATGTCCACAAGCCCATCAAAATGCTGGAGCCCAGTTAAAACGAGGATAAATGCCAGCGTCATGATGGCTGGAAGAAGTTTTAGCAAGACCTCTGTGGGCAATTGAATAAGCGTGGTGACAAAAGCGAGGATATGTGAGATTAGGAAGCTGCAGCCGACGAAGTATGCGGCGGCCAGCAGGCCTATAAATCCGCCGATTACGGGAAATAAGAACATGGCTTCAGCAGAAGTTACCACGAAATCGTCAGTCTTGCCTAACGGAATTATTGTTAGGAAAGCCAGTAAATCCCTAAAAGTTTTTATAGCTTTCATCTGCGACATATAGCCTACACGGAGCCAAATAAAGATATAGATTTGTCGTGAATTCCATGGGGCAACTTAATGAAGCGAGAATATTTGTGACAGGTGGCGCAGGCTTCATAGGCTTCCACCTCTGCAAGAAACTATCCAGCTTAACTAGTAACCTAACAATTTACGATAACTTGTCAAGCGGCAAAGTGGAGAACGTCAAGCACATTCCGCGTGTTCGCTTTGTGAAGGCAGATATACGCGACCCAAAGAAGCTTCAATCTCAGGAGAAAGCTGATGTAATTTTCCACTTGGCCGCTCAAGTTGTTGTTCCATACTCAATGGAGAATCCCATAGAAGATTTTGAAACCAACGCACGTGGGACATTAAACGTTCTTGAAAAGGCGCGTAAAGACGACGCCAGAGTCGTCTTCACCTCAAGTGCTGCAGTATACGGCAATACTCCCGTGTTGCCGACGCCGGAAAGCTATGGCTACAGCCCAGCATCTTGTTATGGCTTATCCAAAGTTGTCGGAGAGCAATATTGCAACATGTATTCGAAGCAGTATGGCTTGGACATCACCATCCTACGGTTAGCTAATGTTTATGGGCCCAGATGCCACGGCGTCATAGAGGACTTCTTGAATAAAATCAGCAGAAACCCAGAGAAGCTGGAAATCATAGGCAGCGGCATGCAGTCCCGCGATTTTGTCCACGTCTTTGATGTGGTGGACGCGTTGATTCTCGCGGCTACAAGCGACGCCGCTGTGGGGGAAACCTTCAATATTGGTTTCGGTAAAACAGTTACAATAATCGAGTTGGCTAAAATGATGCTGAAGATTCTCGGCTTATTGGATAAAACGGTTATAACAACCACTAATGTTCCTTGGAAAGGCGACATAAACAAAATTTGGTTTGATATCAGCAAGGTGCAGAGGGTCTTGGGCTGGCAGCCTAAAATAAGCCTTGAAGATAACTTGCGAGAACTCATCATGGAGAGGAAAATGTTCTCATGACCGCTTCTGCTGCTAAGGGCGTTCTCGCTCTACTTCGCATTCCATATTGGATGATGACAGGCGGCTTAGCACTTCTCACCGCCTTCGCCATAAACAAAAACTTCCTCAGCGTTGAAGTTGCGCTGTTATCCTTCTTTTCTATGGCTTTTATTACATCCGCTGGTTTCGCGCTGAATGACTATTTTGACAGAGAAAGCGACGCCGTGATTAAGCCTAAACGCCCGATACCTTCAGGCGCCCTATCCCTAAAGCAGGTTGTAGCGATTGCTGTTCTCTTTTTGGTTATGGGGCTCGGTTTTGCCGCCTTGATAAACAAGTTTTGCCTCATAATTCTGCTTGTTGACTCAATCCTGCTCGTAATATATTCAGCGTTTATCAAGCGTAAATCAGGTTTTGCCGCAAACATTCTTATAGGCATTTTAACTGGAACCGCCTTCCTGTATGGTGAAGCAGTTACATTAGGCGCTGACGTCATTATGCCTACGTCATTACTTCTTGCTTCTTTAAGCTTATACCCCATCGCGTTTGGCACAATAGGCGGCAACATTCTCAGAGATGTTCTGAGTCTGGAAGGCGACGCTAAAGTTGGGTATCCAACGTTGCCGCAGAAAATCGGTATCGCAAATGCTGTGCGCGTCGCCGTCGTATTCTTCCTAATAACAAGCGTATCTGCTCCTCTGCCCTACCTGCTGGGCCAATTTACCGTTTACTACTTGCCTCTCATGCTGATATGGAGCATTCTTCTAGTTTACGCTTCAATTCGCCTCGTAGCTTCTGCTTCCGCAGTTGAGAACGTGCGAAAATACGAGCGGTTAATAACAATGTCAATGATTCTGCTTCCGCTTTCGCTGATAATCGAGGCACTCTCGCCTGTAATCGGAGGTTTCCTTTGAAGAAAACAAAAAGCATCTGCCCAGTATGCCAGAAAAAAATAGACGCAGAATTAACCGAGGCAAACGGAAAAATTTTGCTCACCAAAACATGTAAGGAACATGGAACCTTCTCCGCGGCTCACTGGGAAAGCCCGCGCGTCTTCAAGTTTGCCGAAAATTATGATTACTTTCAATATTTTGGAGACGCAAACTTTCCGAAAAATCCTGATGGCTGCCCCTACATGTGCTTCTGCGATAAACACGCTTCAAGCACAGTTATCGGCGTAATTGACGTTACAAAGCGCTGCGATTTGAGGTGCCCTGTCTGCTTTGCCACTTTCTCTGGTCATGAAGTTGACTATGAGCCCAGCAAAGAGAAAATCGTGGAAATGCTGGAGTTCTTAAGCAACCGCAATCCTAAGCCACCGGCAATCTTGTTTTCAGGTGGCGAACCGCTGGAACGCGAGGATATGCCAGAGATAATTGCTGCGGCGCATAAGCTGCGTTTCATGACTATCTTGGCGACCAACGGCATCAAGCTGGCTGAATCGCAAGCGCTTGTTAGAAAGCTTAAGGAAAAAGGCTTGAACATAGTTTATTTGCAGTTTGACAGTTTCCGTGATGAAATTTACGAGAAAATGCGCGGTAAAAAACTGCTGCAAACCAAAATGAAAGCCATAGAAAACTGCAGTAAGTATGACATAGAGGTAATACTTGTTAACACGTTAGTCCACGGATTAAACGACAATGAAGTTGGTGCCATCATAAGATTCGCAGCGCAGAACTCCTATATCATAAGAGGCATAATCTTCCAACCCATTGCGTTTACCGGCCGCGCTGTTGATAATCCATTCAGAGAAGCATGGCGCGATACCAGTTTCGCTGAAGAAGTTGAAGCGCAAACCAACGGCGAAATTAAAACCACAGACCTCTTTCCTCTTTCCATTATGACTGGCCCAATAAAGGTTATGAGTAAATTCATGAAAAAACCATGGCCGCTATTTTCCTGCAGCCCCCAATGCGGCATCGTAAACTGGATGTATGTATCAAAAAGCGGAAAGATTATCCCCATTAATCATTTTGTTAATTTTGATCGCTTCTTCCGCATTCTGCAGAAAACGGCAAAATCCGTCGAGTCAAAAGGGCGCTTCTCCATACTCTCCTCGCTGTTTCTGGCTTCAATGCAGTCTTTGAACTGGCTCTTGGTTGCCAAAGAAATCGGCATTTTCACTCTTACGAAGACTATTCTTAAAATGCACATTTCTCCCTCTTATCAGTCGCTTGCCAATTTGCGGCGAAGAATTTTCCTTCTCGGCAGCATGGCGTTCATGGATCCATACACATTCGACATAAACCGCGTCAGGAGATGCGTGGTTCACTATGTTACTCCAGACTTGAAGATTATACCCTTCTGCGCCTACAACAATGTCCACAGAATAGCCACTGAAGAAGAATATTGCATGCAACAAGTTCAATGACTTTTTAGGCTTGCGCTATAACATCGATGTTTAAAACGCAATAATTGTAAGAGAACCTAAAGGCTTCGGCTTCAGAGTCATAAATCCAAAGTTCAAATACCACAGAATAACTTCCCGTTTTATTCAGCGAAACTGTTGCCAATGTTTCCCATTTCTCGCCAGCGCCCAAGGTTTTCATGTAACTTTGAGTTGCTTCTGCTTCAACTGGGAAGGATAGAATCGAGTTGCTAACTACTTTCTGCAAAACCTGATACGCTTGGCTTGTACCCATGTGATTCTCAACTACAACCCAAACATTAACCGCTTTACTTTCTCCGTCGCTAATAATCACTAAAGTTTCAGGGTAATCTATCGCTTTCTTGTGCTGGTAATCCAGTAAGTAAATTGTGTTGTATCCTTCAGGCGGAAGCCTTGAAACAAAATAGTAACTCAAAAGAAGACTGGAAACAAATATCAGCGCAAGCGCCACTGCTATTTTGTGCCCTTTACTGTCAAGAGCCAATACGTCAGCAAATTTTTGCTTTATTTCCGAGAGCATATTCACCTTATAAGGCCTCTAACTATTGTAGTGAAGATTTCTATCCCGGACTTAATCCTTCGCAGCTTGGTTTTTCCATATTTTCTTGCCTTATACGTCGAAGGAACTTCAATCATTTTAAAGCCCTTTTTGGCGAACTGTATCAGCATCTCCGTTGCGAATGCCATGTCTGTCTGTTCTAAATCAACTTTCTCTATGGCTGCGCGGGATATGGCGCGGAAACCAGACTGGGAGTCGCTGATAAACTGCCCGTAAAAAAAGTCGAAAAAGAAAGTTATTATTTTGTTGCCGACGAAATTCATAAACCCCATTGCCTTGTTCGGATCATACATTCGCGTTGCGAGGCATAATTGTGCATTTTTCTTTATTAAAGCGTCAACCAGAAGGTTAATGTGCCTTACCTCGTAGGTGCCGTCGCCGTCAACCATCACGATGACGTCTCCTTTTGCTTGTTTAAACCCTGTTCGCAGTGCAAGCCCGTAGCCGCGTCGAGGCTCAATGATAAGCTTGCAGTTTGCTTTTTTGACTATTTCTGTTGTTCCATCAGTTGAGCCGCCGTCTACAATTATAATCTCCTTGGGATATTTCACTTCTCTTTCGATTGTTTCTAGTTCCTCAAGAATGTTTCCAGCTTCGTTTAGCGTCGGGATTACAACTGAAACCATATCTACCTTCAATGCCATTGATGCGCAACTTCCAGCGTAAGTTTCATATAGTTTCCACAATTTGGTTAAATAAGCTCTTCGTATATTTCTACCAATTTCTCCACGTTTTTGTCCCAACTATACTCTTGCTCAATCATGACGCGCAGATCCTTTCGGAGTGCAGCCCACTCTTTCTGAGAAAACTCTAAAATTGCCTCTGCAAGAGCCTCAGGCGAATCAGGCGGCACAAGCGTCCCATATTCTTCTTTTATTATTTCGGATATTCCGCCAACGTTCGTGGCTATAACTGGCAGCCCGCAAGCCATGGCTTCAAGCGCCACCAGCGGCAAGCCTTCTCCTGACTTGGAGGGTAAAACGAAAAAGTCTGCAGCGTTATAGTAGAATGGCAAGTCGTCATCGGAGATGAAGCCTGTAAGCCTGAAATTTTCCTGTAGCTCAAGCTGCGCTATTTTTTCTTTGACCTTCTCAAAATCTGGTCCCTTGCCCACTACAAGAAAGACCAATCGTGGATTCTTTTGAATCGCCCTTTCTGCGCTTTCAATCAATGTGTCAACGCCGTTTTTGTAGACTATTCGTCTTACTGTTAAAACGACGCTTGCTGCCTTTGGTATTCCCAGTTTCTTTCGCATAGCATCTCTTACTCCATTTAAGGGCTTAAAATGATCCACATCAACGCCATTATGGAGCACATGGATTTTCTTAGGGTCCGCGCCTAAGCTTAAAACGTAATTTCGCGTTGCACGGCTAACGACAATTATTTTATCAGCCGCCTTTAGCGCTTCCTTTCCAATGGTGCAGTCGTTTAGCCATTCAACGTGATCCCAGAGGCTGTTCGCGTATTCTATGAACGTGTTATGCTGAGTAAGCACCACAGGTTTTCCGTATTTCTTGGCAATTTTCGCGGCAATAAGCGAAGAAGGATATGGATGGCCATGCACGTGTATGAGGTTGCTGTTTTTGATGGACTCCAAAAAGGTTTTGAAACTGCGGATCTGCGGGATAGCGTAGGGAATTCCCAGCCTGAATCCGATGTTCACCGACTCGTAGCATTTGACGGGTATCCCATCAACAACGTAATTTTTTGCCGTGTGATTTCTATGCGTTACCACCATGGGCTCAAACTGCTTCTGCATCAAACGTTTACACTGTTCATAGACGACCTTTTCTATTCCACCTACATGGGGCAGAAAGGTGTGAGTGACAACGCACAGACTTGCTTTGCTCATATGCTTCAGCTGCGCAAATTTCACTGGTTCAACACAATATTATAATCTTATGGTACTCTCAAGAAAAAAGAATGGAGTTGAAAGCGATGCGCCGATAGCTTAAAGTTTTTATAACGTGATTTGTTGAGATAGCCATCGGGCTTCAGCAGAGCTAAAGTGTGTGGGAAATGAACATAATCATCGGCGGCGGAAAATATGGATGCTACGCAATTGAATATCTCCGACGGAAGGGCAAGGGCTTCGTCTTGGTTGATACTGATTCAAACTGCCTCGCCGCCAAACAATTTGGCTTCACATCTTCAAAGCAGATAACCTCTGATGGAGAGCACTTCGTTCACGGCGATCTTGCAACTGTTTTGAAGTTAATAGAGACGCTCCAGCCAGAGTATGTGTTTCCCACAGCGCCAGTGCATATTGCCGCAGATTTGGCAAAGCTTAAGTTTAAGCTTGAGTCTTGGCCTGAAGCCATAAACGCCATACTACCTAAACTGCCAGAAGTTGTTGTGCTAGCTTCTGGAAAAGGGAAGCTTATAGTGAGCTTCAACCGGGACAACAGCTGCGTAGATAAATGTTCCATGCCTAAAGTTTGCCCATCATCAAATATTAGAAAACCATGCACAATGACCGAGCTGATCAAGTTCGCTTGCCCTGACGCCTTTATTCTCATCAGCTATTCGATGGCGCCTGGTATGGGAGCACTTAAAGGCAGCGAGCTACTAGACTTCTTCGACTGGGCAAAGCAACGGGACAAATTCGTTGTGGCTACAACATGTGACTGCCATGGCGTTTTAGACGCATTTCAAAAGCGCAAATAACCCTGAGAGGGCTTATTTTGCATGCCTGAAGGCTCTTGTGTACATGTTTGAGGATACGCCAGCAACTAATCCGCCTATGGCGTCGTTGGTGATTGGCCCAAGCTTTTTCAGTATGCCTGGTTTTGCCTGGTCAAATCTTGTGAATTCAAATACGCCTCTTACACCTGCAATGTAGTTGGCTATCGCCAGCCCCAGTAATTCATCAGCCACCAGCCCCGGGCGCCCCATGAAGCGTTCTTTTGATAAGCCTGGAATCAGCCCGTTTTCGGCGTCTTCTTGCGCTCGGAAGCAGGCGACTACGAGGCAGGAGACATTCACGTCAGATAATACTTCGTAAAATTCTTCTCGAAGAAGTTCAGTGGCCTCCTTTTCTGTTTCTACGCCTGGATGTGGAACGAAAAGCTCAAGCGCCGCTGATATGAGGTCATCCAGTTTTATGCCTTTCTTTTCAAGATACTCAAGTAATGGTGGTGCGTCGGTGTTCATGCTTATCAGCCTCTGTGTTATTGCGGAGTCCATTTTAAGTGTTGCGCGCCTTCATTGAGTTTTTAGCCTTTCTCTGCCTGATCGCTTTTCCATAGCAGTTGGATTTCCGCAAGGTTTTATAGGAACACATGGATAAACCATCCAATAAAGAGGGAGAAAATGAATAAAAAATTAATCATCGCTGCGGCAGCAATTATCGCCTTAATCGCCATTGCCGCCTTTGTTTACGTTTATCAGCAAGGTCCAAGTGCTGAGCAACTTGAAGCCCTGCATAATCTGGTAGACGACACAGGCTATGTTACAAGCATGGACACTTTCCCCAACAAGATTGTTTCGCTTGCACCGAGCACAACCGAAATCGTGTTTGCCTTGGGCTTGGATGAAAAAGTTGTAGGCGTCAGCGATTACTGTGACTACCCGTATAACTTTTCAGCGTGGATTGCCGCGGGAAACATGACCAGCATCGGAGACTTCTCAAATCCAAATTTGGAAGTAATTGCATCGCTTGAACCTGACTTGATTTTGGCTACAGCCGGCGTTCAAGGAGAAACTGTTGCTACCCTGCGAAACCTAGGCTACAAAGTTCTAGTGCTGAACCCGCCAAACATAGCTGGCGTCTTAAGGGATATTGAGTTAGTTGGCAATGCAACTGGCAAACGTGCAGAAGCTCTTGAACTCATCAACAACATACAAAGCCGAATCGATGCTGTCGCCGCCAAAGTGGCCGTTTCCGCGTACAAACCGAAAGTGTACTATGAAGTCTGGTATGACCCCACATCGTTGTGGACTGCTGGCGCAAAAGCATGGCAAAACGAGCTTATAGAAAAGGCCGGCGGCGTCAACATATTCGCTGATCAGGACTTGGAATATTTCCAGTCAAGTGCTGAAGCAGTTATTCAACGAAACCCCGACGTGATAATTCTGCCCGAAGAAGGCATGGGCAAAGGCGAACCATTCTGGGTAAGCATAGACGCTGTCAAATCGCGACCAGGCTGGAATTCAATAAGCGCTGTGCAGAACGACAGAATATGCACCGTTGACTCTAACACCATCTCAAGAGCAGGCCCAAGAGTTGCCGACGCGATAGAGGAGTTAGCCAAAGCATTCCATCCAGAACTCTTTTAAGTTCCTCATACTTTTTTTGTGTGAACGCCATGAACGCCAGCAAAGTTGAAGGAACGTATTTTCAAAGGGCCAGCCGATGGAAGCTAATTGTAATTTTGTTATTAGTGGCCTTATTTGTGACTGTTATAGTGTCGCTTAACATAGGGTATGCGCAAATTCCATTTGCAAACATTTTGGCCACTTTAGGCAAGCAAATCCCATTTTTAAACGGCTACATAGACTCATCGCTAGTTTTACCTAGAGAATCAGCCATCATACTTCAAATACGGCTACCACGCATAATAGCCGGCGTAGTAGTGGGCGCCGCCCTCGCCGCGTCAGGCGTGGTATATCAAGGCGTATTCAAAAATCCAATGGCCGACTCATACATTCTAGGCGTCTCCGCAGGCGCGGCAACAGGCGCATCCTTCTCGCTACTATTCGGCTCAGGCACCGCCATTTTCGGTTTAAGGCTTGTGCAAGTAGCCGCTTTTCTCGGCGCTTTATTCGCCATGTTTCTCGTTTACAACATATCCCGCGTGGGCTCAAGAGTGCCTGTGACAACGTTATTGCTCTGCGGCATAGCCGTTAACTTCTTTCTATACGCGGTTGTCGCGCTTTTAGAAGTGATAGCAGGCGACGAGCTTCATGCCATAGTGTTTTGGTTAATAGGCGGCTTCTCAAACGTTCTCTGGTCAGACATCTGGGCAGTATTGCCCTTCGTAGTTGTCGGCATCACAGTGGTGTACTTCTATGCTCGTGACTTGAATTTGCTTGCGTTAGGCGAAGAAACCGCGCAGCACCTCGGCGTAAACGTGGAACGCGTGAAGCAAATCTTGCTTGTGTTCGCTTCGATGGTGACTGCGGCTGCTGTTTCGCTAAGCGGGCTTGTGGGCTTTGTGGGCTTAATGGTTCCGCACATAACGCGGTTAGTTATTGGGCCTGACCATCGCATTCTTTTCCCCGCGTCCACAATAGTCGGCGCAATATTCCTCGTTGTCTGCGATGCCATAGCACGGGTTATCGCGACGCCGTTTGCCTCAACACTCGAGTTGCCAGTGGGCATAATCACGATGCTTGCTGGCGCGCCATTTTTCATTATTCTGTTTAGAAAAAAGAAGCAAAGCTATGCGTTGTGAGGCTGATGCGTTATGGTTGTGTTGAACGTTGATGGAATTGAATGCCGCTACGGCTCTGTTAAGGTCTTGGAGAATGTAAGCTTCTCGGTGAAAGAAGGCGACTTCGTTGGGATACTTGGCCCAAACGGTTCTGGAAAAACCACCTTGCTTAAGAGCATAAGCAGAACGCTCAAGCCTTATAGGGGCACTATTTTGCTCAATGAGGCAGATATTTATTCTCTTAAAAGCGTGGATGTCGCGAGGCAATTAGCTGTTGTGCCACAGGATAGCAGCATCGGCTTCAACTTCGCTGCGCTGGATGTCGTGCTGATGGGACGAAATCCACATCTCTCGCGGTTCCAGATGGAAAGCAGCAAAGACTTGGCCATCGCGAAAAAGGCCATGCTCTTGACTAATACATGGCAGTTTGCCGAACGCCCAATCAACGAGCTCAGCGGCGGTGAACGACAGCGTGTAATAATTGCGCGTGCCTTAGCGCAGGAGCCTAAAATACTGCTGCTGGATGAGCCGCTAACGCATCTGGACATCATTAATCAGCTGGAAATTATGGATCTTGTTAAGTCGCTTTGCGTAAATGAGAAGCTGATAGTTTTGGCCGTTTTCCACGATCTGAATCTAGCGGCGCGCTACTGCACGTCAGCCATCATGCTTAAGAAAGGCAAGATATTCGCCGCCGGCAGCTTAGATGAGGTTCTGACAAGCGAAAACATAAAGAGCGTTTTCGATGTTGACGCCATAGTAAAGCGGCATCTTGTAACAAACTCCCTTTTCGTTATCCCGCTCTCGCCTCAGAAGGCATCACCTTCTAGAAAATGCGCAATACACCTCATATGCGGAGCCGGCACTGGCACCGCGCTTATGAAGGTTCTCTTAGATGAAGGCTACAGTGTAACAGCAGGCGTTCTTAACGTACTGGACACTGATTTTGAGACAGCCCAGTTTTTGAAGATTCCCGTCGTTTCGGAAGCGCCGTTCTCGCCCATCACAGAAAAAGCTCATAAAGATAATCTGGCTATGATTGAGAAGGCAAGCACGGTAGTGGTGACCTCTGTCCCCTTCGGCTTCGGCAACCTTCAGAATCTGGAAGCCGCTCTTGCAGCGTTAGAGCAGGGAATCCCAACATTCGTTATTGATGAAGTGCCCATTGAAAGTCGCGATTTCACCAAGGGCAAGGCGAAAGCGCTGCTTGCCGAGCTGAAAAATAAGGGCGCCGTGTTCGTTAAAGGTCAAAATGAGCTTCTATCCTTGCTTAACGTGTCAGCGGAAAAGCTGAAAGTTGCAAGGGAAGAAAAAGCCCGTTTTCTTGCTCATCTGAAACCTGAAATTCATGGTGAAGGTGAGAAAAGTAAGGAGGGAAAGAATGCATGAAGGTTGTTGCTTCTTGGAGTGGCGGCAAAGACAGCTGCTTTGCACTCTACAAAGCAATCCAGGAAGGGCATGATGTATCGCGTTTGTTGACTATGATGTCCGACCCGAGCAAATCAAATTTCCATATGATACGCGCTGACATGCTGGATGCCCAATCAGACGCCATTGGTATTCCAATAGTTAAGTGGGTAACTACGCCGGAGACATATGAGCAAGATTTCAAGAAGGCACTGCTGCAGCTGAAAACTGATGGAGTAGAAGGCGTCGTTACAGGCGACGTTTTCGACGTGGCCCTGCATGAGGCTGGCTGGTTAGACCGCATCTGCAAAGAAGTCGGCTTAACACCTGTGAAGCCTCTGTGGCATCTCTATACAACCCAGATTCTCCAAGAATTCATAAATGCTGGTTTCAAGGCTGTTTTGGTTAGAGTGAAAACTGACTTGCTGGGGATGGAATGGCTTGGAAGAGAAATAAACCAAGTGTTCTTTGATGACCTGCGCCGACTCGGCACCGTTGACCCCTGTGGCGAGCACGGAGAATTTCACACGTTCGTAATAGATGGACCAATCTTCAGAAAGCAGATCGAGATTCTTGAAAGCGAGAAGCTAAAGCTTAACGGTTATGGTAGCTTGGTGATTAAAAGTTTCACAGTTAAACCTAAAAAATGGTGAGTTCGATAAATGAAAAAATTCTTTGATGTGATATTAGCGAGAAACGAGCTTAAGGCAGAAGTGTTCCTAAAAGAGCTAGAGGGAAAGAAACCGCTTTTCGTCTGCACCATAGCCACAACAGAAACCGCCAAAATTCAAGGAATCTCTGCCGCTGGAAAATATCCCGAGTTCACCGACTACACGCCGCCAGCAGACGCTGAACTGCTACTGTTGGGCAAATGCAAGTGCATCGCAGGCGTGCCAGTCACTCCAGACGGTATCCCAACACCAGCGCTGATAACCATGTCAGCTTTGAGGCTTGCGGACATACCTGTGCTGGTCGCAAGTGGAGGATTAAAAGTGAAGCCGCAGATCCCGTTTTTGGATTTAGGTGGAAGCCCAGGTAGGGACATAAGAACTGGGAAAGCAGTAGATAATGTTGAGGAAGTTATTCAGCGGGCTTCTTTAGCAGGAGAGCACTTGGCTAAAACAGCTGATTACCTCGTAATCGGCGAGAGCATACCCGGAGGAACAACAACTGCTCTAGGCGTTCTCTCAGCCATGGGCGTAAAGGCTGAAGGCAAAGTTAGCAGCAGCATGCCGGAGAATCCGCATGGCTTAAAAACTGAAACTGTTCGCTCAGGCTTAGCAGCAGCTGGCTTAGCCTTCGGCGGCTTAGCGAATAACCCGGTTAAAGCTGTCGCATGCTTAGGCGACCCTATGATGCCAGCCTTTGCGGGCTTGGTCATCGGAGCTGCTCAGCAGGTTCCAGTGCTAATGGCCGGCGGCACTCAAATGACCGCCGTGTTAGCCGTCATCAACGCGTTGAACCCTGATGTCCTATGCAACGTGGCTATTGGCACCACAAGATGGGTCATAAGGGACGGCTCATCCGATCTTAAGGGCATTGTCGACCAGATAGCCGATGTGCCTGTGCTGGCGGCTGACATAGATTTTGCGTCTTCCCGCTTTGGAGGGCTGCGAGCCTACGAGAAAGGCATCGTGAAGGAGGGTGTGGGCGCCGGCGGCTCCGCTATAGCGGCGATGGCTAAGACAGGTGGTGCAGTAAATAAGGAGATTCTGCTTAGGGAAATCGAGCGAAACTATGCGTTGCTAATGGGCGTAAAGTGATGAGGCTGAATGCTTAAAGAAATCAAGAATCTCCTATCCTTTCTCACGATAATTCCAGTAAGCATGGACAAGGATTGCCTGACCGATTCGGCGCGGTTCATGTTCCTCTTCCCATTAGTCGGCGCCTTTATCGGGCTATTAGCTGGCTTATTCGGCTGGGTAACCGCTCACTTTCTTCCAAGCCTAGTCGTCGGCGCGCTGGTGCTGGGCATTCTGCTGCTAATCACAGGCTTGCATCATACGGATGGCTTGCTGGATTTCGGCGACGGCATCATGGCTCATGGCACCGCGGAAAGAAAAATCGAAATCATGCATGACCAGCTAACCGGCGCAGGCGGCTTATCCATGGGCATAATGACCTTCCTAATCACGGCGCTTGCCATAGCTGAGCTACACAGAGGCCTAATTATCCAAGCCGTGATAGTGGCTGAGGTCGCAGCGAAACTAGCCATGGTTATCGGCGCTTGGGCTGGCAATGCTATCCACCAAGGAATGAGCACCGCTTTTCTCGAAGCCATGCACGGCAAAAACGGCAACGCACGCTTGCTTGCGGCTCTAGCGATTTCTTTTGCGATTGCAATTCCCCTGTTGAGGTTAGCTGGCGCCCTGGTCTTGCTTGCTGCTATGGCGGCGAGCTTTGTTATGGTAAGCATAGCTCATAGGCACTTTAAGGGTGTAACAGGCGATGTGCTGGGCGCGATTAACGAGCTTGCCCGCATGGCGTCGCTGGTAGTTTTGTTGGCGGTGATTAGGTGGGCGTAACCGCGCTTGTCATGGCCGGCGGAAAAGGCACCCGCATGGCGCTTCCAGAAGAGAAGCCTCTCATCCACATAGGCGGCAAACCCATAATCGAATACATCATCGCTGCGCTTAAAGAAGCTAAAAAGATTGATTCCATCGTTGTCGCTGTAAGTGCGTATACACCTAAAACTGTTGAGTTTATGCGGCGTTTTCCAGTTCTAGTCGTCAAGACGCCGGGGAAGGAATACGTGTCGGACATGCAGTACGCTGTCAAAGCGCTTAATTTGCATGTAGTTTTAGCCATAGGCGCAGATCTGCCATTGATCAGCGGCAAAGTAATCGATGAAGTGGTGGAGTGTTATGAGCGCTGCGGGAAGCCTGCCCTGAGTGTTGTGGTTCCATTTGAAACTAAGAAGCGTTTGGGGTTCAGCTGTGAATACGCATTTAACTATGGAGGCGCCCGTGTGGTTCCTGCGGGCATAAACGTTATTGATGGGCGACGGATTGACGATGGCGAGTTGGATCAAGAAGTTTGCGTGCTTAATCGGGAAGAGGTTGCTGTTAACATCAACACGCTGGAGGAGCTGGAAATAGCTGAGCGTCTTCTCGCTGGGAAACTTGGAAAATGACCTTTTTCAGCTTGCCTGACTTGAAAGTTCACCAATAATTTTCTCAAAGTTGTTGTAAATTTGGTGCAGATCCTCAGCGATGACATTGGGTTTTTCGCCACTGTCCTGCAGGTCTTTTAGCGAGTAAAACTGGGATGCGACGAAGACTGTTCGCATTCCTACTTCTCTTGCGCCTTTGATATCTTCCAATGGGCTGTCGCCTATGAAGACTGCTTCTTCCGGCCGAATATGCAACTTCTCTAATGCGTCTTGGAAGATTCGGATGTGCGGTTTTCGCCAGCCGTTTTCTTCAGAAACCACGACTGCATCGAAAAACTGGTTTATGCGGAGTTTTCTAAGGCTGGCGTAAACTACAGGTGCATAAGTAAAGTTGGAGACTAAGCCAAGCTTGCAATGCTCTTTTATTCGGGCAAGCAGTTTCTTAGCATACGGCCTAAGCTCAAGCGAATCTACATAGTCCTTGAAGAAAACGTTTAAAGCAGTTTTTACTCGTGGATCCTCAATGCTTGTTTTGCATCCGGCATCATTCAGCGCTTCGCAGACCCAAACGGCGTTCGTTACTTCTCTAAATTGTTCATAACGTATCACGCGATACTTCTCATGTGCACGCTTGTAAGCTTCCAGAAACTTCGCATAGTCTGTTTCCAGTCCAGCTTCTACTAGCGCCTTATGCAGTGTCCGCCGTGAAGCTTCCATGCTGTAGTTGCGGGCGTTTACGAGTGTGCCGATATAATCAGTAACAACAGCCTTAACCTGCGCCACTTTCGCTGCTCTCCTTCGTTTAGTTCAGCGTAACGTTTGTTTCCGCTATTTGCTTGAGTGCGTTTGCAATTGTGGTGTTCCAAAGTTTTGCGGTGTCTCCTATGGTCTCTTCCACTTGAGGATCAAACGGAATGCCTGCCAGAAATTTTAACCCGAGTTTTTCCGTTTCCCGCTCTATGGTTCGTGCAGCGTTCATTTTCATGTTTTCCACGATACCGATTATTGGAACCTTAAGATCCCGCAACAGGCTTACTTGTTTCTTCACGGTTTCAAAAGCCAAAAGCGAAGACGTTGTAACTATAAGGAATTCTATGCGCTTCACAAATCTCACCAAGTCCAAAACGGCGTCGCTTATGCCCGGCGGCATATCAATAATCAAAAAGTCCAGTCTGCCCCACTGCGTAACTGAAAGCAACTCGATTAAGGCGTTTGAGACGTCTGCGCCTCGCAGCGGCGTGGCTTGATCGCCAGAGTAGTAAACCAGCGTCATGTACGCCAAGCCGTCAACTATGGGCGGCACAATGCCCTTTTCCTCTTTCGGTTGCACATCTCTGACACCTAAAATAAGATGCGTTGAAGGGCTTGTAAAGTCCAAATCGAAAAGCCCCACCTTGTAGCCTCTGCGCGCCAGCGCCAGCGCAAGCGTGGTTGCAACTAGGCTTTTGCCCACGCCGCCTTTTCCGCTTGAAACCGCTATAATTCTCCGTATCATTTTCAAGCGCTCGTTTATCACGCCTGCCCTTGGGTCAATCACGCTTAGCGTACTCCCTTTATGTTTTCAAGCCATACTCCGCGTCCTTCGGTGATTTCAAAGTCCGGGCTTCCGCATTTTGGACATTTAATGTAAGAGTGCGCGACTTCAGGGACAAAATGTATAGCTTCTGCCGTAGCTTCGTCCAGCTTGTTTCTTCTGAAAAGCCAGCTGTTCCCGCAGGTCCGGCATCTGAGCGCTGTCCGCGCCTTGGTAATGTGGAACTCAGCGTTTTTGAAGCTGCTTGGCTTTAGCTGTGAAAGCGCGAAGCGCAGTATATCCTCCTCCACCTGCTGCAGTTCACCCACTTTGATGGTTACCTCTTTCACTTCGCGCAGCTTTTCTTTTACAGCAATTTTCTCCGCAGCCGCGATTATCGCTTCAGCTAAAGCCCACTCATGCATAAAACAGCCTAAAGGATTGGCAGTTTAAAAAAATATTGCATGCACCTATCGATTTTCCATGCTTAGCCTGCCACTTTAATTATCAATAGCCGCAGTTTAGCATTGCATTGCAGCCACACTACTCAATAGCTAAAAAAGTGTGCTGTAGACCTACCCTCTATAGGTTTCTGCAATGAACCACTAATAGCCGCCAAATATGAAGAAGCGTTTCTTGGCAACGGTCAGTGTTTCATCAGCGTTTTCATTTTAGGAGTTTAAGCATCTTTTGGGCGATTACTTCAGGTAATTTGTCCCTGTTCTCCTGCGTAACTGTAAGAATTTCGGCGTCTTCGCGGCTTTTAGCTACGCTGATCAGTTTGTCAGTAGCCTTCCAGTGTATTGTTGCTATGACGGGTTTCTGGCTTTCTAGCGCTTTTTGCACTGCTTTCTTAAATTTTTCTGAAAATAACTCCATTGGCCCGATTTCGTCTATGGCAACGGCATCGCATTTTTCTGATGCCTCCGCTATGGCTGCAGCGCCGACGGAGTCGAGGTCGGATAAATTTACGCGGTACTTGCCCACTTGAGGGCCACCTTGCTGGTTAATGTGAGCAAGCCATCCGCGGCGGCTGCTTGTTAAATCCAAGATTTCGAATCCGACGCGTGCGCCGTTTTCGCGAATTTCACGGCTTATCATGCCGCCCACGCATATGCCGCTTCCTTTTAGGATGTTAACTGCCTTTGTTAGCACAGTAGTTTTTCCGACACCTGGATTTCCAGTTAAGAGGATTACACGCTTAGGCAATGCATATGGCCTCTGTAGTAACCAGAAGTCTAATATGGTCATAAATTTCTTCCCTCTTTAGCAATGTGAGGCAAAGATTGTGGAAGGCGAATTCAAGGCAGGTTTCCCTACGGAAATAGTGCAAGAAGGGAAAGTGAAGGTCTTAGCGCCAAAGCTCAGCGCGTTCGTTACGCAGCCTACTGATTATGCGCCTTCCAAGGCTCCTGTGTTCTATAACCCAGTCATGGAGTTAAACCGTGACATAGCCATCTTAGCCTTTCAAGCCTATCAGCGAATGATTAACAGAGAGATTACCCTATGCGAGCCTTTGGCAGGCACGGGAATACGCGGCATCCGCTTCGCCGCTGAAATCCAAGGCGCCAAGAGCGTCTTAATCGGCGATGTTTCCGAGAGAGCTGTCGAACTTGCAGGCTACAATGCGCGTTTAAATGGGCTTCAGGAGCGCGTGACCGTGCAGCACGAGGATGCGAACCGCCTACTCAGCGATCATGCTGCGCCTCACAGAAGATTTGACGCCATAGACGTGGATCCTTTCGGGTCGCCTGTGCTCTATTTGGATTCGGCAATCCGCGCCTTACGGGATAATGGGCTTTTGGCCGTTACCGCAACAGACTTGGCGCCTCTCTGCGGCGTCCACCCAAAGGCGTGTGTAAGAAAGTATGGCGGGAAGCCGCTGCGTGCCGAGTACTGTCATGAGCTTGCAGTTCGCCTATTAGCCGGTTGCATAGCCGCTGTTGCAGCGAAGCATGATATTGGCATCCGCGTGGTGTTTAGCCACTCCACAGACCATTACATTCGCGTTTACGCGCAGATAGTCTACGGCGCGAAAAAGGCTGATGCCTCCGTCAAGAGCCTTGGCTACATTCTGCATTGCTTTAACTGCCTACACAGAGAGGCCGCTAAAGCGCTTTTCGCTAAAAGCGTTGAGTGCCCTGAGTGCGGTTCAAAGATGGACTATGCTGGGCCGCTTTGGCTGAAAAACATCTTTGACAAGGGCTTCTGCGAGTTGATGACAAAGGAGAACATGCATAGGGCACTAAGGAACAGCTTGAAAATCGCGAAGCTGCTCTCCACAGCGAAAGAGGAGGCTGAAGCACCAGCGACATATTACGTTCTGGACAAAATCAGCGATAAACTAGCCCTGCCAGTGCCTGCCGTTAATGCTGTGCTGCAGGTTCTGCGGGACAACGGGTTTACGGCCGTTCCAACGCATTTTAATTCAAGGGGCATAAGAACTGATGCGCCTGCTTTGGTTGTGCAGAAGCTGGTGCAGAGGCTTGTGGCTATAGCTTAGTTGATGATTTTTGGCTCTGTGCATAAAAAAAGGTTTAAGAGTTAAGTGGTCAGATGTTAAGGGAAGAGTGTGGTAATCGTTGACTGAAACTATTAGCGTGATAGGCGCTGGGATGATTGGCGGCGCCATCGTGAAAAGCCTGCTGAAAAGCGGTTACGCAGGCAAGATTTTAGCCACTGATTCTCAGCCAGAAAGGATTAGGGCGATGGAGGAGTTAGGCGTCTCCGCGCTACGGGATAATCGGAAAGCTGCTGCTGAAGCAGACATAGTTTTCGTCTGCGTTAAGCCCGGCGATGTAGAGAAGGTTTTGAAGGAGATAAGCAAGGAAATCGCGGGTAAGCTTGTGATATCCACGGCTGCGACGGTGCCCTTAAAATTTTACAAGCAGATTGCCCCAGACGCCAAGTTTGTTAGGATAATGCCGAACATCGCGGTTATGGTGCAAGCGTCTTACACGGCTTACTGCTGCGGAGAAAACGTTACCCAAGAGGACAAGAAGAAGGTTAAGGCGCTTTTGGATATGATGGGAATCTGCGAGGAAATCGATGAGAAATATATGGATGCCATAACTGCTTTAACGGGCAGCGGACCAGGGTATCTCTCCATCATAATTGAGGCTTTAATGTACGCTGGGTTAAAGGTTGGTTTGCCGCGGAACGTCGCCTTGTATGGCGCAGCCCAAGCGGTTCTGGGCACGGGCAAGCTGGTCTTGGAGCTGCAGGAGCATCCTGCCCGAATAAAGGATATGGTTACAACACCCAACGGCACGACCATCGAGGCAATATATCAGCTTGAGGGCAGCTCAATTCGGCAGTCGCTTATGCGGGCGGTTGAGGAAGCCGCTAAGAAAAGCCAGCGCATCCGAGAAATGCTGGGCATGCCGCAGTAACAACGCTTAAGCAGAGCTCGCGGGTTCAGTGATGTTTGAGGCAGCCATATTCGACTGGGACGGAACACTAGCTGACACGAGACGCGTGGTTGTGGCTTCTTTCCAAAAAGCGCTCAGAGATATTCAATGTGAAATAAGCGGCGACTTCATTGAGAAGCGTATTGGAATAGGTGCTGCGGAAACTTTTAGGGAGATACTGCGACGCTCTAATCGGCCTTTCGACGAGGCGTTGATTAGGCATCTTGTGGCGAAGAAGATTCAGAACGAGATTGACTTAAGCGCGGATGTGCGGCTGTTCGATGGCGCGTTGGCGCTGCTGGAGCAGTTACGCGGCAGAGTCAAGTTGGGTTTGGCTTCCATGAACGACCGCGAAGTCATCGAGCACTTGCTTAAGACAACGAATACGCAGCGCTTTTTTGATGCAGTGCTTACAGCCGCTGATGTTGCGCGGTCGAAGCCTGATCCGGAAATCTTCTTGAAATGCGCTTCTAAGCTGGGCGTCAGCGCTGAAAAGTGCGTGGTTTTTGAGGATTCAATTTTCGGCGTGAAGGCGGCGAAAGCGGCGCGAATGGGCTGCGTCGCGGTTACTACGGGAGTTTACCCGCGGGAGGCGCTTGAGAAGGAGAAGCCTGACTTGGTTGTCGCTTCTTTAAGTGAAAGCGGCAAGATTCTTAGCTTCATTTTCCAGTAATGCGGCATCCCCTAATTTGGCTTCGAGTCTCTCGGCTCTTTTTGGCTGGCAGGCGATTCAGTTTTAAGCCATTTTTCGGCGTTCTTGAAACAAATATCGCCTTATAGTAGAGGTTTGTTCCACAAGTGTTATTAGCGGTTGCAGCGCTAATGGTCAGGTGTGGGAAGGGAGAATGCGAGAGGACAGGCTGATTTCTATTGCGCAGGTCACTTGTGACCATGCAAAGCAGCGGATTTACACGCAGACACGCTTCGACATCCTAAACGGCTTCGAGATAGTTCTGGTCCGATGCATCAACTGCCATAAGGTTCTATCCTTCGAAGCGAAGAAACTCCGCTGAACCCGAGGTTTTTTGGGGCGCTTAGGAAAGGCCTATTGCCTGCAGAAGCTGCGGAATCAGCACGTACGCGATTACGATGTAGACGATGAATAGTGCTATGGTTATTAGTAGGTTGCGGAGGACGTTTTTGCCCCATGCTGCGCCGAAGGGCACGCCGATTAGGAAGCCGATGACGTGTGAGACGTAGGCGATGTTGCCTTCTGCGCCGTAGTAGACGGCGAAGACGTTGTAGATGAAGTAGATGAGCGCTGCGAGGCCGATGGGCATGAGGAAGAGGAAGGAGAATTTTAGGGGTTTAACCAGCATGGCGACGGCGGCCAGCGTGAATATGGCGGCTGAAGCGCCTATTAGGAAGGTTTCTGGCGAATAGAATAACACGCCCAAGAGAAACGAGAGTGTGCCGCCGATGAAGAAGGCTGACAGCGTTTTTCCAGCGCCAAGCTCCTTCTCAAGCGTATTGCCGAAAACAAAGAGGAACAGCATGTTGCCGACCAAATGCGCGGGGTCAGCGTGGAGGAAAAGCGCCGTAGCCAAGGTCCATGCTCTGCCTTTGAGGAGGTTTTCGCCGCTGAACGCCAGCTGCGCCATGACTGCGTCTGGGTTTTCCGCGAGCCAAAGCAGCAGCGAAGCGGCGATGCATAGGAGGATTAGCAGGTTAGTTTTGCTCACGCTTATCCGTTTTTGTAATTGGCTGGAGTTTTTTTAAAGATTGCTTGTCGCTGTTGTGCTCGATGGCAGTGTGGAGCCCCTTGCATAAAAGGTGCAACATGCTACTGTGTGAATAGCGTCTTTGAAAACTGGTTGAAACGCTTGTTAAACATGTTTTCTCAACAAACATAGGAAGCCAGAAATCACTATATGAAAACAAAATTTACCAGTTCACAAATTTCCAAGCTGCCTCATTTTCGGTGGTGGTTAAAGGTTTGTTGGGGTGGGGAAGAAGCTTTATTTAATAAATCGGTTCTTCATATAGTGGAATTTAGGTGACAGAAGTGACTGTGTCAGTTAGCAAGGATGAGTTAAAGCTTGTGCTTGAAAAATTGGATACTGTTAAGCTTGAGCTTCTGAGGCTTCGAGCGATGCTGTTACCCGAGGAGGCAGCAAGCGAGGAAGAGAAGCGGGAAATTGAGGCGGCTCGGAAAGAGATAGCGAAAGGCTCCAAGGTTAAGCTTGACGAGTTAGTTAAAGAGCTGTGTTGATTTTTCTTGTTTGAGGTCTTTGTGGCTTCAAGAGCCAGAAAATCTGCCAAGAAACTGCATGAAGATTATAGGCGTAGAATTGTGGAGTTTCTTTTGATTTTGCGTGAGAACCCTGTTCCAGCCGAATATTACGATTTGAAGAAGCTTAAGGGTTGCACGGACACTTATAGAGCAAGAATCGGTGATTTGCGAATAATCTATGAAGTGTTATGGGACCTGAAAAGAGTTCATGTTCTGCTAATTGAACATAGAGAAAGAGCTTACTCATAAAAAAAGAACAGACTCCTAATGAAATCTACCAGCAAATTTATAAATTCTAATTCGCGCTTCTACGCGATTTCTTCTTTCCGATAAATTTTTGTTTAGACCTAAATTATTAGGACATTCGAAGGCGAATCATGCCAAGTTGTGAACAATGCGGGGAGAGAAGAGGTGCTTCCTTTTGCATGTGCTAAAATTGGGCAAATTACAGAATTTAATAAGTCTTAAATTTGCTTATAGTAAAGATAGCCGAAGATATAATAGCTGAACCGAAAGAACTAATCAGAACCGTTCACAAGTCTTAAATCCAATTCGCAGAATAGAAGAACTTGATGAAAAAATCCTTCAAAAGTTTTACACTAATATTTTTCAGTGTTATTGTGATTACAATAATTGTCTCTCTGCTCGGCGTTGTTTTTTAGGCGATAACTTTCATCAAGAATGCAGCTTTAAACATCATAATCGATCTTAGTGTTTGTTTGAACCTCAGTATTAGTCTGCATTATCTTGGAGAAAAAGTTGCAAAGCATTACCACATTGAAATTGCAAAAGCTTCTGATGATGAATTAAGAAGAGAAGATGATGTACTATTACAAAGTGTGACATTCTCAGCAGCGATAGTCTTCTATGTTAATTTTCTCGTTGAAGACTATGTGTCCAAAATTGTTTTGAGCGTATTTATTGTGGCATTAGCCATATTGTTCTATCTGTTAAGAGCGTGGGGCAAGATAAAGGAAAACCTCAAATACAGACATCGGTCTATGATACTTCTAGCCTTTTTGCTTGGTTCATACTTTATTTCATTTATTATGACTCTTGCGCAATATTTTTTAAGGTAGATAGGAGTAACCTGTTGTCCAGTGTGTTTTTAGGGATTGGTGTTGCGGTGTTTATTTGCTTGATTGCGTTGTTTGAATATGTGTTCAGCAAAAAGATATGGTTATAAACCCCCTAAAGGCAGCCTTTTCTAGAAGACACTTCCAAAAAGCTCTAAAAATTTTCTTTATTCCCTCCTTAAAATTTCGGGTAAGGATTTGCAAAAGGCGCGACTTGCGTAGTTTTTAAACGTGAGTTTGCACATAGCATAGGCGTATATGCATTGAGGTGTTGATTGTTTGGTTGATGGTAAGCCGCTTGTCAGCATAGTCAGCGCGGGCTTGTCGAAGTTCGGCAAGCGCGAAGGCTTATACGCACGGGAGCTTTTCGCCGAAGCCGTCAAGGAAGCTTTTGACCGCTGCCCGAGGCTGGAGCCTAAGCGCGACGTGAAAGCCATGTTTGTGGGACACATGGGCGAAGCGTATGAGCACCAGGGGCACACTGGCGCCGCCGCTGCGGACTGGGCTGGGCTGCTGAATATTCCCGCTACGCGGACGGAGGCGGCTTGTGCAAGCTCTGGCGCGGCGCTGCTGTCTGGCGTTTACGCGGTGCTGTCTGGCTTGGCGGATGTGGTTCTCGTGGGCGGCGTGGAGAAGATGACGCATCGGAGCACCGCGGAAGTCACTGAGTACCTTGCAATGGCGTCGGATTATCCATTCGAGCAGTGGCATGGCATAACGTTTCCCGGCTTGTACGCGTTGATGGCCACGGCGCATATGCACGCGTACGGCACCACGGAGGTGCAGATGGCGCATGTAGCCGTGAAAAACCATTATCACGGAAGCCTCAACCCGAAAGCGCAGATGCAGAAGGAAATCACGCTGGAAGCCGCCCTGACCTCGCGCGTCGTCGCCTCGCCGCTGAAGCTATACGACTGTTCGCTGATTACGGACGGCGCCAGCTGCCTAATCCTCACAAAACCCGAGCTGGCAAGGCGCTTCACAGACCAGCCCGTGCACATCATCGGCGCCGGACAAGCCAGCGACTCCATAGGCCTCTACGAACGCCAAAGCCTCACCTCATTACAGGCGACGAAGCTGGCGGCGCAAAAAGCCTACCAGATGGCGCAGGTCAAGCCCGAAGATGTGGACGTAGCGGAGGTGCATGACTGCTTCACCATCGCCGAAATAATCGCCTACGAAGACATAGGCTTCTGCAGGGCTGGCGAAGGCGGCAAACTTGCGGAAAGCGGCGAAACCCGGCTTGGCGGGCGCTTGCCCGTAAACACAAGCGGCGGCCTAAAAGCCAAGGGGCATCCTGTCGGAGCGACGGGCACAGCGCAAGCCTACGAGATTTACCTGCAGCTCACCGGCCAAGCGGAGCGACGCCAAGTCAAAGACGCCCGCGTAGGCTTAACGCATAATGTGGGAGGGTCAGGCGCCACCGCCACCGTGCACATCTACAGGAGTGAAACGTAATGAGCACCGAGGCACCGTTCACGATTGAGCAGTTCTACAAGTTTCTGGCGCAAGGCAAGCTTATGGCTGGAAAATGCATGCGTTGCGGCAAAATCCATCTGCCGCCCAGACCACTCTGCGACAACTGCCACGGACAAGAATTCGCGTGGATGGAAATCAGCGGGAAAGGCACACTCGTATCCTTCACAGTCATCCACATAGCTCCGCAGCAGTTCCAGGCATCAGCGCCGTACGCGGTAGGCATCATGCAGCTTGAGAACGGCTTAAAATTGCCAGGCATGATAACAGGCGTACCGCACGAGCAGCTCCGCATAGGCATGGCGCTCACAGTAGACTTCGGCGCATGCACAGCGGCGCAGCCGTGGCCCCAGTGGCCAAGATACTGCTTCAAACCCGCATAGCTCTGGGTGAAACACTGCATTTTCCGCATGAAGCAAGCTGTAACCAAAATTTTCGCTATGTCCAAAAAAGAGAGAAAAGAGGGTTAAACGAAAAATCCCAAGAGTCCGAGAATTCCAAGAATTAATGCTATTATACCAATGATTGTTTGGAACCCGCCCAGCCACTTAGCAACTTTCTCTAAGCTTCCACCTACAGCTGGAATGCTCGTCAAAATGCCCATTGCCAAAATCAGCCCTGCAATTATTGCCACGAGCCCTTGCATGCCGAAGTAAAGTATTCCCACGATTATAGCTATTACGCCGATTATCGTTTGGAATCTACCCAGCCACTTAGCAACCTTCTCTAGGCTTTTGCCAACAGCAGGCACACTTGGCAGGATACCCATCACCAACACCAGTCCAGCTATGATATTAACTATCTCCACAATCATGCCCTTCACCCTCCAGTAGACTTCTGCGTTATGGCTAAGTTAATAAGGCTTTAAGCGCTTTGTAACGGCAGAATGAATTAATTGCAACGCAATTATAAATATGCAATTGCAGAATTATTGAAATAACGACAGTCCATGAATAAAAAATAGCGTAGTCGATTTCACATTGAAAAACGCTTAAACCACTACTGCTCAGCCTTGAACCTTATTTATTTGCGCAATTAAAATGGGCAAATCAGTTATAGACGTGATAATGTAGTTTGCACCTTGCTGCGCCAACTGCTGCTTGCTGGAGATTCCCGTGGGCAACCCAACCGCGACAGCCTTCAGCTCCTGCGCACACTGCATGTCCGCAACGCTGTCGCCGACAACTAAGCTTTCCTCTGGCTTCACGCCTAAGGCGTCCAGCACTGCTTGCAGATGCTCTGGATGCGGCTTAACCTGCTTTACGTGATCCCGTGTTACAACGGCATCGAAGAAGTCGGCAATTTTGAAGCGCTGAAGAATATACAAGGCTGCCTTTTCGCTATCCGTCGTGCATAACCCAATTTTCAGGCCCATGCGCCGCAACGTCTTCAACGTCTCCACAGTGCCTGACATAAGCCCAGTGCTCATGGCAGCGTCCAACTCGTACCGCTCAGCCATATTCAAGACTTCGCCGCGGATCTTCTCTATTGCCGCAGCGGACTTGCGCGAGTTCCGCAGAAAAAGCTCCGCCTTCTTAAGCATCTCGAAAATGTTCTCCTGCAGCGACAGCACAGAAGCGGGAACGCCCTGCTTAGCCAAGTAGCCCCGTGCCTCCGCCCTTAACGCGCGGTAATCAAGGTTGAAGCCTACTAATGTGCCGTCTAAATCGAATATCACCGCTTTAATGCCCATTCTTCTGGTTCACGCTCATTTCTCTCTAATGCGAAGCGGCGTAAACACTTTCCCAGATAGATAATATACTTTACGGTTGAACACGGCCCTACGCGGTTACTACCACCTTGAGCGGTTTCTCCGCTGGGTTATCCGCCGTCCGCAGCGCCTGCTCGAAATTCGCTAAGCTGAATCTGTGTGTTACCAAGCCTTTCACGTCAACACGTTTCTCGGCGAGGAGCTGCACAGCCAACGGGTACTCGACAGGCGAAATGTACGTAGTAAAGAACACGGCTTCATCAGCGTCTTCCAGATTCAGGTAGCCCTTAGACTCGCCCACCAACGCGACTTTGCCTGCCTTGCGCACAAGAAACGGCGTCTGCTGCACCGTCTGCTCTGACCCAGCTGCCTCAACCACCACGTCAGAGCCGCGCCGCGTGATTTCCCGCACACGCTTAACTGCATCCTCCTCGGCGGCGTTGATGCAGAACTCCGCGCCGTACTTCTCGGCAAGCCGCAGCCTGTAATCCAGCAAGTCGATAGCTATGACTCGGCAGCCTTTCATCCGCGCTATCTGCGTCATCAACAAGCCAATAGCGCCCTGCCCGATTATCGTCGCCCAATCGCCAACGTTAGGCTTAAGCGCATCCATCACGTGAAGCGCAAGCGCAACAGGCTCCACAACAGCAGCTTCCTCATCACTGACGCCGTCAGGCACAGAAAACAGGTTTCTGGGACGCATCGCTATGGATTCAGCGAAGAAACCGTCGCTTGTTAAACCCATAAACTTGCCGCGCATGCAGTATGTGGAAAGCCCTCTGAGGCAGTAGTAGCATCTGCCACAGTAAACCAGCGGCACCATCACCACACGCTCTCCATTGTCCGCTCTCACGCCGCAGGCGTCATGTCCAATTATGCGGCCGCGCTTCATCCAGCGCCACTCACCCCTGTAGAAGTGCAGGTCAGTGCCGCAGATGCTGCCCGCCTTGAACTTCACAAGCACTTGGCGCCCTGAAACACGTGGCTCTGGAACCTCAGCGACTTTGATGTTGCGTGGGCCTCTATAGACAGCGGCTTTCAAAAAAGTTTCACCCTCAAGTCCTATAGCGGCAACAGTGAAGTATTAACTTTGTGCCATAAGGCCTTTAGGCGCCATACCAAATCAATTAATAATGAATTGATAGTCTCTAAGCTACTATATCGCACAGTGCTCTTGAATGCGTGTTTAGTTTCGCGAGAGACGTATTGTCTATTCTTGTTTTGCTTCAAACTCAATCTTTACGGGGATGGGCTCTTTAAAGATGAATAAGACGGGGCAGTTTGCTTCCGTTCTCCGCCAAGCGCCTTCAAGCAGTTCTTTTCTTGCTTTTGCAGAGACCGCAACCTTCATTGTTACTCCAGTGATCAGCGGCGAGTCTGGAGACTTATCAGCCTCCACTGCAACCTCAACTTTGCCCGGCGAGATGTTGCTTTTTTTGCAGACATCAGCGAATATTGTTACTCCGCAGTCAGCAAGCGCCATCAAGGCTAACTCCAAAGCTGTAGGGCCGCTGTCACTTCCGCCTGCAGCAGCGGGTAGATCACAGACTACAGAGTGCGCTCTTGTGTTGCTGGCTATTGAACGAACGTTCTCAACAAGTTTTGCCTCTGCTTTTATTTTTGGCACTATGCGTCACCATTCGGTTTTTGAAGGCTTGTTGCTTAAAAAATTTCGTATAGGCTCGCTAAATTGTAAGTGCGCCAGCGTTTTTTATAGTGACTCATCAGTTTGAGTTATCTTGCTTTTCTTCTGCGCTTGGTTCTACGGCGATTTGTAAGGGGCGCCCCTCGGTTAGGGCTTGAGCGGTTTTTTTCCTAGCGCTTTGTACTAGGCGCCATACGGTTCCGCGGGATATGCCCATTTTTTCGCCAGCTTCTTCCTGAGAGAGGCCTTCTAAATCGACGAGGCGTAGGGCTTCGATTTCGGCGGGTTCTATGAGGATGGGTGCGTGGTTTAGTTGTGGTTCCGGGGCGAAGATGGTGGCGGCTGGAGCTTTTGCTATGGTGATTGGTTTTGGGAATCGGCCTTTTCTGCCGCGTCTGCATCGGTATCGCCAGCACATTGTGGTCGGTTTATTTATTTGCCACGCAACTTTTATATATTTTTGTGCACTATCACATAATTAATTATGTGCATAAACACAAAAACGCTTCGCGGGAGGTGAAACACAAAAATGGGATGGAGAGGAAGAGACTGGACAAACCCATGGCCCGGAAGAGGACCATTCAGCCACCTGCCACCATGGCAAAGGCCAGGATGGCTCTACGGCAGAGGCGCATGCTGGTACCTATACGGACCCTACAGCGCAACGCAGCCATTAAGAGCTGAAGATGAAGCAGCAGTACTAACCGAACAAAAAACCATGATAGAAGAGCAGTTGAAAGCCATGCAGGAAACACTCAAAAAAATCCAAGAACGCCTTAACGAACTGAAAAAATAATCACTCAACCACTTTTTTTCTTAAACACAATAGAATACTAATGGAAGGTGGCTAAATGGATAAAATTAGAATTGCCATAGCTACAAAAGGATACGATGGTCTAAACGACACAGTGTCAAACACTTTTGGAAAAACAAAAACATTCACACTCGTGGATGTTGAAAACGGCAAAATCAAACATGTCCAGATAATCGATAATCTCGCCGCAGATTACAATCATGGTTCTGGGCCCATCGCAACAAAAACATTAGCGGAATTAAAAGTAAACGCAGTAATCACCTCTCAACTTGGACCAGGCGCTTCAGAACTACTGTTCCATAACAAAATAACCCCTATTTTAGTGGAACCCAACATTAAAGCTTCAGATGCAATAGAAAAAGTGACAGCCCAACCACATAAGCAACCTAAAAAAGGATAACCCACCCCAAGTACACTTCAGGAAAAACAAGCACTCGCCCACCCGCATGCCTCCGAAAATCGAGAACGCCGCAGCCAGCAACATTCAATTGAAAATGCAAACTAGGTTTCAGTAAAAGGCTAAACAATTACGTGCCAAAAGAAACACTAAAAGAAATAAAAGAAGAAGGATAAGCTGAAAAAAGTTTAATTTTCTACCAAAGCAATCCTTCACGATTTTTTCATGTGAAGCGAGCTTAGCCTTTTAGCTCTTCAACTTCCTTTTTACCTTCTTCAAGCTCTTTTTCCTGCTCTTTATCATGCCTCAGCAGCAATGCTTGGAACTCGCCGACATGCGTCTTCTCCTCTTTAGCCACGTCCAAAAGAATACGCTTTATATTCTCGTCAACAGCCAAAGCAGCCATCTGCTCATAGAGATTTATGGCATCCAACTCGGCGATAACCGCAGCGCGCAGTATCTCCTTGTCCACGTTCTCCTTCTTTATTTTGGCTAGTTCAATTGGAATTTTCGACAGCAAACATTACACCTCCCTTTGTTTTAAGTTATATCTTAAACTTTTACCATGTGCCGATTATTGGATTAATGTTACTATTTTTTCCCAAACATTCGCTATTTCATTAGAGACAAAACTCTTCGGGAAACATTCAACAACCGTTGCCCCATTGACCATAGCTTCTGTTACTTCGGGGCTGAATGGTATTTTGCCAACAACTTCTACATTGTTTTCTCTGCAAAAACGCAGAATCTTCTCGATATTACCCATATTAATGTCATACATATTTACGCAAACAAGCGGTTTAACCTTGAAATGTTGGAGCAGTTGCAATACCCGCTTGAGATCATGAATGCCCGATAACGTCGGTTCAGTGATTACAAGACCAGCATCTACACCAGTTATCGACGCCATAACTGGACAACCGATTCCAGGCGGGCCATCTATTATGATTAGGTGGATGTTCTCTTTTTCAGCAGCAATCCGAGCATTTTGTCTGACCAAAGTAACAAGTTTTCCCGAATTTGCCTCGCCAGGATTAAGCAGAGCATGCGACATAAACCCGTAATTTATCTTGGAGACATACGCGTAACCTGAAATGCGCTCAGACAAGGTAATAGCATCTGCTGGGCAAACGTAGGAGCAGACCCCGCAGCCTTCGCAAGCAAAGGGGGCAACGTTAATTTCTTCGGTTATAGCGTCGAATCTGCAGTTTTCTCTACATAAACCGCAGTTGGTACATTTTGTTTTGTCGATTACAGCAATTTTTGAGCCCTTAAACTCATGCGTCTCAATTACTTCAGGATGCAACAGCATGTGAAGATCCGGTGCATCAACATCGCAGTCTGCAACGACAGTGTTTTTCGCTAAAACAGCAAATGAAGCTGTTATCGTTGTCTTGCCTGTGCCGCCCTTGCCGCTTAAAATTGTTAACTGCTTCATTTTCCAGCGAGACTCCTTATTTCACTGTAGAGTGCCTGGAATTTTTCTTTCCACTCAGGCATTTCTAAGCTGAATGGGACGCCCAGGGAGTATAGCTCAGCTATCCGCCGTTGATATGGAATTTCCAGCATAATTCGTATGTTCTTTTCTCGGCAGTAATCATAAAGTTTCTTTTCACCTATATCTGCGCGGTTAACAATCACGCCAAAAGGCACGGCAAGCTTCCGCAAAACTTCAACTGCTATTTTTAAATCATGCAAACCGAAAGGAGTAGGCTCTGTCACCAACAAACAGAAGTCGCTGCCCTTTACAGTCTCCACGAATGGGCAAGAAGTTCCAGGCGGGGAATCGAGAAGCACGGTTTTGGCTTCGTTTATGTGTCTTTTAACTGCCTTTATCACTGGAACAGCCAGCGGCTTGCTTACTTTCAGCTCGCCGTAAACAAGCGATACGTTATTGGCCTCGCCAAAATGCAATGTGCCAACCCCATGTTTTTCCCATGTAATTGCTTTTCTCGGACAGACTATGGCGCATCCGCCGCAGCTGTGGCAAAGCTCTGGGAAAACAAGGATTTCTTCTGCAATAGCAAGTATAGCGTTGAATTGACAGAATTTAGCGCATTCCCCGCAAAAATTACATAAGGCCTTATTGATTTTTGGGATAAAAGTGTAAACAGGTTCTTTTCTGCTGATTTCAGGATGTAAAAGTAAATGGGCATTTGGCTCTTCAACGTCGCAGTCTAAGAGTTTAACGTTACCCACTGAAACAGCCATATTAACTGCCACAGATGTCTTGCCTGTTCCCCCTTTCCCGCTTGCAACAGCTATAATCATGAGCAGGTCACTTTTGCGATTGGCTTTCTTTTAAAGCTTCAAGTGCTTTACGCAAAGCAGTTACCGCAAGCTCTGCGCAATGAGACTCTGGTAAATCGTCTAGCTCTCGCAGAACATCATCTTTAGTGATGTTCCATGCTTCCGCCAATGTTCTACCTGAGATTAAAGTTGTTAAAGCGGAGCCTGAAGAAGCTGTGCCCGCGCAGCCAGTATACTCAAATTTTGCTTCGCATATTACGTCATTTTTAAGTTTTAAATAAAGAGTGATAGTGTCGCCGCATGGCATCCCTGTGTAACTTGCGACGACATCAGCGTTTTCAATTGAGCCAACGTTAGTCTTGTCCATGTAGAGTTTTATGGCTTTAGCTGAATATCCTGCTTTTGACAAAAGCTCCTCAATGTTTGATTTCAACATAGCCACCACTCTAAAAATGGGTTAATGATGGTGAGCATGTTGGCAGCCCTCTGTGAGCTCCTGGAGTAAGCCTCGCTTATATGCTTCGATTGCTTCTTTCACGGTGACAGCGTCAGTCCTTAGCACAGCTACTCCTGCTCCTTGGAAAATGCTTAGCGCTCGCGGCCCCATGCCATAGGTTATCACAGCATTTGGCTTAAATTGCAATATGCGGTCTGGCGGGCTTCCAGTTCCACCGAAATGTTCACTTTCGTTTGCTACTGCTTGAACCGCTATGATATCTCCGTTTTCGCTTAGCTCTGCAACAATGAAAAATGGCGCCCGGCCGAAATGCTCCGAAAGCAGAGCGTTAAGCCCATTTCCATCTTCGGTTGGAATAACCACTTTCCTCAACTTTTCACCTCCAATTCTGTTATGTTCATGTATAATCGTCTCAAGCCTGTTTTGCGCAAACCCTCCAAGACTTCTGCAATTTGTATCCTTAATCACCATTGTCTACCGCCGTGTCCTCTACCGGCTCCCATTCCAAAATGATGCCCACTAACAGTGGAAGAATTTACCTCTTTTAATCCGCCTCGCTTGTATTTTTCCACAGCTTCTTCGACAGTTCCGCTTGCGCCTACGAAAATCTTTATGCCCGCAGCAGACAAAGCTTGGAAAGCGTGGAGTCCAACATTACCAGTTATTACCACTCTGACGCCTCTATTGACTATTGTTTGCGCTGCTTGGATGCCTGCACCGCCTACTGCATTAGAAGCAGCATTCGGTATGGCTTCAAACTGCATTGTTTCAGAATCCACAATCACGAAATAGGGGCACCTGCCAAACCGCGGCTCTAACGGCGCATCCAAATTAGATCCAGCGGCGCTTACACATATTTTCATTAGTTCACACTCCACTGTTTTGATAATTTTTTACTTGATTACCCGTGACGTCTGCTTTTTCTATGAATTCTTCAATTTTCTTGACAATCTCGGCGAATGCTTTAGCTGCGGGTGATGACTTGTTCTCAGCGATAAATGCTGAGCCACAGTCTGATTCATTACAAATCTGCGGATCTATAGGTATTGAACCCAAATAGGGAATGCCCATGCTATCAGCGATGCGTTTACCTCCGCCGGTTTTGAAAATGTCAACCTTGGCGCCGCATTCAGGACAGACAAAACCGCTCATGTTCTCTATTATGCCAATTACAGGAACTCCAACTTGGCGAGCGAACGCAACAGATTTTTTAACAACTGCTTCAGAAACCTCCGAGGGCATGGTAACTATTATGACACCATCCATATCTGGGATTAGCTGCACAATGCTTAACGGTTCATCTCCAGTTCCAGGTGGCAGATCAACCAGCAAAAAGTCAAGTTCTCCCCATGCGACATCAGAGAGGAACTGCTGAATAAGCCGCATTTTCAAGGGACCACGCCAAATTACTGGCGCCTCATCGTTTGGAAGCAAAAAATCCATTGAAACAACCTTTATTCCCAAGCGGCTGGTAACGGGGAAAAGTAATCCTGATGGCCCGCCGATGAGTCTCTGTCCTTTCAATCCTAACATTTTCGGCACGCATGGACCATGAATATCCGCGTCAAGGATTCCAACTTTGCCTTGATGCCCATGCAAGGCTAATGCCACGGCAAGGTTCACTGTTACCGTGCTTTTGCCTACGCCGCCTTTGCCGCTTATAACGGCGATTTTATGCTTAATTTTGCACATTTTCAGTTTCAATTGATCCTGTTGTTGGTTCTGTTCGCTGTGCTCCTTTGCAGTGCTTGCTTGTCCCGCTGTGTTTTTCACTTTTGTCACCGTTTAAGGTTTAAGCAGTTTAATGAATAAACCTTATTAATACTTTGCGTTTATAAAATAAACAGGCGAATAATTTGGATCACGTCGACAAAAAAATAATCGCACATCTACAAGCAGATGGAAGAGCCACATTACAAGAAATAGCCGAAGCCGTGGGATTCACCAGCATGGGTGTCAAAAAAAGGCTGGAAAAACTCGCAAAAACAAATACAATTCAAGTTTCTGCGTTAATTAACCCGAAGGCGCTTAAACTTCATCCCGCAATTGTTATGCTTGAAATGGAAAGCGCAGAAGCAATGCAGAAATTGCTTAACAGATTTAAAGACTGCCCGCGGGTGGTGCATATTTTCAAAACCATAGGCGGTTACAACTTAATCGCCCTTGTCGTAGCTGAAACCGAAGAAACACTTGAAAGCATATCCATGGAAAAATGCTCGCTAAGATGCAGCCAAGGAATCCGAAGATCAGAATTCTACCCGATAAGTGACATCTACTTTTCACCGTTTCTTCCAATAAGAGAAAATCTTGCGCATAAAGAGAACAAAGTCACACCATGTAGCGTGGACTGCATCCCATGCAACCGCTACACAAACCAAAAATGCGTTGGGTGCCCAACAACAAGCTATTACAAAGGACCCTTATAACCGAGGCGCAGCAAATATGGTCAAGCTAAACGAGACAGATGACCCGACTTCCAAACTTAAAGAAGCCGCAGGCGCAGAAATAATCAGCTTAGTAGATAATACAGTGGATTTTCTTTCACATGTGAATAAGCCGCAAGTCAAGCCCTTCAGACAATGGACTCGAGAACGCTATGGCCAAAAATGGGCTGAAACTCACGCGCAGTTGCCTTTCGGCGAGCACGGTTTTGCAATGCTCATCCGCGTTTTCAGCGGGCAAAAGACAAGCTGCATCCTGTTTGACGCTGGAGTAAGCGCGGACGGTGTCGTGGAAAACGCTAAGCACATGGGCCTAGACCTCGGCGAGGTCGAATGTATTGTGCTTTCGCATGGACACTATGACCATTTCGGCGGCTTGCCCGCAGCGGTCAAAGCAATCGGCAAAGCAGCGCTACCCATAATTGTTCATGAAGGCATGTTCGCGGTTAGAGGCGCAGCCGGCGCTAACGGGAAAGTCCGAAGGTACCCAACGTTTCCAACAGCCTCGGAGCTAAGCCCAGCGCGACTGGTCAGCACGAAGACGCCATCGTTAACGGCAGAGGGCATGGTTTGTGTGACAGGCGAGATTCCGCGGCAGACAAGTTTTGAAACGGGCTATGCTCAGCACAGGGTTTTCGTGAATGTCGCGTGGCATCCTGACCCGTGGATTATGGATGAACGCGCCGTAGTAATCAACCTTAAAGGCAAGGGCTTAGTGGTTCTTTCAGGATGCGCCCACGCAGGCATAATCAACACGGTGGCTTATGCCCAGCAGATAACAGGCGTAAAGCGCGTTTACGCTGTAATGGGCGGCTTTCACCTTGCCGGAAAAGAATTTGAGAGCAGAATCCAACCAACCATCGAAGCGCTACGGCAAATAAATCCCGAGCTTATTGTGCCTTCACATTGCACGGGCTGGAAAGCCATGTGCGCCATAGCCGAGGCACTGCCAGAATCATTCGTATGGAACAGCGTCGGAAACCTCTACAGGCTGGGCACGTTATGAAAGGGTTAAATAACCTTGTCCCAGAACACTATCGGAGCTTGAAATAATGCAGCGAAAAGGGCCGCTATATATTCTGCCTTGGCGATGCACTTTCACCTGCGACAGCAACTGCGTCCATTGCGCATCCGCAGGTAAACCGCCCTTTCCAGATGAGATGGACACTTCCACCGCCCTGCGGCTTGTTGACCAAATTTACGATTTCGGCGCAAGCTGGCTTGGAATAAGCGGCGGCGAACCGCTTCTACGCAAAGACCTATTCGAAATAATAAGCTACGCGAGAAAAATCGGCTTAAACGCCAGCATAATAACCGACGGCCACCTAATGGACGAAAAAGTCTTCGAGAATCTCGTGAAAAACGAGGTGCGCGTGTCCGTAAGCATCGACGGCGGCGAAGCAACAAATGACCTTATCCGCGGCAAAGGCACATACGCAAAAGCCGCCGCAGCCATTAAGCGGCTTTCAAGCGCCAACCTGCTGAACTGCCTCGTGTACACGTTTGCGAATTTTAGCGGCGGCACAAATGTTAACACCGAAGATTTTGTGCACGTGCTTGATTTGGCGGCCAAATATAACGCGCGTTGGGTCATTTACCACGGGTTTATACCCTACAGCCGCAGCAGAGACAGCTTAAAGGCGGATCCCACGCCGCAGCAGTATGAGTGGGCGTTCAACCAGCTCTTTGACTTGCGTTCAAGGTATAAGGGGAAACCGGAAATCAACGTTTACTGCACTTTCTTCGCTCGCATAGCCAAGCAGCGCGGCTTGCCGGATTTTGACAACTGGTTTAACCACTTTTTCCTTGGCAGATGCTTCTTCGGCAAATTCATGAGCATCGCAGAAAACGGGGACGCCATACCCTGCAGCTTCAACGATGCATACCGACTGGGCAACGTCAAAGAAAAGTCGCTGAAAACCATTTGGGAGGAAATGCAGAATTCCGAGTTCTTCGCGAAAATCAGAGACAAAAGCAATTTGAAGGGCAAGTGTGGCGTCTGCGAGTACCGCGAAATCTGCGGAGGCTGCCGCTCGGCTGCGCTGTTCTACACTGGCGACGTGTTCGGTTCTGACCCCAGATGCGCTTATGTCCCTAAAGTTCTGCATGAAAAATAGGCTAATGAAGTTTCCGTATAGGCAGGGCGATAACCAAAAATAATAACTTGGCACAATGAGAATTTTGATGAAGCATGAGCTTCGAGGAGTACACGCGGGAAAAGCTCTGGCCCATACTAGTTGAAACTGTTCACGCTTCTGTCATGTATCCGAGGCGCAAGGCGTACACGCGGGAGCAGATACTGCGTGAAAAACCAGACATAACGCCGGCGGAATTAGCCGCGAGGCTGAATATGCCGCTTGGCGAAGCCTTAGTTATTTTGTACGAGCTGGCAGAGGAAGGGAAAAAGAAGAGCTAAAGCACTTGTACGCTTGAAGCCTTGAAGGCAATGTAAACTTCAGAGCCCAAGTTAAGTTCCATCTCGTTGAAGGAGCGTTTAGTTACTTGCACTGTAAATGGCTTACCCACATCCACTTTGAGCTTCACAATTGAGCCTAAATCTTTGATTTCAGTTACTCTTCCCTTAAGCACGTTTCTGGCGCTGGATTCAACCGCATGCTTAGAAAGAATGATGTCTTGAGGATTAACGAATATCGAGACCTTGCCCTGTCTCTGCTCGGTAACTTCAACTTGCACGCCGTTGCCGATATCCACGATTATTGTTCCCGCTGAGGTGGCTTCCGCGGTTCCGGCAAAAGTGTTATCTAACACAGCGAAACGCACCAAGTTCTTAGATAGTTTGCCGAAGATTTCTGCTGGCGCTCCAGTCTCAGTTATTTGGCCCTCATTCATCAAGGCGACTCTTTGCGGTAGAGACTTTGCTTGGAACATGTTATGCGTTGCCATTACAATTGTGGTTTTATATTCGCGATTCAAGGTGGAGATGGCATCCTCGATTATTGATGCGTTCTTCGGGTCTAAGTTCGCTGTTGGCTCGTCTAAAAGCAAGAGTTTAGTTTTAAGGACTAAAGCGCGGGCTATGGCTACACGCTGCTGCTCGCCGCCTGAAAGCTTCTTAGCATGCCGCTTCTCGAATCCGTCTAACTTTACAAGCTGCAGCGCTTTCTTTACCTCAGCGTCAATCATGTTGCGCGGCATTTTTCTTATTTTTAAGCCATAGGCGACGTTATTGTAAACTGTTGTGTCGAAAAGAAGGGTTCTCTGAAACACAAGTGTGCTTTGTGTACGCATTTTCTCCGCGTTCTTCTCTGTGACAAGTTCACCTTGAAACTTAATCGTGCCCTCCGTCGGAGCCTCGAGAAGCGCAAGAATCTTTAGCAATGTTGTTTTCCCTGAGCCGTTTGGCCCAAGAAGCGCCAATATTTCGCCTTCCTGAACTTGAAGGTTTACGTTGTCAACTGCTTTTTTGTTACCGTAGATTTTAGTCACCGAGTTTAGCTCAACCAGCGCAGACATTTTTTATCCTCACATGGATTCGGGCGATGCCCTTATCATTGTGGCGTCCGCCAGATTGTTATCACCCACTTGGCTTTCCGAGCCAAAATCACAGCCATGTTTATCAGAAACACCAGCACCATTAATATTATTCCTAGCGCTATTGCGAAGTCAAGTTCGCCTCTTGCGGTATAACGGGAAATCGCTGTTGTCAGCACATCGGTTAATCCCGCGATGTTTCCGCCTACAAGCAGCGCCACGCCCAATTCGGCTATTGCGCGGTTAAAGCTTGCAAGGTTGCTTAGGAGAACGCCGTTTAGTGCTTCCTTTAAAACAGCCAGCAGAGCCTGCGATTCAGAGGCGCCAAGCGTTTTGGCTAAGGTGAATATGTCTGGGTCAACTGCTTCTATGGCATTCACCATTATGCTGATTAGCACAGGTGTTACGAGAATGGCTTCGCCGAGGATTATGGCTGCAGGCGTGTAGAGCAAACCTAAAAAGCCAAGTGGCCCGCCGTTTGAAAAAATGAGGAATAGCACTAAGCCTAATACCACTGTTGGGATGCCTATCAGCGAGTTAAAGAAGCCTTTGATTATTGTTTTGCCGCGAAAGTTTTTGAGGCTTAGTAGCATCGCGATTGGTGTTCCCCATAACGCGGCTAAAACAATAGCTGCTCCAGAAAAAAGGATGGAGCGATAGACTATTCCATAAAGCATTGGGTCGCCTGTGACTATTAACTGTAATGCCTTAGCTATGCCGCCTAGGATGTCAACCAATACGTGTACCCCTAGCTGTAAAGGTTTTAATAGCCATTTCTGTATTGCGGTGGGCACTCGGAGCCATTGAAGAATGCAGCGCTTTTTATCCAGCTGACAATCAGTTCGGGCGTGTTGCTTCTTAATGGTTGCACAGCGCCGTAAAAGAGGCTTTGTCCGTAATCAGCTTTGCCGTAGTTGGTTATGAACTGCTGTGTTTCGTCTGAGACCAAATATTGTATAAAATCCATTGCATCTTTGAAGTTTATCTGCTCATGAAGCGACTGGTTAGCGGGAACAGTGGGCTTCACGGCAATGGCGCTGTAAACGTTAAGCAAAGACGGTTCTTCGGTTATCAACGCTTGCAGGGATATGATGCCGTCAACGTAAAATTTTAGGTAAGTGCCAATGTCAGCAAGCGTGTATGCTGCTTTTTGATTGGCAACATTCAATGTATCTCCAATTCCGGAACCTGTGCTTGCATACCACGGTTCAGCGGATATAAGCGTGTAATTGTAGCCTGCGGCTTTCCATAGAGCCTGCTCCTTGGAGTGCGTGCCAGAGTTGTCGCCTCGAGAAACCCAGACTTTGGTTTGCCCCGACTGGTCAGCTAAGCTTTCGCCGTAGGCTACTATGCGCTTTAATGCTTCAGTCGCATTTTTCCCTGTTATGCCAGCAGGGTCGTTGCTGGGGCCAACGATTGTGAAGAAGTTGTAGGCGACTATTTTTCTGTTTACGCCGTAGCCTTCTTCGAGAAAAGCTTTTTCCATCGAGGGTGAGTGGATGAGGATGAGGTCTGCGTCGCCGTTTTTGGCGTGTTGGATTGCTATTCCTGTGCCTGCGGATATTATGTTAACGTCTACGTCGGGATGTTTTGTTTCGTAGTCTTTTTCCAGCGTGTCTAGTAAGCCCGTGTCATAGAGGCTTGTGGTTGTTGAGATTATTAGTCGGCGTTTAGCGAAGTATAGGAAGTAGATTAGGGTGCCGGCGATTAGTATTATGGTTGCTAGTGTGGCGGTGAGGAGTAGTTTTTGCCATATTTTCATTTCAAACACCGTTATGCAAAACTATGCATAACGCTTAACTTATAAACATTACGCGCAATAACTATAAACAGAATGCCCGCCCAAGAAAAACACAAGCCCTCCTGCAAAGTTTGGATAGAATACAAGGGAAAACCAGTCCTCGGCAAAGGAGGCGCCGAAATTCTACGCGCAATAGCAAAGGAAAACTCTCTTTCAAAAGCCGCTGAAACGCTCGGAATGTCCTACCGCTATTTGTGGAATTACGTGCAAAAAATCCAAAAAGCCATTGAAGCGCCTATTGTGGAGACTTTTAAGGGCGGCAAAGCTGGAGGCGGCGGCGCCAGACTGACGGCGCTTGGCGAAAGTCTGCTGCGTGAATATGAGCGGCTGGAGGGCTATTTAAGCGAAACCATGTCAGACATGGAGCATTGGGAGGATTTAGGTTTGAAAATTAGCGCAAGAAACCGATTAAAAGGAAAAGTCACAGCAGTGGAAAAAGATGCAATAACCGCGAAAGTCAAAGTGGAAATCACTATGCCCGCAACCATAACGGCGCTGATTTCGCGAGAAGCCGTTGAAGATCTGGACATTAAAGTGGGCGATGAAGTCGAAGCTGTAGTGAAGGCAACCGAAGTCATGATTGCAAAATAACGCCTATTCCACAACGTAACGATACGAAATGTACTCGCCAGCCGTCTGACTCTTCCGAATAATCTTTAGAATATCGCCTGGCTTGGCGCCGATGACCTTAACCGCGGGGTCAGTGGCTTTTATCTGCGGTATCTGATACGGCTGAACCTTATACTGCGCCAGAAGCTGCTCGCGTTCCTTTTCGCTTAAAATCTCGTGCCTGGGAACCAAGTCATGCTCGAAAATGTCAAATACGGGGAAAGACTTCGGCAAAAGCTCAATTTTCTTCTTTTTCTGGCCCTGCTTAACTGCATGAGTGAAGCGCCCCTCGGTGATCACGATGGCGTGATCCAAATTTTTCTCCTCCATAACCTTATACAGCGTATTCATCGCATTTATGCCCACCGTGGCCGCGTCGAGAATGCACCAGATTATGGCTTTCTCCTGCGTCTCAGGAGTTTTGACAATGTAGGCTAAAGCGCCCTCGTAAGTCTCCTTTTTAACCAGCTTATAGTTTCTGAGTTTGATTAGAACCTCAGCTTTGCATTCCTCAATAGTTTTCTCTTTGGCGCTCACACTGCAAACCTTCACGTGAGTGATACGCAAAACCTTACAAACCATTAACCCTTAAACTTTACGGCTCGAAAATGAGTTACCCGGCAAGCCATGCCATCAAAATCGTGGAAAGCGCGGAAAATGGCGCAGCCCTTAAAAAAGCAGTGTATGCCCGCGCAGTTCCCTTTTTTCATTGCCCGTGAATTAAGAGAACAAATTTTATAAGTTCAATGAATGAAATAAAAAATAATTATTGGAGCAGAATGGTATGAAGTATACTGATTTGATTGGAAAGGAAATATTCTGCGATGATCTGCGGGTAGGCAAAATAAAAGACGTCATCATAGACGGCGAAGAATGGAAAATTACACACCTCGAAGTTGAATTGAGAAAGGAAGCAGCGCAGGAAGTGCTCGGCGTAAAATCCTCATTCAAAAACCTTCTAGCAATCTCCGCGGTCGGCCCAGCGTCAAAAGCCTTGGCAAAAGACCGCGTGACGCTTCAGGTCTCAAAAGGCCAACTACGCATATACTTGAAACCACCATAACACCGCAAGCTTAGAAACATAGCTTACCATCAAACACTAAAGAAAGCACGTAGAAACTTTGAAGTGTCAGTTCGCCCGTCGAGTCATTATCATCGCGTTGGCTCTGTGACTCTAAAGCTCATCATCCAAAAGTAAATGGATACGCACGCGGAACTTAAGAGTTTTGCATCCCACGCCGCTCAGCCTCTTCCTTCAGCGGCAACAGTTTTTAATGCTCACAGCCGTAAAGAGTTTACGGGTGAAAAGAGTTTATGGAGCTTTTAGAAGCCATCCGTGGGAGGCGAAGTGTAAGAGCCTTCAAGCCGCAGGATTTGCCCGACGCGGTTGTGGAGCAGCTTATTGACGCGGCGCGGCATGCGCCTTCAGCTGGAAACCTGCAGCCATGGGAATTCATAATCGTCCGAACGCCCGAACAGAAGCGGAAGCTCGCTGAGGCTGCGCGGCAAGCCTTCGTTGAAGAAGCGCCCGTTGTAATCGTGGTCTGCGCGGACGAGAACCGCGCTTCAATGGGCTACGGCACACGAGGCAAAACACTCTACTGCATACAGGACACGGCGGCGGCAACGCAGACCCTTCTGTTAGCCGCGTACGCGCTTGGGCTGGGCACCTGCTGGATAGGCGCCTTCAACGAAGACGACGCACGCAAAGCCCTAAGCCTTCCCAGCGGCATACGCCCAGTAGCCATGATACCCGTAGGATACGCTGCGAAAACGCCGACGCCGAGGAGCCGACGGCCCCTAAGCCAGATAATACATTATGAGCGCTTCTGAAACAGGGCGCAGGCTGCTTTCGTGCGCTGGCGCTTAGGCTTAACTGCACAGGCAAGTAGCGGCTTTCATAACAATTTGCTGCTGCACTCATATTTGAGCAAAATCTTATAATAGCAATACGGCACTCCGAAGAATTTCAGCTTTTGAATCACTTTTTATAACAAAACATAAATATTTCATACAACAATATTTGTGCGCTTGAAAGTAGCTGGTGAAAGTGATAATGAAAAAAATAGTATTACCAGCTGTGCTTTCAATACTGCTGCTTGCAATTGTGGCGCCTGCAATGGCGCAAACCCGAGTTGTCGGCGTACAGGTTGGCGACTGGTTCAAATACAAGGTCTCCGTGCCATACTACGAAAGCACAGGGCCGTTTCCGCCCACATACAGCCCCTTAACCCTGGCTGATAATGAGACAAACTGGATAATGTATAATGTTACGGGTATAACTGGCGACGTAATAAACTTCACCGTCACATATAACTGGAAAAATGGAACCGTAACAACCGCTACATGGAACGAAAACGTGACATTCAGTGAACTCATGTTAGCCATAGGCGCTAATATGAAACAAGGCGACATGGTGCGCGATACATATCTCTTCTTTGGCTTTTATCAATGGCCTGCGCTTTACCTAAATCAGTCAATAATGCTTACTACACCAAATGGAACAAGAGAAACGAATACGCTCAAGTATTCTATTGACATCATGGGTTCCGCTTATAACTACACGTTATACTGGGATAAGGCAACTGGAATGCGCGTGTATTACGAAAACAGCGGAGACGTCCTTGCTCTAGACATGTTTGGGCAACCCGCATACAAGTATACTGTCAAATGGGAGCTAATAGACTCCAGCATCAGCGGCCTAGTCATACCCGACCTATCAGCGCCGATGCTACTAACGGCAATAATGTTAGCCACAGTACCCATAGCTATGCTCTATAGACGAAAAAAGACAAGACTCTAGCCTCACTTTTTTCTCTTTATCATTAGGCAGTTAACAGCAATTCTCCAAGCCCCAGCTATAATTCTGACTGCTATGGTAGTTATAGTCGCTGCAGCGGCGGCAATAATGCAGTATAAGCGCAGAAAACATAAGAATGTTTTTTCTGTGCACGTTAGGAAATTTATATGCTTATGAAGCAGCCTATCTGCTTGGACAATGCTTTCCTGTAGACTAACTCTGCTGTTGCGGCGTCTTGAATGGCTAAGCCTGTAGAGTCGAAGACAGTGATTTCCTCTTTTGAGGTTCGGCCAGGCTTGGCGCCAGCTACGATTTCGCCGAGTTCAGCCCACACATCCCTCTTGGCCAAGACGCCATGCATAATGGGCACATTTATTTCGCCGCTGTGAGCTGCTTGCTCCCAATCGTCCACAACAATCTTTGCCCGCTTCAAGATGGCGGGGTCTATTTCCTCTTTAAGCGGTGCATCCGCCCCAATGCAGTTAAAGTGCGTTCCCTCAGAAACCCATGCGTCAAAAACCACCGGCTTCCTCGAGGGCGTCGTAGTGATCACTATGTCTGCGCCGCGCACAGCTTCTTCCTCGCTTCCAACGATGGTTACTTGGCAGTTTGCCGCTTTGCTTTTGGCCTCTGCGGCGAAGGCTTCCGCTGCTTTAGGCGAAATGTCGCAGACGCGGATTTCTTCAAGGTTCAGCCGCGTCAAAAGAAGCGCTTGCAGCTGCGCTCTGGCTTGGACGCCGGCGCCGATGAAGCTGGCAATTTTCGCGTCTTTGTTGGCGAGGCATTTTATTGCGATGCCGCCTGCGGCACCGGTGCGTATAGCTGTCAAGCTGGTTCCGCCCATTATTGCCAGTAGCGCGCCGTTCCGCGGGTCCAGCAGAAGCACAGTGGCTGAAACGGTGGGCATGCCGAATTTACCTGGGTTATCGGGATGAGAATTCACAATCTTCACTGCGGCCACATCCAGCCGTTCAAGGTAGGCGGGCATGGCGCGCACGTCGCCATTATACTTGGCAAAGTTGAGGTAGACTTTCGGCGGCATCTGAGCGTAGCCCAGCGCTTTCTCGCGAAAAGCGTTTTCAACGGCATCCATAACCTCATCCATGCGCAATAGTCCAGTAACTTCCTGTTCAGATAACAGCAGAACGTTAATCTCGCCCACTCCCCTGTGGAAGCTTTCTGCTTTTGACTGTTGATAAGCCTTTCTTTAAGCAATGCCTATTTTGTTGAATCAACAAGGCACTTCCGAGTTTAGGGAATGCATGAGCTTTTAATACCCTGCCACACGGTATATTCTATGAGGTTCAGCATGTGGATTATGCCGTAATCGCCGAGGCCTACGAACGCATCGAAGCCACCACAAAACGGCTCGAAATGACCGATTTGCTGGTTGACCTCTTAAAAAAGACGCCTAAAGACGCCATAGACAAGGTTGTTTACTTGACGCAGGGCAAGCTTTACCCTAACTTTGTGGGTTTAGAAATCGGCGTAGCTGAGCGGCTAGCGATAAAGGCGTTGGCGCGTGCCGCTGGAAGAAAAGAAAGCGAGATTGAAGAGGACCTGAAGAAAAGCGGCGACATCGGCGAAACCGCGCAGAACTTCATAGCCAAAAAACGGCAGGTTACCTTCTTCCAGAAGCCGCTTACGGTGCAGCGAGTCTACGAGACGCTTGATAAGATGGCGAAGACAACAGGCGCGGGCGCCGTGGACACAAAAATGGCACTTTTAGCAGGGCTGCTATCTGACGCGACGCCGAAGGAGGCCAAATACCTCATGCGCACGGTTACAGGCAACCTGCGGCTGGGCATAGCGGACATGACGGTTCTTGACGCGTTGGCTATAGCCTACGGCGGCGGCAAAGAAGCACGCGAGCTAACAGAACGCGCTTACAACATCTCCTCAGACCTCGGCCGAGTCGCCAAAGTATTAGCTGAACAGGGATTAGAGGGCATCAAGCAGTTCCAAGTGGTAGTTTTCGAGCCGATAAGGCCCATGTTGGCGGAGCGCCTTTCTTCGCCCGAGGAAATCCTTGAGAAGCTGGGCGGAAAATGCGTGGCAGAGTACAAGTACGACGGCGAACGCGTCCAAGCGCACAAGAAAGGCGACGAGGTTGTGCTCTATTCCCGGCGTTTAGAGAATATTTCTGACCAATACCCCGACGCCATTGCGCTCGTCAGAGAGCACGTGAAAGCGAAGGAAGCCATTCTCGAGGCTGAATGCGTGGCTGTGGATCTTGACACGGGCGAGATGCGCCCTTTCCAGGAGCTGATGCACCGCCGCCGCAAGTACGAGATTGAGCAGGCGATGGAGCAGTATCCCGTTTCGCTTTTCATGTTCGACGCCCTATACGTTGACGGCAAGGATCTTACGCTTGAGGCGTATCCGGTCAGGCGGAAGGCGCTGGAGAAAGTGCTGAAGGAAAGTGACCGAGTGAAAGCTGCAAAGCACATTTTAACTAGCAATGTAGCGGAGCTTGAAGCGTTCTTTGAGGAAGCCATAGCTGAGGGCTGTGAAGGCTTAATCTGCAAGTCTGTCGGGAAAGATTCGGTGTATCAAGCGGGCGCCCGCGGTTGGCTATGGATAAAGTACAAGCGGGATTACAAGAGTGAAATGACCGACACCGTTGACCTCGTCGTGGTGGGCGCCTTCCATGGCAGAGGCAAACGCGCAGGAACCTATGGCGCGTTGCTTCTTGCAGCGTATAACCCTGAAACGGACACTTTTGAAACCGTTACCAAGTGCGGAACTGGCTTCACTGACAAGGACTTGGCTGAGTTGCCTGCGATGCTGCGAAAACATGTGATTCCACGTAAACATTCCCGCGTGCAGTCAACGCTTGAGGCGGATGTCTGGTTTGAGCCGAAGCTGGTTCTTGAGATTTTAGGCGCAGAAATCACACTAAGCCCAATTCACACATGCGCCATGGACTCCATACGGAAAGGAAGCGGCTTAGCCATTCGGTTTCCGCGTTTCACAGGCAAGTACCGCACGGATAAAGCTGCTGAAGACGCGACCACCTCAGCGGAGATAGTGGAGATGTACCGCAGTCAGCTCAAGCAGATTAGCTCCGCGTAGCAGCCGTTTGCATTAGCGCAGCAAAGAATTGATAAGCGCCAAACGCCAAAAATAATAGCTGTGTGAAATGCTTATGCCTCTGGATTCTGAGAAACTCAAAGTGCTGCTTAATCTCAGGGAGAAGCTTGAGCAGCGAATTAAAGAGTTAGAAGTTGAAATGAAAGAAGCATCTGCCACGTTGGAAGCAGTAAATGCCATATTGCTTGAAAAGGGCTTTAAACGTGGCGACATCAAAGAAGTAAAAGCCACAGTAGCAGAAACGCCAGCGGAGACAGCCGCTGCAACGGAAGAAGCCCCGGTGGAGCACCGTGCAATAGAGCCTGAAAATGTGATTCCATTAAAAACCATGAATGAGGAGCCATTAGCGATCATCTACGTTGACAAGCATGAGATGCATGTTTTACCCGATGAAAGCAAGAAATTCAGTATTAGCACGCCACCGTTCCAGAATTTCCTTGTTGAGCGAGTGCTCGCCAAGATGCAGGAAAAAGACAATGAACTTGTTCGGCAAGGGGTGCTAGCGCCTGACAAAATGTTCGCTTACAATATCATTCACGAAGGCGACTTGCTTCGGGAGATAGTGATTAGAAACGTAGATGAAGCACGGTTAAAAGAGTTAAAGTCCAGCATAAGGTGGACGCTGGAAAAAATGTATGAAAAAATGAAGAGCTAAACTAGAAGCGCCTTTTCTTAAAGATGCTTCTCTAACGCATCAACGTATCTCTGCTTGGTGCAGAGACCCACAATTCTTTCGACTTCGCAGCAATTCTTGATTACAACTACCGTGGGAATGCTGAAAATCTGGAACTGCTCTGCAGTGTCAGGATTCTCATCAACATTAAGCTTCGCAATAAGGGCCTTCCCAGAGTATTCACGGGCTAATTCCTCAATCGTCGGAGCAAGAGCACGACATGGACCACACCACGGCGCCCAAAAATCAACCAAAACCAGAGGATTACGCTTCACTGTATCTTCAAAGTTGGCATCAGTTAAATGAAACGGCTCGTTACCCATCCATTCAATTCTCCTAACAAACATGCTAATTAAAAAGCTTGCTTTGATATAAACAGTTCGCGAACCAAAGGCACACCCGCTAGATAAAGCGCCTTCATATTTGGCGGCTATTAGTGGTTCATTGCAGAAACCTATAGAGGGGGGTCTACTTAGGCGGCAAGCCCACGGCGCATAGATGAATGGGAAGCATATTCGATTCTTACGGTGCTTCAATGAGAAAATGGGGATGGTAAGCGAAGACTAATATCCCTCGTTTCCCGTTACTTTTGTTGAGTTGAAATAGGCATGCCGTATTGTCCAGAATGCGGTGGAGAAATGCAGTATGCAGTAGCCACCAAACATTACATCTGCAAGAGCTGTGGCTTGTCAGTGACGCAGCAGGAACTTTGGGAAATGAGAGAGAAGCTGAGGTCAAAAGCTGAGTCCACAGAAGAAGAAAAGCAGAAAGCGCGAAAAGAATACTTGAAATGGTGGTTAAGCAAGAAAAAATAGCCGCTTAACTTCAGTGTTTTTAGGCGTTAAGTTAGCAAATACTATAAAAAAGTGCATTGTGCCTCTTTTCCTAAGGAGAATGTGAGAAAAATGGTTACAGAGCTGGAGATAATCTGCGTCGGCAACGAGTTACTCATAGGCAAAACCTTGAATACGAACGCGCAGTGGATGGCCAAACAAGCCACGGCACTTGGTGCCGCAGTCAAGCGCATAACAGTGGTCGCTGATGACGTGAACGAAATAGCAAGCGCAGTCCGCGAGGCGCTCAAACGTAAACCACGCTTTATTATAACCACAGGCGGGCTTGGGCCCACATTCGATGATAAAACATTGGAGGGCATAGCAAAAGCGTTAAGGCGGAAGCTTGAAGTAAATCAAGAAGCGCTGCGGATGGTTAGGGAAAAATATGAGGCATACGTCAGGGAGCAGGGCGCAGAGAAAGCTGAGCTTACGCCGCCACGGATTAAGATGGCAACTTTACCCAGAAAGGCGAAGCCGATTCCTAACCCTGTCGGAACCGCTCCTGCAGCTCTAATAAGCCTGAAGGAGACAACTCTGCTGGCGTTGCCAGGTGTCCCTTCGGAGATGGAAGTCATCTTCCGTCAGACTGTAGAGCCGTTACTTAAGCAGTCGGCTGGCAAAAGCGTTTTTTGCGAAAGAAGCATTTACGTTGAGGGCGTGATGGAGTCAAACTTGGCGCCGCTCATAGATAAGGTCATGCGTGATAACGCTGGCGTCTACGTGAAGTCGCATCCTAAAGGGCGGGAGAGCATGCCGCGTATTGAGTTACACTTTTCCATTGCGGCAGATGAAGCAGAAAAATCGAATGAGAAGCTACAGCGGGCAATAAGTCAGCTTTCCAGCGATTTGGCGAAAATCGGCGGTAAAGTCAGCGTTGATGAGTTAAGTTGATTAAAGATTATTGGTAGTTATTGGGTGGACATAAGAGCTAATAAGGCAGTCGTAAATATTGCTACTCGATAAAACGATGAAGGCCACATACACAAAAGCAGCAATAACGCTGACGATTATACTCGTCATATTCTCCACCATAGCCATTACAAACGCGCAAGACTACACCATCACATATCAACTTTTAAATCAGCCGGATGGCAGAATAACCTACAAGCTCAACGTAGCAATTCCGGAAACTCTCCGCGAATATTACACGGAAAAAAATCATCGTTCTGCCTCAGCCAGCGATTTCTCAAAGTTTGTAACTCCCTATGCGCTTAAACCAATAGCCGATAGACTCTGGGAAATCTATAGTAACGGAGAGGACTTCGCCAACGGCGCTCTCATGATAGTCCACCAAATAACCTACGTAGAAACCAAACCAGCGAAGTATCCCGTGGAAACAATGGTGGACGGCCAAGGCGACTGCGACCTCTTCTCCTATATTGCCGCCTCTATAATGATGGCCGGCGGCTTAGATGTGGTACTTCTGTATTATGAGGAGCAGACGCACATGAACATTGGAGTGCACCTCTCCAGCCCGCCAGAAGACGCCAGAGAAAACGCTTACTACATAACATACAGCGGCCGCAGATACTACATCGCAGAGTGCACAGGGGGAAACTGGGAAAGTGGCTGGCACGTCGGCGAATGCCCAGAGGATTTAAAAAAAGTTTCCGCTAAAGTGATTACACTTGAAGACGCGGAGCAAGTAGCACCAGGCCAAGTTTCCGCCACATTCACCACGGTAACACCAAGCTACTTGTCGCTGGAAACACCTATCGTTGCTTTCCCAAACAGCATAATTACCATTAACGGTCAACTTACGCCAGCTGTGCCAAGCCAGAACGTAACGCTTTATGCAAGCCTTAACGGCGCGCTATGGACAATAATAGGCACAACAGTAACACAGCCAAATGGCCATTTCCAATATACCTGGGCAGCCAAAACAGCAGGATTGCACTCTATTCGCGCTTCATGGCAGGGTAACGACGCCTACGCGGGCGCTATAAGTCCAACAGAAACGGTAATGGTGATTCCGTTCGTCTTAACGGCCTTAATAGGCGTTGCCGTAGCATCAGCAGCTATTGGCGCAGTTGCCGCGTTAATGGCTAAACACACACAACAACAAGAAATAATAGAGCAATGATAGCAATCCTAAAAAAAGCTGTATGCCAAAAGCAGCATAACGCCACGGCAATTTTATCCACAAAAATTTTGCGGCAAAAATGGAGTTACACGTGGGCATACACACGGTCAATCGTGTAATTTCCCGTAGTCATCTCCTGCTCTATCTCACGGAGAAGCAGAATACGCTTGAAAGTCGGCGGATGCGTCGCAAACCAGCTGTTCATAGTCACCCACACTGACTTGGCTTCTCGCTCCATAGCTAACTCCAATTCGCGTTCATCCAGCACTCCATCGCGGTCCAAGTCATACTCAGACTTGCTTTGCATAACTTCATGAATCTCCTGCTTAGCTTGCGCCGGATCACCTATATAGAATGCCCTTGCACCTTCAGGAGCTTTAGGCGAAATCGACAATCCATAAGTGATCTTGGCGAGGCCGCTTGCCAAGCTTCGGGGCGCGCCGGTAAGATAAGCCGAGTAGGCATCAGCATAATGCTCACGCAGACGGCTGAGCCATCGTACGCTAAGAAAGGTGATCAGGTACACTATGAAGGAGACGACGCCTATGATTAGTAACACTGCGCCTGCGTTTCCCTCACGGTCTCTTCGCCGCGAGTATGAGGAGCTATACATCCCCGCTCGCATTGCAAATTGCGCAATCATGTAGGCGATAAGCGGCAAAGCTGAAAGCACCGTCATAACGATAAAGTCCCTATGTCTTACGTGCCCCAATTCATGCGCAATGACGGCGCGTATCTCGTCTTTATTTAAGCTTCGCATTAGACCCTCATGCACCGCGAGCGTGGCGCTCTTGGCTGAGGTGCCGAAAACGAAGGCATTCGGTGTTTGGTCAGGCACCAGCGCTAGCCGTGGCATGGGCACGCCGCTTTTTTCTGCAAGCTCCTTAACGGTTGATTCAAGCCACGGGTTTTCGCCAGGCTTAAGATAGTGCAAACGCGCCGTTGCAGCCACAATCGCTGGTCCAATGAGGTACTGGAATAGGATGAAGAGGCCTATTCCGCCTAGGGTAAGCAGCAGCCCGAGCCATAGGTCAAAGCCGAAAACATAGTATTGCAGCAGGAAGATGATGCCTACCACGAATAGGCCGAATATGAAGGAAGCTATGAAAATGCTTGTAGCCATCGCAAACTTTAGCTGCGTCAGCGATGCCATAACATCATCTCTCCGGTTTTCATGAGAGAAACATGGAGAGACTTAAGTCTTTCTCAGAATTTAACTCTTGCATGCCAAAAAAGGCTGCTTAAAAAGAGGAGGGTTAAATTGGGTAGGCGCCGCATACCTTGCAGAATTGAATCTTTGTCTTCACGTAGCTTTTGCAGTTGGGGCACTGTTTTCCGCCGTTGTCTGGATAGACATCCTTAGGCTTTCCGAAGCGCTTTCGGAAGAACTCATAATAAAGTAGCTGCTCCTTATCCTGAATCCGAACCTCATCTTCTTCCAATATGCGCTTCTTTTTCTCCTCAAACTCCTCGTCTGAAATTTCCTCATTGAAGAAAGTTCTCAGAACCTCAGTTCCTGTGCCCTGTTCCAGCGGCGCCTTGGGCCGCCAGATAAGCTCTTTGGGAATTAAGTCTTCATAGGCTTTGCGGAGTATCCACTTGCTATACTTCACGCCATTATACAAGTTAATCTTGAACTTAATCGGCAGCTTTTTCGCCCAGTCCATGAATTCTGGATCCAGGTAAGGCGCTTTTATGGTCATTCCAAGAGATTCAGCCATTGGTATTGAGGAGAAGCTCATCTCTGCCCACATGTCCAGCTGCCTCTTGGCGAATTCTTCTTCAGACAGGTGAAATTGCCATGGGTAACCGAAAAGCTCGTCTAGGGCGTCGCCTGTGAAGACACTCTTTACGCCTTTTTTCTTGAGAATCGTCAAGCCTATGTAAACAGGCATGCTGTTCCTTATCTCCATAGGGTCGAACTTCTTCAATGCCGCTACAACTTTTGGCGCATTGCTGAGAACTCCCTCGCGGTCGAACACGTGGGTTTCATGATTAAGCTTTAGAAAGGCCACCATTTTCTTCACGTACTCGGTGTCAGCCGGGTTTCCATGCTTAAAATGCATAGTTAAACAGGGAATCTGAGGTTTGTACTTCACGGCTTCGTAGGCCATGATTTGCGTGTCTGTTCCTGCGGAAAAGAGCATGGCATCAGCCATGTTTCTCTGAACAACTTTGTTTACTAGTGCGCGAGCTTCTGGGAGAAGCGGCGCGTATTCTTGTGGATTTAGCGTCATGTTTTTTCACTTGCTGTTACAATTGTTTGTCATGTCGTTATATTTAAACCTATCCGCATGCATATAAAAAGACGTAAAAACATAAACAAACGCATGAAAAATCATTAAAATATTGGACAATCATGCTAAAGATGTAATTGCCTACCGTTTTGGTGTTAAGCAGTTAAATTTAAAAGTTTTCAAGCGCCGTTCTTATCAAAGTTCGCTACTAAGCGAACCGCGACAGCACCACTCACTCTGAGGCACAAAACTTGAGAGTAAGCTTAATTCACATGAAAGTTCGCAGCACACTAAACGACAATCTCGCAGCAGCCGCCACAGCGATTCGTAAAGCCGCCACACAGAAACCAGCATTCATCGCGCTTCCAGAATACTTCTCCGTCCCAAACAACATGGAACAATTCATTTCCGCAGAAAAAATCAGCAAAGAAACCTACGCCGAAACCGCAAGTTTCCTAGAAAAAACCAGTAAGGAACTCCAAGACATTTACCTTTTAGGCGGCACCCTCCTCGAAGAAGACAATGGCAAATTCTATAACACAAGCACCCTGTGGCGGAACGGCACGCTTATCGGCAAATACCGAAAAATAAACCCTATAAATGTGGAATTAAAAGCAGGCGTAAGCCGCGGCGACAAGCCAGCCGTCTACGACACGGAGCACTGCAAAGTAGGCATGCTCATCTGCGCCGACATGTTCGACCCTGCCACGGTAAAGGCTGTTGTTGACTTAGGCGCAGAACTCGTATTCCTGCCAGTCGCAGCAATGGGCACACATCCGCACGTGAAGGGGCATCCGCTGACGGAGAAGCTTGCCACGGAAAACGGCATCTACGTCGTCAAAGTAGGCAACGTCAGCTCGAACGCCAGAGGCGGAAGAAGCGCCTTCATTACCCCATGGGGCATAGCGCAGGAAGCCACAGACGCCGTTAAAGACTCTGTGATGACGATGGATTTTGACATGCAAAAACTCAGGGACTACCGAAAAACCTTGAAGAAGCCAACTTAAAGGAACCGCCGTGGGTCAGTGTCAATATCCACCACTACCGCCTTGCTCAAGGAAAGCGCCTTCTCCACTGCGCCTTCAAGCTCAGCTGGCTCAACCACTTTTATTCCAACGCCGCCGGCATTTTTCGCGAATTCTGCGAAGTTAAAACCGTAAAGATCAGTTTGCCACTTTTCGTAGCCCTCAACCTTCTGCTCCTGCTGTATCATGCCCAAACTCTGATTGTTCAGAACAAACACTTTCACGGGCATACGGTACTTCAGCACTGTTAGAAAGTCTTCCATAACCATTGAAAAGCCTCCATCACCTGTTATACACACAATTTGCCTGTCTGGATACGCAAGAGCCGCCGCCATAGCACCGGGCAAGCCAAAGCCCATCGAAGCCAAATAGCCGCTCATCACCATCTTCTGCGTCCGCTTCATTTGAAAGTTTCTGCCAAACCACCAGCAGTTTTCACCCACATCCAGCGAAATCACAGCGTCATCAGCGATTTTCTCGTTTAAAACCTTCATAATGTATGGAGGACGGATAGGTTTCAGAGAGGGATCTGCCTCTCGCCGCAACTGCTCCAGCCATTCCCGCTTTAACTGCGCAATCTCCTTCAAATAAGTCGCATTCTGCTTCTCCCGCACTTTCTCAGCTAACTTCGGAATTAGCACGGCGCTGTTTCCGATTAAGCCTACCTCAACAGGATAATTCTTCGCAATCATCTTCATGTTAATGTCAACTTGCACCATCCTCTTCTCAGGAATCTGCGTTAAATCTGAGAACGAGCAGCCAATAACAATGAGTAGATCTGCCTTCCGAACGAGCGAAGCCGCAGCCGTTGACGCGATACCGCCGTGGCAGCCTGCACACAAAGCGTGATCCTCGTCAATTATGCCTTTAGCTCGGAACGTGGTTACTATAGGCGCAGAAATCTTCGTCGCCAACTTCAGAAGCTTCGTCCCCTGCCCCCTAGCACCAAAGCCCGCGATTATCACAGGCCGCTCTGCCTGATCAATTACTCGCGCAGCCTTCTCAACAAGCGCCTCTTCCTGCCCAAACGCCAAATTCGGCATCCGCCCCTCCAAAGGCAAAATCGGCGCATCATAAGGAAGCTTCTGCACATCACTGGGAACACCAATATGAGCAACGCCGCGGTTCAGCAGCGCATGCCTAATAGCCAACGTAGCCAGCATAGTAGTTTGCTCTTCAGACATCAAAATCTTGTTAAAAACGCATATAGGCTCAAAGAAAGAGTACTGATCAATCTCCTGCACCGAGCCGGGCCCAATGAGTTGCCGCGCCACCAGCCCAGTAAGCGCCAAGACAGGCGAATGATCCAAACTCGCGTCATACAAACCCGTAGCAAGATTGGTCGCGCCTGGTCCAGAAACGCCTAAGCACGCGGCAACATGCCCAGTAAGCTTCCCGTAAGCTGAAGCCATAAAAGCAGCCGTCTGCTCATGCCGAACCTGAATATACTGGATTTTACTGTTCTTTCTAATGGCGTCAACAATGCCTAAAGTGGAAGTTCCAGGAATCCCAAAAACGTATCGCACACCCCACTCTGCGATTTGCTCTATCAGAACATCCGAAACAGTGCGCTCCCTCTTTTCCTCAGCAGCTTCCTCCGCCAGAAGCACGAAAACGGTTTTTGGCGCGCCGCAGACTGGACACATCCACTCTTTTGGCAAGTCGCTGAATTTCACTTTTTCTTTGGCTTCATCATAAACGTAATTGCATACAGTGCACCTAAATTTGGCCATGGGAAAACCTCAAAAGGTCTATATTGATACTTTAATCTTCGCTCGTTCTTATCTGCCTTTCTGAGCCCGTGGAAATCAGTCGGCAAATCTTTTTAATTGAAAAGGCACTAACAGTTTGTTGGGTGTTTAGAATGGGAAAAACGGTGCAGAAGTATTTGTTGATGATTAAACTGAGCCCTAACATGGCTGCTAAACTTTATGAGCCGCTGATGGAGTTTGATGAAAATCCAGTTGATGGCGTCAGACTTGAGGAAGCCTATCAAGTGTTCGGCCAATGGGATTTCGCAATTCTCTTCCAAGCAGACACAAACGAGAAAGCCCTACATTTTGTATCCGACAAAATCCGCTTGATAGACGGCGTACTTGAAACTTTCACCATACCCATAGTGCCAATAAAGAATTACCGCAAATAACAAAAACGAAACTACATTACCCCTTTTTTACAAAAATTAAAATTTGCCCATACACAGGCGTGCATCCATTTTCCTGAAAAATAAATGAACCAGCGCGAGATTTTTCCGAATTATTCATAAATTGCGCCACACTAATTTAACCCAATTTGAGGGGCTAAACGTGGAAAACTGGGAACTAATTATAATCGGCGCTGGCGCTGCAGGTTTATCCGCGGGAATCTATGGCGCAAGAAGCGGACTGAAAACGCTGATTATAGAGGAGAAAATGGCAGGCGGTACAACTTCAGACGCGCCAGCCGTAGAGAATTATCCTGGTTTCTTGCAGATAAGCGGTAGCGAACTTGCAGAGAAGATGGTGCTTCACTGCAGAAAAGCAGGCGTAACCATCCGCGAATTGGAAAACGTCGCTGCCTTGGATCTTAAAGGCGAACGTAAAATTGTTAAAACAAGCCGAGCCGCCTACGAAGCCAACGCAGTCATAATTGCCACAGGCGCTCATTACCGCGAACTCGGCGTCAAGGGTGAAAAAGATTTCCGTGGAAAAGGCGTAAGCTACTGCGGCGTTTGCGATGGACCTTTGTTTAAGGGCAAAAGAGCGCTAGTCGTCGGCGGTGGCAATTCTGCGGTTACGACGGCTCTTTACCTTTCTGGAATAGTTGCTGAAGTGTTTTTGGCGCATCGAAGAGACGCTTTCCGCGCTGAAGAAGCGCTTGTAAAAGATTTAGCTTCTAAAAAGAATGTGCAAGTTTTCTTAAACATGGAAGTCAAAGAGATAAAAGGTGAAAAGCTCGTCACCGGCGTGGTGCTTTTTGATAAGAAGACCAGCGAAACAAGGGAATTAGCGGTTGACGCAGTTTTCGTTCAAGTTGGCGAGGCACCTAATAGTCAAATTGCCCGAGATGCTGGCGTTGAGGTTGACGATGAAGGATACATCAAAATAGACATTTTCCAGAGAACTAACATTCCAGGAGTTTACGCCGCTGGCGACGTGACGAATCACCCTGTCAAGCAAGTTGGCACAGCAGTCGGCCAAGGCATCACTGCGGCGCTCTCTGCATATGGGTATATTCGACGACCATATTATCGAAAATAAAGGGAAAACATTATATCATCCAAAAACGCTTTTCATGCTTCCATAAGCCTAAGCGCAGAAGCTTTGTGGCTTAGGTGCGCTTTGGCGTGAGAGGTTCCCAGAATGAGCGAAAAATGTTTCGCTGCGGTAGAAATAAACCAAGATTTGTGTAGTAGATGTTGTGTTTGCCATTCGATTTGTCCCTTTGAAGCTATAAACTATGACCGAGAAAAAGACCGAGTGGAAATTGACATACAAAAGTGTCAAGTGTGCGGAATATGCGCCAGTGCTTGTCCCGTTGCTGCAATAGAAATTGCCTACTACGATTACGAGCAACTTGTTGATTACGTTGAATGCGCAAGAAAGAAAATGAACAGTGACACGCTGGTTTTGATGTGCCGCGGAAACTCGCCTTCCACATGTGAAGTAGAAGAAATCCTTGCGGATCAAGGCTTAAACATCAAAAATTATGTTCCGTTGCGGCTGCCTTGCTCAGGCAGAGTTCCAACAGACTTCATTTTCAAAACCTTAAGCTCAGGCGTAAAGAACATTGTTTCAATTCAATGCGAAGACAAGTTCTGCCGCTACAAAGAAGGCACAAAAATCAATGCACGCCGCTTCCAACTCAGCAAAAACGTTCTGAAACAGTTAGGATTCGACGAAAACACTTTGACAGTTGTGAAGTACTCGCGGAAAGCAGTTTACAAAACTGAAGAATGCGTAGGTTGCGACAAATGCGTCTTCATCTGCCCCTACAACGCTATAAAGGCAGAGCCATTCTCCACACCAAGAATCGTTTACGAGGACTGTGTAGGCTGCGGCGCATGCGCGCTTGTTTGTCCACACAAAGCCATTGAAGTAAAGGGTTACGAGTTTGATAATGTCCTACAACGCTATGGGCAAGCGGCAAAAGCAATGAAAGCACGAAACGGTCAACCAGCAGTGCTCGTGTTCAGTTGCCAGTGGTCTGAGTTCTCAGCTTTAGATAACCCAAACAGTGTGCTCGCCGGCAAAAACGCGTTGATTTTGGAGGTTCCATGCTTTAAAGGAATGGATCCTGTGCATGTTGTAAACGCTTTAGAATGCGGTTTTGACGGCGTGATGGGCGTCGTGTGCGCAGCGGAAGACTGCAAACTCAGCGAAGGAAGAGACATAGCTGAACGCAACATGGTTGTGCTGAAGGATGTGTTGAAAAAGAAGGGACTGCTAAACCGCTTCGAACTATTTGAGTTATCGCCTAGGTGCGAAGGCGAATTCAAAGCGAAGTTTGAAAGTTTCTACCAGAAAATCGCAGCTATGCCTAAACCTGCAATGGCAAAAGCGGAGGTACGATGAAAATGTACAAGATGTACGAAATAGTTTGCAAGAAACGGCTTGCACATAAGGAGACGCTGTTTGAAATCTATGCCCCACAGATTGCCGCTAAATCTCAGCCAGGACAATTTTTGATTGTGGTTCCTCATGAGAGAGGAGAACGCATACCGCTCACCATCTGCGGCTACGACATAAAGAAAGGTACAGTTTCATTTGCTTTCCACGAAGTCGGCAAAACCACAAAGGAAATGGGCTTAATGGAAGAAGGCGATTGCTTGCTGAACGTCACTGGCCCATTGGGTAACCCCTCGGAAATTAAAAAATTCGGCAAGGTTCTCTGCGTTGGCGGCAGCATCATGATTGCGCCGTTGCTGCTTCAGGTTAAAGCCATGAAGGAAGCGGGAAATCACGTGACTACTGTGTTAGGTTGCAGGTCGAAGGAATTTCTGTTCATGGAAGATGAAGCCAGAGCCTTAAGCGACAAGCTGTACATAGCTTCTGATGATGGTTCAATTGGGTATAAGGGACTGGACTTCCTGAAAGAACTGCTGAAGATCGAAAAGTTTGACCGCTGTGTCGCGTTAGGCCCAGTTGTCATGATGCGCGAAGTCAGCGAGATTACAAGGCCCTATGGCATTCCGACGATTGTGACTTTGACGCCTATAATGATTGATGGCATGGGCATGTGTGGAGTGTGCCGCGTCACAGTGGGCGGGAAAATGCTGTTCGGATGTGTTGATGGACCAGAGTTTGACGGGCATAAAGTGGATTTTGATGGGTTAATTCAGCGTCAACGTATGATGCTTCCCGAAGAAAGGTTAAGTTCAATGTTATGGGAAATGCATGGAGAGTGTAAATGTGGCAGAAACAAAGCCTAAACCTAAAATAAAGAAAGAAGCCGTGGAAATGCCTAAGCAAGAACCGAAGGTACGAGTGAAGAACTTCAATGAAGTAGCCTTAGGCTACACTGAAGAGATGGCGCTTGAAGAAGCAAACCGCTGCCTTCAATGCCCGAAACCACAGTGCGTAACCGGTTGCCCTGTTGAGGTGCCAATTCCACAGTTCATTAAATGCATACGGGAGAAGAAGTACGCGGAAGGCATAGCCATAATAAAAACTAAGAATGCTTTGCCCGCAGTTTGCGGACGTGTTTGCCCGCAAGAGGAACAGTGCCAAGCTAAATGCGTTGTCGGCAAAGTTGGCGAGCCAGTAAGCATCGGTCGTCTTGAACGTTTTCTTGCTGATTGGGAACGCGAGCACGGCTTTCAGATGCCCGAGAAGGCTCCGCCAACAGGTAAAAAAGTAGCCATAATCGGTGCTGGCCCAGCTGGATTGACGGCTGCTGCTGACCTGGTAAAGCTTGGGCATGAAGTAACAATTTATGAAGCGCTACACGTGGGCGGCGGAGTGCTGATGTACGGTATCCCTGAATTCCGTTTACCAAAAGTGATAGTGCGCAATGAAATCGAATACATCAAAAAGTTGGGCGTTGACTTACGACTTGGCCACCTTGTCGGCAGAACAGTGACTATTCCAGAACTTATGAAAAGCGGCACGGACGCCGTATTCATCGGTAGCGGCGCAGGTTTACCACAGTTTACCGGATGCCCCGGTGAGAACCTAGGTGGCATTTACTCTGCTAACGAATTCTTGATACGCGTTAACCTGATGAAGGCTTATGCGTTTCCTGAATATGATACGCCGATTCGCATTGGAAAGCATGTGGTTGTTATCGGCGGCGGCAACGTTGCCATGGACTGCGCACGCTCCGCGATGCGCTTAGGCGCTGATGTGTGCTTAGTTTACAGGCGGTCACGAGACGAGCTGCCCGCGCGTAAAGAGGAAATTGAAAACGCCGAGGAAGAAGGCTTAGTGTGCAAGTTCCTTGCCGCGCCAGTGGAGTTTTACGGTGACGAGAAAGGCTGGGTTAAAGCTATGAAATGCATCTGCATGGAACTTGGAGAACCCGACAAAAGCGGCAGACGCAGTGTCAAGCCTATTCCAGGTTCAGAATTTGTCATGGAAACTGATACTGTAATTATCGCTATTGGGCAGACGCCTAACCCGATTATTCAGCGGACAACTGAAGGCTTAGTAACAGATCCAAGACACGGCACGATAAAGGTTGATGAAAACTGCAAGACCAGTTTAGATGGCGTGTATGCTGGCGGTGACGTGGCTACTGGCGCAGCAACCGTCATCAGCGCAATGGGCATGGGCAAAAAAGCGGCAAAAGCTATCCACGAATACTTGATGAACAAGAAATAGGCGCATAACGATAGCTGTAAATTGCCCAAGACCCCTTTTTATATAGTTATATTTCTTGTTTTCCCGTTTTTTACTCAAGTGGCAGAGCTTTTAAAGCACGTAACTTTATGTGTTTCTACAGAAGTATGCTATAGTCTACAGTAAAGCAATTCAGTGTGGTTTAATCGTGTCTTTGCCTGCCAGAAAATTTGATTATGGAAGAGACCTGCTTAAATTGATAGCAGTTGTAACCATGGCGATAGACCATATTGGAGATGTTTTTTATCCCGACTGGTTGATGCTTCACATCATTGGCAGGCTTGCCTTTCCATTATTCGCGTATCTTGTAGTCCTAGGAATTGAAAGCACTAAAAAGTCAAAAAGGTACTTGGCGACTCTCTTCGGTTTTGCTGTAATTTCGCAGGTGCCATATTTTCTTGCTTTTGAAATCCAGCCATTCGAACGTTTCAACATACTCTTCTCGCTGATACTAGGCGCGTTAACCATCTACTTCTTCAACAAGCGAAGCTTGTGGACTATTGTTCCCGTCCTGCTTTCGATAATCTTTAATGTAGAAGGAGGGATTTACGTGGTGCTGACGGTGGCATGCATGAAACTTTTAAAAAATAATCCCCTGATTGGTTTTCTAGCGCTGTTTGCCTTGAACAGCCAGTTTCTGCTCATCGCAGACACGCAGGTGCTTTCACTTTTTGCGGTGACGCTGATCCTTCTTCATATAAGAGGTGTGTTGAAAAGTGAGACATTCATTCCTGAAAGCTCGTTTGCATATTCATTTAGAAAATATGCTTTCTATGCGTTTTACCCTTTGCATCTGGCCACCCTGTTTCTGATAAAACTGGTTTTCTTTTAGGCGCACCATGGGACTTTTGGTAAATGTTATTACTTGTTTTTTGTAATCTTATTGGCAAAGCGTGTGTGTACAATGCAAATAGAGAAGCAACCTTGGCTTCGCTCATGGCCTCCGGATGTGCCCAGAAAACTCGAGTATCCAAAAGTGCCGCTGCAAGGGTTCCTTGAGAAAGCGGCAGAAGTGTCTCCTCAAAAAGCTGCGATAGCCTTTGCCGAAAGGGAAATCACCTACGCCGAGTTAGATGCGCTGGCAGATCAGTTTGCTGCGGCACTTGTAGCTTTAGGCGTAAAGAAAGGCGATAGGGTTGCGGTTTTTCTACCAAACACTCTTCAATTCATAATAGCATATTATGGCTCTCTCAAGGTTGGCGCACTTTTAACTGCCATAAGCCCACTGCATAGAGAACGGGAAGTGGAATATCAACTGAAGGATGCAGAAGCAGAGACTATAGTCGCCTTGGACACGCTTTACCCAATTGTGGAGAATGTTCGTCGGAAAACCAAACTGAAGAATATTATAGTTACCAGCGCAGATGAATATACGAATAAGACATCTGCAGCGCCCATTAGTATTGAAAAGCCGAACGTCTACCGTTTCCAAGAGCTACTTAGCGAGGGTAAAAAAGCCAAGCCGCCGAAGGTGCACATAGACCCTGAAGAGGATTTGGCTGCGTTGCAGTATACTGGCGGCACCACAGGCACCGCTAAAGGCGCCATGCTTACGCATATGAATTTGGTTTCTAACACCGTTGCTTTTGCGGCTTGGATAAAAGGCAGCGGGAAAGACACGTTTCTGGCTGCTTTGCCGCTGTTCCATATTTACGGCATGACAACAAGCATGAACGTGCCAGTGTATTTAGCCGCAAAAATGGTGCTGCTGCCACGTTTTGAGCCCGTCACAGCCCTAGAAGCAATTCAGCGGCACCGGGTCACGGTTTTCTGCGGTGTCCCCACAATGTACTCGTTGCTGCTTGCTAATCCTGCGCTGGGCAACTTTGACTTAACCAGCATACGCGTCTGCATCTCAGGCGCCTCACCGCTACCGCCTCAAGTTCAGAAGCGCTTTATGGAAGTCACCGGCGGTTTCCTCGCGGAAGGCTACGGCTTAACTGAAGCGTCCCCGGTTTCACACTGCAACCCAGTGGACAAGACCATGCGTACAGTGCGCTTAGGCTCCATTGGTTTGCCGTTGCCTGACACGGACGCCAGAATAGTTGATGTGGAAACAGGCGAGAAAACGCTTGAGGCAGGTGAAACTGGGGAACTCGCCGTCAAAGGGCCACAGGTAATGAAGGGCTACTGGCGAAGGCCAGAGGAAACTGCGAGGGTTCTCCGCGGTGGCTGGCTCCTCACAGGCGACATTGCACGGATGGACGAGGATGGCTACTTCTATATTACCGACCGAAAAAAAGACCTTATAAAATACAAGGATTACAGCGTTTATCCACGCGAGTTGGAAGATGTGCTTTATGAGCATCCAGCCGTGCGGTTATGTGCTGTCGTAGGCAAACCCGATCCGCTGGTTGGTGAGATTCCAAAAGCCTTTATAGTGCTAAAAGACGGAGCCAAAGCTTCTGAAACGGAAATAATGGAATTTGTCAAAGAGAAAGTTGCTCCATACAAAATGATTCGCGAAGTGGAGTTCAGAAAGGAGCTGCCGATAAGCGCAGCGGGCAAAGTGCTGAGGCGGATGCTTCAAGAGGAAGAGAAGCAGAAATTAGCAAACAAAAGTTAACATCCATAACCATTTTTAATTTTGTAAGCCAGAGAAAGCGGCAGCAACCCAGCTGATAATATGGAAATAACTCGTTTAGATCGTAGAAATGTATAAGAGAATTTATTCCTTCTGAATTGAAGAAGGCTTGCAATTGCGCGTTAAAATCAACATTACAGGCATTGTTCAAGGCGTCGGTTTCCGCCCCTTCATCTACCGCATAGCAGTGCAAAATGGATTGGCAGGGTACGTGCGCAACCGCGGCGATGCCGGAGTAGAAATTTTGCTTGAAGGTAGCGCGGAAAACATCAACAATTTTTTGCGCGACTTGAAAAATAAAAAACCGCCTCTAGCCCAAATACACAGCACAATAACAACGGAACTATCAGGCGATAATAAGTACACAAAATTTACGATTTACAAGAGCTCGGCTGAAAAAGAGCTGGCAGGCTCAGTTATTCCACCGGACATTGCCATATGCAGCGAATGCCTCGCCGAGCTCAGAGAACCAAATAACCCGCGTCATGACTACTTTTTCATTACATGCACTGATTGCGGACCCCGATTCACGATTATAGAACAGTTGCCATACGACCGAGAAAACACCACTATGCGCGAGTTTAAGATGTGCAGCTACTGCCAAGGAGAGTACACGGATCCTCTTAATAGGCGCTTTCACGCTCAAACTGTGGCATGCCCAGCGTGTGGGCCACAAGCTTATTTGACCACAAACAGAGGGGAACCCATCAAACATAAGGATCCCGTCCGCGAAGCGGGCCGCTTGCTCAGCGAAGGCGCAATTCTCGCCATAAAAGGCTATGGCGGCTTCCATGTTGCCGCATCCGTAACGAAAGATGAGCCGTTGCGGCGGCTTCGAAAAGCGAAGCATCGAAGAGCTAAGCCGTTTGCTATTATGGCGCGGAGTTTGGAGGCTGCGAAATCTTTTGCCGAAGTATCTTCGAAGGAGGAGGAGTTGCTTACGTCTTACGCGCGTCCGATAGTGCTGCTAAACAAGAAAAGCCGCTATGCGCTCTCGCCTTTGGTTGCGCCAGAATTGCACAACATCGGCGTCATGCTGCCTTACACCGCGCTGCATTATATGCTCTTTGATCACGTGGACGATTTGGCGTTCGTGATGACCAGCGCTAACCCGCCTAACCAGCCCATCGTCAAAGACAACGAAGAAGCCCTGCGCACGTTAGGCGGCACAGTGGACTATTTCTTGCTTCACAACCGCAAAATCGCCTACCGCTGCGACGATTCCGTCCTCCGAGTCCACGGCACTCGCCCATCGTTTATCAGGCGAAGCAGAGGCTATGCGCCTGCGCCTATAATGCTGAAGGAAAAAGCGAGAAGCTGCGTCTTGGGTTTGGGCGGCGAATTAAATAACACGGCGTGCGTTTTGCTTGAAAATAAGGCGTTCATCAGCCAGCACATCGGCGATGTGGAAAACGTGGAAACAAGAGCGTTTCTCCAAGAAGCCGCAAACCACCTGACTCGCTTGACCAACAGCCGCGTGGAAGCAGTAGCATGCGATCTGCATCCGAAATTCATTACCACACGCTTGGCGCAGCAACTCGCGGAAGAGAACGGCTGGCGCCTAATCCAAGTGCAGCATCACCACGCGCACGTTGCAGCTCTAATGATGGAGCACGCCGTTGACGAGCTGGTCGGCATAGTATGCGACGGCTATGGCTACGGCGCTGACGGCGGCGCATGGGGAGGCGAAATCCTGTTTTGCACCAGAGATTCCGCTGGCTTCAAGCGGCTGGCGCATCTGGAGCCTCAGCCACTATTAGGAGGAGATGCAGCGACGCGTTATCCACTGCGCATGGCAGCTGGAATTCTCAGCAAAAAAATGGATGTGGCGCAATGGCTGCTTGCGCATAGCAGATACATGCCTTATGGCGAGACTGAAGCGAAGCTGATTTTGCAGCAGCTGCGAAATGGCGTAGGCGTAACGGAGACAACCAGCTGCGGCAGAGTCTTGGATGCAGTGGCGACTGTTTTAGGCGTATGCTATGAACGGACTTATGAGGGTGAACCAGCCATGAAGCTGGAATCCGCCGCCATCAAAGGCAGAGATGCGCTGAAGCTTGAGCCAATAATAAAGGGTAACGTGTTAAACACGAGTCAGATGCTTTATGCAATTTTCGAAAACCTTGGCAAGGCATCAACCGCGGATCTAGCCTACTCTGCACATGCTTATTTAGCGCGTGGATTGGCTTCGCTTGCAGTCGAGAATGCCGAGAAAGTAGGAGCTAAAGCCGTTGGCTTTTCCGGAGGCGCAGCAAGCAACCAGATACTGGCGGAAATAATGCGGCAGAAAGTAGAAGCCGAAGGCTTGCAGTTTCTTGTTCACGAGGCGATACCTACAGGCGACGGCGGCGTCTCTTTTGGTCAGGCGGTTGTAGCTGGCTTTTTCAATTTTTAGACCACACAGTTTTTATCGCCCTTTACGCTCGTGATATGCTGATAAATCATGTGCCTGGCGATTCCAGCACGCGTCATACGCGTAGATGGCGACAAAGCTCAAGTGGACTTCGGCGAAGGCGTCCTGCGAGAGGTCAATGTGACTCTTGTTGACGCCAAAGTAGGCGACTATGTCTTGGTGCACGCGGGCTACGCCATCCAGACATTGGAGGAAAAGGACGCGCTGGAAACCTTAGCGTTATGGAAGGAGATTCTCGCGGCTGAAAAAGAATAGGACCGCTGACAAAAAATGACTGAAAAGCTCCAATTTCGCGATCCAGCATTGGCACGGGAAATTGCGCAGAAAATTCGCGAAACCGCGCTGAAAGATGAGCAAGTAAAATTCTGCCATGTATGCGGCACCCACGAGTGGACCATAACGCACTACGGCCTGCGCAGTCTCCTGCCGCAGAACGTTGAGGTCATCGCGGGGCCGGGATGCCCAGTCTGCATAGTGCCCGCAGCCGAAATCGACGAGGCAGTACAGCTGGCTCAGAAAGGCGTGGTCATAACGTGCTTTGGCGATGTCCTGCGCGTGCCGGGCAGCAACATGAGCCTGCTGGAGGCGAAGGCGGCTGGCGCTGATGTCCGCGTAGTTTACAGTGTCTCCGATGCCGTGGAGATGGCGAAGCGAGAGAAGGATAAAGAATTCGTGTTTTTCGCGGTGGGCTTTGAAACCACTGCGCCTGCCACGGCGGTTGAAGTGCTTGGAAAGCCGCCTGAAAACTTCAGCTTTTTGGTGTCGCACCGTTTGATTCCGCCTGCCATGGAGCTACTTTTGGGCGTAGGCGACTTGAACATCAGCGGCTTCATCGCGCCTGGCCACGTCAGCGCCATAATTGGCTTGAAGCCTTATGAGCTTTTTCCGCGGGTTTACCGTATGCCCACAGTCGTGGCAGGATTTGAGCCTATTGACGTTTTGATGGGCATCTACATGCTTCTGAAGCAGCTGGCGGAAGGAGCGGCGCGGCTGGAGAATGAGTACTCACGCGTGGTAAAGTGGGAAGGCAACCCACGAGCGCTGCAGATGATGTCGCAGGCGTTTGCAGTCACAGGCGGCAACTGGCGTGGCATAGGCCGACTGCCTAACTCTGCTCTGAGGCTGCGCGACGAGTTTAGGGCTTATGAGGCACGAGAAAAATTCAATGTGCACGTAGAGCAAGGCAAGGATATTCTGCTCGGCTGCGAGTGTCACCTGGTGATTATCGGCAAGATTAAGCCTGACGAGTGCCCCATGTTCATGAAAGCCTGCACGCCAGCCAAGCCTGTAGGCGCTTGTATGGTCAGCAGCGAAGGCACCTGCCGAGTCTGGGCCACAACAGCCACACGCTCCACAAAATAAATGCACTTTCATATTATTTCAGAAGCTATTTGCCACATCAACCGCTTTTGTATATTCAGGCGATGATGGGCCGGAGATTTATACCCAAATGGGTTCGAGTCCAAGAGGGGAGGCAGCTATTTTCAGCTTAAGCGTGCGAAAAGCGTGCAGAGTTCAATAAGCAATAGGGACAGCTCAATCTAATTCCATTGGCGGATAGTTCATATAACGCTGCGATTGGTTTGCTGGGGCTTTGTGCATCAAACTAAAGGAGAATAGAGAAAATGGCAAACTGCTGCGCAATTGCGACTTAGGCCCAAAGCCCACTCAGACCCTGTCTTGTTTCTTTATTACGCAAGTTGCCTATGAAACTAAAAAAAGGTGGTAAGTGTTTTGCATTTTTTGCTGCAACGTTTACCGTTTTCTGAGCAACAGCACTATGACAGCGCCGACCACAACGATTGCAACAATAATGCCAATTATTCCTGGCACTAAGTAGATGTCAGCTATCGATGCGGGTGTCGGTGTTGGCTCTGGAGATGCTGGCGGTGCTTCTTCTACGTATATTGCTGTTTCTGCGTGTGAAGGCCAATAGGACTCGGAGCCGGCGAAGCGGGCGATAACAGTATACTCGCCCGGCACAGGCGGCTCAAACGTCGCCTTGAAGAAGCCGCTGGCGTCGCTTGTGGTTCTGGCCACTTCGTAGTAGTTGTTGTTGGGATCGTGTACTTCGATGATGACTTCTACGCCTTTCACGTCGGTTGGCTTGGGCTTCTGCATGTAGACGTACTCCATCCAAGCGCTCATGCTCTCGTCGCTGACTGCGGGAACACCATTCGGGAACCGCGCAGCCTGCTCAGCCTGCTTAGTGCCAGCCGAAATGTCAATCACCGTGCCCTCTACGAGAACTTTGCTGCCATGCACAGAAACCTTCGGAGACGCAGTGACTGTGGTGGCGCTTGGTCCTTTGCCGAGGCAGTATACCTGCATATCGTATGTGTTGAGGTAGGCTATGTAGCCGTCTGCAACAGGCCAGCCTTGGTCAGCGAAGCCGCCTACGCCAGCCCAGCCTAGAAGCGTCCACAGTTCCTCTCCTGTAGTAGCGTTGAGGCAGCGCACTCTTGAGCCCTTGTATTGCGGCGAGTTGGGAGAGTGCTCGTTGCTGTACACGTAGATTTTTCCGTCAGCAATTGCTGCTGGGAAGATTGGGTAGAGACCCCAAGGTGTTTCGAAACCGCTGTAAGTATTGTTATACTTCCAGAGTAGCTTGCCAGTCCTCGATTCATAGCAGAAGAGTTCGCCGCCGTATCCACCCGTGTACAATTTACCGTAAGCTACAAAGCCGACTTGACTTACGCCGCCACTTCCAACAGTTGGATAATAGTTGAAGTCACGTGTTTCTCCAACGGGACCCCACAACCATTCGCCAGTATCCAAATCGTAGCCTGACCACTGCATAGTTTCTTTATCGCTCATAAAGAACACTCGGCTCTCCGCGTCAATTGGGCCAAACTGGCGTGTGATGTTGTTTGGTGGCGCCGTGAAGTTTTTAATCCATATAAGTTGACCTCTTGAGGTAGGCTTAAGACTTAGAGTCCAGAAAGTCGCGTAGGAAACACCAGTGCCTGTTCCGATGCCGCCGAAGTGCGCCTGTCCAAATACCGCTTTTGTGGCAGCACTTCCAATTATCAAGTCATCGTAAATAGCATAACGGATAACCGCGTCTGATGGTAAGGCAGGTATTGTTACATTCCATGAGTAGGACTGGCGCAGACTAGAGTTAAACACTTGCCCTACGGGTCTATATCCCGATGCGACGAGCGCGTTTATAGGACCATTCGTAATGACGTTGGTTACATTCCATAAAGCAAGCCATCTGTTTGCAACGTTCAGCTGGTAGATTAGCAGTTCGCCGTTGGGGCCATATGCGCGTGTGCCTGATGGAACGTTGGTTATGTTGAAAAGACAGTTTCCGTCTAATGCGTCATAAGCTATCCATGTGGTTACTCCTGCAGCGGTTGACGTAGCCCAAAGGTAGCCGTTAGGTATGACGCCGTGCTGGTTCGGCGAATCAAACCATTCAAGCTGACCGAAAGATGGATTAACAGTATAATTTTGCCACCATATTTCCTCGCCAGTTCGCAGGTCAACACAAACGTAGCCTCCGCCGGAGCCTGAGTTACCTCGAGGCAGCGCATAGTAGAGTCTTCCGTAAATGATTATTGGGTTGCTGAATCTGGCTTCATATGAAAGCCCTGAATAGAAGGCTGCTCCTTCTACGCCTGTATTGCTTCCGCCGACGATGCCGCCGAAATTAATGGGTTTTGTCCACATTATGTGCGGGCTGTTAGGCGCTATGCCGTCAGGCTGATAGCGTACCGTTCCAAAAGAATAGGCTGGACCAAAGGTTAGTGGATCGAGAAAGTTTGATGCAATGTTTGCCCAAGCCGTGTTTTGCCCTTCTATAGGGCGAGTCCAGTATTCTGACGGAAGTGGGTAATCAGGTATATGCGATATGGCTTCTTCTTGCACTGTAAGAGTTGTTTCGGCACTGCTGGGGAGGTAAGTATCATTTTGATAGGCACCACTCCACGTATAAGTCTGCCCTGGAAACTCAAACTTGAATTTATATGTGCCAACCTGTGTTGGCGTGTAAGTTGTGTAGGCTGATGATGTTGTGTCCCAGACAACATCCCATGTTATTGTCTCGGTGTTGCCATCTGGTTTTGTTATAGTGAGTTTATAGCCCTTAAATCTGATGTCATTAGTTATTGATGTGCCGTCAATAACTTTATCAAGCCATACAACAATGAGCACGGTTTGACCGACACCTACAGGGTCAGGTCGCACATTGATGTAAGCAAATGTTGGAATCTGCCATGGAGGTGTATGCGCGTTAACCACTGGCAAAGCAAATATTGTTACCGCAAAAGTTAACACCAGAAACGCTACAATTGCAATGTTAGTTTTGTTTTTTTCAACTTTCATTTGTTATTTTCCCTTCTGAATTCGGGCGAATTATAGAATACCGCCAACAAAATTTAAAATTATCTACCTACTAGGGTTACCGCTAGAAGTCGCAAGAGTAAATAAATTCCATAGATCAACATAAATTATAGGATACTTCTAAATAGCGTTGCTTCCCCCTGTGAGCTTTTAAATTCAAAGACCCTAACCAGAGGACATGAAACTCGCAGGTGCCCTTAAAGGGCAGAAATCCCTACAACTCGCCACTCGTTACATGCGGCCTTCCACAAGCGACCACAAAGTTGATTCGCTATGCAGAGTTCGGGATTAGACACAAGCGATCCGAACCGCAAAGCGCCTACGCAGACAAAAGCAAGAAAAGCTGGAAACAAGCATACTGCGAACAAGCAGAACATTAATCACTCGAACCCAAATGGTGGTGGGCCGGACCGGACTCGAACCGGCGACCTTCTGCACGTCAAGCAGATGTCCTAACCGAGCTAGACTACCGGCCCATTGAGTAGGTTTAGTGTGTGGCTGGATATTTATTTTCTTTTTGCGGTATATAGCCGCTTCGCTCTTTGTTGGCGGTTTATAAAAGTTCGCTTCTATTAATTTGCTTTGCAAGTTCGCATTACAGAGTCGCTCGCTTCACCTGTGTGACTTGAAAATGTATATGCTCGTATTATATTTTGGATGGAGAATAACTAAAAAGAAAAGGGGGATTATGGTTTTTGTTTGATGCTTAGCGTTTTCTGAGCATCAGGATTATCACAAGACCTACAACCACTATTGCTACGATTATGCCGACAACTGCGGGAACAAAGTATATGTCTGCAATTGATTCGGCCGCGGGTGTTGCCTCAGGCGTAGCAGGTGGTGCCTCTTCTACGAACACGGAGGTTTCAGCGTAAGAGCCATAATAAGCCTTTGAGCCGGTAAAGCGTGCGACAATGGTGTACTTGCCAGGAACAGGCGGATCAAACGTAGCACTATAGAAGCCACTGCCGTCACTCGTGGTTCTCGCCACCTCGTAGTAGTTGCCATTGGGATCCAAGACTTCAATGACGACTTCAACACCCTTCACGTTCGCGGGGCACTCAAACTGCTTATACACGTACAGCATCCAGTCACTCATCGACTCGTCCGCAACAGCAGGAACACCATTCGGGAATCTCTTCTGCAGAACGATGTCGTCAGTTCCAGGTGAAACATCAGTGACCATACCTTCCACTAGGATTTTGCTGCCGTGCACAGAAACCTTCGGAGATGCCGTAACAGTGGTTTTGCTTGGGCCCTTGCCGATGGCGTAAATGCGCTGGTCATACGTGTCCATCGTCGCTATTATGCTGTCGCCGATAACAGCATTACCACCCCAGCGGGTGCCGCGGAACATGCCGTTAATGCGCCAGATTACATCTCCTGTTTCAGCATTCAAGCATACGAATGGTGCGCCGCGAGGCAGAGGCTGTTCAGCACTGTGCTCGCAGTGACCAAGGTAGACTTTGCCATCAGCAATTAATGCGATCCAGCCCCACCAGTTCTGCCCAGTAACAGACTCGCCGTAAGGATCATTCAACGCATAAGTCCACACTGTTTTCCCAGTCTTCAGGTCATAGGCATATAAGATGCCGCCTACGCCGACTGAGTATAGCTTGCCATAAGCGAAGTACCATGTATGCTCGGCGTTGCCCCAGCCGTAAGCGTCTAGGAAGTGCTCAGACTCGGTTTCCCACAGGTAGTCGCCAGTCTCAACGCTGAAGCCATAATGTTTCCGAAGCTCTTTGCACCAGACGGCGATGACGCCGCCCTCAAGATTATTTGAGGCGCCAGTATAGTGTATTGTGACAGCGCCCTCGCTCCAAATGGAAGGCGCATTCCAAGTGTTATCGAACACCAGAGAAGTGGTTGTGGATGCTTTGTTTAGTCCTTTAGTGTTCAAGGCCCATACGCGGACGAGTGAGCGGTTGTAGTAAACGCCTACCACACGGTCAGAGTATATTTTAACTGTGGTTGCGCCGAAAGATACTGAGGCTTGCAAGCCAGCAGGTATTGAAACATTCCATGAGTAAGCACCAGTGGTGTTAGCAGCGAAGGTTACTCCGTGGACAAGCGGCCGCATGTAAGAAGCCCAGCTGCCGAAGTTTCCTGGGTCTCTGAAGTTACCGTTGGCTTGGCCTGCTGCAGTAGAGTTCCACATGGCCATCCAGCCTTTTGCAAAGTCAAATTGGTAGATGAGTATCTCGCCGCTTGGACCGAAAACGCGTGTGCCTGAAGGTACATTTGTCATTGTGTAGATCCATGCGCCGTTGAAGGGGTCATATGCGTTGTATGTTGAGCCGCTTACTGACCATAGATAATTGTAGGAGCCGTCCATGTTCCAGCCGTTAAAGTAGAGAATTTGCCCAAAGGATAGAGAAACGCCTAATTTCTCCCAGAGCAATTCCCCAGTATGCAAATCAACAGCGACAATTCCTGTGTTGTTAGCTACAGTTGCAGAGTCCCTATTGTAATAGAGAATTCCATTCATTACTACTGAACTAGACCATTTGCCTTCGTAGGGGTCGCCTGTTTCAGCGCCGACAGGCAGCTGTGCGTCACCCCAGTATCCACCGTTTAAGCCGCCCGTAGTTAGTTGCCTAGCCCACAATACGTGGGCAGTCTCAGGTGCATCATCATTATAGAGCGCCAGTGAATTGTCAGGTCGTGCCATCCAGTTACCAGCGATCGCAGCCCACTCACGCAGCTGTGGATCAATTGGGCGAGTCCAGTATTCTGATGGTAATGGGTGTCCAGGGTATGTTTCTCGCTTTTCCTCGATTACTTCGAACTCCATTTCGGCTGTGCTGGCTTTTATGGTTGTTCCGTTAAAGATCATGTTGCCGCCTTCAGAATTGTAGAAGTTGCCCCATTTCCATACTTGCTCAGGGAAGTTAAGCTTCACCTTGTAGGTGCCTGTTGTCGTGGGAATGTAGTTCATGAATGTTGAGCCTGTAGAGTCGGTTTTGAATGGGCCGAAGGATTCGGTTGTGCCGTCTGGCTTGGTGATGGTTATGGTTAGGCCTTCGTAGCCGTCGTTTACGCTTGGCAACTGCTGCATGGCGCCGAATCGTATAAGAGCTTTCTCGCCTACGCCAACAGGATTGGGCACAACATCAAGTATGGGGAATGATGCTAAGGTTACGCCTGGTTGAGCGATAGCGGGTAAAGCGACAAGCGATATTGCCATGGCGAATGTTAGAATAGCAATTGCAGTATAGGTCTTGCATTTGATCAACTTCATTCTCCCGATTCTCTCCTTATTTCTTGTGCAATAATGCACGAGCCTCGTAATATAGCGGTTGGACTATATAAAAGCTATTCCAAATAGCCTCTGTTTAGCGGTCATTGCGCAGTCTTCACATTGCACTGGCTATGCTAAGTTGCGCTTGGTTGCTGAGTGAGCACCGTCTTAATTAGTTTGATTTGAGACATATATCGTAAATCGTATTTAATACTTAAATGTTCAGCGTGCCATATAGGCGGTTGAGAAAGGAGAAGGCAGTATGCTTAAGGGCTGGAGAGTTCCTTGCTTATCACTTATTCTAATGGGCTCTATGGATTGGCTGACAACGATTGTGGGCATAGCTTACTTTGGTGCTGTAGAGAGTAACCCTTTCTTGGCTGAGATAACGAGAACGAGTTTGCCAGCATTTACAGTCATAAAACTCTCCACAACCGTAATTGTAGGCTTATTGTTCTATAATGCAGAGAAAATGCTGCTAAAGTCTCAAGACAAGAGCAGCCGTGTGTTCCAGTTTACGCGCCTCACACTTAGAAGCGCATACCTAATAGCCACGTTGCTTCTTCTAACCGCAGTCGTGAACAACCTGATTGTGGTTGCCAGCGCCTCCATGTAACAAGTGAAAAATACGAACGCCTTTTAATTAGAAGCGCACTTATTTGCTGCGGGCGCAGTTTCATTGCAAGCTGACTTTAAACCGCTGGTTGTTTGGCTTATTCTGAATGGAAAGGCAGAAGAAGCACTTGCGCTTCTTGCCGAGAACTATGGTGTGAGCACGCCGAAGTTGAAGGTGGGCTTGCCAAAGGGGCACAGAAGGAATGCTTTGGGCTGTTATACGACTAAAAATGAAACAATCGCATTGCTTGATAGCGACGTTATGAGGAATCCCTTTGTTATTTTGCACGAGTTTTATCATCATTTGCGCACGCAGCCCGTGGACAAGCAACACAGGGGCACAGAAAAGCACGCCGACAAGTTCGCAGCAGAATTTCTGCAAGCATACGAAAATGCAAGGCGCATTCAACGCTTCGGTCAAGCTTGACGTAGCACTGATGCTCGGAACAATCTATAGCAGCCTTATTTAAAGCGCCAGTCTTTGCATAGAATGATTTTGTAAAGCGCTAGTAAGGAATAGACCCCCTCTATAGGTTTCTGCAATGAACCACTAATAGCCGCCAAATATGAAGGCACTGGCGGCTTTGTTTTGGTTCTCGACTTAATTCTAGCGTTTTAGCCTTCGGTTAGTTGTAGCGGTAATTTTTCGCCTTTTGAGTTGTAAACTGCAATGTTCTCGGCGCCAGTGAATGGGTAACCTACAATCATGAGTATTCGCCCGAAGAAATGGTTGAAGTCCACATCGGAAGGCTCCAAATTACCGGAGGGATGAGAGTGAACCGTGCCGATAATGGAAAAGTCTATGGGTAACATGTGCAATGGAAGGTTAGCAAAGCCGTTGCCATAGGTAGCCAGAGGCGGAACAACAAGCTCCTCGATGAGTATCAGGTCTTTACGTTTTTTGCCGCGAAGAAGCAAAATCGTTTCCCGCGGATAAAGCCGCCGTGCGCCCTCAAAAATCGCCTCCAACAACGCCCAGCTCATTGATACAGCTACGGTTTTACTCATAAGAGTCCCACTTACCGCGTGGCATCTAATTACTTTTTCTTGTCTAATGCCGTTTATTAACGGAAAACAGAAATAAACAAGAACCCTAATTTACACAGAGAAAGCCGGGATGGCAGAGTGGATAACGCGCGGGCCTTGAGAGCCCGTGGACCCTTCGGGTCCGCATGGGTTCGAATCCCATTCCCGGCGCCTACCTTTTGGGTACAACACCCTTCCTTCACCTTTTAACCTTCTTTCACCTTTTAATATTCAGAAACTTCCCTCTATAGGGAAAAGATTGAACGAGATATATGATTACCCGCAGCGCATAAAACGCTACAAACGCTCAATAGCAACATTCGGCGAAAACGGCGAGATAGCGCTACGCTTCCTAGACCACATCACAAGCCAAGGACTAAGCCAAGCCCGCATAAGCAAAACCGCCAGCCACATCCCCGCGCTACTAAGACTAATAGACTTCCGCCTCGCAGATGCGACACGCGCAGATATAGAGCGTGTAGTCGCCGCTATACACGCGAACCAGAGATGGCGCGAATGGACCAAACATGATAAGAAGCTGATTCTACGCAAACTCGTCCAGTACGCCAAGCACGGATGCTGCACGCGTGATACGCCAGTGCCGCCTGAAGTAGCCTGGATCAAGCTGTCGATAAAAGCGAAGGACGAGCGAGTCACGCCAGAGCAGCTTTTGACACGTGAGGATTTTGAGACTATAGTGAAGGCGGCGGACAACAGACGCGATAGGGCTATGCTCTATGTGCTGTTTGAGGGTGCCTTGCGTCCAGGCGAGCTGCTGAGCATGCGCGTATCCAGCGTTAAATTTAAGCAGGCGGAGACGATGCGCGTGGTAAACGACGCGGTCGTAAAGGAGAAGGTGAACTACTGCCTAATCAGCGTCAACGGCAAAACAGGACTAAAGGTGCTGCCGCTTGTAGCCAGCCACAGGCCGCTGCTGGAGTGGCTGAAGGAGCACCCATACCGCGCAGAGCCCGATGCGCCACTATGGTGCTCCATAGCACATAACTACAAGGGCAGAAGACTAACCTACCGCCATTTCCGCGAAATAATCAAACGCACAGCAAAACACGCTGGCCTAGGCAAGGCCGTATGGCCATACTTGTTTAGGCACACAACGCTGACGCAGCTGGCGAAAACCTTCACCGAAGCTAAGCTTGAGAAGTACGCAGGCTGGGTACACGGCAGCAAAATGAGCGCCCGCTACGTACACTTTGCAGCACGCGACCTAGAAGACGCAGTGCTAGAGCTATATGGCAAGAAGCCCGTAAGCGAAACATCAGGCGTGGTATCGCTTATCAAGTGTCCACGCTGCAGCCGCGAGAGCCCAGCTGGCACGGTCTACTGCAGCTTCTGCGGCTTAGCGCTTGACAGACAATACGCCCTTGACCTAGAAAAGCAAAAAGAAGACGAAATAGCCGAGCTGAAGCAGCAATTCCGGCAGATGCAAGAAACTATGGCCAAGCTCCTTGCAAGCCAGCAACCACTTTCACAATTGCTTGCTCAAATTACTGCATCCGCACAAGCAAATCCTCAAGCAGCTTCCACAGCACAACAACAAACTCCTCAAACATCCCATTCACCGCAAACTCAACCATCACAGTCATAAAAAGCAGCAACAAATGAGAACAAACCAACGAAGAAGTACATTACATGGATAAAGCTCCAGCTACACCTTCAACACACAACAACCACGCCCTTACTACCACGCTAAGCAAGCTTCTACACGTAACTACGCAGCAGATAATCACTGCCAAAACAAATGTTAGTCTCAAGCCAATCATACTCCGTAAACGACCTGCGAATAACATTCGCCGGCACCGCATAACTCCTAACAGAAACCTCTTCAACATTCCGATCCAACAGGGGAATATGCAACGAACCATAACTGAAAACGCTCCCCTAGCGATAAGCACTTAAGCTTCTTGAAGCCCGCCTACACCTGACCCATTAACACTAAATTCTCAGCTGACTCCCAAAGGAACTGCGCAATATACTTCAAAGGATCATCCATCTTAGCCAGCGGATTAAGAGAAAAATACAGGTTCTCAATCAACAAGCTGCAGATGCGCTGCTCCTGCAGGTCAGCGAGAACTCACTAACAACATACAAGCCTCGGCCGCCTTCATCAACAACAAAAACAGCCGACTGATCCAAGATTGTAATTGCTAAAAACCTCGCCCTTTACGACTGCGCCCACCGGCGCCACCCTAAACTGCAAATCCAACAGCTCAACCCAGGCACCTTTACGTTTAGCAGGCAAAAACAGCCTAAGCCTATCAAACACGCGCTTAAAAAAGCCAGACACAAGTAAAGATAAAAACGGAGCAATTTAAAAGGCAAAGGAGGCACCCCCCTCCTAAACGTCGCACTTAGTGTCCCATTTAGATGGGGGGTAAAATAATGTGATAATTAGGCCTAGAAAAGAGAGGTTGTTCCTTATGGCTGATTCAAACCGCCTCATATAGTCACGGGATCAGCCTTTTCAAGAAACCACAGCACCATTAAAAGACAAGCTGCAGAACCATGCGCGGGGTTTGCTGGCGCCTTGGGCACCAGATATTTAGGAGAAGAAGAGAAATAATGTCAATGATCAAAGCCATAGCGTATGAACAGAGAAACGATCGCGTCCCCAAGAACGTGCATGAATACTGCCACTACGACCTAGAAAGCCGAGGCAACGGCGAAACCCGCTACATAAAGGTCAAGGGCCACTATGGCAACCAAATCCACGGCGAACTCACAGACGACGAAGCACTATTCGCCGAACGACACCCCGACAACTACTGGCTCTACATCGTCTGCAACATAGGCTACCCAGAAGCCACCAAACTCTTAACCTTCAAGAACCCACTGCAAACAATGAAGAAGCAGATAATCGAAACAGAGGTAACACGCAGAGAACGACGCATAATCCTAACACCCTACTAGCAACCGAGCCCACGACAAAAACTGCTTATACGTCTTCTTCGTCTGCTAAAGCGTCATAGGCGCATTCTTCCCTGTAGCATCCGCACTCCTCACAAACATCCACATCCTCAGGGTTTCTGTGACCACAAAACTCGCAAATCCACACGCCAACCCACCTTCAAACGCCAACCTCATTTTAACGCAATATTTAATGGGTATGTTAATGAGAACCAGCTTTCCATCTCATCCGTCAAGCCTGTCTCCTTCTCAAAAATGAAGCTAGGCATAAGCGCATAGACCCTTGTCACATAAACCTCGTCTGCACCCTTTACGACAAACAGCAACGTGCCATCCACCCGGTAAGCCTCAAAAGCATATTGCTCATCCGTCAGAAGCCTCCAGATTCCCTCCTCAATTTTGAAGTAATACGAGAATTCCTCGCCATACTCAACTTTCCTATCATACAGGTTACTCTCTATTCCGAAGAAGTGAGCGTAGCTCCATGAGTTATTGTTTACTTTTTCGATGATTGTTTTAGCCATGAATCCGCTGAGCTCCGGCCGAAAAGTGTTGCAGTAGAAGTTTCTCTTCAGGAGGAAACCGCTGAAGAAATACTCTGTCGTGTTTTCCTCGTCAGCCGCGCTTTCGCCTGAAATGGATTTGATGGTTTCTTCTGTAAGGCTCTCGTTTGTTTGGGATGTAATGACGATTTTTTCTGGCTTTCTAGAAGAGGATAAGAGAAGGTAGGATTCAACAATGATTATTGAGAGGAGAAGCAGGAGAATAAGATAGAGCTTTCTCATCTTGGTCTCCCTTTACATTAGGTCTCCGAACATGTCGTCTGATTCTTCGGTTAGCTGGTCGTCCCAGCATTCCCAGCACAAACCATCATAAGCCTCAAACTCATCTTCTGTAATTTCTCGTCCGCAAACCTGGCATTTAAGCCTCTTCTTTTCCCCTGACAAAGAGCACACCCGCGTAATCAAGTACTAATTTTTTGCTTTGTGCCTTATTTTTTCTATTTTTTAATTGGTATATGTATAATTAAAACGAACTGTATTAAAAAATGTATCTTTAAAAAGATTTACTGATTCATATTCGCAAAATCTTATATTTATATTCTGGTTTAACTATATTCTGGTTTAACTATTGGTTAATGAGGCGCTTGATAGTTGATTTCGGAGTTGGATTTTCTCCGGTTATGCGCGCTGCTTCATGATATAGGAAAACCAGAGTGTTGGGCGAATAGACGAGGCTGGTCTGATCATATTCATTTTACCTTTAGGCTTTTGCAGCCTGTTTTTGGTGATGAATGTGCTTCCAAGACAACCCACTAGATAAAAGAGAACATTGTATTATTCATATTTGCTTTATTTTAAGGTATTGTAATTTTGGATCAAAGCTATTAAAAAAGTTTGAGGGAAAGTTAGGGAAATGTGACTCTGAGGGAATAGCCAAAGACAATTTTGGGAAAAATGCTTGGGGTAAAAGAATGGTGAATAGTCTGGGGGAAAACTTGGTCAAGTTGGGGAAAAAATTCTGGGGAAAAAGATTTGGGGAAAAACCTTGCTTGGGGGAAAAGCCTGATACTCTGGGGAAAACATCGGGGAAAAAGAGTTTGGGAAAAAACGTTTCTGGGGGAAAAACTGCTGATGCCTTGGGGGAAAAAGTTGGGGAAAACACGTGGGGGAAAAACATTGTTTGAGGGAAATGGGACAGTTGAATCCAGAGCCACTTGAGAAAAAAGAGAGCTCGCAAGGTTTCTTTTCGGGTTTTTGAGGGCGTATCCACTCGCGAGTGGAAAAAGCGCAAAAACGCAGCATTATTACAC
>JAOZIH010000002.1 GCA_026014545.1 Candidatus Bathyarchaeota archaeon
ATCCTAATTGCTGGATTCTTTTAGAAGTGAGTTTCGCTAATATAAGTGTTGTGTCCTCTGTTATAAGGGTTTTTGTAGCGATTGTTAGGGTAATGCACTGTACATTTTACTATTATTTGCTGCTTTGCCGCTTTTTTAGGCTTGAAGATTTTCGTTAAATAACATAGTTTGATGTGTTTAAAGGTGCATAATATTTAATTTGAGAAACTGAATTAATATTGGTAAGCATGGAGTTCTTCGTTGGCACTTCTGGCTGGTATTACCCATGGAATGAAAAGCGGAGCTTAGACTGGTTTGTCACAAACGCACGTCTAAACGCTGTAGAATTGAACGCAAGCTTTTACAGGTCCCCCTTAAGCAGCAAGATCAAATCATGGGCCAAGAAGGGCAAAAGCTTGAGATGGGCGGTTAAGGTAAACCGTCTCATAACGCATACATTCAAATTCAGCGAAAAGGCATTAAATACCTGGCAAAAGTTCCGCGAACTCTTCGCTCCTCTCGATGAGTGTATAGATTTTTATCTGTTTCAGCTTCCGCCGAGAACAACGCCTGAATCTGAAGCCGCCCTTATCGAAGAATTTGCTGAGAAAACGGGTCTTCGAAGGCGATTTGCCCTTGAAGTTAGAAACCTCGAATGGTTTAATGATGCATGGGTTAACTGGGCTTCCAAAGTGGGGATTACATTGGTAAGTGTGGATTCGCCAGATTTTCCGCTCAGCGTATTCAACACAAGCGGTTTGGTCTACGAAAGAATGCATGGGAGAACAGAATGGTACGCTTACACCTACAGCGACAGAGAACTGGAAGAGACCGCGGAGAAGATTGTGAAGGCGAAACCGGAAAAGGCTTATGTGTTCTTTAACAATGATGTGGCGATGCTGGAGAATGCGAGGACGATGCTGAAAATCCTCAAAGGCAAAGCATCATCATGAAGCAGACTTTTTGTGTCGCCTGTAAATAATGAAAACGTGCCCTCTAACTTCCACCAACGCTGCGCCAACCTGCTCAGCTGCTTTCACTGCTATCGCTTGAGTAGTCTCATGTTCTAAGGCGGTTTTCAAAATTTTTATTTTAAGCATTTTCTTCTGCGTCAACTGCTTCTCAATCTCGTTTGAAAGCTGAGGCGTCAAGCCTTCCTTGCCAATCCATATGGTTGGACTCTCGTCTTTCAACTTATACTTGATATGACGCTTCATTCGACTGGTTATTTGACTCAAATTTCATTGTCTCCTTTTTCTTTCTTAACATGATGCGGGTCTTGCGTCCACAGTTTAGACAGGTTATTACTACATGAGGCTCTCGTTTTTGCTTTATGCGTACGCGGCAATTGTCACCGGGCACGAGTAGGGTATTGCATTTTCTGCAAATCTGGCGTCTATAAACTGTTGGTAAGCGTATTTTTGTAGCCATAGCGATTTTTCTGGCGGTGGCTATATAGCGGCGGGACAGCTGAGGATTGCTTTTATGGACGCGTTGAGCCTGATGGAAGAGTATCCTTATTCGCTGCTTAGCTATTTGCTTTACTGTGGACTTCATTTTTTAATTATCCCTGCCGCATAGTCAGCACTAACCCAGCCTATAAATAGAGTTCTCGACTCATAATGCTTTTGTGCAAAATGAAAATTTCGAAGCCGGCGTCGACAACAAAAAGGGATTCAGCCAGCCGAGATACTTTTTAATAATTACCCGTTATCTTATTCAAGACTTAAGTGAAGGCTATTGAGTCTCAGCAAAAGAAACATAATTAGAATTGGCGTTTCTCTCGTCATCGGCGTCCTCCTGCTCATCGTTTTGCTCTGGTGGACGGGAATAGACAAAATAATAGAGCAGATAAGCTCTGTGTCGCCATTATGGCTTGCAGTATCCGCAGTTGTCATTATACCCGCATATGCCGTAAAGGCATTACGCTGGAAGCTACTGCTGAAGCCTGTTAAAAATGGGATACACGTTAGCAACGCGTTCTGGTCTACAGCCCTCGGCTCCATGGTTAACACGTTAATTCCGATCAGAATAGGTGAATTCGCAAGGGCTTATGTGCTGGGAGAAAAAGAAAAAACAGGTTTCGCACCAGCCTTTTCATCAATAGTCGTGGAGCGAACCCTTGACCTAATAGGACTTCTAACCATAGGAGTCGCCACAATGCTGATTGTATCCACGCAAACAAGCTTGGATCAGTTGGTGGCGAATATCTTCACGGCTGTAGCTCTGCTCATCATTGCGATACTTGCAGTTATAGTTGTAGGAACAAAAAAAGAAGCGGCAATTATCAAACTAGTAATGCAGGTTACATCGAAAATTCCTTTTGTTAAGAAATACTCTGCAAGAATTGCAGAGTTCGCAAGTTCACTAATCAAGGGGCTACAAGGGCTAAGCCAAAACCCCAGGATGCTCGCCGTGAACTTCTCGCTGACTTGGGCTGCATGGCTTGTGCATACATCCGCCATCTACTTCGTATTTATGGCATTCAACTACCCAATTTCAATTGCAGCCGCAACGCTTGGCGGAACGCTCATGTCGCTTTCGCACATATTACCTGCAACACCAGGCTATGTCGGATCATACGAAGCCTTTTGGGCGCTGATTTTCACCATGCTTGGCGTAACAGAAATGGATGTGCTGTTATCCATCGGCTTAATAAGCCACATCATAGGAGCGCTACCTGTCGTCGCCGTAGGCTGCATAAGCGTCATTTGGCTTGGCGTCTCTTTTGAAGAAATTTTCTCATTCAAAAAATACAATGAGACACATAACACAGAACATGGGAATTTAGAAGCTAACAGAAGAAAGCTGCAATGAAGTTTTCTAAACAAGCAACGGAAAAAAATGCATTATGGATTAGGCTGTTTGAGGCGTTTACCGTTATATTCCTGCTTAACAGCGCGGAGCGCACGAAACTCGGACAACACAACCTTGGGCATCTTTCGCAAGCTATACACCTTGCTACCTCCTGAGCGCGCCCGGTAGGCAATTGGCACCTCAATAACGCTATAACGCTTCACGGACATACGCGCAGTGAACTCGAGCCAAAAGTTATACGGTGAATACTTAACTTCCTTAGCCACATCCTGCGCTAAAGGAACCCGCATGAGGCGCATAACACTTGTAACATCCCTACATTGCAGGGGAAACATCATGCGCTCCAGAAGCTGAAGCCCCTTTGAAAGAAAACGGCGATACAGAGGCTCCCGTCTAACAACTCGGCAGCCCATAACAATGTCAGGAGCGTAGCGTTGCATAATCCGCCACAGTCGGAAAAGGTCATTCGGCTCGTATTGCCCGTCCGAATCGATGGCTACAACATACTCGTAATCAGCTGGGCTTATACTGAGAAAAGCTTCTCGCATAGCGCGGGGATAACCCTTCTTTGCCGCAGCCATCCTAACGCGGAGCCGCGGGAACTCCGCCGCTAACTTGCGAAGAACTTCTTTGGTGCCGTCGGTGCTGCCGTCCTCAAAAACCCATATGTCAATGTTGCCCATTTTGCTGGCTACTTTCTCGTAAAGTTCTTTTATGGTGCTTTCAATTGTAGCTGCTTCGTTGTAAACGGGCATTATGAGTGCTACGCGCTCTTTACCAGAAAGCTGACCCGATGCACTTGCCGTTAAGTTATTAGCCATCTGCTTCTTCATTACTGCGCTGACTTGTTTTAAATTTTTTTAAAGGTAAGCCATGGCTCAGCGTTCGAAAAGCGCTTTCTCCAAATTTGCCTTAACCGCGGCGACATCGTGGTTTGCGAAATACCAGTCGATGGTTTTTTGGAAGCCTTCTTTGTAAGAGACTTTGGGAGCCCAGCCCAAGATGCGAAGCGCTTTAGTCAAGTCTGCAGCTCTTGATGCGACGCCTTGAGGCTTGCTCAAGTCATGGATGATACGCTTTGGCCTCCAGCCTACTATGTCAAACACTAATTCAGCAGCTTGATTAAGCGTTAGGCGGTCGCTACGTCCCGCGTTCACGGCGGAGCCATCTTCGATTTTCTCTGAAGCCAATATGAGGGCGTCAACTATGTCTTGGACATAAGTGAAGTTTCGGTCTTGCTCGCCGGTGCCCCATATGACAAAAGGGTCCATTTTGATGAATGCCTTAGCTATTAGGGCAATAATGGCGTGGGTTTCGTTTTCTCTCGGTCCGTAAGCCGTGAATATCCGCACTGACGCGGTTTTCATGCCATACTCCCTGTGGTAAGCGCGCAGGGCCATTTCACCCATTAGCTTGGCCCAGCCGTATTCCAAATCAGCAAGCGCCTTGTCCCGCATGAAGGGGTCAGCATCGTCTTCCTTAAGCAGATAGCTGGAACCCGACTTTTCTTGGAGATAGGCAGGGTATACGCAGGCGGAGCTTGCGAAGCATACGCGGTCTACGCCGGCTTTACATGCTTCTTCGAAGACTAATTGGTCCAAAATCATGTTTGTGCAGCACTCAGCGGGATGCGACGCAATGTAGCCTCGTCCTCCATGAAGCGCAGCAAGATGGAATACTACATCGACATCTTCAACCATGCGTTTTGTGAAGCTCTTATCCTTAAGGTCGCCGCGGTACACTGTTAATCCATTATGAACCCATATGTCTGAGCCTTTCTTTGTTAACGGATATTCTAAATTTGATAGTTTTCCGCTGGAAAAGTCGTCGCCAACCCTGACTTCGGCGCCCCGGGCTATCAGTGCATCAACCAGATGGCTTCCTATGAAGGAGGCGCCGCCTGTTACCAGCACCAATTTGCCTTTCAACTTTTCAGCCCCGCGATTGTAAATGCTTACTTAATGCGGCTACAGCAATTAAACTTTTCATGTTTCAATAATCATGTGCATGAACGATTTCGGAAAAGTGGATTATTAAATTTGAATGAGTATTAGCTGCAAACTCTTGCGGTAGCTCCCTTAGGCGCGTTAACGTGTGTTCCTTTAGCAGAACAAAATGTTCCGCGAGAAGAGTGAAATATGCTCCTCTACACCTTACATAATAGTGAAAAGCATGAACAAGACTCTTTTGCTTAAAGCACTTGCTCTGTTGCTGCTTTTCTCTTCAACCGATAAAATAAATCTCACATCTACGGTTAAGGCATACACTATAGTTGTGCCAGATAATTATCCCACAATTCAGGAGGCAATAACCCACGCAGTTGACGGAGATACCGTGTTTGTTAAATCGGGAACGTATCTGGTGGATGAAAACACGACGATTGTGGTAAATAAGACGCTGTCTTTAATTGGCGAAGATCCAGCAGCCACGGTGATTCTCGGCGCCACCAATGAAAGTTATGAGAATGGCATCGCGATTAGACTTGCAGCGCCGAACAGCACTGTTTCAGGTTTTACAATAACAAATTTCGTAGTGGCAATTGCAGTTGCAAACTATTATGATGAACCATACCCGTCAGGTTGCAAGATAATTAATAACAACATCGTTAACAATTCGGAAGGCATACGACCCCAGAGAAACAACTTGCTCATATCGGAAAACAACATAACCAAAAACAATGTGGGCATCTCGGGGTATAATACACAAAACATCATTATTACACGCAACAGAATAATTGGGAATGGATACGGCGTAAACATCGGTGCATGCAGAAACGTAACTGTGACCGAAAACCAAATCGCCAATAACACATATGGATTAAATCTTGTTTATTACGGACCCTACCTGATCAGCGGCAACAGCATAACTGGTAACAGTTGCGGAATAAGATTTGCAGAAGCATGCAACAACGCAACAGTCTACGGCAATAGTATCACGCAAAACACTGTTGGAGCCGCGCTTCTGATTTTCCCGAACGCCGGAGACTTGGTTGTCAGCGGCGTCGGCAACATCGTTTTCGGCAACCTGTTTATTGATAATACTAAGCAGGTAGCGCAGGAAAAGAGCCCGTATAATTACCCGTCTACAACGAGGATGGGCACAGATATTGTGGTATGGGATAATGGTACATTAGGCAACAACTGGGATGATTATTCTGGCATAGACGCGGATAATGATGGAATAGGAGATACCCCATACATCATAGACGGAGATAACAAAGATTATTATCCACTTATTACACAGAATATTAACAGGCCACCCACCACGTCGACTCCGCCTTCCACAGCATCCCCTTCGTTAAGCACAGAGCCCACGCCAGAGCAAGCGACCGTAACAGCGCTTATTGCCGTTGCAATCGCGGCAATCACTTTTGCAGTAAGTGGACTGGTCTACTTCAAAAAGCGCCAAAAGGGTAAGAAGCTATGAAGAAAACAACTTTGTTGTCAACACTTGCAGCTGTGATCCTTTTATCAGCTACTTTTAGTTTACAATTTAACTGGAAGGCAGAGGCTAACTTCTTGCCATTACCTACCCCCTCGCCTGCGATTACCATAAAAAGCGATGGAAGCATCGACCCCTCAACAGTGCCGATTCAACGTTCAGGGAACACGTACACGCTAACTGCGAACCTCTCGGGCTACACAATTGTAATAGAACGCGATTACATCGTGTTTGACGGCGCAGGCTATACTATTATGGGCAATGGAAGCTCCATTGGAATTTTTCTTAGAAACACGCAAGGTGTTACAATCAGAAATATTAGAGTAGTTAATTTTGACTGCGGCATAGAAGTCTTTTCTGAGTTTTTTGTTAGCGGAACTTCTAGTGATAATAAATTTTTAGACAACATTGTTGAAGGCAACACTGTCGGAATACGTTTAGGCAACTCGTACAATAACATGTTAAGAAATAACAGTATGCGCAATAACAAAAGGAACCTCTGGTTGGCAAGTAGCTACATAAATGACATTGACGCGTCCAACACGGTGAACGGCAAGCCAGTAATCTACTGGGTAAACCAAACGGGCCGAACCGTGCCGGCTGACGCGGGGTTTGTCGCGCTTATAAACTGCACGAATATGAAAGTTCAAGGGTTAAACTTAACCAACAATGGAAATAGCATTCTTCTTGTTAATACAACGGAATCAGAGGTTGTCAGGAACAGCGTTAAGGAATGTGAAAAGGGCATTTATCTAATTAACTGCCAGCGCATCCTCATCAGCGAAAACGCCATTGAAAACAACGAGGAAGGCATAAGTCTGGAAAACTCACAAAACAATACAATAGCTTTGAATAACATAGCAGAAAACAGGATTGGCGTTTACGCCTTGTCTTCAAGCGCTAACAACATTTTTGACAATGTGATTGCGCGCAACACTGAAGATGGAATGGATCTTTGCGGCGAGCGAAATTCAACCATCCTCAATAATATGGTAGTTGACAATAACCAAACAGGCATAAGCGTTTTTGATTCTATGGGCAATAGTATAGTGGCTAACAGGATAACCGGCACTGCAGGAAATGGAGTCAAGTTATGGTATAACGCAAACAGCAACAAGATTCTGCAAAATCACGTAGCGGCCAACGGTGTAGGCATATTGATAGCTGATTCAGGGGATAATCTTCTGATTGGAAATAATTTTACAGGAAACAGCGAATGGGGCTTGCGTCTGGAGGGAACCCAGAACAACAACAAGATTTACCTTAACAACTTTGTCAGCAACAAAAGCGAGCGACTACCAGTCTCTATTCCCGGTATATGGTCGCTGCAGGAAACGAAGCCTGGAGGCGGAAACGTCTGGGATAACGGCACCGCGGGAAATTACTGGAGCGACTATACTAAACGGTACCCAAACGCCTCAGAGAGCGGCAATTCAGGAATAGGAGACACACCCTACTACATCAACGAGAACAACATTGACCGCTACCCGTTGATGAGGCCTGTTTCAGCTTTTGAGTTTAATGAAGAAACAGTTAATGGCGATTATGATTGGCCAATGTTTAGAGCCAACGCGGCGAGAACAGGCTATGCTGAAGCGGACGCGCCAGACAGCAACCAACTTTTCTGGAGGTTCAAAACTGGAGGCGCAGTTACTTCTTCGCCTACTGTGGCTGAAGGCGTAGTATATTTCAGTTCAGAAGAAGGCTACCTATACGCGGTTACCATTGCTTCTGGCAGAGAGGTCTGGCGGGTCCACTTGGGCGCAGGCATAAGCTCACCTGCGGTTGCTTCAGGCAAAGTTCTCGTAACCTGCAAGCTAGGCGATGTTGTCGCTGTTGACGCAAAGTCGGGAACGCAGGTTTGGCGGCAGCCGCTTGGCGAAGAGGCAGGGTTCGGTTCTCCGCTGGTTGTGGGCTCGCGTGTCTTCGTGAACGGGAAACGTAGCGTTCATGTTTTTAACTTGGAGGTAGGTGCGAACCTCTATAATGAAGAGGTTAACCTTCGCGGTTCTGGCAGTGTAGCGCCTTTGGCTTATGATGGCAACTTGATTCTGGCTTTGGCTGCCACGGGCGAAACGTTTGGGTGTAACGGTTTTGAAGCTGCAAATGGCTATGGACGCTTCTGGGTCACAATTGGCCCTTCAAGCGTTGACTTGCTAAAGAGTGGGGCAGTGGTCAGCGATGGCAAAGTGTTCGCGGTTAATGTTAATCCAGAAGGTTACAGCACAGTGTACGCCATGAATGACTTTGGAATGACTGCGTGGAATCAGCAGTTGGATGGTGTCACGGAAGCTTCGCCTGCTGTTGCCTACGGCAGGGTTTATGTGCCCACTGACAGGCATGCTTATGCGCTTAATGCCACCGATGGCGCGATAATGTGGAGTTACCCTGTGGAAGGCAAGGGTTCAATTTCTTCACCTGCAATAGCGGATGGAAAGGTGTTCTTCGGCTTTGATAATGGGCACATTTATGCTCTGGACGCTTATACTGGCGCGCTGATTTGGGAGTACAGGACAGGAGGCGCTGTGCGGTCTTCGCCTGCCATTTCAGAAGGGCTGTTGTTTGTGGGCTCAAATGATGGGTATCTTTACGCGATAGGGCGGCAGCCTGAAACGGGCACCGTGTCGATAGGCTTGCAATACTTGATTGCTTTAGGCGTTTCTGGCGTTTTGGCGGTTGCAGGCGTGCTGTTTTACTTTAAGAGGCGCAACTCAAAGGCGAACGGTGCATGAGGAAGCAATCTTGGATTATTATAGCCGTTGTCGCTGCGGGTTTGGTGGTTGCTGGCGCGTTCTTCCTTAATCAAGAACTTGTTGTTAAGCACATGTATCCGCAGGATGCGCTTCACAGGGATGCTAATCTCGCGGTTAGGGGCATCGTTACTTCAGTTGAGCGGAATCATGTCACTAGCGGTTTAGTCGCCACCAACTATCATATCTGGCGCTTCTTTGTTCGGTTGAATATAACTGAAGTGCTGTGGACAAGCGAGGAGTATCTTAATTCGTCGGTAGGTGGCTGCGTGGTTTTTGGCAGCAACAGTATCTGCGTTGGCTATGATTATCTGGATGATCCACAGCTTGCGTTGGGTCAGGAAATTGAATGCAAAGGCTTCTATCTTGGAGTAACTGACACCGCATATTCTTTTGTTTTAACAGTCGCGCCAAGCATAAACGGCAGTTACCTCAAACCAAGGATTTAAGAGCTATGGTTTGGTTTTGAGGTGTTTTTGTGGATAGTTTTAAATGTGCTTATTCCGCATGTATGAAGCGTGGGCCGTGTGATGTTGTCGTCACTGGTTGGTTTGGACCTTTCGGTTTTGGCTATTTTAGCGCCGTATATTTTGATTTTAGGCGGGGTTGTGGCTTTAGCTAAGCTTGCGGGCGTTTTCGCGAAGGGCACGGCGGGCACGGTCGCCAAGGCGGTAGGGTTCTTCGGGTTTTTTGTGGGCTTGGTCCTGCTGGCGGCTGGAGTGGTTGTTTTTCTTGGGCAAACGGCGAATTTTGAAGTTTGGGGTTTGCTTGTTGTTACGGGTTTGGGGTTGGTGCTTAAGCCTTTGAGCCAAGTGCCTTTCAGCGCCCTGCTGGGTTTAGCGGCGGGCTTGGCGTGTGCTGGGCTTTTGTACTGGTATTTCCCACTGCCTGAAACAGTGCTGGGTATTTCCTCGCTGTGGATTTATTTTGTGGTGTTTCTTGTTCCAGCCGTGATTGTGTTTCTAATCTTCAAGTTTGCTGAGGACTTAGCTAAGTTTTTCGGGATGATTTTAGGTTCCTGGCCCGTTATGGCTGTGCTGGGTTTGCTTTGCTTAGCGCAGGGAGCGCTCCTGCTGATAAATCAGAGCCTGCTGGCGATCTTTGGATTATAAAACAGCTTTTATGAAAGCAGCAATCTTCCATTTTGTATGTAAACCCTGAAATTGAGCTTCAAATACGTTCCTGAAAAAGGCTCAGCGGGAGTTAGCTTTTGCGTTTATCGTGCTTGTTGGGTAAAATGGCGCTTTCATAAGATATAGCATCTCTGGTAAGAACAAAGTTTACTCGATCCAAGTTTGCTATTTAAATAATTAAATTGCTTGAAGAATTCTAAAAAAATAAAATGGGGGAGTTGAGTTGGCCCGTTTTCACGGCCGCTCAGTTGTTTACCCTGCTATTTTTCCGCGGATGGTGATTACAGCGAAGATGGCTGCGATTGCGGCTACCAATGAGAGGACAACCGCTACCCAAACAGCCATTGAGACGCCTTCAGCTGCTGCCTTGGCGGCTTCAGCTGCGGTGGTGGCGTCGTCGATTGCGCTGGCTGCGCTGTCAGCTGACGACTTTGCAGCGTTTGCTGCGCTGGCTGCTGATTGGGCAGCACTTGTGGCGCCAGAAACTGCGCTAACTGCGTTGTCAGCTGATGCTTTTGCGGCGTCAGCAGCAGCCTTTGCGGCGTCGGCGGATGCTTTAGCGGAGTCAGCAGCGCTCTTTGCGGAGTTAGCTGCTGAGGCTGCGCTGGATGCAGCTCCGCTGATGCCTGAGACTTCACTGCGGATGGCGTTTAGCTGGTTGTTTATGGCTGAAAGGTCTAATGCGCTAACTTTGCCCTCTAGTGAGGTAATCTTGTCGCTTAATGCGTTAATTTGGGCTTGTACTGAAGCTAATGTGGGTTTCTCGACTACTGTGAAGAGGTTTGTCGCTGCAACTTTGCTTGCAGTGTCGTAGGCTGTGAAGTTCCAGGAGCCTAGGGTGGCGTCATCTGTGAGTTTAGGTGGAAGTATCGTCCAGCTGAGGTAGTTGAATCCTGTTATTGGGTCTGTGACTACGTCACTTGCTTGTATTGTATATTGCCAGAAGGTGATTTTTGATGGGTCTGTGATTACTAGCTTATAGCCGGTTATTGACTCTGTTGATTTAACGTAGATGCTTATTTGGTCGCCTTGCACGTAAGTTGTTGCTCGTGTGCGGATTTCAACTACTGGCGCGGTAAGTGTGAACAGGGCTGTTGCAGTTACTCCTCTAGCGTCTGTGGCGGTTACATTGTAGGCGCCAACTGCGACGTTGGGAACTTTGAAGGTTGCGTAGAAGCTGCCGTCAGAAGCTGTGTACACGGATGATGGTGTTGTGCTCATGGTTGTAGTGTCAAAGGTTATTGTTATCTTAGAGTTGCTTGTGAACCATGTGCCTGTAACGCCCACGGTAGTGTCAACGTAGCCTAACTTGGGAGACAGCGTAATCTTCGCTGTTTCGACAACCATAAAGTTAGCCCAGGCACTGTTTGGCGTAGAAGCGGTGTCTGTTGCCAGAACTTGGTAGTATGTTCCGGGAGCTGTGGGATCAGCTACTGTCGGCACAGTAAAGGTTACTGTGAAGGTGCCGTCTGTAGCAACTGGTGCGTCATTAACTACGGTGACATAGTTTGTTCCGGTAGGTGCAGCCATAGGTGGAGTTTGGGATGGATTCATGTACCATAGGACATCAACTGTTTCTCCGGCTGCAAAGCCTCTGCCCTTAACGGTTACTGTTGAGCCTCTCAGTCCAGAGGAAGGTGTCAATGTGAGCGTTGATTTAACCACAGTGACAGACCAAGTAGCCGTGTTCCCCTTGCCGTCAATCGCAAGTACGGTTAACATTCCAGTGGATGCGGTAGTAGGCACTTGAAGGGATTCTGAAAATCCTCCAAGTTCGCTTGAAACGGTTGCTACGGATGCCAAAGCTTTAGTCGCGTTATAGAATGTGTATGTTGCGTTTACGAACAGTGTTCCCGGCAGCGCCCAATTCCAGCTTAGGGCGACTGCGCCAGTTACGTAGTCGATTGTGCCGCTTCCACTAACAGCAGTAGTGTTACCATCTGTATAGTTCAATTTGAGCGCGCCTTTGCCATCATCAACGAAGCCTAAGTAGCCTACGGTACTGCCTGTGGAGTTCGTGACGTTCATCATCACACTGTTGGGTTTTATTGGTTTCTTGGATAGAACTCCGCTGCCAAGTTGGCTTCCCCATGAACCGCTAACAGTTTCGTTATTTACTGGGTCCTCGATTAATGCGCCGTACAAGAGGATGTTGACGTCTTTTGAGCCTGCGAAGCCTGAGCCAAAAACGCTTATAGTGTCGCCTGGAAGCACGCTAAAGGGCATCGCCATTAGAAATGCGTTAACAGTGAAATCAGCATAAGCTGATTTAGAGGGGTTTTCAACATCTCTGGCGATGATCTTATGGACACCGTTGACAGCTTGAGGAACCGTAAAGGTGATGACTGCAGTTGTACCTACTGCGTAGTCTTCAGCTACGTAACCAGCTTTTCCATCCCAGTCTTTAATTTGATCCCAGTAGACTTTAACCAAGCCACCGGGCGTTGCGTCGATCACGGTTATCCTTATTTTTGTTCCCACGGATGCCGCAGGATTGGTTGTAATATCAGTCCATACAAATGTCTGAGGATCTTGTGATTCAATTTTGCTTATGCTAAAGGTTTGAGCGCTTGCTAGTGGCACTGCAGCGACTATCATTGAGAGTGTAAGCAATGCGGTGATGAGCAGGGATAGTGTTTTCTTGCTTTTTTGCATTTTCGTATTTCTCCTAATTTTTTTGTGTATAAGGTTATCTGCAGACACCATATTTATACCTAGTGTAAACAAAAATTAACTCCAACTAGAAACTGTGCACATTTCCAATACCCACATATACACATAGATATTATGCGCAACAGCCAGTTCAGAGCTTAAAAGTCAATATAACCATGCCCTTAAGGCATTCAACATTCTGAACCGCAAGGCCCAAACCCTTCACGACGCCCTCCAGAAACCTGCACAGAAGTTCCGTGGACTCCAAAGACAAAGCCGTGGAAACACACCTCAAACGCGCCTCACCGTCTTCCCGTACAGCGTCAACCTCATTCAAATCCCAACGTGTCGCCTCAAGAAAACACTTCAAAGCCTCAACAGGGTCTTTGAACCTCTCCTTCAAGTACCTTCCATGAAGCACGCCGCCCTCAAACCACTTCGCAAGCAGCCCGTCACGCCCAGTCTTGTAAGCGGTTTCCAGCATGTAATCCAACGCTTCCTGAGGCACAAAAGCGCCGCCCAGCACCTTCTGCGCTTGCAAAACCTCCAATGCTTCAGCGGCTTTTTCAGGCGTCAACCCCACGCTGCTGGCTTTAACGGCTAATCTAACGGCCTCCTCCACGAACTTGGCAACGGTCTCGCCTCTGCCACGCGAAACCTCCAAAACATCCTCTATCAAATCCTCAGGAACATAAACCAGCCGCTTACCTTTACCTTCAGGCATTACTCTTCTTCCTCACAGCCTCCAAACGAATATTACCCTTAAACACTTCCTTCTCGGCAATTTCATAGCCAAGCGCGTCTAACATTCCCTCAAACAAGGAAGCCAACAGAAAACTGTAAGCCTCACTGAACCTTGGGCTAAAAACACTAACAGAGGCCTTATCGCCGCCTCCCTCAAGCGAAAAGCGCGAGGCATTCCACATGAAGGTGCCTAAATCCCTCCGCAAAGCCTCAAGCGGATCCTTAACGCCGCTGGTGGCGTAACGTTTAGCAAGCCAAACCCCAGCATCAAACCAGCTCTTAGCGGCTTTGCTCTTAGCCTTCTCATAGGCTAAATCGCTCATGTCATAGCAGAGGCTTTCCAGCGCCAAAACAAAACCCGCTCGCTTAGCAGTCTCCAGCACGCCACGTTCATCCAAAACACGCCGCAAATCCAAACCCAACGCGTCAGCCCGCAAAGCCAAATCGAAAAGGTCGTTCACCAAAGCGTATAGGCTATAGCCACGCTCGTCGGCAACCTTGCTAAGACGGTCAAGCAAATCCTCGCGAGCCACAAAAGTCTTGCGCTTCACCTTGGCATCAGAGGAAACAGCCAACAAATCCACCAGCAGAACTATAAATATACCCGATAAGGCTTAAAGGTTTCCCTCAAAAAACACCCAAAACCAGCAGACAGCGCCTCAGGGCGTCCGCATAAACTCCACGAACTCCTCCAGACTCCGAGGCTGCAAAGTGTAATTTGACCGCCGCTCCTCGCCAATCGTTGAGCTTGGGCGCACGCCATAATCATGGCCAGGATAAACCTCAACGTCGTCATCAAGCCGCAGCAACTTGTTGAATAGGCTGTCGTACATGCTTCTGGCGTTGCCGCCTGGCAAATCCGTTCGACCACACTCGCCAACAAACAAGGTATCACCCGTCAAAAGCTTCTTTCCATCCACCAAAAGGCAGATGCTATCAGGAGTATGCCCAGGCGTATGGATAACCTTCACAGGAACAGCGCCCACGTACAACACATCGCCGTCATCCACCAGCAGGTCAGCGGGAACACGCGAAAGCCGATGCACAACCGTCTTCGCGCCAGCAAACATCGAACACAGCTCCGCGTTTCCCGCAGTGTGATCAGAATGCCCATGCGTGTTAATAATAAACCGCAACGCTAAACGCTCCTTCTGCAGTATGCGGATTAACTCGCCAGCGTTAAAGCTCGGATCCACCACGACCGCGTCGCCGACAGCCTCATCTGCTATTACATACGAGAAATTGTCGCCATGCTTCTGAACTTGCCTGAAAAGCATCGGGCATCAACCGACAAGGGGAATATCAAGGCTTAAGCGCTTAAAAACGTATCTTGCGCTCACGGTGCAGTTGAGAAAACACGGGAACACTTCAAAGCGCATAATTGCCGAGCCATACTAAGCGAAAAATCAGCGGAATTAGCCAGCTACTTGGAACCAAAAGCATAAACCACATGATCATAAGAGCCCACATAGACAACGCCGCCAGCCACAGCAGGCGAAGAAACCACCATGCCACCCGTCAGATAACTCCATACAAAACTGCCGTCTGAAGCGCTTAAACCATAAACTTTGCCGTCATGAGAGCCGAAGAAGACTTTGCCGTCGGCAACAGCCGGAGAAGACGCAACTGCACCCCCAGTCTGGAAAGCCCAAACAAGCTTGCCGTCAGAAGCCGCTAAAGCGTAAAGTTTCCCATCATAAGAGCCCACGAAAACCAAGCCTTCAGCCACAGCAGGCGAAGAAGCAACTTGGCCGCCCGTCTGGTAACTCCAAGCAATCTCGCCAGAAGAAGCAGTTAACGCGTAAAGCTTTCCGTCACAAGAGCCCACGAAAACTTTGCCGCCCACAATGGCAGGAGAAGAAATCACCGCGTCGCCAGTCGTGAAATTCCACAATAAAGCGCCCGTATGAGCATTTAAGGCGTAAATGTTGCGGTCGTTTGAGCCGATATAGACCACGCCATCGGCAACTGCAGGCGAGGAGAAGTGAATCTGGCCGCCTGTCAGGTAACGCCAAATCACAGCGCCAGTTGAAGCATTCAAAGCGTAAACATAATGGTCTTCTGAGCCAATGTAGACGATGCCCTCTGCAATGGCAGGTGAGGAGACCACCGCGAAGCCCGTTGTATAATTCCATATTAAGGCGCCGTTTGAAGCGTTCAAGGCGTAAACTTGGCCATCATAGGAGCCCACATAAACCACGCCGTCTGCAACTGCAGGCGACGACAGCAGCACCTTGTTGCCAGTCGAAAAGCGCCAAACCACAGAGCTGGTAAATTCGTCCATTGGCACGGCGCCCGTAGTAGCGTTTAGAGCGTAGATGTTACCGTCCCAGCAGCCCACAAACACCAAACCATAGGCAACAACTGGAGAGGAATCCACTACGCCGCCAGTATTGTAGCACCAAACAAGCGAGCCCGTTGCGGCGTCCAAAGCGTAGAGGCAACCATCCCATGCACCCACATAAACCATGCCGTAAGCCACGGCTGGCAAAGAAATCACCATATCTCTTGTAGCGTAGCGCCATAGGAGAGCGCCATTTTTCGCGTTCAAAGCGTAGATGTTGCAGTCGTTTGAGCCCACATAAACAACATCATCTGCCACTGCTGGCGAGGAAGACACCATATCGTCAGTCTGGTAGCTCCAAACAACTACGCCAGAGGCAGCATCCAACGCGTAAACCCGGCCATCACAGGAACCCACATAAATCACGCCATCTGCTACCGTAGGCGAAGAGAATACAGGCCCGTCTGTGGCATAGCTCCAGATGACACTGCCATTGAAAGCGCTTAAAGCGTAAACGTTGCGGTCATTTGAGCCCACGTAAACCACGCCATCGGCTACAGCGGGCGTTGAGACCACCATGTCGCCTGTAGCGTAGCGCCACATCAAACTGCCGGTTGTAGCATTCAAAGCGTAAACATAGTGGTCTTCTGAGCCCACGTAGACCATGCCGCCGGCGATTATGGGTGAAGACAGCATAATTTGGCCGCCCGTAGCGTAAGTCCATAATACGGTGCCAGTAGAAGCGTTAAAGGCGTACACGTTCCAGTCTTCCGAAGCAGCATAGACTACGCCGTCCGCGTATGCAATTGCGGAATCCACAAAGTACCCTGTTTTATAGCTCCATATGTAGGCGCCTGTTGTGGCATTCAACGCGTAAACATGGAAGTCCTCCGAACCGAAGAAAACCATGCCCTCGGCGACAGCAGCAGGAGATAACACGTTGGCTCCAGTCTTGTAAGTCCATATGACTGCGCCTGTCGTGGCGTTTAAGGCGTAAACTTTGTCGTCTAACGAGCCGAAGTAAACGACGCCCTCGGAGACCACGGGGGAATCCACCGGTCCGCCTGTGTGAAAGCGCCAAAGGGTCTGGTTGGTGTTCGGCGCCGCTGAAGCGGAAAAGCCTGTGTGCGCCAAATCGTGGTGGAACATGGGCCACGCGTTTGCATTGGACTGCCGCCCGCTGAAGTTGTGGAAGCTGTCCAAGATTAACGCCGCTGAAAGGAGCAGTATCAAAGACAAAGCGGCTAAAGTAAAGCTGATGACTGCTTTTCTCTTAATTTTCTATATCCTCCCTTTCTTGGGCAGTAATAATGGATTTACGGAAAGACAGAGGCCTAAAGCTGGCAAGCCAAGCGGCGGGTACCTTATTGCGCCGTGATTGTTAATAAATTAGGAATTCAATAAAAGAGTTGCTTCTCAAAGCTACCGCTCAGCAGCTAAGCGCATATGGGGGAGGCAAAAGAACGCGGGTCGTTCAGCCGCTTGCGGAGTTTTCACGTGAGCGATTCACCGCAAACCGGGCATTTTGGGCTACTGCGCTCGGCGCGCATTTTTTCTGCCATGCAATAAAAGCACACGGAGGTTCCGCATTTCGGGCATGTGAAGTTAGCGCCTTCTGTGCTTTTACCACATAGCTTACAGGGCTTGGCTAAACAAATACTCGGCATTCAAATTCACAATATTAAGTGGGCAGCGTGAGAATAAAAAGCCAGCGGAAAAAAGGGCGTAATGGTTTCTAAAAAACGGTTTTGCAGAGCAGCTAAATAGCCTATTTAGTCTATTGGTGCAACTTTTAATTTTAACGCTATATCTTCAGCACTCAAGTGGCAGAAATGCACAGACACAAGCACCACAACGCTTTAAGGGACAATATGGCTCCGCGGATGGAACTCCACTTTACCACAAGCGAGCAGGCGCAGAAGGCGGTTGCGTTACTGGAAAAGGCACAATTAGATAACTCGCAAATTGCCATAAGAGACGTTTCATTTGAAGACAGAGGGAGAAGAGTAATTTTGAAAGTTAGCGCATCAATCGCGAAACCATCCGAAATTGCTGCTTTCGTATTCAATATAGCGGGTATTGTTTCGGCAGCGCGTCCGTTAACACGTGAAATTTTAATCCCATTTAGTGCAGAAACAAGAAGCAACACTTGAAAATCACATACATTTAGCAGAATACAAGAACCAGCCACTTCATACTAAAAAAAGAAGCAAACCAATCATAACAATACAAGAGCGGATTTTAGCATAAACTTGCTAGCAAAATAGTGCGGGGGGTGGGATTTGAACCCACGAACCCCTATGGGATAGGAGCCTCAGTCCTACGCCTTTGGCCATGCTTGGCAACCCCCGCTCTTCCGCGAATTAGCCTGTTTTCATGTGTTGGAGTTGTTTTTGTATGGCAGATAATAGAATATGGTGCATATTAAAAGGCTTACTTTATTTTCTTGAAAAATAGGTTTGGTTATTGCGTTCATTGCAGGTTAATGTATATTTTTACTGTTTTTTAGCCTGTTGGATAAGAGAAAGAAGCCGAATTCTGCTCTCAAATTCGGTAGGAGCATAATTTTTTTATTTCGTGCGGTGAAAGCGGCATCTTCAATTGTTATATTTTTCTTTTTGCAGTAATTTTTGAAGTCAGTTATACTTAAAAAATGCAGATTTGGTGTATTGTACCATGCATATGGAAGCGCCGGCGTTACAGGAACTTTTCCTTTGAAAAATATTGAAATTCTGGCTGAGTAATGAGCAAAGTTTGGAAAGCTAACGATGACTTTTTTGCCCACGCGTAATGCTTCTTTTAGAACGAAACTTGGGTTTTTCACTTGTTGGAGAGTTTGGTTCAACATAACGTAGGAGAAAGATTTGTCTGCATATTCGGATAGGCCAGTATCGATGTCTTGTTGAAAAACGTTTAGTCCTTTTGTCACACAGTCGTGCACAGCATTTTCGTTTATTTCTATGCCCTGCGCGTGAACATCTTTAATTTTGATAAGCAATGTGAGGAGTGTGCCATCTCCGCAACCAAGATCCAGAACTGAACTTCTATGGCTTATCCAATTTAAAATAATTTGATAGTCAAGTCTAACGGCAGAGTTCACTTAAGTCACACTCCAGGTCTTTGATCATTTGAAGCTCTGCTTAAGAAGTGCTTGATAAGGTGGGCTTCTTCCTCTATCTCCAATAGGAAGGCATCATGACCATATATTGAGTCAATTTCGCAGTAGGTGGCTTCGACACCTGCAAGTTTACAAGCCTTGACTATTTCTTGTGATTGATATGGGGGATAGAGCCAATCGGATTTGAAGGCTATTACTAGAACTTTAGCTTTTAGACCCTTGAAAACGTCGCGGAGGTGTTTTCCATTTAGCAGGTCAAAGTAGTCCATGGCTTTGGTTATGTACAAGTAGGAGTTGGCGTCAAATCGCTTGACAAAGTTGTCGCCGCGATAGCGCAGGTATCCTTCCACTTCGAATTCTGCGCCGAATTTGTAGGGTTCTTTCTCTGTTCTGAAGCGTCTGCCAAACTTCTTTTCCATGGAAACATCGCTCATATAGGTGATGTGACCGATCATTCGCGCTACCGCTAAGCCTTTAACAGGCTTGGGTCCACCATAATAGTCGCCCATGCGCCAGTTTGGATCAACCATTATCGCCTGCCGACCAACTTCGTTGAATGCTATCTGCTGGGGCGTATGCTTTAGCGTGGTAGCTATTGGGATGGCGGCACGTATCCTTTCGGGATAGGATACCATCCACTGGAGCACTTGCATGCCGCCCATTGAGCCGCCAACAACAGCCAAAAGTTTCTCTATGCCCAGGTAGTCAATTAAATGTCGTTGTGCGTTTACCATATCGCCGATTGTTATTAATGGAAAATCTATGCCGTAGGGTTTACCCGTTGCGGGATTAATTGAAGAAGGACCTGTGGAGCCTTTGCAGCCGCCTAGAACATTGGAGCAGATAACAAAGTACTTGTTGGTGTCTATGCCTTTACTGGGCCCAATCAAGTTGTCCCACCAGCCAATAGCGCCGTCGTTTTTGCTTATTCCAGCAGCGTGAGCATCTCCTGAAAGGGCGTGAAGAACAAGTATGGCGTTTGATTTTTGCTTGTTGAGTTCGCCGTATGTTTCATACGCCAGTGTAATAGGCCCTAATTTCCCGCCAAATTCTAGGCTTAACTCGCTTGGCGGATTAGCGAAAGTGAAGTATTTTGTTTCCGTTTTTTCTATCAGTTCGGTTGAGGCGAGTTCTTTTGCCCTCCCTAAAATGTTGGTTCGCTCCAAAGCGCCACATTGATAAGCCTTCAAGATTTAGCTGCCAGCTTCAATGCTTGATCGAGATCAGCTATTATATCCTCAGGATCCTCTAACCCGATGGATAATCTAATGTAGTCTTCAGTGACCCCTGTGGCTAATTGTTCTTCCTTCGTTAGTTGTTGATGTGTTGTTGAGGCAGGATGCACAATGAGGCTTTTAGTATCTCCGATGTTTACTAGATGCGATAGTAGCTTCACTGATTCGATAAGTTTACGGCCTGCTTCTTTGCCGCCTTTTATTCCGAAGCCAACGAGACCTCCATAGTAGCCCTTTAGATATTTAGATGCAATTTTATAGTTTGGATTGTCAGGCAGGCCAGGATAAAGAACCCAGTTCACAAGCGGATGCTGCTTTAAGAACCGAGCTACTTTTAGTGCGTTCTCGGAGTGCCTGCGCTGCCGAAGTGGAAGAGTTTCTATGCCTTGTAGAAACAGCCACGCGTTAAAGGGGCTTAATGCTGGTCCAATATCACGTAGCAGTTGTGCCCGAACTTTAACAATGAAAGCTACATTGCCTAAGCCTGGGAAATTGCCAAACGCATCCCAGTATACTATTCCATGGTAGCTTGGGTCAAGTTCCGTGAACTCTGGAAACTTGCCATTATTCCATTGGAACTTGCCACTATCAACTATTATGCCGCCTATGCTTGTACCATGGCCGCCGATGTATTTTGTGGCTGAAGCAACCACTATGTCCGCGCCATAGTCGATTGGACGAACTAATCCCACGCCTACAGTGTTGTCTATAACCAGCGGGATTCCCGCCTCGTGTGCTATTTCAGCGAGAGCCTCAAAATCTGGTACATCAAGTTTCGGGTTGCCTATTGTTTCAGCGTAGATGGCGCGGGTTTTTGGTGCTAGGGCTTTTTTGAATTCATCGGGTTTCTGTGAATCGACGAATTTAACGGTGCGACCTAGTTTCGGGAAAGTGTGGCGGAAAAGTTGGTAAGTGCCTCCGTATAAGTTGTTTGCTGAAACTATTTCATCGCCCACCTGCGTTATCGCAAGCAAAGCTAATGTTTCCGCCGCTTGCCCTGATGCAACAGCTAATGCTGCTGTTCCACCTTCAATGGCGGCAACACGCTTTTCAAAAACTTCGTTAGTTGGGTTTATTATCCTCGTATAGATGTTACCAAGTTCCTTTAAAGCGAAGAGATTTGCCGCGTGTTCGGTGCTTTTGAAGACATAAGAGGTTGTTTGATATATGGGGACCGCTCGTGAACCTGTTGCTGGATCAGGGAATTCTTGTCCTGCATGTATGGCTATTGTGCCTAATCCTTTTTTGTGTGTCATTTCTCGAGTTTTCCTCCTTTGGTTTTGTTTTGACCTATGGTTGTATAACGATGTTATATGCTTTTTTGAACAAAATATTCCAAAAGGAATATTACCAGCCGCGCAAAATAACAAAGCATGTTTCCAGCCATAGAGGAAATAGGCAAACGCCGGAAAAAACTAGGCCTAAAACAATCAGAATTAGCTAAAATGGCAGGCGTAAGCCAATCCTTAATAGCCAAGATAGAATCAGGGAAGATCGACCCCGCATACACAAAAGTAAAAACAATTTTTGACATTCTCGAACATCTCGAAGCGAAAAACAAAATTCAAGAGGAAAAAGTTGTTCCTAACAAAGTCATCGGCGTACAGAAGCATGAGTCAATCTCAAAAGTTGTTAAGCTGATGAAAGAACATGGATTCTCGCAAATTCCTGTATTTGATGGAAAGCAAGTAGTTGGAAGTATTTCTGAAAAAACAATTTTGCATCAAATAATAGCAGGAAGAGATCTGCCACAAATTTCCAATCTACCGGCCGAAGCAATCATGGAGGAGCCTTTTCCGCAAATAAGCGAAGATGCACCATTATCCTTAATCTCAAGTCTCCTTCAAACTTATCCTGCAGTCTTGGTTTTTAAAAAAGGCGAAATCACTGGGATTATTACCAAAGCAGACTTGCTGAGGCTGCTTTAATTCTATTAGGCATTATTTAGATAAGCGAGATTAATACGGTTTTACCAAATGGTCTGTCAGCAATACTAATTTTGATTTAAACTGTTATTCCCGTATTCGTGTTGGCTCTGATTTGAGCGATAAAAGTTTTATACAACAATACCGTTTATAACACTGTTATAAACTGGGTGTGAACACATGAGTAAAATACACAACAACGTTCTTGAAACAATAGGCAAAACTCCACTAATACGCCTAAACCGCTTAACAGCGGATCTAAAAGCTACGGTAGTAGCAAAGTTGGAATCGCGGAATCCAGGAGGCAGCGTAAAAGACCGCATATGCCTAAGCATGATTATCGAAGCTGAGAAACAAGGACTAATTAAGCCAGGAACTACTGTCCTAATTGAGCCGACAAGTGGCAACACGGGCATAGGTTTAGCCATGGTTGCAGCAGTAAAAGGCTACCGCCTAATCCTCACAATGCCAGAAACCATGAGCATTGAACGCCGCAATTTGCTGAAGGCCTATGGTGCCGAGCTTGTTCTTACGCCAGGCGCGGAGGGCATGAAAGGCGCAGTCAAAAAAGCAGAAGAGCTTGCGGCGACAACACCGAACGCGTTTATTCCGCAGCAGTTCAAGAACCTGGCAAATCCGAAAATTCACAGAGAAACTACTGGGCCAGAAATCTGGAACGACACAGATGGGCAAGTTGACATACTGGTCGCTGGTGTCGGCACAGGAGGCACAATCACAGGCGTTGCCGAATATATTAAACCGCTCAAGCCTGCCTTTAAGGCCATTGCAGTTGAACCTGCTAACTCGCCGGTGCTAAGCGGCGGCAAGCCTGGGCCACATAAGATTCAAGGCATCGGCGCAGGTTTCATCCCAGACGTGCTGAGACTGAATTTAGTTGACGAGATAATTCAGGTTAAGGATGAAGATGCCATGCAAACCTCGCGGCTACTCGCCTTGAAAGAGGGCTTGCTAGTAGGAATCTCTGCAGGCGCGGCAACATACGCAGCGTTAAAAGTTGCTAGAAGACCAGAAAATGAAGGTAAACTGATAGTGGTCATCCTTCCAGACACCGGAGAACGCTACCTGAGCACACCACTATTCCAAGAAGCCCCGACAACATCCACCTTTAGTATCTAACCCTGTTGTTATTGAACTGATTCCTTATATCCAGCGCCACCTCACTATAAAATAAGAGGAATAAGATGAGCACCGAAACAAATCAACAAAAAGAAGCGAAGGAAAACACACAAAAACAAAATGCTGAAACTTACTGTTGGATACCTGAGCGGATGCTGGAAGCACTGATGAAAGGCGAGCTAAGCATAGAGAACAACTGGCCTGAAAAAGGCTTACCGCAACTCGTTGAGGAAATGGTCAGGAACTATGAGGCTTTCGGCGGCATGGACCACCTTGAAGGCAGAGACTTGCCATCCAAAAAAGTCGTCATAGAAGTTCTCGAGGACTTGTTTAAAGTGCTCTTCCCAGGATACTTCGGCAAAGAAGAAGTCACTAAGGCGAATATCCGCTATTTCTTGGGCAACACGTTAATGTCAATTTACACTCGGCTCACAAGCGAAGTGGAAAAAAGCCTCAAGTACATCTGCCGAAAAATCACCGAGTGCCCACATGATGTTTGCCAACGAAGAGCGCAAGTGGTTGTTAAAGAGCTTTTAGAGAAACTTCCTGAGATACGGGCAATGCTCAGCGGCGACATCAAAGCCGCCTACAGCGGAGACCCAGCCGCAGTAAGCACAGAAGAGGTCATCCTAAGCTATCCATGCGTTTTGGCGATAACAACCTATCGCATAGCACATGAACTTTACATACGCGGCGTCCCGCTGATTCCCAGAATAATGAGCGAGCACGTGCATTCCTTGACTGGCATAGATATTCATCCAGGCGCGAAAATCGGCAAGAACTTCTTCATAGACCATGGCACAGGCGTGGTTATAGGCGAAACCGCGGAAATAGGCGACAACGTGAAGCTGTATCAGGGAGTAACCTTGGGCGCCTTAAGCTTCCCGAAAGACGAGAAGGGAAACATAATCAAGGGCAGAAAGCGACATCCAACCGTTGGAAACAACGTAGTGATCTATTCAGGCGCTACACTTCTTGGACCTGACGCAGTAATAGGCGACAACGTAGTTATAGGCGGAAACGTCTGGATTACCTCTCCAGTCGCCTCGGATACAAAAATAACTTTAGCGCCTCCAGAACTCAAACTCCAAAAGAAGAAGCGAGAACCAAGCTAAAGCCCTCTGCCTTCCACACGGAAGAGGATACGCTGCAGCGCATTGAGCACGCGGGAGAGATGCTAACCTTTTTGTTTATCCGCGTCTTCTGATTTAAGTCGCAGCATAAGCCTATTTTTAACGCTTCGAATCGCGGTGCAAAGCACGCTGAAGGCGTGGCGGCTTCTTTCCACCAACATGAATCTCTGAACGAAGCCTATTAAGAGTATATACAGCAGAATCCAGATAATCGAGTACATTTCGCCGTAGGTGTTATGGAAAAGCATTCCAGCATCGCGTCCCTGGTCAAGCATGATAAGAAGGATTGAGATTACTCTGGAGACGTTTACGAAGAAAGTGCCGAATAAGCCTATAACGAAGTAGGCTAATTTGCGGAAGGCTGAAAGCTCTGCTTTTTTGAAGAAAACAAGGATTATAACGGTGTAAAGCAGTAGGCTTTGAACGCCCGCGCATGCCCAAGCGATTACAACGCTCGCAGATTGTCCACCCATGCTAATCGATAGAGATGGAAGATAAGAGTCGAAGGCGTATACTGGAAAAGTTAACCGCACCGCATACCCGAGCAAATCAAGGAGCGCTGCGGCCACGGCTGCTGTTGGAAGCGCAAACGCTTGGAGAGGGCGAAAAACGCCGAATGGATAAACCGTGTCAAACATGTATGCCACAGCTATCCCGCCGAGCAGAGCGAAGGAAATTGAGAAGTATTTGAGCCCCCTTGTTTTGTAAGTCAGCAGCACGGCGCTGATGAAAAACAATGTGAATACTACGTACTCGCATGATATTGGCCACTGTAAGTATAGGAAGTCCCACGGCTGATTTTCCGGCGTAATGCTGCGTATTCCAACGTCACGACCAAACTGGAGCAGAGCCAGGTCTAAGCCGAGAAAGTTTATGGCGATGACGTAAAACGTGGGGATTAGCGCGCAGATAAGCGAGGCTAGGATTATGGAGCGGTTTTTCGGAGTTTCGTCGGCGATGCTGTTCCAGTCGAGGGCTGATTCAATCAAGAAAAGCCATATAAACACGAGCAGAAACATTCTGCCTTTCCATGTTAATTCGAAAAGGAAATTTTGATTGAAAAACACGTTAGACCAGCTTTCGAAGGCGTTTGTTTCAGCGTTGTAAACGTAGTTGTAGCCCTCGAGATTACAGTAATCCAGGAAGAGCAGCAGCAATATTGGGATGGCAATGCAAACCAGCAGTGTTATGTGAAACCATGATTTCTTCAATGCAGCCACATCTTAGTAAATTAGGCTTTAGCTAATTTAATTCGTTGGTTATAGCAATAAAATTTGCTGTTTAATTGAAAACTGCGGGCGGAGCAGCGTGCCAAGCAGAGGTTTTAAATAGAGTTGCATTTAACTACGGAACCAAGGGCAGCTAGGAACGTGTGGTTTTAATGCCCGGAAAGCATAGGCTACGTGCAGCCTCTGCAAGCATGCTTCAAGCGGCGGGAAAAAATAGGATAGAGAATAGAAAACTTTGCATCCGGCTAAAATCGACAGTCGCCGCGGTTATCGTACTTTTAGTTTTGCTGATTCTTTGTGAAACCGCAAGTGCGGATACATTTTTCCCACAGCTTTATCAGCATACAATTGTCGAGGAAACCGTGGCTTCTGAAGCTTCAACCACGCCGTCAAACGTCTTTTTTATAGATTTCACTAAATATGCGGCTCAGCCGTTTGTGAGAAACATGACAGTAGAGCTAAACGAGCCAGTTGCTTACTTTAGTTGCGCATTGAATGTTGTAAGCGAAAAACCGTTTTATGCGGATATACCAGACGTCGAAAATGTTTCTCGATATTATACTATTAGATTTTTGAGTGAAACAACCAGCAAAATTGCTAATGTAACATTGTTCTTCGCCATAGAAAAAGACGAGATATATAAGAAGGCGGAAGAAGCCACTTTTACGCTTTACCGTTATGATAGAAGTGAAATTTACGAGTGCCCAATAGAGAAGATTGCAGAAGATGATGACTTTCTATACTTTAAGACGACAACGAAAGGATACTCGTTCATAGCATTCGTTCGAACAACAGCTACGGGGGAGCCTTGGTGGCCTACTACGGCGGTAATCGCAATTGTAATGCTTATGACTTCAACAGCGGTAATTGTTTACAAACGGCTCAGAACAGATGGGCGCGGAGAACGGTGAAGAAATCGAAATGGAATCCAACGCGATGGCGGAAGCAGACGAGAAACAGGCAAAAGCGAATTTAGCGGTGCCGCTGGCAGTTCTAACACTTCTCGCATTTGCGTGGGTTGTTTACGTTTACGCGAATCAAACATGGTTGGAAACGCTGGAGCAAGTTGCAGATTGGATAGCCAAGCCCGTAATCAATTTTGGACCACTTCAAGTTGGAGGGATACCACATGCGGCTTTGGGTACCGTGGAGATTTTAGTTCTCGGCGTCATCTCAGTGCACGTGCTATTGCCCAAAGAGAAAGACACGCTTGTCAAGTTGCTAAGCGCGCTTGGGTTGGGAGTCGGATTAACTGGGTTAATAACTATCATCTTAGGAATCTTTGGAGCCCTGTTTCAACTTCACTTGAACGCTGCAATCCTGCTGCTCTGCATTGGCTTTCTACTTGCAGTCTTTCGCAGGCATAAAGGGCAGATTGAATCTTCAGTATGCGTGTTCTTAAAAGCGCGGTTAGCCATCATCAAACTTAGACCAGGCAACCTTAGGTTTTGGTTGCTGCCCTGCATTGCCATCGGCGTGATGTTTGCTTTATGCTTCTATCATGCCCTGTTTACTGTTGTTATGCATTGGGATGCTACTGTTTACCATGCAGTGATGGCTGTAATCATGTACAATAATCACGGCATCCCCGTGATAGCTGGACCGTCTATTGGCATACAGATGAGTGCAAACTTTCCGCCGCTGTTCTCCGCATTGGGTGCCTTCTATTACATCCAGATGGGTTTAATTGAAGATTTCTACCTTAGGGCTATTCCTCCCGTGATGGGTGTACTGACAGCTTTGGCAACGTATAAGATTGGGGAAACCCTTGCCGGCAAAAGATATGGCCTAATAGCAGCATTGCTTCTTGCGATGACGCCGCTGTTTTTCAGGTATTCCATTTATGCAACAAGCTATTCCACATTGACCTTCTTCGGCACAGCAGCAGTCATGTTCATGTTTCTTGCCATGAAAAAAGGAGAAAATAGATACTGGGCCATGTGCGGCGTCTTCTATGGCTTTGCACTGTTAACATCATATATAGCCATGTATCTTGCACCGTTTTTCCTCATCACCTTGACTGCAGTATTCATCAAAAATAAGCAGCGTATCAAACTGAGCGCAAAGATTTTCGTGCTGCTATTTTTGCCCGCTTTGCTCGTTGGCGGAGCATGGTATATCAGAAATTTTGTCCTACTCGGAAACCCAGTTTACCCAAATGCCTACACAGTGCTCGGCGGCATAAACATTGACCCGTTGATTATGGAAACAACTGTTAATGGCATAAAATGGTCAGCTACGCGAAGCCTATTTGGCGGCGACGTAGCATTACTAGATAAAATTGACATATTGCTCACTTTTAGAATCCATTTTCCAGCAATTTCCCTGTTAACGATTCTTGGCGTCGCGCTGGTTCCAACCCAGAACAGGAAGTTTTGGCTGCTGTTGGCATGGCCCTTGATTCTGGTCGCGTTTATACTCAGCGGGTTAACATGGGGGTTTCCGAGGCACATTGTATTCGCAACTCCTGGCTTTGCGCTCTTAAGTGCTCTACCCCTCGCAAAAGCTCTGGAGCACTGCGAGAAGTATGACAAAAACGTGATGATGCAGGCTAAAGATGCGCTGGGAAAAATGCGAAAAAGGCTGAAGCTTCCCCGCAAAAGTGATTTACTTAGAATTTCCATCGTGATAATTCTAATCGTCGCCTTCATATTTCCCAGTTTAACGTTTTGTATGGGTGGCAAAATATTCATGGAAAACCTTAACGACAAGCCGCCTTACAATTTCTTATGGTTCCTAGAAAATCCTAATGCAGAAAAGTGGACGGCGCTGAGCCTTTCTTACCCCGAAGCCGCAGCGTGGAAATGGCTAAATGAGCATCTGAACGAAGGCGAAAAAGTCGGCACCATCGAAAACCGAGTCTACTACGTGAAAAACTGCAGTAACGACTACTTCTTCTACCTGGACGGCTGGGAAGCACGCTACCTCTACAACATGACTGAGATGACGGCTATACTGCGGTACCTGCAAAGCGAGAACGTGCGGTATATTTTGGATGTGGATTGGGCGCGTGAACATGGACACTTCGATGTGCTGCCGCTGGCAAGGTTTTTGGGAACACCGTTTTTCCCCAGAATACCATACGGCGGAAGCCAAAAACTCTACAAAGTCGGCCCGCTTGTAAATTCGCCGATAACAGAAAATTCAGCTTTGCCCACAGCCATTAATGAGAAAGGTTGGACTGAGCCGCAGTTAGTTAACGGAGTACTTGCGCAGTCGGTTATTGCAGGAAGCAACGCACCACGATTTTTTGTGGCAACACCGAATTTAACATGCGTAGAGATAACTTACCTCGACGCTGGAGTAGACAAGTTAAGCATATACCTTTACAACCCATACTCCGAGGCATGGTTTGAATACTCATTCATTGAGAAAACTGACACGAAAGAGTGGAAGACACACAAGTTCCTTGTGCCAATCAACAAGGAAGGGTATGCGGAATTTGGGCTCCACTCGTACACTGGAAATTTCACGATAAGCAGGATAGAAGCCAAGCCCGTTGAAGCTGAAGGAAAAGCGTCATTATACTCGCTGGAGGGAAAAATAACCAGTAACACTTGGCCGCAGACGTTGATGGTTTATCTGCCAATTTTAGGCGAAAACCAAACCGTTACCGTTCAGACTGAAACGTTTGGGAATAAAGTGTGCATAGAAATCTTTGAAGGTGTCATTCAGCCGTGGGAAACCACTGAGTGGTGGATGCACCGCGAGTTAGCAACGCGAACGCCAGACTCGATAACTCAGGGAGAAGTTAACCCATCACTGGTTTGGAAAGTTGAGAAATCAGGGTTGTATACGCTGGTCGTAGTTTTGAGAGAAGAAAATGTTGAAGATGCAAGCGTGAATCTCCAGATAAACATCGGCGGAGCAAGACAAAGCGAGCCAGTAGAGAAAATTAGAGAAGGAGGAGCAGGAATACGCGTGATCGTGATGCGCTAGTTATTATTTGGATTACGATAATTCTGATGATTGGAAGCATTTTCAGCCTTATCTATTATCAACCGCCAGAATTCACTTTACCGAATATATTTCACGCTTCGATTGCAACTGTTCCCTTTGATTGGGGCTGGCTGGGTTTCGTTTTTATAATTGCTAACGGCTTTTTGCTCTCTTGCGGCATCGCTAAAAATGGATTAGACACCGCAGAAAGGCTGCTTTCCGCCATTGGCTTGGGATTCGGAATTACAATCGTAGCGATGATTTTGATTGGAATTTTATGGGAAATCTCTCTGTTAACAGTGCTGCTCGTACAAATAAGCCTATTTATTGTTCTATTATATGCGGCGCTACGTCGTGGACTAAAGCCGAGCATCAACGTGAAGCTGGAAAATTTTTCTATGCCAAGATTCAGCCATATCGAAGCGGCAGTGCTTGCTGTGATTGCCGCATATGCCTGCATTGCAACGTATCAGACCTTGGCTTATCCAGCGGTAGAGTGGGATTCGCTGGCTTATGGTGTTAACTACGCGAAAATCATATTTGAAAATGGCAGAATCCCGTTGATTGCAGGGCCATCGATTGGTTTGGAAATGAGCGCAAGTTACCCGCCGGGAACGCAGCTGCTTGCCGTTTACCTCTATGCGCTTGCTGGAGCTGCTGATGATTTTTATTTTAGGATTTTGCAGCCAATTTTTGGTTTAGCAGCGATAGCGGTCACGTACAAATTTGCAGCTGTTATCACCAGAAGCCGCACCGCCTCAGTTTTCGCCACATTTATACTAGCGAGCATACCTACTTTTTGGGAGCTTTTTATTCACGAAACTTATCTCATGTGCTTAACTTTTATGCTGACGATGGCCGCGTTCTTCTTCTTCAAAGCCTATAATGCAGAAGTAGCTGAAGCTGGAAAATATGAAGTCGCTGGGACAGTGTTTTGCTGTTTCGCGGCGCTTACGAGCTACATAGGTCTAGTCGCATTCGGTTTGTTGCTTCTTTACGCCGTAAATAAGCGTTTATCTGCGAAGCGCTTCGGTTTGCTAGTCGCCTTGGCGGCGCTGCTTGTTTTGCCATGGTACATGCGGAATTTTCTGCTGCTTGGAAACCCTGTTTTCCCATTTCTCAGCATAGGCAACCACTTAGACCCACTGCTCTTGAGTTCCACAATGCAGCATTTCAGGAACTGGTCCACTGTGCCATTCTTCGGTTTGATCAGCACAGCGGCTAAAATAGGCACTGCAGCACTATTTTTAGCCATCATTTACCTGCATTTTGCCAAGCCAAAGCAGTTCACGCTGATTTTTCCCTGCTACCTATTGCTGGCTGGCGTCGCGATCATGGCAGTTCACATTCCATTCATGCGCTATCTCATCATCGCGCTGCCTGCCTTAGCGGTTATCTTCTCTTTAAGCATTAAAACACTTCTAACAAAACCAAACAATGCGAAACGGGCAACCTCGATTATCTTCATAGCGTTCCTGCTTATTTCAAGCATAGCGATTTTGCCATGCATAAATTCCTTTAAGCCAGCGCCTTCACGCGGCAACGACAAATGGAGCTACCTAGCGCAGATATTCGAAGAAGCAGACGCATGGAAATGGATAAATGAGAACACGCCGCCAACCGCGAGAATAGCGACCTATGACATAAAGGAGTACTACATTGAACGCGACATCTTCACGCTTGACGGCATCGAGGCAGCACCGCTTTACAGAATGAATATGATTGAAGATGCAATAAATTTCCTAAAGGAAAGAAACGTGACCTATATTCTCAGCGTGCCTTGGGCGGCGCCACTTGACACGAGGATGCCGCCGGCGTACAAATGGTGCGTGCTCACGAGATACTTGGGCGATCCGCGTTATTTGCCGCCTGTCTATGCTGGATTGAATGGCACCGCGGTTTATCATGTTGGCCCGCTAGAGGAAGAAGCGGTGTACGCGCTGTTTGCAGAGCAAAACTTTGCTCCGCCGCTGAAGCACGTGACCGTTAATTTGACAGTAACAAACGCCACGGCGCTGCCCAGCGCCAAATTGCACATGCCCATCCCCTGTGATTACAGGGAAGGCCTAATGATGGTTTCAGTTAACAGCGCGAATCACTCAGCCAGCATTGAATTGTGGCAAGGGATAATTCCAGAAGTGGTCACTAACCCTTCGGGAACATATAAGCCCTTAAAGCAGTGGCCCGAGACGTCTGCGAATTATTCTGGTGCTGAGGATCCGTCGTTTGTTTGGCAGATAAATAAGTGGGGATACTTCACACTCTTTGTGGTTGACCGAGAGGAAACTTTCACAGAAAGCTTCAACGTCACGGTGGACATAAGATTTTACAATTATTGGGATGTGAAGTCACTCTTCGCGTCTGAACGACCGTTATAAGCCACAAAAAAATGGGTTAAATCGCATTTGAAAAAGGAGGCTGGTTTTCAGGAATAGCCAAGCTTTGCCGCAAATATTTGCTCTGCGAGGGAAAACGGGCTATACAGGGCGTGTTGACCTGTCGCCTGAAGTTACTTCATGCATGGACTCTTGGACAGCAGGCGCCAAGCCCGCTTTGAGCAGGGGACTAATGCCGATTATGTCTGTTCCAGTGAATAAGGCGCGGGTTATCAATGCGAACGCCACAAGCTTCGGGTTAACGGCGGAAAGAGGCAGCCCAAGAAGCAATTGAAGGAATAGAACATAGCCTGCTTCTTGCACGCCCAGCCCTGCGATTGTAACGGGGATATAAGTCAAAGCTGAGGCGAAGGCTGCTATGAAGATGAAGTCGATCAGATGAAGCGAAAGATAATACCATAAGCCGTTAAAAATCAAGTACAGCGCGGTGGCATGGGCGATTACAGATAATAATATCAGAGCGGCAACGAATATCAGCGAGTACCGTATTTTTCGGCCTTCCCTCTGAACATTGCTGAATACCGCAGTAAACTTGCTTAATCGTTTACCCAAAACAGGTATTCTCTCGAGCTTGGCAACTAGTTTTGAGAAGCGCTTATCCCACATGATCAGCAGCAGAATCGCGCCGGCAACGAGTAGAACGATTATGCCCACGAGTAGCGCGTTGGTAATTTCCGCAGGCAGAGACAGATAGCCTGCAAAGTAGCCTAAACCTATCAGGCAGATGGCCACTTTCACAAAGGAGTTTACGCCTCCAGTGGCGAGGACACCAGTCATGCCTTGCTCGACGGGGATGCTGGCTAACTGCTTCAGGAAAACAGGTGTGAGGAAGTAGCCGGAGCGGACGGGCGTTACGTCACTTAGCAGTTGCCCAGCGAAACTTGCCATTATCATATGCCGCAGCGGTGCATCCGGGTTAGAGCGTCTCAGGGTGACGCAGAGTGCAAGCGCCACGAAGGTGGACGCTGTTATGAAGAAGGCTACTGCGCCGATGAGGTTTACGGGGTTGAACTGCAGGATTGTTGCGAATACTTCGCCTGAATTTGCTATCTGGAGCAGCCAGAGTAGTATGGCGACGCCTACGATAAGTTGGATTATGACTTTTATGCGGCTGAGTTTTGTCATTTAGTTTCCTCATTTTGGTCGCAGCATAAATTTAAGCTTTAAAGTTGCATGCAAAAAATTTTTGTTTTATTCATCTTTTTAGGCAATACAAACATTTAATTGTTCACTCTTGTTAAATTTCACGACGCAGAGGTTAGCAGTAAAAGAAAAAAAGAGTAAACTATCTTCCCGGTTCGGCTCGACTTCACCGCAAATAGCTGACGGCTACAGTTTAATGGTGCCGTAAGTTGGGGTTTTTGGGCGCTTCCGTAAGCAATAGAAGCTGACAGCAAACGCAGCACAAGTAAGCAAGACCACAACGCCAACGCCGAAGCCTTCAGGAATTGGCTCCGTTGAATATCCGGCGACTACACCCCAGGTATTTGGAACGTTCGCAGAGCTGTTAGGTGCCCACGCTGCCAGAGTGCTTGTGCTTGCGTCGTAAGCCGCAATTCTCATCCCCGTTGGCGGCGGATTTGGAATCTGAACTTGGCCACTTGTTTTGCTTGTATCAACTATTTCCAGAATCCAGTGGGGCGTGCTATTCCATGGCGAGGCGCTAATTGTGTTATTCCATCTTATTTCTCCTGCTTCAGGAGTAAATTCCTGCCAGCCAGTGCCTGTCCCTTTATACACCTTCAAGGTGGTGTGGCCGATAATTTCTATTTTAAAGTCATCAGTGTCAGGTGTTGTGCCGCCATCGTTGCCGTCGTCAAAGCAGATTTGCCAATAATCTCCTGCGTCGTTAGTGTTGTCAGTGAAGATTTCAATAATCCACTCTACGCCTAAATTGGTGAAGTCCTGTATGTTGTATCCGAATTTTCCTGTGGCATTGCCTGTTAGGTCAGTGGCAGGAGTGTCTGTCCATTCGTCATTACTGGTCCATTTTCCGTCAACTGTTGCTGTATTGACGCTTGGGTACTCTGTAATTGAGTAGGCGGGATTGCCTGCTTTGGAAACGCCGGCGATTATAGGGAGTAGTAAACTGCAGACAAAGAGCATGGAAAGTGCAGAACGCAAAAGTTTGTTCATTCCCCTTTCTTCTCCTTTAATTTGGCTAATTAGTTTATTTAACTCGTTAGCCTTAAAAATTTTTCCTATATCATAAAGAAGGCGACGTTTTATGGTGCATTCGAAAAAGTGTAATAAAATAACTTTCACTGGAAAATAACGAAGGGGGATAACAAGATGAGCAAATGTCATGTGTTGCCTGACTTTTGCTTAAATAGCATCTGCTTCGATTATTCCACAACTAATCGAGTTACAAAGATAAAAAGGGCGATTGAAGTGAAAGGCTCACATACAGGAGTGTGTTTGGCCACCTGTTTTGATGGAAGCGACACTTTCGATTTTTGGTCGTTTTCGCAGGAAGTAGAAGCTAACTACAGCCGCAGTGGATAGTAGCAGCACCACGACGGCGATGCTGAGCGTTTCTGGGATGACTCCTGAAACATAATTTTGAACTCCCCAGCGGGCTGGTTCATCTCTGGGAGTGGGCGGCCACGCTACAAGTTTGTCAGTGGTTTTGTCATATGCTGCCAATCTAAAGTTCCAGGTAATACCGGCTCCGACATCTGGCTTATTAAACCTGAGTTCCAAAATCCAGTGAGGCGTACTATTTGTCGGCGAAGCACTTAGCGAATTAGCCCATACTATGGAGGCTGGAGGAGTAGCCACTGTCCAACCTGTCCCATTTCCTTGATACACTATTAGATTAGTGTGATTTACAATATCTATTCTATAATCACCGGTCTGTGGAACAGTACCACCGCTTTGGTCACCATCAATGCACATTTGCCAGTAGTCACCCACATCGTTGGTGGTGTCATCGAGAAACTCGACAAGCCAGGTATCGTATACCTCTGACATCGAAACAAATTCCCATACACTTCTGAAAACAACACTGGTACCTATCAGGGTAGGTTCGCCATTCAAGGTCCATTCAGTATCATTAGTCCATTTTCCATCAATGGTAATCGCGTTGTTAGGATTGTAGTCTATTCTTGTGTAGCCTGGTTCGGCGGCTTTGATGGGCCCAGCTTTTACTAGCAGTAGACTGCACAACGCCAAAACACAGATTGTCATAAAAGTTTTGCGCATGTTTATAATATCACTCCTTTAATTTTTGGCGGTTACTTGTTTGATTCAGATAGCTTAAAAATTTTTCTGTAACGAAAAATAATGCAGTCGACTATAGAATAATTCATGAGTGTTCATTGAGGTAGGCAACATTTCTTTTTGATTGCGACTGGAAAGTGCGGTGCCTCATGTCTTTATAGCAATAAATAGAGCAGCAGCTAAGCAAGTCAGAAGTAGAGATAAAGGGAACATTTTTAGAGTAAGCGGAAGTTTTCTTTTACTGTGGTTAACACGACATGGGTGTTTGTCCGCTCAACATATGGCAAGGCTAGCAGGTGCTTCGTGAATTTTCCAAGGTCTTCGCGGCTTTTGAATTTGGCGATGATGATGGCGTCTGTTAAGCCTGTTACGTCGTAAACGCAGCAGACGCCAGGCAGTTTGGCTACCTCATTTTCCATCTCCACAAGCTTACCCTTCGAAACGGTTATCTCCGTTACTACTGTGAGTTCGTAGCCGAGTTTTTCATGGTCAAGGAGGGCCGAGTAGCCCTTTATTAAACCGTCTTCTTCCATTTTCTTTACTCTTGAAAGCACAGTGCCAACAGACACGCCGACGTTCTTCGCGATTTGCCTGCTTGAAAGCCGTGCATCCATCAAGAGGTTTTCTAAGATTTTTTTATCAGTTTCGTTTAATTCCATAATATTATCTCCTACTGCACATTTTTTCAATCAAACCGTATTTTCAGCGACACTCTTTTGATAGTCAATTGACTAAGTTTATATAATTTTAGTTTCATTCACCTAAATTGGAATGTCAAGAAACTTCCTTTAGAAAGAAAATAGCGTAACGCAAAACGTGTCGTTGCAATTGACAGTAACGTGATGATAACGTTAAATTAGTAGGGAAAATCAATAGGCGTGAGCAAGATGCAGACTAAATATGACACTATACTGGTGCTGGATTTCGGCGGGCAATACTGCCACCTCATAGGCAGAAGAATAAGAGAGCACGGTGTCTACTCGGAAATCGTGCCGCCCGACATAACGCCCGACAAAATTCGCAGCATGAGCCGCGAATTTAACATTAAAGGGATAATTCTTTCAGGCGGACCCTCAAGCGTTTATGAGCCTAATGCACCGCGTATTGATGCCGGAATTTTAGAGTTAAACTTGCCAGTTTTAGGCTTATGCTACGGCCACCAGCTTATAGCCCAAATGTGCAAGGGAAAAGTGGAACCGGCAGCTTGCAGAGAATATGGCGTTTCTTACGTCGAGATCGATAAGCCTGTCGGCGTTCTTGCTGGCCTGAGCAGCCGAGAAAAAGTGTGGATGAGCCACGGCGACACGGTCTTTTCGCTACCGCCTGAGTTTGAGGTGCTGGCGCATACGGAAAGCTGCCCAGTTGCAGCTTTTAGGCACAAGACGAAGCCCATCTACGGCTTGCAGTGGCATCCTGAGGTTGTCCACACCGAAAACGGCACGCTCATGCTCCGCAACTTCATCTTTGAGGTTTGCGGCTGCACCGCGAACTGGCAGATGGAAGACCTAATAACGAAAATGATTAACGAGTTGAGGACGGAAGTAGGCAACGCCAAAGCCATAATCGGCCTAAGCGGCGGCATAGACTCCAGCGTTGCAACGGCGCTTGCCGCCCAAGCGCTGAATGACAGGTTAACGGCGGTTTTTGTTGACCACGGCTTCATGCGGGAAGGCGAACCGGAAGCCATCAGAGAAGCGTTCAAGAAATTCAAAATCAACTTTGTAGTGGCCAATGCGCAGCAGCGGTTCTTGGAGAAGCTTAAAGGCGTTGTGGATCCAGAAGCGAAAAGGAAAATCATCGGTGAAGAATTCATACGAGTTTTTGAGGAAATAGCCGAGAAAGTAGGCGCCGAATACCTCATCCAAGGCACTATTTACCCGGACAGAATCGAGTCAGGCTTCAGGAAGCACTCGGACAAAATTAAGACGCATCATAACGTGGCGGGGTTGCCGGCGAAAATCAAATTCAAGAAGATCCTGGAGCCGCTTCGAGACCTGTATAAGGACGAGGTGAGGCGCGTAGCGAAAATGCTGGGTTTGCCGCGGGAAATCGTCTCTAGGCAACCGTTTCCAGGGCCAGGTTTAGCGGTTAGAATAATTGGGGAATTAACTGAAGAGAAGGTTAGAATCGCGAAGAAGGCCGATACCATAGTCAGAGAGGAAATCGAGCGCGGAGGCTTAGAGGATAATTTGTGGCAGTACTTCGCGGTTTTAACAGACACCAAGGCTACAGGCGTCAAGGGCGACGCAAGAGCCTACGGCTACGTTGTCGCAGTCCGCGCCGCAGAAAGCCGCGAAGCCATGACCGCCAGCTTCGCCAAAATCCCCTACCCCATCCTAGAAAGAATCTCCACAAGGATAACGAATGAGATTCCAGAAGTAACCCGGGTAGTCTACGACATCACACACAAGCCGCCCGCAACAATAGAGTGGGAGTGAACTACCCCATCCTTTCGGATGGGGCTTCCAGCATAGGCTGGTTTAGGGCTGGTTCACAGGCAGCCCCGTGGAGAGGCATGTAGCCTAACCACCTCTCAAATTTTTTAGCGATGTTTACGGCTCCGTTTAAGTCAGCGTTGTATTCTCCGCAGTGAGGACATAGGAATAGTCCTTGAGTTTTGCGTTTTCCCTCACACCCGCAGACGTGGCATGTTTGGCTTGTGTAGGATTCACTTGTAGTTATCACTGGGATACCTACGAGCATAGCCTTGTATTCGACCATTTTTGTTAGGTGATAGAAGGGCATGTTGCTAACTATGCGGTTGAAACGTTTGCCTTTACCGTTCGCTCGCTGTCTAATCCCAGTGAGGTCTCCCAAGACTATGCAAGAGCTGGATGCAAAAGCGAGGCTGACTATCCTTTTGCTGATTCGGTGGAGGATGGCGTCAACCACCCTTCTCTCCTTCCTTCCAACCTTTTTTACAACTTGGGTTAGACCTCTCTCCTGAAGTCTTCTGCGGAGCCACGCGTAATGGCGTCTCACTCCTCTAATTTCCCTGCCGAGGAAAAGGGTTTTCATTACGGTTCCATTCTGCCAAAGCACCGCAGTGGCAGCGAACCGCTCACCCAAATCAATGGCAAGGATAGAGGAGCATTCTCGCATTGGTGGGGCTGGAAACTCGAAGGTTAACATGGCGATATAGCGGTCTTTCCTCTTGACTATTTTACTCTCGCAGAGTTTTCCTTGTGGGAATTCTCGATGAGTTTTCACTGGAACTTTGATTCCGCCTCTAACGCCATACACTGGAATTTTCAAGAACCAGAACGCCTTAGCCTTCCTGAGGTTAATCAGGTCGTTTCTCAAACTGAGAGGATACTCTTTTAACTTCACTTTTTTATAGTATCTTAATGCTTGCTGTTTGTTTGCCGAATACAACGGGACAGCCTTGTCTCCTCTGAGAAACCTCTGAAGGTTGGAATATTCTCTATCCAACAGCTCTTTTTTCCTTTGAGTCAGCCCAACAATGCCTGCTTGGATAGTCAACTTCATAGCAACCTTTAACTAACGTTTTGAGATATTTAATTCTAATCGCAATTCATTCCCGCCCTTTCGGACAGGGTCTTCTTGCGAGGTTTAGATAAAATCAGGCTAAAATTCTAAAACACTTAATCCACTACAGTGCGCATCAGGAATATTACTGTGGGCTATTTCACTTTCAACAACAAACCATCATATTTGGCGCATATTAGAGATTCATTGCAGAAACCTATAGAGGGTCTATTCCGCAACCGCAGAATAGCTGGAGGCTCATATCCAAAAGCATAGAATAAGCCCGGTCTATTCTCAACTTGGTCTTTTACAGCTTTAAATTTGCGCGGGTAATTTCTGATTTGCGAATTTTTCTCGAGAAAATTGGAAAAGGGAGAAGCTATGTTTTTGCGGTTATGCCGCATTTTGCGAGGAGACGTTGCCAGCGTTCGTCTGTAACGCGCTGGAATTCTTCCAGCAGGTGCTTGTTTTTTGGTGTGAACAGATGCCGGAATCTGCCTTGTCCTTGCAGGTAATCTGTTACGGGTCGCTTCTTTTGTGGTGCAAGCGCGATAAGCTTGCTTGCCACAGACAGCTGATACTGTCCGTTAACGGCTTCCCATAGCGGGAACACGCAGGTTTCCACCGCCAGCCTTGAGTATTCGATGGATTTAGCTTGGTCGCTGCGCCAACCACGCGGGCATGGTGCAAGCACATGCAGAAACGCGGGACCTTCCACTTCTAAGCCTTTTCGCACTTTCGCCAGCAGGTCACGCCAGTAATACGGCGATGCAGTAGCCACATAGGGGATTTCATGCGCTACCATAATGTCGGCAATAGGCTTCTTATACTCCAGCTTACCTGGAATTGCGGTGCCAGCTGGCGAAGTAGTCGTTGCCGCGCCTTTCGGTGTGCCGCCGCTTCTTTGGATGCCTGTATTCATGTAAGCCTCATTATCATAAAGCACAAAGAGGAAGTCGTGTCCACGCTCAACCGCGCCTGAAAGCGCCTGAAAGCCGATGTCGTATGTGCCGCCGTCGCCTGCAATCGCGATGACATCCACGTGCTCATGCTTCAACTTGCCTTTCTTCTTCAGCGCCTTCAAAGCCGCTTCGATTCCTGAGGCGTTTGCCGCGGCGGTTTCAAAAGCAGTGTGCAACCATGGCACAGCCCAAGATGTGTACGGGTAAATTGATGAGACTACCTCCATGCAGCCTGTAGCTTGAGTAACAATTGTAGGTCCTCGAATAGCCTTCATAATCAATCGCAGCACTACTGTAGGCGCGCATCCTGCGCATGCACGGTGTCCTGAAAGGAACAGGTCTGGCTTTTCAGCGATGTCTTTTGTGGTGAATTTCCATTCTTGTGTTGCCATCTACATTCACTTCTCCATTATTCTCTTAATCCCAAATATTGAATTGGCTTCTCAACACGCTTTGCCGCTACTATGCGCTGCAAATCCGAGTAGATGCTTCGCAGCTCCAGCGGGCTTGTGTCTCTTCCGCCTAATCCGTAGATGTAGTTGACAACGTAAGGTCGAACATCCGCGTCGTAAAGTACATTGCGAATTTCATGGAATACTGGGCCGCCGTGCCCGCCGAAACTCATGCACCTGTCCATGACCGCCACAGCTTTCACATTGCAAAGCGCACTTCGAAGATCTTCGATGGGCAGAGGTCGGAACGTGCGAAGTCGAAGCAGGCCAGCCTTAACGCCTTTCTCTCTAAGCGCGTCTACAATTGTCTTCATGGTTCCCGCTGTCGAACCTAAACAAACCGCTGCAATTTCCGCGTCATCAAGGCGGTATGGCTCAATTAGGCCGTTTCCGTAGCTTCGGTCGCTTATTTTCGCGTATTCGCTGTTAACTTTCTGAATGACTGAAAGCGCGTTTTTCATGGCTTCTTCCTGCTGGCGCTTAAACTCGAAGTAGTAATTCGGCAGCGCTATCGGTCCCATAGTCATCGGTGTTTCAGGGTCAAGCTTGAAAGGCGCTTTCTTCCCTTCATGCGTAAGCACGTTCGGAAACTTGCGTGAGCCGACAAACTGCTTCACAGCGTCATCGGGTAAAGTGTCCACGTTCTCAAGCGTGTGGCTCAATGTAAAGCCATCCAAGCCCACCATTATAGGCAGAAGCACATCCACATCTTCAGCTATCCTGAACGCTTGTATTATCGAGTCGTAAACTTCCTGAGCGTTCTCGGCGTACAGCTGTATCCAGCCGCTGTCTCTCTGCGCCATGCTGTCAGAATGATCGCCATGAATGTTAAGCGGAGCAGACAACGCACGATTAGCAATTGCCATAACAACTGGCGCGCGGCATCCAGATGTAACAAAAAGCATCTCATGCATAAGTGCCAAACCAGCAGATGCACTTGCGGTGAAAGTCCGCGCGCCCGTAACAGACGCGGCAAGACACGCAGCTAACGCGCTGTGCTCTGATTCGGTGCAGATATATTCCGTTTGCACCTCGCCATTAGCGACATACTCGCTGAAGCGCTCCACAATAATTGTTTGCGGTGTTATTGGGTAAGCAGCCACAACATCCACATCTGACTGCTTAACGGCATAAGCAACAGCTTCGTCGCCTGACAAAGCCATTCTTTCTTGCTTAACAACACTTTTCACTTAACATCAGCTCCTATTCAACCTTCATTGTTATAGCCTTAGTTGGGCACTCGTTAGCGCAGATCCCGCAGCCCTTACAAAAATTATAATCAAACTCGATATCCGACTTCTCTGGTTTCCAGTGTATGGCGCCGTCAGGACAGAAAAGCACGCACAATAGGCACCGCGTGCACTTCTCCAAATCCCGCACGGGCATGTATGTTTTCCAATCGCCCGTCAGGAAAGTTATGCTTGGCTTGGAGCAGACTCCTGCAGGCGCAATTTCCTTCCAGCCTTTTTCTCGTGCACTCATTCTTGTTTTGCCTCCTTAAAGGCTTCTTTTATTACTGCAAAGTTTTTCTCTGCAACATCCGCTCTGAAGCGCTCTTTAACAGTTTTCTCTATGCTTTCCAAAGCGACTATCGATGTAGCGCGGGCCGCAGCACCAAGCATTGCTGTGTTCATTATGGGCATCCCCAGAATTCTAAGAGCAATTTCCGTTGCAGGCACAGTCCACACCTGCCCTTTTTCCAGTTTAAGAGATTTCTTAACTTTCTCGGGTTTATCTGCGGAATTCACGATAACTATGCCATCCTCCTTCAGTCCAGCAACAACCGGAACAGTCTTCAGCAACGTGTGATCCAGAACGGCAACTACATCAGGCTCGTAGATTGAGCAATGTAGCCGAATAAGCTCGGTGCTTATCCGCGTAAAAGCCGTTACTGGAGCACCCATTCTTTCGGGGCCGAACTCTGGAAAAGATTGTATGTACTTGCCCTCGTAGATTGCTGCGCGCGCAAGCAACTCGCTCGCTGTCCATGCACCTTGACCGCCTCTGCCATGCCACCTGAACTCCAACATTTTCTTCAATTAGCCCTTCTACTCTCCATGAATAGTTTCCCACTTAATTGGTGAACCGCTTCATATACATTTTTCTCTTTAAACACATATTTAGCCATCACAATGTAAAAATGCAAGACAGAAATATTGACCTATCTACGCAAAAAGTTTCCTATAAAAATTATTAAGAATATGCCAATCAAACTATTGTTAACGACGATAGTGCAATAAAGTTTTATATGGAAGTTTAACTCTTCATAAAAGGGCTTAAGCATCAGAAATTCCCGAATAAAATAAAAACGGGAGGGGGAGAATTGGCTGAGGTACTTTTAACGGCTGATAGAACCCTCATGAGCAATTATCACAACAATGAGTTCTTGGGTTTTGGGACTTGTGCCCCTCCAAACTTCCTGCCTGAATGGTTCTATAGTTTCCTGTTTTTCCCGCCCATAAGAGAGAGTAAAGGAATTCCTGCGGCGGCGCCTTACGGCTTGAGAAAAATTGAAGCCCAGCTTTTGAAGGCTGGCTTTGACGTCTTAACAGTAAGCCCAGACCACATTGAAGATTACATCACCGATGCCAAAGTGTTGGGTATCCACACGATGGACCCTTTCGGTTTAGGCCCAGCTTCAAGCACGCTTGCAGCTATCTTCAAAAAAGAACCGTACTTGGCCAAGTACTTCCAAATGTTACTCAGCAACCCAGCGATTAAGAAGGCAAAAAAGAACGGATTAAAGGTTATAGTCGGAGGACCAGGCGCATGGCAGTTCAAGTACAGACCGAAATTTGTTGAGGAACATGGAATAGACTGCATAATTGAAGGAGAAGCGGAGAAGGTTGTTGGCAAATTCTTCAGGGACGCCCTTGAGGGCAAGGAGTTACCGAAATATTACGAGGTCAACGTCAGCGAAGCACCTGCCTTAGAGGAAATTCCAGACATAGTTAATCCCTCAATCAACGGGTTAATCGAAATCGGCAGAGGCTGCTGCAGAGGCTGCGAATTCTGCAACGTAACGCTTAGGCCCCTGCGCTGGTATCCGCTTGAGAAAATAAAGCGGGAAATCACGCTTAACATTACTTCAGGGAAAATAAGCGGATGCTGTCTTCACGCGGAAGACGTAATGCTGTATGGCTCAAGAAACACGCGGCCAAACGAGGAGAAACTAATAAAACTTCACGAGTACGTGGTGAAAAGCAATAATGGCGGCTTAAGCTGGAGCCACTGTTCGCTGGCGGCGGTAGCCTCAAATCCTCAGCTTTTCGCTAAAGTTGCCGAAATCATACTGCAAAAACAGCCATGGTGGGGCGCAGAAATAGGCATCGAAACAGGCTCAAGGAAATTAGCCAGGAAGATCATGCCCGCTAAAGCGCACCCGTTCAAGGCGGAAGAATGGCCAGAAGTTGTTAAAACCGGGATGGGACTGATGCATGACAACAGACTGGTGCCAGCCTGCACACTAATCGTGGGACTACCAGAAGAAACAGAAGACGACATCATCAAAACAATGGAGCTGGTTGACGACCTTAAGCATGTTCGAAGCCTCATTGTGCCCCTGTTTTTTGTCCCATTGGGCCGACTGAAGCAGAGGGACTGGTTCAAGCGAGCTGAGTTAACCAATTTGCATAAGCAGTTGCTGTTACAGTGCGTAGAGCACGATTTTCACTGGGTGGACGACCTGCTCGATCTATCGTTTAGAGACAAATGGTACGGCCGCTTCTTGAGGGAATTCTACAGGGGCTTCGCGGGAATAGCCAAACGCAAAGTGAGGCAGATAGAGCAACCGCTTGTTTTAAATGGCTAACCTTAAATACTTTTATGAAACTCTGCATTAATGCTCGGGTGTGCCGCCGTAGCTCAGCTAGGTAGAGCGGCTGGCTGTTAACCAGTCGGTCATAGGTTCAAGTCCTATCGGCGGCGCCAACACTGTTAAATTATTGATGGAATAATGTTGGCTGCGGCTTTGCTAAATGATGATGGCACTTTATCTGAAGTGTATTCTTGCTGCGTCGAAAAGGCGATGGCAACAACAGTTCTTTAGTAAAAGTGAACTCCGTTCTCTTTTTCCGAAACCTTAATTCACTTGGCCGCGAAATTAAACTACAGCAGAGGCGAATCAAATGTCAAAAAAGAAAAGTGAATTGCCTCGCTGCGACAGATGCGGAGAAATAATCGATAACTGCAAATGCGTATGCCCATATTGTGGCGAAACCTCAGGTTGCGATTGCTGCACCGGCTACGGCAAGGCAACTGGCGGCTAAAACACGCGGTTCTTCGCCTTATGTTATTTAGGTTGTGAAGAAGAATGGCAGTTGATAGTGTAAATTGGATGGCGGGCGGAGCCCAAGGGAGCGGCGTGGACACAGCAGCCAACATTTTTGGAAGAGCCTGCGGCTATGGCGGCCTCTATGTTTTTGGAAGGAGAGAGTATCATTCTAACATTAAGGGGCTGCACAGCTACTTCCACCTGCGAATATCGTCGAGAGAGGTTTTGGCGAACGTGAATGATGTTGATTTGCTGGCGGCTTTTGACGCGGAAACCGTGGTGCGGCACATAAAAGAGGTTTCGCCGGAAGGCGGCGTGATAATAGGCACGCATCAAATAGGCACTAAAGTGCTGGAGATTCCAACGTTGCCGCCCGAATTTAAAGCGGAAATAGCCAAGTTTATGAAGGAAAATGGTGTTGGTGAAACCTTGAACGATTGGCTAAATCATGCAAGACAGCGGCGCGTTCAGGTTTTCCCTGTGCCATACATGGATTTGCTTGCTGAAATTGGCAAGAAGTTGGGGATAGCTCAGATAAGCAAAATTACGAGAATGATAAATGTGCTGACGATAGGCGTTTCTTTCGCGCTTTTCCAATACGACCGCGCCCTTGCAGAGAAAGCCGTGAGGGACACGTTTGCTGAGAAGGCCAAAATTGCCGAGATGAATGTGGCGGCTTTAAACTATGCATATGATTATGCGAAAGAGCATTTTGACGGCTTCAAACATCGCCTTGAAAAAACCGTGGTTAACGAGGAACGAATTTTTCTTACGGGTAATCAGGCAGTTGCCATGGGTAAAGTGCTTGGCGGCTGCCGAGTGCAGACTTACTATCCTATAACGCCTGCGGCTGACGAAAGCGAGTTTCTCGAAGCTAATCAGATAATGAAGACGATAAACGGTGAAGACGAAGCCATAGTTGTCATCCAAACCGAGGACGAGATTGCTGCGGTAAACGCTGCCTCGGGCGCTGCATTAGCCGGCGCAAGAGCCGCAACTTCAACCTCTGGACCTGGCTTTTCGCTTATGGTTGAAGGTTTAAGCTGGGCAGGAAATAACGAGGTGCCGCTGGTTATAACCTATTACCAACGCGGTGCGCCTTCTACAGGTTTGCCCACGCGGCATGGGCAAGGCGACTTGCGGTTTGCTATGTATGCTGGGCACGGCGAGTTCGCACGGATAATCTTGGCTTCAGGCGACATACAAGAGTGCTTTTATGACGCGGCGAAAGTGTTTAACCTTGCTGAGAAATACCAGATGCCCGTCATCCACTTACTGGACAAGGCCATGGCAAACTGCTCCCAAACATATCCTATATTTGATTATGGCAAATTCAAAATTGAACGCGGCGAACTTCTCAAGGAGAAGGACCTTGAAGGCAAGGAGTATCGGCGCTTCCGCTTCACCGAAACAGGCATTTCTCCAAGAGTAGTGTTGGGCACCAAGAACGGAGTGCACTGGTACACAGGCGATGAGCATAACGAGTTTGGCCACATAAGCGAGGAGCCCCTGAATAGGCGGCTTATGGTTGAGAAAAGAATGAAAAAGCTTGAGTTGGTGCTAAAGGAAGTGCCACTTGAGGATAAGCTCAAGTTTTACGGCGACATGAACGCTGAGAACATCGTGGCAAGCTGGGGCTCTCCGAAAGGCGCCATAATCGAAGCCATAGGCATGCTGAGGCAAGAGGGCTTCGGAATAGGCTTCATACAAGTGCGGCTGCTGCATCCGTTTCCTGCCGCGGAAGTGAAAAACGCCTTGACGGGCAAAAGGCGGATAATCGATGTGGAAGACAACTATACTGCGCAATTGGGTGGAATAATTAAAGAGGCAACTGGCATCGCGCCAAACTATTATGTACTCAAATATACTGGGCGGCCAGTAACAACAACCGAAGTACACAAGGCGCTTAAAACTATACTGACTGACAAGGCACGTGAGAGGGAGGTGTTAACTTTTGGTGCTTAAACCATCAGATTTTCGAGTGCCCGAGGTCTATGCGGACTGGTGCCCGGGCTGCGGCGACTTCGGCATCATGAATGCGCTTCAAATGGCCTTCGCGGAGCTAGGCTTGGAGCCTCATCAAATCGTGCTTGTCTCTGGAATAGGCTGCTCAGGAAAAGAAGCGCATAACGTCAAATGCTACGGCGTGCACACGCTACATGGCAGAACATTGCCCTTCGCCATGGGCATTAAAGTTGCAAATCCCAACTTGGAAGTTTTAGCCATAGGAGGAGACGGCGACGGCCTAGGCATAGGCGCAGGCCACTTCGTAAACGCGGGAAGACGCAACTTGGACATGACATACATAATACACAATAATGGCGTTTACGGGCTGACGAAGGGACAAGCATCTCCAACGCTTAGACTTGGCGTGCAGACGAAGTCTTTGCCGAAACCAAACATCAACGAAGCAATTAACAGCATTGGCTTAGCGATAATCTCAGGCTTCACGTTCGCGGCAAGGTCATACGCCTACGACGTTAGACACTTAAAAGACACCATAAAACAAGCTATTCAGCACAAGGGGTTAGCGTTCATAGACTGCTTACAGCCGTGCCCCACGTACAATAATGTGACCACTAAAGAGTGGTATGCCGGCGAAGACCGAAAGGACGCCAGCGGGAAGCCGCAACCTAGACTTTACAAGCTGGAAGAAACAGGCTTCGACCCCGTTGTGCACGATTGGGCGGAAGATTTTCAGAAAAAGATGGCAGCACTGGATAAGGCACGCGAATGGGGAGACAGGATACCCATAGGCGTCTTCTACAAGAACGAGTTGGAGCCAACCTTCCAAGATCGCTTGACAAGCAGGATACCATTTTACATGCAAAGACCTCCTGCGAAGCAGAAGCTCTGTGATGAAAACGGCTTCTCAACCGTTGACCTATCAGAATTTATGAAAGAATTGAAGACGAGCTAAGCAGCACCTATAAAATTGCGGAAAAGATAATTACTTTTTTTATTCTATGCTAACTGTAGAAAAGAAATGAGTCTAGATGAATATCGGAAAAAGCGAAACTTTGAGAAGACAAGTGAACCTAAAGGCGAAGTAGTCGTGAGTGAAAGCAAAATTTACGTGATTCAAAAGCACGCTGCTACACACTTGCACTTTGACCTGCGACTAGAGATGGATGGCGTGCTGAAAAGCTGGGCTGTTCCTAAAGAGCCATCCACCGAGGTAGGCTTAAAGCGGCTGGCGGTGCAGGTAGAAGATCACCCGATTGAGTATGCAAATTTTGAGGGAACAATACCTGAAGGCGAGTATGGCGCGGGTACTGTAGAAATTTGGGATAAAGGAACCTACAAATTAATCGATAGAAAGGAAGATAAGCTAATTGTTGATATTGAAGGCAAGAGACTACGCGGCACTTACGTGTTGATAAGGCTTAAAGACAAGAAAAATTGGCTTTTCTTCAAAAAGAAATAAACCCAGCAAACCTGACAAACACCCAAAAGACGCCTATTGCGTGTACTCTGGAATCCCGCGCAGCGTTCATTGTTTTTGAAGCGAAGAAATTGTTTCTGCTAAAAGATTTTTTACAGGACAATTAATGTTCCGAATTTTCCAACGTTAAGCTGGATTTCACCCTTGAAGCTGGTCACGTAGCCGTTTTCAATTCTTATTGTGTCATTGACGTTTACTTGATCGATCTGTTCGTTCCATAGCGTCAGCTTTATGCTTCCTGTTTCATCAGCTATCATGGCGTCTGCCACCGTGTAAGTTTCATCCTTGTACCTGGACATAACTTGGCGTGGCATGCCTTTCTCAACAACTTTGGCTTCCACATTAACACGCTTCATTCCATTCTTCAATTCGCTAATTTTCATTTCTGATCACCGCACTATTCTAACATGAATTCTTGAACCCCTGTTGCCAAGGTTTCAACCGAGTTTACTTGCAAAAGTTTCCTTTTAAACCATATAAATCTTGCTAGCTGCCGCATGAACAGTCCATAGAAAAGTGGAAGCAACATTCAACCGTTTTCTTGTGCACTTCAGCTATATTCCCAATAAGAAGCCCAAAATTATAACCGTCAAAAACAGGCTTATTCCTGACACAAAAAGGCACTTCATCCATCCGAACGCCACGGCGCCACGGCTGACACTGGTGTCCAGCGCAGTCTTTCCAAGCTGTTCTGCAATTTTCTCGTCGCCAGTTACAGCGCGAATTATAAAGGCGCCCAAGGCGATAATCCACACGTAAACGGCAATTTGGACTACGCCTCCAACAGAAGAGACAAACGAGATCGAGTTTAAAAGCACCTGACGTGCTACTTCATATTCTCCAGGAGCGCCAGCTAACACCTCAAGCGAATAATAAAGGTTAGGCAACGCAGTATAAACCACTGCAATTATGAAAGCTTGTATAACCAAAACAACCAGCGCGAAGCCTACAGCAATCATCAACGGCAGCCAAATCACATTACCATTTAACCCCTTGATTATTATGTACATTAGCCCGGTCAGCAAGAGCCATTCAAAAAGAAACGGGGCAATCCCAGTTAACACCACATTAGCGAGGTATGAGACTCCATAGAGATCAAGCAGCAACTCATAATCGCCTTTGAAAAACAGCTGATCAACCAGCAAATCAACATCAACGCTACTTGCCCATGCAAATTCTATTTTCAATCCTGTTATGTTTTCCCATTTGGCCGAAGCATCGCTTACCGTCCATCTTTCAGCGCCAGCACCGACAGAGAGGGTCATGTTGTTCCAAATGTTAACAGCGCCGCTCTGGATTGCGTCAGTTAAGTCATAGTAAAAGCTTGAATCGCCTAGGGAATACAGATAGAGAGAAACTTTTTCAGGCTTTGCGCCGCTGGGCGCCACCTGCTTCACGCGAAAGGAGATGTTCTGAAATCCACCCGCACCGCAATTGATTGATCCGTTGAAGCGAATTTCCATCCAAACATTGCTGAAGTTGTGGGCGGTGAACTCGATGCTGGCGGTGGCGTAGGTGCTGTTTATGTAGTCGCCAGTGTTATTGCGAACAGCGACGCCTTCGCTTGCCTTCCAAAACAGAGCATTGTCAGTCCATAAATCTCCCTGCGCAGTTAAAGGCACTGTTTGAGGCGCGGTTAACTCAACGTAGGAACGCGATGCAACCACGTAAGAACTGCCGACCTGAGCTAAAACGAAAAATATCAGCAGAAGAATAGGCCCAAGATAACTGGTTCTTTGCAAGATTTCTTTGAATGCCTTATGAGGCGCATAAAGAACCTTTAGGATTTCTTTGATTGGCACGAGGGTTAAGCTCCGCTTATCACATCAACATACACAGTTATTAACTGTTCGTTACAACCCAAGCTTCAGCCGCCGATAAGTGGGGTAGTCAACATACTTCACAAATGGGTTATCCGCCTGCGCGCGGACGGTGAGCTTTTGACGCTGCCGCTTATCCACGATTTGGCTTGTTGTTCTTAGGAGATAAGCGTCGCTTCCTGCTCCTGAGCCGTAGCTGGTGATTATTATGAGCTCGTCAGGTTTGGCAACATCCAGTATTGACGCTAAACCTATGGGTGAGCAACCGGAGTAAGTATTGCCGAACTTGTTGATTTGAAGCGAAGCCGCATACTGCTCTTCTTTGAAGCCAAGTTCCTTTGCGACTCTGACTGGAAACTGGGGGTTAGGCTGGTGTGTAACAAAATAGTTAATGTCGCTTGCTTTCAAATTGAGTTTTTCCATAAGTTTCGAAGTTGCCTTCTTAACATGCTTAAAGTATGCTGGGTCTCCTGTGAATCTGCCACCATGCATTGGGAAGGGCTCTCCATCTCTGCGCCAAAAGTCAGGCGTGTCAGAAGTGCATGAGTACCAGCCTTCGATTTCGGCGATGACGTCGTGCTTGCCGAAGATAAAAGCAGCGGCACCGTAGCCAACGAAGAGATCTAATTCTCCGCCTGGGCAGCCTCGAGGCGCCGCTTGAGAATTATCGGCGCCGATAACCATAGCGTACTTTATGCCTAAATTGGGATAGTTAACAAGTGCGGCAGCGTCTTTGAACATGCTTGAGGCTGCCTTGCACGCGAATTCCGTGTCCACAGCATCAACGCCTTGAACGTCACCTTCTTCTTCTCCAAGCTTCAAGACTTGCGCGACCTTTGAGGCTATGGGCTTAACGGCGTATGGGTTTGATTCTGAGCCAACGTAGATTTTGCCGACCAGCGCGCTGTCTACGCCGGAGTGGATTAGGGCGAGTTTTCCAGCTTCAACCGCGGCGGTTATGGCGTCTTCGTCGATGAATGGAACTGCACGTTCGATGTTGCCTTCCTTTATTCTGAAACGTGAAACGTAAACGCCATAGCCCACAATGCCCGGCACGTCATACTCTTTGGTAGGCTGAACAGTCTTGTATTCTTGGTGTGGATAATATTCGTCGGCAAATGTGAATGCCAAAGAAATTGTGGGGACAACATCGCTTTTACCCACCGAGTATCGCCGTCTAAAGCGTGGAACCACCTCCCTGCCCTCAAGGCTTGAGAAGTCAATTTCCTCGTTGTCTCCTATTATTTGATCCGTGAGTCTACCGGGTACTCTGATTTGCCCATTATGGAAGGAAATTATACCATAGATGTAGTTGCCTAGCTTCGTGAACTTGTTTGTAGGCTCCCTAACAAGAGTGCACAGCTCGAGTTTGCCCTTTTCATAGAAGAGGTCTATGCTTTCCATCTTTCCGAAGCTTTTTCTGCCGCAGTTTCCGCAGTAGTCTCGCACTTCAAAGTATTCTTTGCCGCAGATCTTGCAGCGGCTAGCCTTCAGTCTGTCGCCGAGGTAAGAAACACGTCTCTCTATAGGTTCACTGCTCATTTTCACTCTCTCCCTAAAATGGTAACGTACGCTTTTGTGCCGAAGCCCTCAAACTCCAGAGCACAACCAAAACGCGGTGATACTTGGTCAATTTTAACTTGGCGTGCACCAGCCTCGCCTCTTAACTGCTTAAAGAGCTCGAATATTTGAGCCCCGCCAGTAGCACCTAGTGGATTCCCATCAGCCTTCAAGCCGCCGTTCATGTTAACAAAAATGGGCTTACCATTTATTTCATAGTAGCCGCTGCCATCTTGGCAGTCTCCCCGTATATTTCTCCACGCGGTGCCAGGCTCACAGAAGCCTAAATCCTCCAGAGACACCATTTCCATCACGGTAGACTGATCGTACACTTCGACAACTGGTATGTCCATAGGCGTTATTCCAGCCATTTTCAATGAGTTTTTCATGGCGAGGCGAGCAGCGGCAAAATGCGTCAAGTCATCTCTTCCTGGAAAGTTCAGGTAATCTGTAGCTGAAGATATGCCTAAAACGTAAATAGGCTGTGGCGTCATTTTTTCGGCTTGCTCTTCGCTTGTGAGAATAAGCGCGGATGCACCGTCGGAAATTGGAGCGAAATCATAAAGCCCCAACGGCTTGTTCACAGCTTTCCTTGCGCCTAAAACTTGCTCGATTGTTATTTTTCTCTGAAATTGGGCATACTCATTTTTTGTGGCATGCGCGTGATTTTTAACGGCAACTTGCGCTAAAGCCACATTGAGTTTCTCAAGTTTTTCGCCTGTTATTCCATACTTCTTTATGTAAGCTCTAAGCATGAGTTCGTGGTTTGTTTCCGGCGTGCCGCCAGCGTAGTAGCTCCACGTATCCTCAAGAAGCATAAGATCATCACGGATTTTGTCCCAGCGATCCGTCATCTTCTCTATGCCGCCTACCAAAACAGTGCTGTATATGCCAGCTTGTATGGCGTGGCACGCTGCTAATAGCGCAGCGCTGACTGAGCGGGTAACTTCCATGGGAACGTGAAGCTCAGTGAGTTCAGATAAGAAACCTTCCTCTAAACCTAGCTTATTGGTGATTGGGAGAAAACAGTCTGAAAGATAGCATGCTTCCAAGTCTTTGCGCTCTATGTTGCATTCTTGTGAAGCAGCAAGCCAAGCTTCTTCGATTAGCTGTTCTGGCTCTTTTCCATAGTGTTCTCCAAATTTAGTTCGGCCAACAGCAACTATGGCTGGGCGAGTTTTCATGATATTTCCCCCTTTGATAGCAAATATCCTTTTCCAAAATGGCTATTAAGTGTTTGCCATATTCGGTTTGATTTGCAGGGCAAGACAGGGAGCATATGCTTCTTTTTCTGTGATAGTAACAATATTGTTTATGGGAATATAGGTTGTGGAAAGATGTTCTTAGACGGTTCAGCTTAATTTTCAGAGCGCTAGATAGGCGGAATTGAGAAATGTGTTTATTTGAATAGAAAAGTGAGAAAATTAAAGTAAGGAGTATGTTAATTAGAAATTCTATCAAAAAATCTTTGAAGCGAATAACATGATATAGTATAAGTATGCAGCAAGATAAATACGCCGGCGGAAGTTAGAACGCTGAGCAATATTATAGGTTTTGTTATAGCAATAGCTGCTCTCAATACGCTAGGGAATACACAGACCGTGTGCTTTACATGGAGGATGGAAAACTCCACACGAATACCAAAATTAGGAAGCGAGATACCAAAAATAGCCCTCCGCTTAGATTGTGCTGATAACCACTATGATGTTGTTGGCAACTACAGCGGTAAGTGTTGTAAGCGACGCGAAATAGCCAGAGCCAAGAAAAAGTTTTCCTAAACGCGAGTTAATTCCTGGAGTTTCTTCAGCTGCATACCCCTTGTAAAATAAAAGACCTATTAGGACAGCGGTGGTGAGTTTTATAACGCTGAAAACCAGAACATTTGAGTTTACTACGCTCGCAAATATGGGATTAAGTTCTACGGCGCCGAGGTAATGCACGCCCAGAAGGGTAGTTAGCCAGTCTAGTACGCCCAAAAAAATTAGAATGAGACCCAGCGTCAGTGCCTTTTTGAACGTGGATTTTCCCTCGGTTTTTCAGCACATGTTACCTATTGCTATGGCGTTATGCTAGATACGAGTTTTGAATGTTGGTTGGTAAGAACTGATGTACACTTGCACAAGAACGTACATTCAAAAATGTAAAAATTAAATGCAATAGCGAGGCTATTTTACCTTTGAATGTTAAAAATATGCAGCACATATGTTGAACAATAAATCAATGCATTACATGTCACGATTTTCAATAAAGGATACATTGCACATGCAAAATGACAGCTTTTTCAGAGTAATCGTGATTACGCGCGCTTAGCTGAAAATAAACTCTGTTTTCTTCAATCGCCTCTTCAATCTTCGAATAAGCGCCTCCAACTCGCGGCTTAGTTCCACTGGATACATTGGCGCATTCGTCAACTTCTTGTATTTCTCAGGAAGCCGTGCCAAGTTTTCCGCTGCGGTTTCACGTATCCTTTCCAAGGATGGAAGGTCATATACTATTTCGCCTTTTTCCATGACTTTAACGAGTAAAGGTTCACCTTCCATTTTCTCATCCGCCAATGCAATAACGTCTTTTGCAAAGTTACCATTTTCGTCTTTAAATCTGTAAACTTGCTTACGACCAGGCAAGGTGGCTTTACCTTCACTGAGCTTCATTATCGGCGAAAACGTGCCCTTTTTATTCATTGTCTCGCATAGCTTGTAGATCACGTCAACATAGGGTCTGTCGGCTGAAGTGCCCATTTTAGTGCCGACCCCGAAAGCATCAATCTTGGCGCCTTTATTGAGTAATTCCTCTATTCTAAATTCGTCAAGGTCGCCGCTCGCAAAAATCTTAACATACTGCAATCCATTCTCATCCAATATTTTCCTAACCTTTTTGCTTAACTCAGCGAGGTCGCCACTGTCCAATCTCACACCGCCGAGCCTGCAACCCTTTGCCTCAAGTTCTTTGGCAACAGCAACAGCCTTTTCTGCCCCAGCAATTTCATCATAAGTATCAATCAGAAGCGTAGACTTATCGGGGAATGTCTTAACAAATGCGCGAAAGGCTTCTATCTCCCTCTCGTAGGACATAACGAAGCTATGCGCCATGGTGCCGAATACTGGAATACCATATGCTAATCCCGCCAGCACATTAGAGGTGCCCCGGCAACCGGCGATGTAGCTGCACCGTGCCACTTTCATTCCCGCATCGATGCCGTGCTCACGTCTCAAGCCGAATTCGATTACTGCTTTGCCCTTTGCCGCTTGCACAACGCGGGACGCTTTAGTTGCAATCGTTGTTTGCAGGTTGACGGTATTAAGTAGAAATGTCTCAACTAGCTGTGCCTCTATTATGGGAGCGGTTACACGAATCAGTGGTTCACATGGAAACGCCACTGTGCCCTCGGGAACAGCCCACACATCACCTGTGAAACGGAAATCGCGAAGGTAATCGAGAAACTGCTGGTTAAAACCTTGCTTTTTTAAGTAAGCAAGATGCTCTTCGGTGAACTTGAGGTTTTTAAGGTAAAGAAGAACTTGCTCCAGCCCTGCGAAGAGAAAATATGAACGGGTTTCGGGTAGCCTTCTTATTAACAGGTCGAAGGTGGCTGGCTCAAACTTTTGGTTGTCAAAATAGCTTGCGCACATCGTTAACTCATAAAAGTCAGTGAACAAACTCATGTTTTGTTCATTCTGATAATCAAGAAAAGAGTTCATGCGCTATACTGAAAGCCTAAGGAAATTTAATCCTTTCTGAAACAGAGACGTCAGGCCGCTATAATGCGCGGCTGCGGTAACGTGGCTTATGCACGAAGTCACAGGTAAACTCCATTTCCAAGTCTACCAATAGTTCAAGCTATAAATAGAGGAGTATAAGTTCCGCCGACCACAATAGCGCAATTTCTGCGGCTATAAGTGGCCAACTTGTTTCTTCAAACTCGGCGTAATCTGGATTTTGGCTTTGAAACTTTTATATATGCCGATATCAATGCTATTTTTGAGCGTCATGGCTGAAGTTTGTTCAACATGCGGCCTTCCAAAGGACCTATGCGTTTGTGGCGAAATCGAAAAAGAGCAACAGCGAATCCGCATCAGACTTGAAACAAGAAAATTCGGCAGACCAATAACCATCGTCGACGGCATAGAAGACAGAAACTCAAACCTTGCGCAGACAGCACAGAAGCTAAAAAGTTTTTGCGCTTGCGGCGGAACATCAAAAAACGGTCAAATAATGCTGCAAGGCGACCACCGCGAAAAAGTCCGAGAATTTCTCATCAAACATGGATACCCAGAAGACAACATCGAACTGCAATAGCCACATACCACTATGTGCAAAGTCCAGGATGAAACTGCTGCAAAATATTCGTGAAGTATTTAGAACCCTAAAACACGGAAAACCATCGCAGATTTTTTGCCTAAGGTGCTGCAGCTCAAACATGCGCTTATACAGCAGCTTAGACTTTTGGCTAACACCTAAACAATATGTGTGCGAAAACTGCGGTTACATAGGATCTATAATCATGGAACTAGAAAAAGAAAAGAGCAATTGATGAAGCGCTTAGTCAGGCAACTCTAAGCCCAATTGCTTCTTTAAAGTCTTGTAGCGGTTTCGCACAGTAACCTCAGTCACGCCAGCAGCTTCCGCAATATCCTTCTGCGTCTTTTTCTCATTATTCTGCAAACAAGCAATGTAAAGCGCTGCAGCAGCCAGCCCCATCGGATCTTTACCAGCCGCAGCACGCTTCCTTCTTGCCTCTCGCAGAATCTGTATAGCCAAACCTTGAGTTTTACCTGAAATCCCAGTCCGCTCCGCAATCTTTGAAACATAAGTCAGCGGATCAGCAATCGGCATATGCACCTCAAGCTCACGCAGCAAAAGCCTGTAACAGCGCGCAACATCCTTCTTATCCACAAGACTTGCCTCAGCAATCTCGCGAAGCGTTCGCGGTGTTCCACTACCACGGCAAGCTGCATACAGAGCCGCAGCCGCAATCGCAGCAATCGATCTACCGCGAACAAGCCCTTTATCCAAAGCTTTACGGTAGATTACAGCGGCTTTCTCCTTAATTGGTGGTGGAATGTAAACTTTATCAGAAAGACGATCCAACTCCGCCATAGCTTGAGCGAGATTTCTATCGATGGAAGAATGAACGCGAGATCGAATTTGCCATTTCCTCAAACGCCACATTTGAAGCCTTGTGGATAGAGGAAGCTTCCTGCCGAATGCGTCGCGATCAAGCTGGCTTATAGCAGTGGATAAACCCTTGTCGTGCACAGAGTACGATGTCGGAACTCCAACACGGCTTCTTGATGCTTTCTCTTCCTGAGTGAAAGCTCGCCATTCGGGTCCTTTATCCATCATCTGCTCGTATAAAACGAGACCACAATCTCCGCAGACAGTCTCTCCTGTATCATAATCGTGGATGAGATTGCCGCTTCCGCATTCTGGGCATTTGTCAACCAAGCGCTGTTGCGTTCTAGCTTCTTTTTTGCTCAATTTCCTATACTCCATTCAGCATATTTTGCGTAGAACCGTCACCATATCCCTTTCGAGCTGAGAAAACAGCACATTCGGTTCGCGCAGTCTATGCAGATGAACAGATTTAATATATAAGCTTTACGGTTTAAATAAAGAGATTCAGCAAACAATCTATGAATACTTATCCACGCTACTTACACCCCTAACAGCATCAAAAAATTATGCGATAGTAGAGTCTTGAGAAGAGGAAAACTTTAAGCAATTGATTTAAAAATTAGCTTTAACACTTAGGAACACGAAGCCCGGTGGTGTAGTGGCCAAGCATAGCGGGCTTTGGACCCGCCGACGAGAGTTCGAATCTCTCCCGGGCTACCATGAGCTCTTCTTAAGGGTTTAATATGCAAGCTGTAATAATTCTATCCCTACAAATTAGATAGGAAAGATCGTTATGAAAGTATGTGGGCTTGTCGGTAGTTCAAAGAAAAATGGGAACGTGGATTTGCTTGTCTCTCAAGTATTGGAAGGCGCGAGCAGAGAAGGAGCAGAAAAACATAAAATCCACCTTAACGATTTGCACATTAAGCCATGCCAGAGTTGCGGCGTCGACCCCTATCCAAAATACTGCTTATTTGATGGCGACATGAAAGTTATCTATGACGCGCTAGAATCTTGCGATGTGGTTGTTCTTGGTTCTCCCGTATACTTTGACACCGTTAGTGCACAAACCAAACTTGTGATAGACCGCGTCAACTGCCTAATGCCCTACATTAAAAGACCCGATGGAAGCTTTGACTTTGAAAGAAGAATAAAGAAGCGGAAAAAAGGAGTTTTCATTGCGGTCACAGGCGTAGACCAGGAATTCAACACAATTTTGACCACGGTCAAAGGTTTCTTTAACTGGGCTAATATCGAGTTGGCCGAGACAATTCTATACACTCATGATGATAATGAAGTCGGCGGTGTGAAAGATAATAAGGAAAGAATGAACTACGCTTTTGGCGTTGGAATTCGAATTGCAAAGAATTTTTTGCATACTCAGACTATATAAGGTTAAGATTGGAGGTCTTTCGAAAATTGTGAACACCAGTAGATTAGTCTCTTGTTTTATACCAATTTGCGAACATTTCCCAGAAAGAATCTGGACTCGTATTAAAGCTGATGTTTTAAACTGATACTTGAACCTATCCTATTTTACCAGAATCGCCTACTGTATAGCAAAAAATTGCGAATATGCGTTTACATCTTGGATTGTTTTGATTTTGGTGGGTTAAGCGTCTCGTTGTGTTCGATTGTGTGTTGCATTAGTGAGGGCATGATTTTGTTATAGTATATGAGGCGTTACAAAAAAGACTACTTACAACGCGGTTCCAACTTGGTGCAAGGCGATAATCGAAAATTGGATGTCACCAAACCATTATTAAACGCTTGAGCCTATAATGTAGAGTGGGGTGTGTCCCAGATTGAAAGCCTATATCGGTCTAACATGTAAGGCCGGAGGCTTCAATGAAGTCTTGAAAAAGCTTCTACACCAGCACCTTATTGACCCGCGAGATATATTCCTACTTTTCGGCCCTGTCGATATTCTAATACGGTTCGCCAACATCCATAGCTTAGAGGAGTTCATTGAGAAGTATTTTAACCCTGTGCGGTTGATTGGCGCCGAAGAAAGCTTGATTACTAAGACTTTGAGTTTTATCGTTGTAAATGAGGGGCCTTCGCTTGCTGAAAGCCCATTTGCGTTTGTATTCCTAAACGTGCAACCTAAAAATTTGGATAGCGTACACAGAACGCTGCTTAGTTTCCCCGAAGTGCTTTCGGCGGATACCGTATTCGGTCCTTATGATATTATATGCTCAGTTAAAGCAGCTGACCAAATGGATCTTTTGTGTACCGTAACTAAAATTCAAGAAATTCCAGGCGTGGAAAACTCGGTTACCTCCATAGTGTCGCCGATACCGATTTTCCCTGAGTGGTAGCGTAGCTGAGAGATAAGCGCTGGCTAACATGCTTTCTTTTTCTATTCGAGGCTGATGCTTTTGTTAAGTCTTGTTTTAAAAAGCGGCGAAGATAAGCGAATATTCATTAAAGGCTTGGCATCCATAAACCTTTAGAAAGCAGTTACAAAATGAATTTTACACTAAACCTTAATCGAGCTACCGCATTTCTTGCATCTAACGGTTTTCTCAGCCACATTTTTCAATTTGTACGGTGTATAAAGTCCACAGTCCGCGCATTTGGCAAATCTCAGCTCATTTAGCGCCTTCTCCCGCATAACGTCATGCAACGCAGTAAAGATGCTAATACGCTGATACTCCTTGGAGCCCACTCTAATCCCTTTGCTTACGACAGACTCAGCGGTTAATAAAAGCGAAATTTCAAGCTGCAATATATTCAAAAAACCAGAATATAACCCAAACGAAATAACTATTTTTATTTGCCTAATTGTTGAATAGCAAAAGGATATGATAGAAATGAACTGGACAGGACTATTCGCTCTTGGATTTTATGGATTAGTAGCAATAATGATAACCGTGGTAATCTCAAGCATCTTGTGGGCTAGGTACAATCGATATCGATGAAAAATAAGTCAACAAGATAGCTTAGTAACAAAATTTTCTATTAGCTTAGCGCTTGAAAATATAAAATGTAGAAAATATGGATGCTTCTGCCGTTTTCTCTTTTATCTGCGTCTTTGGATTAACAGGAAAGCAACCACTACCACAATGACAACGCCGACAATTGTGAATGTGATAGTTAACCATGTCATGTCGCCGACGCCTTGAATCATCAAAAGCTCCGGAGTGCACATTGCAGTGCCGCCTGCGGTTACGGTGACATCCGCAGTTACTGGTTCATATCCTTCTTTGCTTACTTCAATGACGTAGACTCCTGCGGTAATATCCTTGAATGAAACATAACCTTGCAAGTCTGTAATACCATTCAGCGGGCTTGCGTCACTCGGATGTGATATTGAAGTGACATTTGCTTCGCTTACAGGATTCCCATCTGCGTCTTTGACGAATACGTCAAGAGTTCCTGTGCGGATGGTAGGCACCACCTTAACTTGGATGCTGGCGTTGCCTGTTGTATATCCAGTTTTAGAGGCATTTATCGAAATCGTGCATACTGTATCCTTTGTAACTTTAGGCGCAGTGAACACACAGACGTAATATCCATCTTTTTCGTCAGAGACAGCAGAAAAGCTTCCGCCCTTATCTGAAGCAAGCTTAACCGTAGCACCAGATGCCGGTGCAAGACCACTATAAGAAACATAAATCCGCAAAGTTGCTTGTGCACTGGAGTTGACGGGGTTCGGCTCCGCTGTAGCGGAAATAGTTAAAGTATACTTGTCGATAAGGCTGACGGTCATTGAGGCTTGCCCCGCAGTATAACCTGCAGACTGCGCAGTAATCGCGGTTGACCCAGCAGCATACATGGAGCTGAATTTGGCAACAGCAAAAGTTTCGCCAAAAGGAATCATCATTTCCTGATCCACATCGCCTATTTCTGTTTTAGAAGAGAAGAGACTAACTTTAATGGCGCCAACAGGATCCTTCGCTGGGTTCCCAGAAGAATCCTGAAGCTGAACTATAACAGCCTCGTAAGATTGACCGTCCGCAGGTAAGCTGGAGGGCGCGCAGAACACAGCAAGTTTTGTCGGGATATACCCCACAGTAGTTATTGAAGCCTGACTAGTTGTGTATCCAGGCGCTGCTGCTGTGACAGTCGTTGAACCTGGACGGTATGTTGAATACAACTTTGCCATAGCATAGGTGGAACCCGCACTTATAATCACAGATGAATCCACTGTCCCTATGTCCATATCCGATGAGGATAAGCTAATTAATTGACTGGAAGTAGCAACTGCCAATTTGCCGCTCGCATCTTGCAACTGAACCGCAATCATGTTATAGCCAACTCCATCAGCAGGCACTTTTAATGGGGCAACATAAACCTTCAATTTTACAGCCTCTGTACTGTTCAACTCTGTCTTGATAGTCGCTTGCCCTGAGGAATAGCCTGATGCAATTGCGGTAATTGTTGTTGAACCAGTATTATTTGCGAAGAAATTAGCCGTAGCGTAGGTGCTTCCAGCCCTTATAGTAACAGTCGAGGCAACGGTGCCTACGGTAGTATTTGATGAGGCTAAAGTTACAACTAAATCGCCTAGAGGTGCTCGTGCAGGCATACCTGACGCATCTTGAAGTTGAACCACTATTGCCTCGTAACTGCGACCATCAGCGGGAAGAACAGGCGGGAACCCGTAGACTGCGAGCTTAGAAGGGACAGGCCCAACAGTGGTGATAGACGCTTGTACAGTTGCAAATCCAGGTGCTGTCGCAGTTATTGTTGTAGTGCCAGGTGTATAGGTTGAGTAAAATTTGGCTTTCGCGTAAGTTTCGCCCTTCTGTATAGTGATTGTTGAGTCAACGGAGCCAATGTCGGTCTGCGATGAGGATAAATATATGGTGATGCTTTCAGTCGCTCGTGCAGGATTATTTTTTGAATCTTGAAGTTGCACATAAATCACTTCATAAGGCCTATTATCCGCGGGTACCTTCGTCGGTGCTACATAGATCTTCAGCTTTGAGGGCTCAGTTGACTGCGCATTAACATCAAAATTAACCACTGCTTGAACAGTAAATAGCATAACAAGGAATATTAAAAGTGCATGAATTACGCGCTTGGACATTTTTAAATCCCTTTTTGAACAAAAGTTTCGGTTCCGAGCTTATATTAACATTATGAACCTATAATTCACATTAATTTTCAGCGTTTTCCAGTAAAGTTATTACACATTTAAGCGCCCTATTATCGGAATCCTTTTAGCTCAAAAAAAGGTAAAGTAGATGTCATGTCGTCAGTTAAGCGCATGATTGTAGAGTGGCATGGCAACTACCGCTTAGAAGCTAAAAACGAGAGAGGCTTAGCGGTGAAGTTTGACGCGCCAAAAGCGTATGGCGGCGAAGAAACGGCGCTTTCGCCCATGGAAAATGTACTCGCAAGCTTGGCGGCATGCAGCAGCTTCCATGTTTTAACCATATTGCGAAAGAAGAGGCAGAAGGTGACTGGCTACTCAGTGGAGGCCACGGCGGAAAGAAGAGAAGACACCCCGCCTAGAGTTTTTACACGCATTCACCTAAAATATAAGGTAAAAGGTGAAAACATCAACCCGCAAGCAGTGGAAACAGCCATCAAACTCTCGGAGGAGAAGTACTGCTCTGTAGGCGGCATGCTGAAGAAGGCAGTTGAAATCACCTCATCCTTCGAAATAACAAACGAGTAAACTGGTCACGCGAGAGCTATATTTAATCAAGAAAACTAAAAGGTTGATATAAGCCTTTTAAAAGCTTTTATAAAACATCGTTTTCAGCAGAGAGAATACAATATATCACTTTAAATGTTTTAGAGCCCACCGCGCAGATGCATGCATGCTCAAGCTTTCAGAAAAAATTTTGAAACCGAACGTGCTATAGATCACATGAAAACAATGTTTAATCATATTTTTAGCTCGAATCAAATTTGGGTAAAAGAGGAAAACCGTGATCTATACACAAACTATGTAAAGGATTAAGCGAAATTATATAGATGCTGGTGAGGGAACGTATGAAACAGCAGCTTGTTTTCTGCGTTACTCTCACAATAATGCTATGCTTGTATTTTATTAGCATAAGCGATTTTTCCGTTGCAATGGGCTGCTATGGTCCGCACATAACCGCAGAAATAAGCGCGACTGAAGCATACATAAATGAGAACGTAACTGTAACAGGGAAAATTTGCCCTGCAGAACCAAACGCAACCGTAAGAGTAACCTTCACCAGACCAGATTACACATGGATAGACCACTACGTCACTGCTGACCCAGAGACGGGCGAATTCACAGTTACCCAAACACTCGACATGGTTGGATACTGGAACATATTCCCAATCTACGGGCACCTATGCGACCGATTATATGTAAACGTAACTGACCCCGCGGATCCACTGGCGCCGTTGCCAATGCCCACATTGCCGCCGTACAGGCCTAACGTGCCGCTCGTGACAGCAACCGCCATCTCAATAAGCATTGGCGTAGTAGCGGTGACTACTGGAAGAAAAAACAAAACGAGAAACGTAAGCTCCCTGAGGTTGTTTGTCCAAATAGGCATGGTCTTCCTTATATTCTTCGGCATGTTCATCGACCACCGAATCATACCCGTGCCTGCTGAGCAGATTACACCCCATGAATTCCTTGTTGTTACAAACGTTTTTGGCGTGTCAATGCCCGATGGATTTCCCGTGCCATTCTTCGGATGCTATTATCCTTGCGGCAAAACGGTGACTTGCGCACTCTGGGAACTTCAAACATACCTCTACCCATTCTGGGATACTGGACGCGGGTGGGGAGTAGAATACGTGTCTCATGGCATAATGAGGCTATCCGTTGTCCTAGGCGCATTATTCGTATTGTCGCTGCTTCTCGGAAAATTCTTCTGCGGCTGGATTTGCCCCTTCGGCTTATACATGGATCTGCTTTCGCGATTCAGAAAAGCACTAAGGATAGAGCATCGAAACTTTTCAGACCGTTTCAACGAGAAGTTCCATCAACTAGGCTACGTTATTTTGGCGCTCATCATAATCCTAAGCGTTCTCTTCGGTTCACAAGCCATATTCGGCACTCAATTGGTGCCTGGAACAGAAAAGGGCGGATTCATTTACACTTACTTTTCAGCACCCTTCTGCCAAGTCTGCCCCATGAAGCCACTATGCGTCATGCTTCAAGCTTCTGTTGGTCTTATGCGGCCAGAGTGGCTCACTGAAAACACTACAGGCGAATTCTACCAACTAGGCCTCTATCTGACCTCGATAAATCTATTTGTTCTTGGTCTAGTTACAGTAGCCGCCTTCTTTTATAGACGCGTCTGGTGTAGAATCTGCCCTCTCGGCGCCTTAATCGCCTTGTTCAGTCGTTTTCCACCATTCAAACGCTTTTCAGGCGTCAGATTAGAAAAGGAGGAGCAAAAATGCACCAAATGCGGTATCTGCAAGCGCGTCTGCCCCACGCAGGTGACGGATGTTTATGAAAAGAAAAGCGGTGATGTGACTAGCTCCAACTGTATACTGTGTTTGCGCTGCGTTGAAATGTGTCCGTATGAAGATACTTTGAAGGCGAAGTTTCTCGGAAAAACAGTATTTAAATCACGCAACTGGCTAGAATAACAAAGTGGAAGATGAACGGAAAATGAAACAAATCATGGCCGTTGCCGTTATACTGTTGCTCCTAACAGCAGCGCTTTCATCAAGTTTGGCACGCTCGTCAATACCAATCTTACCGGTGATTCGCATATTACCAGATGGCAATATTGACCCACCAAACGTGCCGATTCAACGCAGCGGCGACTTGTATATGTTTACTGATAATATTTATGCGCGAATTGTCGTAGACAGAGACAACCTTGTAATTGATGGAACCGGCTATACGCTCTACGGGAACTATAATGGTACGCGAACAGACTCGTGGGTTGTCGGTCAAGGACCCAATCAAGAATATAACGAAACCGCAATTCCGTGGTCTATTGGAATAGATTTGGCTAACAAAAATAGGCATAACCTAACAGTCATGAACTTGAACATCAAGAATTTCTACATAGGCATATATGTCTGGACAACAAATAACACTATAACCAACTGCGCAGTTACAGACTGCATCGTAGGCATTCTGCTTTCAGGAGATTCAAACAACATAACGGGAAATTACATTGCACGCAACGAGCAAGGCGTGTTCTTCGGCGTAAACCAGCCTGGAAACGAACCCATAAACATAATGCTTACACACAACAGCTTCATCGATAACATAGTACACTTCAGCGGCTGCTTCTGCGAAGAATACAATCCAAACGAGCCCATACACACATGGGACAACGGCAAAGAAGGCAACTACTGGAGCGACTACAACGGCACAGACACAGACGGCGACGGCATAGGCGACACACCCTACATAATTGACCCGCAGAATCAAGATCGCTATCCGCTAATGCTAGGTGTCGCTGAGCCACCAACGCCCACATCGGGAATACCTATTGCAACAATAATCGCGGGTGCTGCAATAACAGTAATCACTGTTACTGCAATAGTTGGCTACAGAAGAAAAAGAAATTCTAATTGATAAGAGGAAATTTTGAGGAAAAGGCTAGCAAGATGTCGTTCCTAATTGAAATGACGAACCCGTATATCGAAGCATTTACCATTGGACTAATTTACGGTTTCGCATTTTGCACTTCCGCGTGTCTCCCATACGTTGCCAGCTACATCGCAGGAGTCGGCGCTGACTTCCGCAGAGGAGTAATCATCACCTTAACCTATAACTTGGGCCGAGTAGCTGCCTATGCCATGATTGGAAGCTTATCGGGCATTTTAAGCAGTATATTCCGATTTGTGGTGGATGAATCCACAATAGCTACACTTCAAAACTACGCTTCATACGCCCTAGGCGCAGTAACAATAGCCATCGGCGCAAACATACTTCTTAAAAGCAGAAAAGCATCGAACTGTACTTTGAATATTAAAAGCGCCAATTTGGATAGACAGCGCGGAAAAATCGATGTGTATGCGTTCTTGCTTGGTTTCAGCCGAGGCTTAATCATATGTCCACCATTGGCAATGCTGCTTTTGTATGCTATACCCTTCGGCTCACCCTTTGACAATAGCATACTGCCAGTTTTATTCGGCATAGGCACCACCATCTCGCCTATACTTTTGCTTGGCGGCTTCACAGGCTGGCTTCTCAACAAAGCGCCATTGTTTAGAAGAACGCTTTCCATAGTAGGCGGTGCAGCGCTAATACTGCTAGGAATAATCGCTTTAGCTAGCACAATCATAAGCTAAACCAATACGGAAAATGCGCATTCAACGATACAGTACAGAAAATGTAGCTGATGTGGCTCAGAAAAACGAAGGGCAAAATGATTAGGAATGTGGCGTAGAGCTATTGCTTTATTATGCGAAGCGCTTTTTCCGCGGTGGAAACGCAGAAAAGCAGGTCGTCAATTGTGGCGAGAAAAGTGGCAAAGCTTCCTTCGGTTTTAACCTCTGTGAGCACAAGCTTGCCTTGCCTTGCCGTTGCGATGGATAAGCCGCTGGGAGCCTTAAAATTGTCTGGAGAAACCGCTTTAGCCACGGCATCAGCAGTTTGCTCATCGCCATATTCAAGTGTTATTTGCGCTTCCAACATCCTCGCCCCTTAACTGCTTCCCCACAAGCTCGTTCACAGTACGTATAAAATTCTCTACTTGGTCAATGGGCACCTGTGCACCAGCAGCCACATTATGGCCTCCGCCTTTGCCACCGTACTTCTCAGAAGCCACACGCATGACGCCGCCGAGGTTGACGCCTTTGCTTAGCGCCATTTCGGTTGTTCTAGCCGAAAACTTTGCTGCATTTTCTTTTTCAATGTTTGCGAAAGCAAGCAATGGTTTTTCAGGGTTTTCAAGACTGGAAACCAGTATGGAAGAGATGGTGCCGATCATTTTTTCGTTTATGAAGGATTCGCCATAGATAACGTAAATGTGCTCAAACTCCCGCAGTCTATTAGGCTTCTCCATCACCCAGCTAAGGTACGTAGTAATATTCTTCTTGTAGTCCTCCAGAACTTTGTTGGCTTCTTCAAGCGCTGCGCCTCTGTCGCCCATGCAAATGGCTATGCCTAGGCTTGGTCTGTCCATGCGGCCTGTAGAGTTTAGCATTAAAGCGAATTCACGGGCGTCTCTAAGTGGAGTCCATGGTTCCTCACGATTTAAAACGTAAACATTTCCAACGAGATTTGCGACTTCCGCGTGTAGGCCTCTTGAAATCAGGTAGTCTGCAAGCGCTGAGCAAAACCGCTTCTTCTCGTCTTCTGTTAGATCTCGAAGCGCCCGCCACCGCTCGCCCTCTTTAAGCTTAATGTCCAAGCTTGCCAGAAAAGCCAAGCATTTGTCTTCTTCTCCGCTTAAACCTGGAATAAACGGGCTGGTTGAGGATGCAAGTGCCTTATGAATCGGCCTGGTTTCTCTGCCGAAGAAAGTTAAGTCCTTCTCCACGGTAACCAGCTTAGCGTTAACTGCATCTTCCACTATTAACTGGTTTAACCCGCAGAGCTTTCGCTCCTCATTCTTATCCTGCAAGTCGCCGAGAGCACCAACCAGCGCGATAGGCGCCAAATCCACATTCTCCGCGTTGACGTTCTTAGCTACGAAGTAAGCGACGCCAGAGCCGCTAACTTCTGTAGCGCCATCCAAGCCGTGCAAATGCGGGTTGACCTGAACAAAATTTCCATTATTAACAGTCTCACCGGCAACTTGGTGATGATCAAGAATTAGCACTTTGAAATCAGCAGCCTTCGCGCTTAACAGGTCAAGATAACCGCTTCCGAAGTCTGTCAGAATCAAGAGCTGCGGCTTGTCTGCAACGAGTACATCTATTATTTTCTCGTCAACCCACTGGGTCACTCTAACTCTGAAACGGGCATCAAGGCGATGCAGGGTTTTTCCCATTATGCCTGCAGCCGCCACGCCATCTGCATCTAAATGCGAGAAAACATGGATGAAGCCGTCTTTCTCCACAGTTTCCAAAATAACCTTTGCTGCTTGAGCAGCTGCGGCTAAAAAACTTTCAACTGGTGACTGCGCATTAGCCATGTGAAATCACTCTTGCCTAAAGGCACTTTTGAATTTAAAGCTGACGTTGCAGCCTGCACGAAAATTAACTCAAAAAGAGGAAAAGAGACGCTTTAGGATATTGTGGCTACTTTAGTCTCGTACTTCCATTTAGCTGGTAAAATGCCTTGCCGCTTATAATACCGGGAAAGCTTGTGAATACGTGCTTCAATATTTTGCAGCGCACGCTTGTTATGAAGATCCTTCTTGTGATTCTCCAAATGCACCGCAAGGTTCTGCGCCCTTTTTATCAAATTAGCTAGATCCTCCGGCAACGACGGCGCCAAACCTGCACTTTCAAGTATCTCAGTTATGCTTTTTCCAACGATAGGCTTCACTAAAGGAATTGCATACTGATCTCTAAGGATCGTGCCTATCCGGCTGGGCGGATACCCATCCTTCGCAAGCTTTATGATGAAGGCTTCAACTTCCTCAGACTGATACTTGCACCAGCTCGGCGGTCGCTTACTAACAGGCCTTGTTGAATGAGACTTCCCCTTTTCTTGCTTCGGCATTTATACACCTTAAGCATTAAGACCCACGGAACACGAATATTTAAAATTTCTTATGCCGATAAGCCTGTATCGCTTATATCTGGCTATACGTAGGGCATATTAGCTTTTAAACTCCCACATACTGCTTAAGGCATCAGAAGCCCGCTATGGCTCGCCTATTTTATATACTCAAATGGAACAATGGTTAATGGAGATTTTAATGGCAGCATTGACTTCTGAAGTTTTGAAATGGGCAAACATCTTGGCCTTTCTGTTAACGCTTATAGTAAACGGCTTAGCAGGCAGCACAACAATTATCGGCGGCAAAAACACAGCGCAAATTTCTGATGCCAATCCAACGCTTATAACCCCTGCAGGCTACGTGTTCTCCATATGGGGTGTCATATACATTCTGCTCGGTGTCTTTGTGGTCTTACAAGCCTTGCCAAGCGAGAAAGGAAAAAGCTATCAGAAGAGGATAGGTTGGCTTTTTGTTCTAAGCAACGTATTTAACATTGCTTGGCTTTTCCTTTGGCAATTCGAGCAGCTTATTCCATCTCTTGCGCTTATGTTCCTGCTGCTTACAACGTTGATTACGATTTACTTACGCCTTGATGTAGGTAAGTCGACGGTTTCATTGCGTGAACGGCTAGCGATTCATCTACCATTTAGTGTTTATCTAGGCTGGATTACCATTGCCTCGATTGCGAATGTTGCTGTCGCGTTGGTTTCGGTGAACTGGAATGGTTTCGGGATAAACGCTGAAATATGGGCTACTCTGATCATAATCATTGCATTACTGATTACGCTCTTTGTTATAGCCACGAGGAAAGACATAGCATATGGATTGGTGATTATCTGGGCGTTATTAGGCATAGCGACAAAGCAAAGTGAAAATCTCAATATCGCTATAACAGCAGAAATAAGCGCTGTAGTTGTCACTGTAGCTTTAAGCGTTGTAATCCTATCTGCTATACTCAAACGTCGATAAAGCAGCATCTTCAGCAAAGGTAGCTAACTACGCTATTTGAGGCTCTAAACACACAGAGAAGGCAGTTCAAACAGTTGCGATAACTAAAACATGGTTATGCGAGGAATAGGTTTTTATCAATTATCAAAGCCTAGTTAAATTATGCCTGAACGGGAAGAGAGAGTGCGATATGCAGCACTCTTAAACGTCGCTTTCACAATGATAGAAGTGATTGGCGGCTTCCTAACTAACAGCTTAGCCATATTTTCCGATGCGCTACACGACTTCGGCGACAGCGCTACCTTGCTTGTTTCATGGTTTTTCGAGCGCAAAGCCAAAAAGTCGCCAAACGCCAAATACACCTTTGGCTACCAAAGGCTCTCGCTATTTTCTGCGCTTTTTGCTGCATCCATTCTAATCGGCGGTTCAATTGTGATAATACTACAAGCCATCCCGCGCTTCCTTAATCCTGAACCAGTGAACGCGTTCGGCATGATCGGCATAGCCCTCATAGGAATTACATTTAACGGTGCCGGCTTCTTTCTGTTAAAAAGAGGTGAAAGCCTAAACGAAAAAGTCCTATCATGGCATCTTCTCGAAGACGTGTTGGGCTGGGTGGGCATTTTACTCGGCGGCTTAATCATTTATTTCTGGAAATTTTATCTGATCGACCCCGTATTAACCATTGGTTTAACAGCTTTCATTTTATACGGCGTAACAGAAAATCTACGGGAGGCAATCAACATACTTTTACAAGGTGTGCCAAAGCACATAGACATTGAGTCGGTAAAGCGCGACATTGAATCAATCAAGGGTGTACTTGGGATACACGATGTTCATATTTGGTCGCTTGAAGGTGAAACAGACGTTTTCAGCGCGCATGTAGTGTTAGATGATGAAACGCTGCAAAAGGCGCCAGAGCAAACGCGCCAAGCCATCAAAGACGCACTTCAGCGCCATCATATCGAGCACTCTACCATCGAGTTGGAGAGTCAATATCAATGTGTTGGCGTAGTATGCGAAGAACGCCATGAAAAAGCGAAGAATAAGGAAAAAGGTCATTGAAACTTTCTGTACCATTCGGCAAAATTGCGGATGGCCCGCGCCCTGTGCGAAAAACCATTTTTCTCTTCAAGCGTCATTTCCGCAAACGTCTTAGCACTTCCCAGCGGTTTGAAGATGGGATCAAACCCGAAACCTGATTTACCGTTGCCGATATGTGCTTCACGTGTTATACTTCCATCGACTTTGCCCTCAAAAACCAAAGGCGCTGCCGCGTCATTGTCGCAGTATGCTATAGCTGACTGAAACATGGCTTTCCTGTTTCCGACGTTCTCCATAAGCTTCAGTAAGCCCTCGTTACCTATTGTTTGGTAAACATAAGCAGCGTAGGGCCCGGGAAAGCCTCTTAACGCCTCCACAAAAAGCCCTGCATCCTCCACTATGATGGGCAGACGGGAACGTTTGAATGCATCCTTGGCGCTTGCTTGAGCTATTTCTTTAAGGTTATTACTTTGAATCTCCAGAGCCTTAATTCGGAGCATGCCCACTGCTATATTATATTCCGCTAATACGCTTCGGGCTTCGTTAAACTTGTTCACGTTGTTTGTCGCAAAGAAAATGACTTTCCCTTTCAGCTTGAATGCCATCGCTATTGTTCCTCCTTTCTTTCCGACACATATCGTCCGCGCCTTTCTATCTCCACAATTTTCGCTATAACTTCCTTTGCCTCCTCCTCGCCTAAAACCGCGGAATAGCCTCTAAGCACGCCTTCGAAGCATTCTTGAGCAAACTGGTAATGTGTACTCTGTAATGCACGCTTCATTAGATGCAAGTCTACACCTCTAGCTTCAAGTTCTGCGCTTTTCTCACCTAATCCGAAATCAACCAGAAAAATTTTGCCCTCAGCATTCATAAGCATATTTGACGTTGTTAGATCTCCGTGAATCACGCCGTGTTTATGCAGTTTCCCAATTAACTCGCCGATTTTAACGCATAATTCTTGCCTTTCCTTCTTTGGCATGCTGCCTAACAGCTGCTTTACCTGCGTACCCTCAATAAACTCCATTATTATAGTGGCGTTTTTTGGATACACCAGAAAAATTGTCGGAGTCGACACTCCAGCCTTTTTCGCTTCATGCATAAGCAATGGCTCATGCATTGTTCGGTAACTACGGATTTTCTCATCCAGCTCTACAGGGCGATACTTTTTTGGAAAACGCGTCTTGATTATCACTTTTCTACAGTGCCAATCTGCAAGGTAGAGGCTTGCTTCTGCGCCCTTCTTAATCAGAGTCTTCGAGGCTACTTCACCCATGGAACATCAACCTTATCCAGCCGCCATCGCAGCTTTACAAAACTTTCTTCTACAGGTGTAACTATGCCATGTTTGTAGGCTAGTACTCCAGTCCAAGCTATCATGGCGCCATTATCTGTTGCAAACTCGCGCGGCACAACATGAAACCGTGCTCCGTGCTCCTCCGCGATTGTGCTAAGCATGGATTGCAAGCGCTTGTTAGCGGCTACGCCTCCTGTCAACAGCACCTCACGTTTCTCAGTGTGCGCCAATGCTCTTTCGGTAACCTCAGTAACCATGGAAAACGCATGCTCTTGCAGGCTGTAGCAGAGATCCTCCAGCTTACATTCGCCCTTGCGGAGGAGCGTAGTAGCAGCAGTTAGCAAGCCGCTTAAAGAGAGATCCATGCCCTTAACAACATAAGGCATGGGAATCAGCTGTTTACCGTTGGCAGCCAATTTTTCGAGCGCAGCACCAAGCGGCATGCCCTTCTTATGCTTAAGGCCGGCTTCTCTTGCGAAAACGTCTAGGCAGTTACCGAGGGCGATGTCTAAGGTTTCGCCGAAAACTCGGTAACGTCCAGAATCAAACGCGGATACAATTGTGTTGCCGCCTGAAACATAAAGTGTAACTGGATCAGCTGCGCCCGTTGTTAGTTTGCCAATTTCGATGTGAGCTATAGAGTGATTCACGCCTACAAGCGGGAGGTTAAGATATGCCGCCAGTGCTCTAGCCACTGTGGCGCCAGTACGGAGGCATGGTCCTAAACCTGGACCTTGAGAAAACGCGATCAGTGTTAAATCTCTGGGTTTTATTCCTGCTTTTGTCAAAGCTTCCTGCAGAACGGTGTCTGCGACTTCGGCGTGGTGCCTCGCAGCTTCTCGCGGGTGAATCCCTCCCTCTTCGGGCACGTAATCGCTTGAGGCATTGGCTAATATTTTGCCATTCAATGTGACTATGCCAACTCCGAAGTCATCTGCTGTTGATTCTATGCCTAAACAGTAGGCCTCAGATGAATCTTTCATTTTGCTGAACCTTCATTCATTTTTCGGGTTTGCCGAGGTACATATTTTTATCTGGAAGTACTGCATATATCTAGTAGATGCTGGGACTGATAAACAATGCCTAAACGTAATGATCTAGAACAGAAGGCGCTTCACTTCGTAATGAATACTGGGTCAGCTGGTGTGCTTCAGTCAGACTTGTGGCGAGAGCTTGGCGCAAGCAGTAGGGAAGGCTCTCGAATAGCCATTAAGCTGGAAGAGAAGGGGCTCATTCGAAGAGAAAAAGAGCTGCAGGATGGAAGATGGACTTACAGGCTCTTCCCCAAGCGTGTGCCTGCCTCTATCGATTCGATAGTAGATTGCCCATGCTTGCTATGTCAGGATAACGCCAGATGCGACCCGACAACGCCAATTTCGCCGACGAACTGCCCGAAACTTACTGATTGGATCTTATCATTGGGAAAAGAGAATCCAGCCCCGTTAGGTGACAGTACGCTTGCCCAAGGCTTGGGTCCAAGATAGAAAACGGGATTACTACTATAAGAAGGCTAAGGCGGAAAATTACCGATCAAGAGCGACGTACAAGCTGGCGCAAGCCGCGGCGACTTACAATTTTATACGTAAAGGCGATGTTGTAGTTGACTTGGGCGCGGCGCCAGGCGGTTGGATTCAGGCAGCCAGAAAAATCGTGGGTAAAACGGGCTTTGTTTTAGGCGTAGACTTGAAGCCGATTGAACCTTTCCCGCAGGAGTATGTGCGAACCATCGTCGCAGACTTCACTGAGCCAGACGCGCTGCAGCAGATTCTTGATTTGCTGCCGAGGAAAGCGGATGTCGTGCTTTCAGATGCGTCGCCGAATATTTCAGGGATTTGGGAGGTTGACCATGCCCGCCAAATAGACTTAGCCTCTCAAGCATTGAAAATTGCCTTGAGCGTGTTGCGGCCCTCTGGGAACCTTTTTGTTAAGGTTTTTGAAGGCGATATGCTTGAGGATTTTGTGAAAAAAGTGAAAAAGCACTTTGTTACTGTTAAAGTTATAAAACCCAAAGCAAGCCGCGCTAAAAGCTCAGAAATGTTTGTTTTGGCGATGCACTTGAAATCCGCTGAGGCTGCTGCAGAGAAGTAAAGCTAATTTTGCAGTTACCTAATTATGAGTAGGTGCAAGCTTTGCGAATTGTTTCCGCGGACTCTGCAGCAGCGATATTAGATGAGAAATTTACGCCAGTATCGCTTGTTGCGTCTGCTTCAGTTTTAGTTAATCCCCCATATAGAGAACCGTTTGCCCGATTAGCGGAGCCCATATTTAAAGAAGTGGAAAACGGCTGCGAACTAATATTGCAGGAGGCGTCGCTTTGCAGAGAGTTGCTTAGCAAGGTAAAAGCGGATGTTGTGCATTTAGATATGACTTTGGGTGCGGTGCCTATTGAAGCTATTTCGCCAGTTGAACTGTCAAATATGAAGTTGTCCAGTAAAGCGCGGCAGCAGATTTTGAAAGTATTGCCAGCGCTTCGGAAAGCAGCCGGAGAAATTAAAAGGGCATATGGCGTGGAAGTTTTGGCAATTGGTAAAGAGAGCGTTCCCGTGCGAGTAGCGGAGTTGACAGCGGGCGCTGAAGCGGTCTTGTTTGCTTGTGCCAAGGCAGTGCGGGAAAAGAAAAATCTACTTTTAGGTTTGCCCTCTGCATGTCAGCCCAAAATTGCTGACGACAGCGTTTGCCTTTACTCGCTTTTGCCTGCGGAGCATGATGTTCGCGGCTACGCTGAGGACACTGAAGGAATTTTGAGGAAAGTTAATATTGTGGAAACTTTAAATCCCTGTGCAAGAGGTTTTCGTGCCTTAAAGATAAAGCCTTTAAGTTAAAACCAGGAGCTACATATGATGGTTCTGGACATTTGGCGAAATGCTTCACCAAAGCGTAAGCGCATTTACTCTGTAATTGTGGTTTTCGCGCTTTCAGTCATAATTACTTTAGTGGGCAGCCTTGTGCCCGTAGATGCTGAACAAGCTAGGCAGATTAGCGAAAAGCTTAACCAAACTTTAGCCACAGCACGTGAAAGCGAAATGCTGATGCAGTACATTTTCGGGAACAACTTTTTCATCTGCCTAATCATGTTTATTCCAGTTGTGGGACCGATCTTCGGCTTTTTCGTGTTATTCAGCACAGGCGCAGCAGCAAGCGCTATCGCGGCGGCGCAAGGGTTCCCCCCAATCTTAGCACTCATCGCTTTGGTCATAACTCCAGTATTTTGGCTAGAGTATGCGGCGTATTCAACCTCCATGGCTGCAAGTGTTTGGCTTTTCCGGCGCATACTCCAAGGAAGAGGACGGAATGAGTTCAGAAACACATGTCTATTCATTACCTTATGCGCAGTGCTACTCGCGATAGGCGCAGTTGTGGAAACCGCGCTGATAACGTTAGCCACATGAGAGTGTCGATGCTTAACCTTTGCTTTTTCTTTTGATAGGTGCTATTTCTAAACTTACATCTAACGCGCTGACGCTATGAGTAAGTTCACCTATGCTTATGAGGTTAACCCCTGTTTTAGCGTAGTCCAAAAGGTTTTCCTCTGCGATTCTGCCACTTGCCTCTAACAAGACTTTTCCAAAACCTGCTTTTTTCAGCGCCTCAACTGCTTCTCTAATCTGCTCAGGTGAGAAATTATCGAGCATGATTATGTCTGCGCCTGCTTCTGCAGCTTTTAGTGCTTCTTTGACGCTGGTAACTTCTACTTCAATTTTTTTGCTGAAGGATGCGTTTTGCTTAGCTTTCTGCACTGCACTTTCAACGCTACCAGCTATCGCAATATGGTTGTCTTTAACCAGAATCATGTCATCCAGATGTAACCTATGCGTGTCGCCTCCGCCCATGAGCACGGCTTTCTTGTCAAAATAGCTGAGTCCAGGCGCCGTTTTGCGTGTTGCCGCGATTTTGACCGGCAATTTTGCTTCTTCAAGTTTTCCCACAAAACTTCTCGTTTTCGTGGCGATGCCACACATACGCGAGAGTAGATTCAGCATGGTTCGCTCGGCTGAAAGGATTGTTTGCGCATCTCCAGAGATAGTCATAATAACTTGGCTATTTCTGATTTTTTCGCCATCTTTGATTTTGGCTCGCACGCTTAATCCAAGGCTTTCCGCAAGAATTGTTGTCTCTTCAATTCCAGCCGCGACCCCGGCTTCTTTAGCCACAATTGAAGCTTCAACTCTCAAGCCCGCGGGAACAACAGCGGCCGATGTTACATCACCTTGACCGATGTCCTCAGCTAATAGCTGTTTTAGCTTATCCTCCAGAATCTTACGCGGAACCAACATGGCTTTTCACTTTCCCTGTTTTGGCTTAAAACACTTACCTTAACTGCGTCAGCCAATCCATAAATAAATTATCCATTGAATAATATTTATTGAAGTTTTTTAGTCTCTTTCATAGGCTATAGCGCTAACTATGGCTCTCGAGACAAAAGGTATATTTGAGAGTTAACCATCTGAAGTTTAGCACCAAAAGTAGAGGGCCAACAAATGCCGATATTAGATCCACTTAAGAAGTCGATTGCGCAAAAGCATAGGTTATACATGAAGATTTGCAGAGACTGCGGAGCCAGAAACGCGGAGACTGCAATAAAGTGTCGAAAATGCAAAAGCAAGAATCTTCGCTGGAAGAAACGAGAGATTGTAAAGTAAACTTTTAGAGAACTTTAACTAATGTTTCCATATTGAAAACTGTGTTTGCACATCCATTTTTTATTAAAGGGACAGCTTGCCCAGCGATGTTCATTTGATCCAAGGCGTTTACAGCCATTTTTACCTCTTCGCCGCAAGCTACGCCAACTATGCCTTCGTATTGGTTTCTTGTCAAAACTTTTGAAATGCATGAACCGCCTGGAACCACGTAAACATCGTATCCTTTTTTCTTGGCTAAGCTTTCTGCCTTGTTAATTAGGCAGTCTGGAGAGCAATGCGCACAGGTATAAGAGGGAATGCTGGCGTCGAAAGAGGCTTTACATCGGCTATCCATATATTTTCTGGAGCAATGCGGAAGCAAAAGAGCCCTTTTCTTCGCTTGCAGAAACCTTTTCCTTTCCAGAAGATTTACGGACTGCATTTCGATAAAGTCTTGGAGAATGACTATGGCATCGGAAAGATTTAGGCCAGTGGCTTCTTGTATTCTAAACTTTTTAATGATATCCTGCAAGTTACTGAGAAAAGCTTTGTGCATGCCTCTCTGATAGCTGATTTTGGCAATTTCAGTGAAGAAGAAACGTGGAACCTTTGAGAGATCGAATGTAAACTTGTATGGCATAACGTAAGATTAACGACGGACAAACTTAAAAGAATACCTATTTGGACTTACGCAAATTCAATGTCTAAAGAGGCCACTTTGCCTCTCCGTCGACACCTAAAAGCTCCCTCAGAGCTTTTATTTCTTCGCGTAGCTGTTTTATTTCAACCTCAAGAGTGTTAGCTCGCGATTCAGCAACTTTCTTAAGCTGTTCAATCTCCATTAGCAGAGCCTGCCGCTCTGTTTCCAGCGCGTTTATTTTTTCCCGCAAAAACCTCAGCGTCTGAGTTAAGCCTTCATGTATATCTTTAACTTTTTCAGCCAAAATTTTAACGTCCTTTGTTTCCAGATGCTGTGTGATGTTGTTCACTTTGGATCTAAAGGTTGATTTGCATTCGGGACATTTGAAAAGGCCAACTCGGAATTCTGGTATAACGCCATATGCTGCTTGTTTGGCAGGTGAAACAGTCCAGCATTTGACAGCAGTGGTTACTGTTGTGCCGCAATTTGGACAGTTAACCACTGTATATACCCCGCTTGCTTAAGGTCATCCGGTATCCACGAAAATTATTCCTCCGATTAGCCTATAAAATTTTGCATTATTTATCTAAATTTGCAGTCAAGGGATATTAAAGAAAAAGTTGGGAAGATGGAAGCCTAATTATCAAATGCTGATCTGGAACAGCAATTTTTCAACAAGTTCTTTGTAGCGATTTCGAATGGTAACCTCTGTTACCTGCGCAATCTCAGCTATTTCCCGTTGCGTCTTCCGCTCGCCTGTTAAAACAGAAGCCACATAGCTTGCTGCAGCAGCGATGCCGGTTGGCCCCCTGCCTGAAGTGAGCTTAAGTTCTTTTGCTACTGCCAAAATTTTATGCGCAATTTCTTCAACTTTGCCTTGCATTGTTAATTGATTAGAAAACTTTGTTATGTACTGGCTGGGCCGAAGCGGCGGGATGGAGTAATTTAGCTCTTTAATTAGAAAGCGGTAACTGCGCCCAATTTCTTTTTTGTTAACGGCAGATGCTTGTGAGATTTCATCCAGCGTTCTTGGTAATCCACATTGCCTACACGCCAAGTAAATCGCTGCGGAAGTCACACCTTGAATAGATCTTCCACGTATCAGACGCTCTTTTACTGCTTTTCTGTAAATTACCGAGGCTGTTTCCAAGATGTTTTTGGGAAGATTCAGGTTATTGGAGATTTTTGTGATTTCCGATAAAGCAAATGCCAAGTTTCGTTCTGTAGCGTCTGAAACGCGTATGCGCCGCTGCCATTTTCGCAGGCGGTAAACTTGCGCTTTCTGACCGGGCGAGAGGCTTTTTCCATATATGTCGCGGTCGTGCCAATCGATTGTTGTTGATAAACCTTTATCGTGAATCGTGTACGTTAGGGGCGCGCCAACCCTTGTCCGTTTTGATCTTTGCTCATCGTCGAAAGCACGCCATTCAGGGCCTCTGTCAGCTATTTTGGCGGCTACTACGAAACCGCAGTCCATGCAGACTATTTCGGCGCATTCGTAATCGCGCATGAGTCTTGTGCTGCCGCATTCTGGGCATGACTGAACCTTGGATGGCTCAACGCGTTGAGCCACGTATGAGGGATCTACATCTTCATGCAGTTTATTATCGCCACTCATGTTATTTTTTACTCCGCCCTTTATTCGAGAGAAGCATATAGAGTTGCTTGCCGATTAACTTTTTAGGCTCTTTAATTGCTGGTTTCACTACTGCATAAGGCGAAGACACTGGACCGATTACGTCGGAGACTTTTCCGACAACCTTAAGATTTTCATCAACAACGGCGGAACCAATTTTCGGGTTTTTGTCAGCCTTGACAACAATGTTCTGAGAAGGCGCCACACTAAGCACTTTGCCCAATCTCTGCAAGCAAACACCTCTCCCGAAAAATAAGAACGACACCGTAACAGTTTATTTAAACCTTTCTGCGTAACATGATATACAGAAACTCAAAGGACTATTTAAAGCGCCTTAAACTCTGGCAATAGGCTGTTAAAGGCAGCATTTGCTCTATAGACAAAAAACCAAGCTAATTTCACAATCCGCTTCAAATAACCAAATTTTGCTACGCGCCATGCCTCAAGAATGCCGTTACTTTGCGCTGTTAAAACGCTTCGTTCAGCTAAACCGCATCTGCCTTGGCGCTGCCGAAGTAGACCTCCCTCTATAGGTTTCTGCATAGAATCGCTAATAGGCGCCAAATATGAAGGCGCGAATACTTGTGCTAAGCTACTTTATCAAAACTAAACTATGTAGAAAGTCTTACTTTTTTTGCCGCTTTGCTTTTTCAGCCAGTTTTCACTCATTAAGCACCATTTTGACTCTTTACCTTCGATGTGAAGCACTAGTATTAAATCGCCGCTGTCAAGCTTTGCGTATTCAACTAGCATGTTGTAGGTTTCTCGGTTGATTTCAATTTCAAGATCTTGAAGTTGCCCGTCGTTAGCTCTTCGTGCATGAAAAATGGCTTTGAGAGCGTCAACACCTTCTTGCATTTTCACGTTAACTCTATTAACAAAGTAGATTGTGTCGCCGTAGCTAAGGATGACGTTGTGCGCGTTTTCAGATTTAACTTCGCTGCGCTCCCCCATCTTGCAGTCAACTTCCTTCATTAAACTGCAAGAAAGGATGGGAGCAATTAAGTGCTTTTCCATTTACTGGAATATTCTTTATTGCGACTGATCCCACTACAGTAGGCAATAGCTTTTTCAATTATTCTTTCGCGCGGTGTTGACGAACTGGCCCACATCTAGAACGAGGACTACTTGCCCATCGCCTAGGATTGTGGCGCCGCTTATTCCTTTGATTCCCTTTAGGGTTTCGCTGAGAGGCTTCACCAGAATATCCTGCTGACTTATAACCGAATCCACTATTAAACCAAGTTTCGTCTTTTCATCGCCTAAATGTGTGATTAAGAGTTCAAATTCTTCCTCATTAGGGCCTTCATATCCAAGTAGCTTATGCAGATGAACAACTGGAATCACTTTGCCTCTGACAACTATTGCATCGGTTTTTCCCAGCAACTTTATGTCGCTTTTCTTTGCTCGAATAATCTCTGAGACTTGGCTTGTGGGAATTGTAAACGTCTGTCCAGAATCACGTACAAGTATAGCCTTAATAATCGCTAACGTTAACGGCACTTTTAGGATAATTTTTGTTCCTTTACCTACACGTGTTTCAAATTGAACTGTACCGCCGAGAGCAGCAATTTTTGTTTTCACGACATCCATGCCAACTCCTCTGCCGCTTGTTTCAGTGACCTCTTTGCTCGTTGAGAAGCCAGGCAGGAAAATTAGGCTGACTAACTCGTTTCGACTCATCTTTTCAGCTTCTTCTCTGCTTACGAAGCCCTTCTTAATAGCGACTTCCTTGATTTTCTCCGGATCAATTCCGGCGCCGTCATCTTCAACCTCGATGATAACATGCTCTCCGCTTCGCTGCGCTGCGAGTCTTATCTTTCCAACAGGATTCTTATTCAGTTTCTTTCTTTCTTCAGGTGGCTCTATTCCATGATCAATGCTGTTTCTCAGCAGATGGATAAGTGGCTCTCCAATTTCATCCAATACTGTGCGGTCAATTTCAATGTCTCTTCCTTCCATAACGAGCTCAATAAGCTTGTTTCGCTTCAGTGCAAGATCTCTCACTAATCTTGGGAATCGGTCAAAAATTTGACTTACCGGAACCATTCGCACTTGCATTACCAGATCATGGAGATCAGATGTAAGTCTGTCAATGTTCTCAGCTATGCGCTTTAGCTCTCCGCTTCTGTTATCCGAAATTAGCTGGAGCAGCGCGATCTTGTTAATGACAAGTTCGCCAACCAAATTCATTATCTTGTCAAGCTGCTCAAATTTCACGCGGACAGTTTGGGTAGCCCTGACCTCCGCAAACAGTTTCGTAGCTTCTGTTATTTGCTTGCTCTGTTCATCAATGCAGCGTTTTAAGGAAGACGCCTTATCTTCCATGATTGTGCTTTTAGTTTCTGGAGAAGGCGGCTCTGTCGCCGCTGACGTTTCAATTAGAGAAACTTGGCTTGCTCCTTGAATGTTTTGCTCTATAGCTGCGCAATAGGTCTTGAGTTCTGGTTTAGCTTCTAGCTTCTTTTCAGTTTTGACTGAAACTGCCGCTTCTGTTTTGACTTCTGGTTTAGCCTCTGCCTTGGCTGATTCTGCAGGGCTATAATGGACAACATGTACATCTTCTATCTCGCAGACTTGACGAATGCATTTTTCAATTTCCTCAGCGCTACATTTGCTTATAAGTGCAATTTTGAAACCAGCCTCAAGTTCATCTTCCTTAAATGCCTCAAGTTCTTTTTGATCAGGGTGCGTTTTGATTATTTCAGCCAACTCTGAGATCTTACTTAGAACAAGGATTGACCTGACGCTTTTGAAAGCGCAGTCTTTGCTGAACTTCAAATCTACAAAATAACAATGTTCACCGCATATTTCAGCGTTTATTATTGCTTCTTTTTCAGTTTCAGTAAGTTCTATTGCTACCTTCTTTGTCTCTGCAGGCAAAACTTCTTTCTTAATTTCGGCGGGTGGAACCTCTTTCTTCATTTCTTTTACTTCTTCAAGCGCGGTCAACTCAGTTGCTTCTTGAAGTTTCTGAAGTAACATTGGAACTTCAATTTCTTCTTCATTCATGTTTTGTATGTTCTCTAACCTAGCAGAGAGAGCGTCTGAACATTCAAGAAGCACGGTAATTAGGTTACTTGAAGGTTTAACGCCTTTTCGAAGGTCATCAAAGACATCCTCCATCGCATGTGTTAGCTCTTGGATATCCTTATAGCCCATCATGCCTGAGCAGCCCTTTAGAGTGTGCGCTGCTCTGAAAAGCATATTAACAAGTTCCATATTTTGCGGATCTTTTTCTAGACTTAGCAGTGATCTCGTAAGCGTATCGATATGTTCCCTTGCCTCTTCGATGAATACTTCTCTATATTGGTTACAATCTGTTGGCAAGAGATCTCCCACCTTGAATTTTTAGAGACCACGCTATTCTCAAGGGCTTGCTGTTTTCACTACTGTACAACTATCCCTTGTCCTCCTGTCAGATTATTTAGAGTAAGTGTGTTACCTTGCGCTACACCTAACTTGTATTCCGACTTACAAGAGGCGCCTTTTGAGGGCTTTTGGTAAACGCGGCAATTAACATCGATACACAAAAACTTCATACTTGGTTCGCCGCTCAGTATTTCAGATTTTCCAGTCACTAGATACCCTCCTTCTCGGAGTGCATTGTAAAATTGCATGTGAATCTGCTGTTGGCTTTCTCTCGCGAAGAATATCATGACATTCCTGCAGAGTATCAAATCTAAATTGTTATGCAAAGGAGGCTTCATTAAGTCATGCTTTTCAAAGTGAACCAATTGCTTAACAAAATCCTTAACCCTATACGTCGTGGAATCATGCAAAAAATATTCGTTGATTAGCGAGTCTTCAACCTCGCACAATTGTTTTTTTGTGTACTCGCCTTTTTGGGCTTTAGCTAAAGCATCATCATCGATGTCTGAGGCAAAAATTGTGACTTTATAATTTGGCAACTGGTTACCTAGCACTTTGTGAACCAAAATCGCGAGGGAGTAGGGTTCTTCACCTGAAGCACAACCTGCGCTCCAAATAGTAACTTCCTTAGAATTGAAAAGAACTGGGAGAATTCTTTTTTCAAGATAATCATATACATCTCTATCTCTGAAAAATGTGGTAAAATTAATTGTCAAATCATTTAGAATATTATTAAATTCCGTTGGGTTTTTCTTTAAATAACTCAAGTATTTGCTGTAAGTGTAGGTGCCAGTTGCCCTCAAGCGGATTGATAATCGCCTTCTGAGGTATTCATCACGATAACAACTAAAATTGAGTCCGATGGTCTCACGTAACAAGTTTTTCAGTTTTTGGTAGGCTATGTCTTCAAGAAAATTATTAATTTCAACCGAAACCATCTTGCATGTTTTCCTCCAATGCAACACATTCAGTGCGCCCTGCTTCCAAATTTCCGTCATTTACAGAAGCATCGCCGATCAGCCATTTCCTGCCTTTCTGAACCAGTATCCTTTGAAGCTCATCGCCGAGAAAAGTTATGAGAAATCCTTCGGTTGAAGTGTTACATCGTTTAAAGCGCGCATCAAAAATCACTGCGACATCAGAGCATAACGCCTGTTTAATTATAAGCCCATCTATAATTGCATCAAATGAGTCGACGATTAATTGAGGTGGCGTCATGACAAGCTTGGTTGATGTGAAATTAGCCATAGCGCTGAGGAAAGAAGTTAGTACTATAGATCCCATTTCTTCTATCGCCGATCTTTGAATTTCCGGGGTAACTTCCATACCGTTAGTCATTAACTCAACGATTTTCGCGCATTCGTTTTCCTCAAAAATTAACATGACATCGCAGTCTGCAGTGCCTCTTAATTGCATAAAGATGGCAGAGACCATGGTGTCGTGTTTTCCATAAATGCCAGGAACAAGATGCGGCAATGTTACATGGACTCTCGGCAACTCGATTGCTATTGGTTCCTGCAGAACTCGGGAGAGCGCAGTAGTAGCATGCCCAGCGCCCATATTACCAATTTCGAGAAGTATATCCTGATCTGTCAGCATTTCACCAAAATTCTCTGTTTTTGAAGTAGAAACTAATTCATTCATTAGTATTCACCTGCTATCCTATTTTTCCTTGCAGTCTTGCTAGGAGCTTTAGTTTCAATCTCCATGTTTCCAGCGAAAACTAATTCAACATCGCTTCTTTTTTCAGCCTTCTTTCTGGAAACTTTGGATCTGTTTACCAGCAGTTCTTGCAATTCAGGACTTGGAAATATCATGAGTTGGGCTGGAGCATAATAACCTCCTTTGCGCTTGAAGCATGTGTCAATAACTAAGGCTTCGCCGGTTGTCGCGGATAATTTTCTAACGAAATCGCTAATTATGGAGTCAAAAGGCGCGCCTATCAGCAGCGGTGGAGTTGAGACGAGATTCATCCCTGTTAAATCCGAAATTGCAGTAAGGAATGAGCCTATCAGAATGTTGCCAAGTTCCTCAATTGCAGATAACTCAATAGAAGATTCTTGTTCTGTATGTGAAAGGCTTCTTGTCATAAGCATAGTAATCTCTTTCAATTCGAGCATCTCAAAGATAAACAGAAAGTGGCATTCCACTTTTTCTATGAGATGTATGTAAACTGCAGTTGCAGGCATGTTCTGGCCATGATAGAACTTCGGCAACATACCCGGCGGAATCATGCCAACGCGAGGTACATCTATCGTTACTGGTTGCTTAAGAATCTTTGAGAGTGAATTTGCAGCATGTTTGGCGCCGATGTTGCCGATTTCAAGAAGTATCTTTAATTTTTTCTTCTCCAGAGCTTTGCTTGCTTTATTCTTACTTTTTATTCTCATATCTCCTTTATCTCTCCATTAGAAAGGCGAATAGTTAACGTTCCATTTCCAATATTGAATTCGATTTTGCGCCCGTATGAACCTCCCACATCCTCGGCAACTAGCCTGATTCGATTGTCTTTCAACGCTGCTTTAATTGCATCAACATTTTTTCGGCCCACGTGCTGATCGTTATTGCTTAAATTTGGAAGTATGCACGCGCCACCGGCTATCTTGGCCGAAAGAACGGTTTCTTTCCCGCCGATTTTTCGCACGGCTTCTGCCAAAGCTGGCACAGCGGTGTCAGCAAATTTGCCTGGAACGGAATTCTGCAACTTGCGAGTGGTGCTTGGAAGCATAACATGTGCTAATCCACCACACTTGTGTATAGGGTCATATAGGCAGAGAGCTACACATGACCCGACATTGGTAACTAACTTAATCGGTTTATTTTCAACTTTTATCTCTGCCATTGCTACACGCACTTCCTGTATGGGTAGCTGCACTTGAAGGCCTGCGAGATGCGTTGTTGCAGGCTGTGCATGTGTGATTAGCTGGTCGGGCAACCGCTGCAGTTCTTTTACGTTGTTTAACGGTACAGTTGTTTCTACTTTTATTTCCGGCTGATCTACCACGTTGGTTGCCAAGTGGTTTTCCTCAGCAGTACTTCGCAAGTGCTTCCATTACTTTCTCAGGTTGGAATGGTTTCACGATGAAGTCTTTGGCGCCGGCTTTGAGTGCTTCAGCTATTAGTGCTTGCTGACCGTAGGAGCTGACCATCACGATTTTTGCGGATGGGTTTGCCGTTACTATTTGTTTTAATGCTTCAATGCCGTCTTTTGCTTTTGTTCCCGGGGGCATGACTATGTCCATGAGAACTAAGTCGGGTTTTGTTTGCTGGAATTTCTGTATGGCTTCGTCGCCGTTGGATGCTTCTGCTATTACTTTGTGTCCGGATTCTACGATGATTTTTGTTAGTACTGCTCTCATGAATTTGGCATCATCTACTACGAGGACGGTTCCCATATTGTTCTTGCCTCGCATGCACTCCTTTTTTATTCGGATTTAGAATATAAAAATATTGTGTATTAAGATACACTATTGCGCATAATTGCGTTCTTCAGAAACAACACAGAAAACCCAAGCAGAAATATGGCTAAAGAACTTTAGCCAACATGAAAACAGGTTACAGTGCCTTCCCAACATGCGCCGCTACACCTAAAAAGTGGGTAGTCTGATCCTGCCAAAACATAGTGCGAAATTGGATATGAATGAAATTGTCTTGTCTCATCGATTTCTAAATATGTATTTTCTTTTCATAAAGCTATTTAATGATTTTTGGGACTGTAGTATTTCGAATTTGGGGATTTCCATATTCGAACTACCCTCTAAATAAAATATCGTAAGAAACGTGACTTTCACATTAACAGTGAATAAAGATGAGCACCAACATCGAATTAGAACAATTACAAAACGAAAAAGCACGCTTAGAAGAAGAAGCACGAGACTTAGACGAAGAATTAAAGCAGCTAGAAATACGCTTTAAATTACTCAGGGAAAAAATAGCAATTCAAGAACTAAGAAAGAAAAACGCAGCCAAAAAAGAAGCCATAAATCAACTACAGTACAAAATTAGCCTATTAGAAACGCAATTAGAACAGTTATCAACAGCTGACGCCTCAAAAAACAACTTATCTATTGACGAAAACATCGGAAACGAGGACATAAACGAAACACTCAGCACGCAAGAAGATGACACTATCACGGTAACCGCAGTAAGCAATGAAGAAGAAATAACCGAAAATTTCGAAACTGAATATGCAAAGAAAAAGGGCTTTAACTTTTAAAGCAATTAAGCCAATCCCTTAAAATCAGTACCCGACACGCTCAGCTCTTCAGCAAATTTTAAAAAATACAAATTCACTTACCAATACAATAACATGAACAGAAAACTCGGCTTATTAACCGCCTTGCTCGCTGTCTCTTTCATAGTAAGTACTGCAGTTGCCGCAATTTTGGTGGGAGTGAAAAAAGGCGACTGGATAGAGTATCGAGCAGTTTTCACAGGCACACCTCCCGCTGGGCATGAAGTAACTTGGGCAAGAACTGAAGTTTTAGATGTCCAAGGAACAATCATTGACCTAAACGTTACAACAAAATTCGCCAATGGAACACTATGGCATGAAACAATAACGTTAAATCTCGCCACGGGTCAGCTTGGAGACGAGTTCATAATCCCCGCAGACTTGAACGTGGGCGATACCTTCTTCGATAAGTATCACGGTAACATAACCATCAGCAAAATCGAGAAAAGAACTTACGCAGGCGCCACACGCACCGTTATCTCCGCAACCGCAGCACAAAGCACCTATTACTGGGATCAAGCCACCGGCGTTCTTGTCGAAGGTATCTCCGAGTTTCCAGATTACACTATTCATTCTATAGTGGAAAAAACAAACATGTGGCAAGCACAAATTTTCGGCTTAGAGCCAACAGTTTTCTATGCACTCTTAATTCTGGCTACCATTATAATCGTGGTCGCGTTAGCTTTTCTTGCGATACGTAGAAGAAAGAAACATTAAACTGATAGTTCTTCTGCCAAAGACGTTTCTGGATACGGAAAGACATGCGCTTTCTCTGGCTCAAAGCTTAATGTGATGCCAGCGCCAACCTCAAACCACTTTTCAGTTAAAGAAGGCCTAATAACAACCACTGAATCCTCGCTTCTCAGCTTGATCTCGTACCTCACAAATGTGCCTTCAAACGAAATTTTCTCCACAGTACCCTTGAGCACGTTCTCGCCTTGTTTCTTTTGCTCAACCATGAAAACTTCAGGTCTCACCACAACAACTGCTCTTTCGCCTTTCTTTAGCCCTTCTCCGAAAACCTTGACTTTGTCTCCGCCACGTAGCTCTATCACCAGCTCACTATCTTTAGCTTCTACAACTGAGCCTTCCAAAAAGTTTGATTCACCGATAAAGTATGCAACAAAAAGACTGTTCGGCTTCATGTAAAGCTCCTGAGGCGTGCCAACCTGCACGATTTTCCCTTTTTTCATAACCGCAATCCTATCTGAGATCGACATGGCTTCTGCTTGATCATGCGTAACATGAATAGCGGTCAGATTCAAGTCCTTCGCCATACGGCGCATTTCATATCTTATTTCATTTCTTACTTTCGCATCCAATTGTCCAAGTGGTTCGTCCAGAAGCAGCGTCTTCGCTCCAGCGGCCAGTGCACGTGCAACTGCTATTCGCTGCATCATGCCGCCGCTTAGCTCGTTTGGGTAAGCGTTTAAGCGTTCATGAAGCTTAACAAGCTCCAGCACCTCATGCCCTATCGTCCCCGCGGCCTTCAAGTCGAAGTTCTTTACTCGAGGACCATAATTTACGTTTTCCCAAACCGTCATGTGAGGAAACAAAGCGAAAGTTTGAAAAACAAAGCCGATTTCTCGGTCTTCCGGCGGGACATTGTCCACGCGTTTGCCGCCGATGTAAATTTCGCCGCTGTCCGGCTCAATTAGCCCCGCGATCAGCCGTAGCAGGGTGGTTTTTCCGCAGCCGCTTGGACCGAGCAATGAGAAATATTCTTTGTCATGGATTACGAGGTTAACGTTATCCAAAGCCACGATGTTTCCGAATTTTTTGGTCAAATTTACAACGCGGACTTCAGGCATCTTTGAAGGCTCCTTTTGGGTTTATAGTGTGATGTTGCAAGTTATAATTTTTCATATCAATATCTCCCTTTTCCCCTAGTAATTAGCCTTAGTAATAGGAGAATTATGAAGGAAAACACTATTAGAATTCCGCAGCCTAGTCCGACCACCGATGGCGTGATATTTGCGTTTAAGGCGGGGTTCTGCAGTGCTCTTACCCAGTTAACTATAACCACAGGCGCAGTCTGCAGATTTGTCACCACCGCCAAGGTTGCGCCTGTTTCGCTTACGCTTCTGGTGAAAACCATTATAGCGCCTGACAGGATTGAATACTTCGTTAACGGCAACATTATAGTTCGGAATACGTCAAAGGGTTTAGCGCCAAGTGTTCTTGCCGCGTCTTCTATGTCTACGCTTATTCTTTCAAAAGCCGCAGATATTGACCGCACAATATATGGATAAGTGATTGCAAGGTGAGCAAAAATTAGCAATATGAATTCTGGCATAAAAGCGAAGCTTTGCCAAAAAAATTTAAGAGAAACACCTAAGGCGATAGACGGCACTATCAGCGGCACGTTAATGAGGAGATCCAGCACGGTTGCAATGAAGCCGCCGAATTTCTTTCGCGCGATCAGTATGGCCATGGGCAACCCAACAATAAGGCCGATAACCGTAACAATTGCGCCTAAAAGGTACGAGATAAGCAGACTTTGCCAGTAATCTGTCCATAAGCCTGAACCTGAGATCGCCGCGGAGAAGTGTTCGGTAAACAATGCTTGAAAGGCGGGCAACGCTACAAAAAGCGATGGAAGCAAAACTATTGCAAGAAAAACAAGTAACGTAACTGTATTCCTTGAAGCAGTGGCTTTTGTGTAGCTGAGTTTCCTTTCTATGCTTGGCCAAACTCGGTTGAATGGCAGCCGTAACCGTGAACCTAAAATGCGGATCAAAGCAAAAATTGAAAGAGAGGTAACTATCAGTATTAAGCTTGCAAAAATTGTGGCGCCCTCATAAGTGGCTTGAGAAACTAGGCCGTTGGAAAACGCATTTCGCATATTCTGGAGAAACACTGGGCCATTCTCAAAGGCTCCTGCTACGATAAATGTTGCGCCAGTTTCTGAAAGTGATCTTGCAAATGAAAGGATAAACGCGGCTATCAGCGCCGGTTTGAGTATTGGGAAAGTAACTGTTCTTGCCGCTATGAAAGGCGGCGCGCCAAGCGTTCTGGATGCTTGCTCATACTCTCTTTTGTAGTCAAGTAATGCGCCGACAAAAACGCGAACTACAATAGGATAAGAAAACGTGAAATGAAGTAGTGCAACAAGTAGCCAGCCTGTAGAAATTAGAGAGCCGCCGAAAAGCGCAGACAAGCCCTCAGGTCCATTCCAGAAGAGCAGCAGTGAATATCCAAGCGCTGCGGTCGGCACAATAAACGGTATATCCGCGAACGTGTCGAGGACATTAAGCCATTTTGACTTGCCGCGTGTAATGAGCCAAGCCAGTGGGACTCCTGCCACTACATCCAATGCAGAGACAAACAATGCAATAACAAAGGAATTCACTACTGCAATCAGTGCCCGATGCATAAGTGCTGGTTGACCTAGAACCTCTTCGATGGTGTTCCATTTTATGAAGATTCCAATTATGGGCGGCAGCAAGATTAACGCGAAGAAGACTGCTACTGCGGCAAGGTACATGGTGTATTTTAATGGCTTCTTAGCCGACATCACGTTTAGAACATTAACGATTTTGCGGCGAGACAGCGTTTCTCCTCCAATTTTGCTTGCTCAATCTGGTGATTCTATACTGTGATGTCAGGGCTCTATGCTCCCCTCGAACCCAAATAGTACTCTATTTAGCCATCCAGACTTTATATATAATTCATAAATATTTTGTGCACCGCTATCGCGGAAATATTAAAAGAAAATAGGGAATAGCGGCATTTCACTTTTTAGCTTCTGGTTTCTCAATCAATTCGATAAGCGTTCCATCAGGGTCTTCTACAAACGCGATTAACGAGCCCGTGGCGCCGAGCCTAAACGGTTCATCTGTTATGTTGACGCCCGCTTTCCTCATAGCCTCAATCGTCTGCTGCATATCCTTAACTTCGAAAGCTATGTGGTCAAACACGCGGTTCTCATATTCAGCTTGGATAAACTTCTTTTGGTTGCGGTACCAGGTTAATTCAAGCGTTGCGCCCTTGCCTTCAGGGTCTCTGAGGAAAGCTATCTCAGCGTTGTTCTGCGGGATTTCTCGGCGGCTCACAAGCTTAAGCCCTAAAAAGCGCATGTAGAAGTCTATGGATCTATCCATGTTGCTTGTTCGAATGCTAGCGTGAACAAACATTCTTCCCTCGCCAGTTATGCGTTAGTTTTTCTACTAGAATAATTTTCTGATGTTTCGTCCAGCGTCTTGTTGACAAGGGCGTCTGCCCTCTGAATTTGAACGTTTGTCCTAGGCACATTTATAAAACTAACTTTTTTGAAGCAGCGGCTTAATTCTCTGGCTGTGCTCCACAACTTTCTCAGTTCAGAATTTTTCACCGAGTACTCTCCCGTAAGCTGTTTGACTACCAGTTCACTGTCAAGGTGGCAGACAACTTCTTCCGCGTGGGCAGCAGCTGCAAACTGTAGCGCCGCTATTAACGCTTCATATTCAGCTTGATTGTTGGTGCGTATGCCTATGTAGCGCGAGTTCGCGGTTAGAATTTGGCCGTTCTCTGACATAGCTATAAACGCTGACGCGGCGGGTCCGGGATTTCCTCTTGCGCCGCCATCAGAAAAAAGCAGCATTTTCTTATGTATAGCGTTTCCCCCAGTTTTTATTCCAGATTAATGGCCACTTTTTTGCCATTCTTCTCTTAATTTTAAAATAAAGCTTGCTTCATCTTTTGCCAAGTGAGCTTTAACGTGTTTCCAAGTGGCTGGGCAGTTTTTGTAGTCCACGCCGACAAGCTTGTGGATTATTTTGTCGATTTCGGCTTTATTTTGAGGTGTAAGCTCTATTCCCGCCTTTTGAAAGACTTCTTTTAAGTGCCTAAAGTAGCATGTCACGTTGGAACCGCCCAAGTTCTAAGTGTGGCTGTGGCCTTGTAAATTTTGTGCTGTTTTTTCCGCTTGATGCTGGCAGCAAACAGTTACTATACATTATGTATGAAGTTTAAACTTTTAATTCGGCATTCTGTGCAAGTGCAGAAATCTTATATAATGTGGTGTGTTCACTTCCGTTTACAATTAAAATGATAGCACATGGTGAACGAAGGTGCTTGTTACAAATAAGGATTTGATGGTTCCCGCGAGAAAAAACGGCTACGCCATCGGCGCTTTTAACGTCCAAAACCTCGAAAGCACATTAGCCATCGTTGAGGCGGCAGCAGAAGAGAAATCCCCTGTAATAATGCAGATTACGCCAAGCGTCATCAAATACGCAGGTTTGGCATATATAATCAGCATCGTGAAAACCGCTGCGCAATCAGCACCCGTGCCCGTGGCGATGCATCTTGATCATGGAGAAGACTTCGAAACAGCAGCAAAATGCGTTGAAGCCGGCTTCACATCAGTCATGATTGACGGTTCATTCCTCAGCTTCGAGGAGAACAGCGCGTTAACAAAGCGTGTAGTGGACATTGCACATAGGAAGGGCGTTTCGGTTGAGGCGGAGTTGGGCAAGCTTGCAGGTGTGGAAGAACGTAGCGTAGAAGAAAAAGAGGCCATCCTAACCGACCCAGATGCGGCAGCAGAGTTTGTTGAGAAGACAGGTGTGGACGCTTTAGCAGTTGCCATCGGCACTTCACATGGGGCATACAAGTTCAAAAGCGAAGCTAAACTGGATTTAGAACGGTTGAAAGCGATAAGCAAGAAGGTGAGTATCCCGCTGGTTTTGCATGGCGCCTCGAACGTGCCACAGTGGATCGTGGAGAAGGCCAACAAGTATGGCGCTGCGCTGAGCGGAGCAAAGGGCATACCTGAGGAGCAGATAAAGCAGGCTATCTCACTTGGCATCGCAAAAATTAATATCGACACAGACTTGCGCTTGGCTTTCACGGCAACAGTCCGCGAGGTATTGACGAATTCGCCTAAAGAATTTGACCCGCGGAAAATCCTTGGACCCGCAAAGGACGCCATGAAAGAAGTGGCAAAAAGCAAAATGCGCCTGTTCGGAAGCTCAGGAAAAGCATAACCTCCAAAAATTTCATTTTTTGCTCATTTTTCATTTAGCATTGGCAGTTTATCGATCAATTTTTAGCGATGCAAAACAAGTGTTAGTTGCCTGTGCGAATTTACTTTTGCAGTTCTTGATGGCAAAAAGGTTAAAACAGAACAATGAATCATCCTTCGCAAGAAGGAGAAGTTCTTGGTGGCTGAGAAAAAACAGGAAAAACCAACAGTGGAGGAGTTGCTGGTTAAAGCTAAAAAACCCGCCTTGATAGCGCCGTCTATGCACCGGTTCTATGAGGGCAAAGTGCAGGTCATGCCCAAATGCGCCATAAGGAGCATAGACGACTTCGCAGTTTGGTACACTCCAGGCGTAGCCGCCGCATGCAAAGAGATCCAAGCGGACCATGAAAAAGCTTTTGAGCTTACGAACCGCTGGAACTATGTTGCCGTGGTCACAGACGGCACGCGCGTCCTCGGCTTAGGCGACATCGGGCCTGAAGCCGCCATGCCCGTGATGGAGGGCAAAGCGCTGCTGTTCAAGTATCTCGGCGGCGTGGACGCCTTCCCAATATGCCTCAAAACCAAAGACCCAGACGAGATAGTGCGCGCCTGCGAGCTTCTTGAGCCCTCCTTCGGAGGCATAAACCTTGAAGACATCGAGAAGCCGAAGTGTTTCCATGTTTTAGAAAAGGCTCGGGAGCGTCTTCAGATTCCAGTTTGGCATGACGATCAGCAGGGAACAGCCACCGTCATCTTGGCAGGCTTGATTAACGCATTTAAAATTGTGGGCAAAAAACCGCAAGACTGCCTCATAACGCTTGTGGGTTCAGGCGCAGCCAACATACGCACTGCTTATGTGCTGATTAAGTGGGGTATCAAAGCTGGCAACATAATAATGGTAGACACTAAAGGCATCGTTCACGCTAGCCGCGCCGACATAACACGCGAAGAGGACCCATGGAAATACGAGCTGGCTCAGAAAACCAATAGCGAGGGCAGAACTGGCGACATCGCAGAAGCCTTCAAAGGCGTAGACGCCGTAGTTGCCGCCTCAAAGCCAGGGCCAGACACAATAAAAAAGGCTTGGATTAAAACGATGGCGGATGGCGCTATAGTTTTTGCTTGTGCCAACCCTATACCGGAAATTTGGCCTTGGGATGCGGAGGAGGCTGGCGCGCGGATTGTGGCGACTGGCAGAAGCGACTTCCCTAATCAAGTAAACAACAGTCTTGGGTTTCCAGCAATCTTCCGTGGGGTGCTTGACGTGAAGGCGCGAACTGTTACGGATGACATGTGCATTGCGGCAGCCCAGGAATTGGCAAAGTTCGCTGAGGAAAGAGGCATGGATGAACATAGTATCCTGCCACGGATGGATGAATGGGAGGTCTTCCCCAGAGAAGCCGTGGCTTGCGCTCTCAAATCAATTGAACAAGGCGTAGCCAGAGTAAAACTGAGCCGCGAGGAACTCTATCAACGAGCCTCCATGATTATTCAGAACGCGCGGCAAGCAACAGCGCTTCTTATGAAACAAGGTTTGATAAAGAAGGCACCTCCTGAAGATAAACTCTTAAAATGAACCCTTATGCGGTCGTAAAAATCCGAAAGACTTTCCAAAATGGGAGAAAATTATTTAAGAGGTTCCATGGAACATAAGCTCAGGGATTAAAATGCGTTTAGACTACACGTTATACGTTCTAGGTGCGTTGATTTTAGTAATAACAGTAGTGCCTTTCGTTATTACAATAGAAGGCTTCGAGTCAGATGCAAGAAACCTCTGGGTAGTATCAACAGTAGTGCTAGGGCTCTTATCCATTGGCTTAGGTTACTCTCAACGACCCAAAACAGCGGCACAAGCATGTCAACCAGTCGCAACGACAGCACTTCAGGAAACAGCACCCGCAACGGTAGCACCTCAGGAGAGTGTGACTATGCAGACGCAAGCAGCAACAATTCAAGAGCAAGTGGCCCAGGTCGCTGAGGCTTCTGCTCCAGCGGCTTTAGAGTTGACGGAAGTGAAAGGCATCGGTGAAAAGAGGGCAGCGCAGCTGAGGGCTTTAGGTATAAATAATGTTACTGAGTTGGCCAAGGCTTCTGCAGAAGACATTGCAGGCAAACTGCAGGTATCCGCGAAGATAGCGCAAAAATGGATTGATAACGCACGAGAACTCATTAAGTAATCATTTAGAAACTGCCCTGTTTATAGGGCATTATTTTCACTATATTTCTTTTCTCCAAACGTTTAATGGCGTCCATAAACTCGTCTTTTTTCTTATCAGTAAGGTTCAAGTTCTGCATTATATCCCTAATTGACATGCAAGGCTTTCCAAAATTCTTGTGCCTATTATGAAGATGCTTGACTATTGATTTTTCAAGTTTGCCGCATCGCCATGTAGTGTTGCGCATCAGAACAACTATTGTGTGAACGAGAGTTTGTTCATTGGATTTGCGTTTCCGCAAGGCTCCCTCTCCCCCGCAGTATTAGTCTATTTTCATCAACATTTTTAAACGTTTATTCCCAAAGCCGCAATTCTGATCCTCTAAAATTAAACTTAAAGTTAAAATTCTGGAAAGTGTCAACTCAAAATTTTCCTTAAATATAAACCGTGGGCCTCGCCATAGTACTTTTCAAGTTTACCTACTACCTTGTAACCCAGCTTTCTGTAAAGATTCAATGCAGCAACGTTATCTTCTCGCACTTCCAATCGGCATTCCTTGACACCTTTCTCTCGAAGCATTGATTCAATTCCAGCTAGAAGCCTCTGCGCTATACCCTTGCGGCGATAAGTCGGCTCCACATTCAACGTCAATATATGACCAAACAGCAGGTTTCTTTCAACATCTATTTGCGCCAATATAAAACCCGCTATTTCATCGTTAACTCGCGCCACCAAGCCAATAGTATTGTAGTCAGTCAACAAGTAAGCTAAGTGCTGCTTTGTGAACGCTTCTTGCGTAAAGCATTGTTTTTCGATTTCATAAAGCTTATCAAGAAGTCTAATTGTTGCGTCTTCAATTTTTATCGCCATGTCTATCAGAAACAAAAGGCGTAAAAGGGCGCTTTTAGGCTTTTTCTATAGACAAGTTATTCATTGGTGCTAAAACTGGCTTGAGCTCTAGCAACTGTTGCGCCACGAAGCCTATGGCAAATTTCAACCAGAGCGTTATAAGCCTACTCATTAATGTCGCCGTGGCACTTATCCCTGCGGGCACGCCAAGCGACGTATAGAGCGTCGTCATGGTTATTTCAGGTATTCCCACCTCAAAGGGTATTCCTACAGGTATGGATTTGACTGCCAAAACTATAGTTGAAGTTACGAGAATAACGCTCCACGAAACAGGAAACCGAAGCGATAGGAAGACTAAGTAGGGTATGCTTAAACTCAAAATCCAAGATAACGTGAGATAAAATAGAGAAAAAACAATTGCTTGAGGCTTATGCTTAAACTCCTTCATTGAATCATGAAAACTCTTCACTATTCGACAAGCATCTTCCTTAATTTTGGTTAACTGCCCCTGCCATTTTCCCCGACTAAGAAACTTGCCCAGCCTTGTTAGCCAATCAATTATTTTCAAGATCCATGTCTCTTTAAAGGAAAAAAGCACGATCAAGAAGAGAGTAACCGCTATGCCTGATGCAAGAAAAAGAATTAGATTAAAAATTAAAGGGCTAACCTGTGTTTCAGTGAAAAGCAAAAACATGCCCACGATAAGAACTACAATGTTCAGACCCATGCCCAAAAGCCTGTGCACGACAAGAGACGCAACTGCTTGACCACACTTACTGCTTCCTTGCTCTCTTGTAATCAAGTAAACTCGTATTGCTTCACCGCTTATGGACTCCGCTGGAATAAGCGTGTCTACGAATATGCTATACCACACATAAAGGTAAGATTTAATCACCGACAGCCTAATCGCGAGAAAATTAGCTAATACACGCCAGGATACTGAAAAAAATAGCACTTCCGCCAAGCTGAAGCCTATCGCCACAACGTAAGGTAAGGGATCAGCGTGTTGCGCTGTGGCGACAATGGTTGCGATGTCTACTTGAAAGAGGTAAATGTACGCAAAGAAGGCTACTAAGCCTATCAGTGGAAACAGCAATGCTTTGCGTGTTATTTTAGGCTTCCGCGCTTGCATTTGCAACTACATCCAACAAGTAAACGCAGAAAAGTTGCAGCTTCAACGATTAATATGCTTTTGCTTACTAAGAAACTTCCAATGAATTGTTCAATGTATTTGGCGCTTTTTGGCGAACTGCCTTTATACTTTTGTTTGCAGAAGCCACAAATGTATCGGGTGCATCATTCCATAATTCTTCGAAATAAGCAGCTATCACCTTTATGAATCTCGGGTTAGTTGAACATAGGCTGGGCACTTCATTATCAGGCAACGTTGCTATGCACATGTTTATCTCTTTTCCATCATGAATTACGGCGTTAACTGGAATTGGCGCAGAGCTGTATTTTATCTCAAACGAGGGATATTCCATGAAAGATTGTATAATTTTTTCAACATGCTTGTCCTTTTCATGCATCTCCGTGATTATCCTAAGCTTTACGCCTCTTTTCAACGCATTCACAACATCGGACGCTCTATTGAAAAAAGTGGCTCTAATTGTTTTCCAGTTTGCAATTGCAACTATACTTTTTTGCGCCGTTCTATCTTTTTCAGAAAGCTTTTTTTGCAGCAACCTTCTCGACGAAATGATACTAAACTGCTCTTCCTCTTGTGATGATACTTCATCAGCTTTTTCCTTCAAATTATTAAGCATATACTTCATCTTTATTTGTAGTTCCATGCACTCTCTTGTTTTATTTTCAAGCAAAACGCAAAGACTTTCCTCTATTGGAGTAACCTTATACAATGTTGGTGAAGCCACAATTTTTTCTACAAGCCCCATGTTCTGAAGCGCAGGCATTATTCGATAAACATCTTGTCTAGCTACCTTTGAAGCTCTTGAAATTGTTTTTACATCTGCCTTCCCAAGCTTAGCAAGAGCTAAATACACTTTTGCCTGCAAAAAAGTAAGCCCTAACCGAGACAATATTTGGACGTATTCGTCTTCCTGAATCATGCATCAGCCTCAGCAAGCTTACAGAGAAAAGTATCTGTGGGAGTTTATGAATGTTTTTAATTTTTGTCAGAAGATGCACTTATTCCATATGTTTAAAAATCTCCAAAAATAATTAAACCGCTGGGAAAGGAGAACGTTGGAGGTAAGGCGCTGAGAGAGGGCTGAGAAGGCTCTGGGCGTAGTGGCAACAGCCTTTAATTTTAAATTGTTTTTTCTATTCTCCTTTAATCTCCCTATCCAGAGCCTCAGCAAACCCTTATGAAGGCTTTCTTGCAAATAACTCCCTTGTTTTTGCGCAAAATATGGGATAAGCGCTTTCTTCCATTTTTAATCAGTATGCTTTATACTAATAGTCACAGTACTGGGTTTGCTTAATACTGATACCTAAAAAGAAGTAGATAATGTGAAGAACAGCCCTTTTTGTATAAATGCTATGCCCATGGTAATTTTCTCTATGCGGTAGACAACTGTAGCTTTAAGAAACGATAATTTTTGTTCCTTTTGATCTTATTCAAATTCTAAATGGAGATTAGCTTTAGTCGAGATTAAACTATGTAGTTTCCTGCTTTTTCGAAGTCTTTAACTATTTGAATAACGCGTTTCGGAGCGTTGAGCGCTTGGACAGGAATATTTTGTAGAAGAACCCAGGGGGTTTTGAGGGCGATAATCGTTGCGATGTGTTTCTCGCCAAAGCATATGCGGGCAACATTGACGACTTGGCGCCTTACCGCTGTTTCAGATAATTCGCCTAGAGCATGCAGGTACTCGTGAAGTAGAAGGTTGTAGGCTAAGGCGTTTACCACCTGCTTAGAACTCATTGAAGCCTCAACTATTTCGATTAATCTTCTGTTTAGGACAATGTTGTTTGTACCAATAGGATGATAAGCGCCTAGTTGCAGTGGTAAATCGTCTAGAAATAGCATCATGCTGCCTCCACGTTTGCCCAATGCGAATTCAACAGTGTCCTTGACGACTTGCCAAACTTCAGCGTAACTTTCAGCGGTGTCAAGTCTATTGCGAAACTTGTTTATGATTGATTCATCTATGCTCAAGCGTTTCACTTCACTACCAAAGTGATAATAATGCCAAAGCTCACCTTTAAACACATGCTGTGATTAAGCAGGTAAAAACTTAGTCGAAAATAGGCTTTGGTTTTCCAAGCTTTCTGCTTAAGCATGCGCTGACAAAGCCGTAGTATTCTGGTGATGGTTTGCTCGGGCGACTTTTGAATTCGCCATGAAACTGCGAGGCAAAGAAGAAGTAGTTTTTAGGTAATTCCAGAGTTTCCATTCTTCTGCCATCGGCGCTTCTGCCGGAGAAACATAAGCCTTTTTCCTTCAGAATCTGCAAGTAGTCAAGGTTAACTTCATACCTATGCCGGTGCCTTTCATAAATTTCCCTGCACTTGTATAAGCTATATGCCATAGTACCTGGTTCCAGTATCACTTTATGAGCGCCTAATCGCATGGTGGCGCCTTTGTCCTTCACATCCCGTTGTTCAGGCATGAGAGCGATGACTGGATGTGGCGAGTCAGGATTAATTTCCATGCTGTTCGCATCTTTTAAGCCGCAGACGTTTCTGGCAAACTCGATGACTGCCAACTGGAAACCGTAACAGATGCCGAGAAATGGGATGTCGTTTTCCCGCGCGAATTTTATGGCAGCCATTTTTCCTTCGGTGCCTCTTGGGCCGAAGCCATAGGGAACGAATATGCCGTCAAAGTTTGCCAAGTCTTTTATGCATTCTGGGTTTCGTTCAAGCTTTTCCGCCTCCAAATATGTGATGCATACGCGGGTTTTGCATGCGGCTCCGCTGTGGCGTAGTGCCTCGTTCATGCTCACGTAGCTATCTGTTAGGCCGGCATACTTGCCTATTAAAGCAATATTGACTTCGTGTTCAGGCTTTAGCAATGCGGTTAGAAATTGTTGCCACTCTTGGAAGTCCTGGACATTGCAGTTATAGCCGAACCTCTTGCAGATGAAGTCGCCCATGCCTTGCTTGTCAAGAATAAGCGGCACTTGATAGACGGTTTCAACGTTGTATGAGCAGAAAACTGCGTTTTCAGGAATTGTTCCGAACAACGCTATCTTACGCAAGGTTTCGGAGTCAATCATTTTTGGGCTTCGCGCGACTATTATGTCTGGCTGGATACCGATGCGTCTTAGCTCGTTCACGCTGTGCTGCAGTGGCTTCGTCTTCATCTCGTTAGTAACATCCAAAATTGGAACCAAAGCAACATGAACATACAAGGTGTTCTCAAAACCCTCTTCTAAACGCATCTGACGTATCGCTTCTAGGAAAGGTAAGCCTTCTATGTCGCCTACTGTGCCGCCCACTTCGGTTAGGACAACATCAGCATTCGAGGTTTTCGCTACATTTCTTATGCGATGCTTAATTTCGTTCGTCACATGCGGCACAATTTGGACACAACGCCCCAGAAAGTCTCCGCGGCGCTCCTTCTCAATTATCGTCTTGTACACAAGCCCTGTGGTTACATTGTTCTCTCGTGTTAGGCTTAAGTCCAGAAAGCGCTCGTACCAGCCTAAGTCTAGGTCGGTTTCGCCGCCGTCGTCTGTAACGTAGACTTCCCCGTGCATGTAAGGGTTCATGGTTCCCGCGTCAACGTTCACGTAAGGGTCGATTTTTATGACTGTAGGCTTTAGCCCCCTCACTTGAAGCATCTTGCCTATAGAAGAGGTTAAAATGCCCTTACCAACAGAGCTTAACACTCCGCCTGTGACAAAAATGTACTTGACCATGAGTTTCCCCCGTAATAACCTACCCTTTTTCAGCGGCACTTAATATAACTTTTTTGTGCGCCAAAAAACAGTAAATATGAACGTAGGTGCTTAATTTTTAGGCTTGGCTGAATCCGTTGAAGGTTTGCTAAAGTCTATTTCCGCGCTGACGTTGGTGAGTAAAAAACGTTTTCTCGGCTAATACTTGCAGAAACCTTAAAGAGCAAGTGCCCCATATATATAAATACACTATAGGATAATAGCGAGTAATCTCATGTTACGCGAATAGTAATTCGTGTCATGTGATTAACCTTAACTAGATAACTTGCACATTGGAGGTGCACGCTTACGGGATCATCACAAACATTTACCATAAAGTATATCATACACGCCAAATTCGAGATAGAAGGCGTAGTGGAGAAACCTGATGTTATAGGCGCAGTTTTTGGTCAGACAGAGGGCCTTTTCGGGCCTGAACTTGACCTTAGAGAACTCCAGAAAACAGGGCGTATAGGCAGAATTGAAATTGATTTGCACTCAAAAAATGACCGCACTACGGGTACGATAACTGTTCCAACCAGCTTAGACCGAGTTAGCACAGCGTTAATCGCCGCAAGCATAGAAAGCATAAACCGTGTTGGACCCTGCGCAGCAAAAGTGGTTTTGGACCGAGTCGAAGACGTTCGGGAAGCAAGACGCAAAATAATCATCGACCGTGCGAAGGAGATTCTGCATAAGTGGAATATCGAGTCCATGCCCAGTGTGGACGAGGTCTATAAGCAGATTTCGGATACGATGAAAATTGGCAAGGTTGAAAAGTACGGGCCTGAGGAGCTTCCTGCTGGGCCTGAGCTAGAGAATGCAAAAGAAATTATTATTGTGGAAGGCCGCGCGGACGTAATAAACCTAATGCGTTGTGGAATTATGAACACCGTGGCGCTTGAGGGCGCGAAAGTTCCGGAGTCAATTAAGAAGCTTACGCGGGAGAAGGAGGCTACGGCACTTTTAGATGGTGACCGCGGCGGCGATCTAATTCTTAAGGAGCTTTTGCAGGTTACGAATATCCGCTATGTTAGCCGCGCCCCGCGAGGTAAAGAAATTGAGGAATGCAACTGTAAAGAGATTTATGAAGCCTTAGCGGCTCGTGTTCCCGTATCTGAAATTTTGAAGCCAAAGAAAGAGCGCCCAAAAGCAGAGGTTTCTGATGAAATTGTTAAGGCGGCGAAGGAGTTGCAGGGCACGCTTGAGGCAGTTCTTCTGAACGAAAAGCTTGAGCCCATTGAGCGGTTGCCTGTTAGCCAGCTAGCCGAAAAACTGCAGCAAGTAGCTAACGTGGACACTGTGGTTTTCGATGGCATTATTACCCAGCGGATTGTAGATATGGCCAGTGAGAGAAACATTAAGCGCATAGTCGCTTCTCGCCTTTCGGAAGCTGTCAAACCCGCGTTAAACGTGGAACTCCTAACCTTCAAGGATATTCTTCCAAGTTAGCCATGCATGAAGTCCATTAGGCTTCTTGCGCCGCTTTCTTTTTTCTGCGGCTTCAGCAACTCTTCTTCTGTTATGCCGAAGAACTCGAGCACGCGGGCTGCTGCGGGCACAACTTGCTTGGTCACGTAGTACTCGGCGTCTATTTCGTCATAAGTGGCGAAGACGTAGGGTTTCACTCTGTCATAAAGTCGTCCTTCGCCGGCTAAGATTACGTAGCCTACTTTGTCGCCCACAGTCATTTTCCAGCCTTTGCGGCTCAAGGCCTTTGCGGCTTCCACATGCGAAGCCTTTATTTTGTATTCTTCAACCGGCTTTGTGAGGGTTTTCCAGATGATGAGATCGCGAAACGGCACCTTCTTTTGTCTTAAATCCGCTATGACACCACGTACATAGTCAGCTGCTTTGTTGGGCGCTTGCTCTTTCAGGATTATTTCTAAAACATGTTCTTGGACTTTCTTGGCAACTTCTGCCCAGTCACCGCGAATAACCTCTAAGCCAACGATGTCTAGGCTGCCGTCTGGGAGGAGCCCTGCGTAGCGTTTTTTGGCTTCTGTAAAGAATATGCGCGTGTAAAGTTTGTCTCGTTCGATTTCTAAGCCTAATTCCTGCTTGATTTGTGTTTCCAGTTCCTGGGTTTTCTTTTCCTCGTAGGCTACGAATAAGCTGTCGGTGTCGCCGTAGATGACTCGTAAGCCCTTCTGCTCAGCCATTTTGATGGCGGAGAGGATTGTGTGTCTGCCCCATGCTGAGGCTGCTTCAGCTACTGGCTTGCGGTACCATCTTGCCCCTGTCCAGCCAGCATAGCCATAAGCGGCGTTTGTGATTACTTTAACAGCCTTTTGCCTTGCATCCAAGATTCGATATTCGGTGCTTTTTGGGTCTGTCGTTTTCATCTTTGTGCGTATTTCATTTCGCGTGTTAATTAGGTAAGTTAAGACTTCCTTGTAGAAGCCTGCTGGTTGCTTTCGGAATCTGTGCTTGACTTCCGGCGCTTCGAATGTGCCCTCTGGCGGCTCCTGCTCTGTTGGCGGTACGTAAGTGTCTGGTGAAAGGTTATAGGTGATCATTATGTTGGGGTACATGGATTTGAAGTCTAAGACTGCGACGTTCGCGTGAAGTCCTGCTTGTGGTTTGAGCACGATGCCGCCAGCGTATGGTCTGTAGGGTTGCTCCACGCGTTTTGGGGCGAGCTCGCCGATCTTCTGTGCGTGCTTTATGAGGAACCATTCTACGCGGAAGCCTACGGCTGCCGTCATGACGTGGTCTAGCGGTAAGCCCACGAGGCTTGAGAGTTGAATGGCGAAATCTAACAGCGCCGCTGTTACGCCTTTTACTCTACGCGCGTTTTCGCTGGAGAAGGTTTTGAGTGTCTCGCGTTTCTGCTTGCTTTCCCAGTAGTCTGCGAAGTCCACGTCTTCTATTATTGGATGCTGCGTGGTTTTCATGATACCCAAGTAGTCTGCGAGGTTCGGGAGGGTTTTGACTTTTATGTCTGGGAATTCATCTGCGAAGTCTGCGAGATCCAAGTTAGCAATGCCGGTCAGCGACGTGTGGCCGTAGACGCTGGTGTGCGGCTCGGTGCAAGCGCGGTCAATGCATAGCCTCAGCCCAAGATTGCTGCTACGTTCCTTCAAGTATGGCCAATCTGTTGTGTTTGTGCCGTAGCCCGCGATGACGTCTGGGTCGAATTTCTTGACGTAGCCTATGAACTGCTCCAGCAGTGGCTTATCGTCTCTGTCTTCTCTTGCAAGGAACTGTTTCTCTTCGCCGTTGCTTGTTGCCGTGGAAATTATCACTATTGGGTTTCTGTCAGGTTTAGGTGAGCCTTCGCGGCTGTAGCAGGTCATCGCGAAGCTGAGGATGCGCAGTGCCGGTGTGTCATGTCTTTCCAGCAGTTTCGGCGTTGACTTTGCCAGGTAGATTTTGTCTGCGCGCACGCCGAGGGTGTTTTCTGCTTCGTCCGCGTCTATTTCGTGCCAGCTGCAGGGCACCACGTTGTTGCTGACGAGGTATTGCATGGTGAAGCGAACGTCATCTTCGAGGCACTCTTCTATGCCTTCGACTTCTCGAAGCGCTTTTGCAAGCCTTGCGATTTCATCGGGATTCTTGCAGTAAACTTTTAGGGTCTGCACGCTCTTCCCGAAGAGCTTGCGCTGTGCAATCTCAAGCTTCACTATTGACGCGTTATGTGCTTTCCGTATTTCATCTGCAACTTTCGCGGGATCAAAGCCTTCTGCAAGCACGGCGTAAAAATAGCCAACAAAATTCCTGTCGATAATGAGCACTCGTTCGCCGTTTTCAGCGATTCCCCAGAGCCACAGTTCCGCTTTGCCATCTCGCGGCTCGGAGTTGATTTCTAGAAGCCAAAAAGTAACCTTCACAAGCTATCGCCGATAGTAAAATAGGCGGCAAGCGCCTTTAAACCTTTAAGCACTCTTGTGTCAGGTGCAGTCTATAGTTTTCCTTATGTAAGGTAGAACTTGCCGCCAAGATAAAGCGTGCTGCTCAGTCAGTGATTTGGATTTTGCATTCGGCAATGCCATGTTCAAGTGAGACCTTGATTATGTAATTGCCTGCTTCCACCTCTGTGTAGTTTGAGTTTTTCTGATTCCAAACATGCGGGAAATAGGAATACTTGGAATGCGGCTGGTATGTAGGCAACGGGCTTGGGAAAGTAATATCTATTCCACAGTTGTAAACTTCTCACCCTTCCGAGTCAAACACGACATAAAAAAGCGATGTCACGCAATTGACAGGTTCCTTTTGCCGTTAATCACGCAAGCCGTTATCTGCACATCTTCGCCTTTCCTATATACCGCTTTATCCGTCACAAGCTGAACCTTTAAGGCATCGTTATATAAAAGCGGGTCCTGAACGCTTGCGCTTTTAAACCTTAGGAAGGCTACCGCAAGCATAATAGCCAAGACAGCGACTAAGGCAAAACCATAATAGACTTTGCGACTAGGCTAATATTGTTATCAGCTACTAAATATCTGCTTTCCATTCAAGCTTAGGCGTATTCTTTGTATTAACAAGAGATTTAATTCGTGTAAACTACTGTGCTGCGTGCACGTGAATTATGATGGAGCACTTTTCAAGTGTTGTTTTTGAGGAGGGCTATTACGTCTGGGAAATCGATGCCTAGCGCCTTTACCTTCTCTATTGTGGGTATTCCGTTTGGTGTCCAGCCGCGTCGCTTGTAAACTGCATCCTTCAGCTTCTCATACTCCGCCTCACGATGCCGCCTTAAGATGGCGATTTTCTCCTCTGTAGATTTGCCAGCCGGGTCTATGCCAAGCTTCTCCTTCAGCTGCTTGTCGTAACGTTCTCTGCGGCTCTCATACTCTTCCTTCGTGACAGGACCTACGGCGCGGTAGGGTATTGCATCGTGCTCGCGTGTGCCGTAGCCCATGCGCAGGTTGAAGATGCGCTGGAAATTGTAAACCCGCTCACTCATCAATATCAAATCGTCCACAGTAACTTTCTTGCCAGTAACCGCATAAAACAGCTTAGCATAGTTCTCCACGTGCGCCATTACTTTGGCAGGCTCTTTCGTCTGCTTGTTGTTTTCTGGCACAACGTCGTTCCACGGCAGTTTGCATAAGCCGTTAAGCCCGAACCATGTGCGCCACATGGGGAACCAGTGCAGGCTTTCGGCTTTCTGCTCGAATGTGGGCATAAGGTTATGCACCATGTCGAGGAAAATCAGCCACGCCTCGTCGTGCTGCGGGCCCTTGAGCGTCAGCCCGTAGCCGCCTTGCTGCGCCAGCGACTCCTTCGTAACGTACTCCGAGAACTCTAAGCCCTTCGCCTCCATACCAATGTCATTCATGATTACGGGGTCTGCGCCGTATTTTTCCGCGAAAATCTTTTTCATCCGCCTTATGCCTTGACCGACAACGACACCGAAGCCTTCGCCCCGCGCCATCTGATGCACCAGCTCCAGCGCCGCCTCCTTGTTGCCGAACCGCAAATCCAAGCCACCTGTGGCTTCCTTGTCAATTAAGCCCATCTCGTAGCATTCCATGGCGAACGCCGTGGCGGTGCCCACGCTTATGGTGTCCAAACCGTAAATGTCGCAGTAAAAGTTCATCTCGATAACGTGATCCACATCGAAGATACCGCAGTTGCTGCCTACCGCCGCCGCAGTCTCATACTCCGGGCCGGTGACGAACACCTTCTGTCCCTTGTATGGGCCAGTTTTCAGCTCAAAATCCTTGACTACATGCGCGCATGATAATGCGCAGCCCATCCAGCAGCCGTCAAAGCCCTTGTGGAACTTCTGGCGGTAAACTTCGCGTCCAAGCTTTTCCGCTTCAGGATGCGAGCCATAACGGAAATTATTCACGGGCAATAAGTCAAAATTATTCATTGTAGACACAAGCTGAGGCGACCCGACGATTGACATCTCGTTCTGCTTCGGATCAAGCATCCTTATCTCCCTGTTATGTGCGGTGCCGACCTCCTTCACCAACGCGGCGTCAGCGGGCCCGTTACTTTCAACGGTTATCCGCCCCGAATACTTGACCACGATGGCCTTTATCCGCTTGTTACGCAGCACCGTGCCAATGCCGCCTCGGCCCGCCTGCTTAAGCCGATGCACACGCCTCGCAGCGTCATACCATGACACATTCAAACAGCCGATCAGCGTGTGCTCCGCGCCAGGACCAGAAGAAACAACGGATATGCTGAGCGGGTTATCTTTGCCATACTTTTCCGCTAAAATGTCAGTGATCAAGTGCGCTTCCGAGGGCAGCTCGTCCGCGGTTTCCACTTGAACCTTGCACTGGTCACCGTCAATGAATATGACTACTTCGGATTTGGGCTTGCCCTGCACCTCAAGCGCATCCCAGCCGGCGAACTTCAAGTAAGGTCCAAAGTAGCCGCCCACGTTAGAGTCCACAACCATATTTGTTAAGGGCGAGATGGAAACCGCAATGCTTTTTCCGCTGCCAGGATAAACGGGGATGCCGCCTAAAGGTCCAGAGGCTATGCAGATTTCGTTTTCTGGATCATTCCACCGCACGATGCGGTTTTTGGGCAAAGCGTTCCAGAGCAGCCACAGGTTGAAGCCGCGGCCGCCCGTGAACGTTTCCTTCATCTTCTCTGAGACAGGTTTGCTGGCAATTTGCATGCTGGAGAGATTAACATAGAGCGTCCTGTTGTTGTAGCCTCTCTCCACCTTTCGGGGTTCATACTTAAACTCTGCAAGCATCAAGCTTAAGCCCTTCAATTAGCCTTTGAGAAATTAAACCATGATGTGAAGGATGGATAATAGCCTTTCGATGCGTTTAGCCATTTCCTAAAAGGAAGATTCTGCGGTGAAAGCTATTTACCCTCGCTGCCCTATTCTCTAGGTGCGAGGCGGAAAAGTGAAGATTATCGAGAAAAACCTTCAGCAAGGCTTCGTGAAAGTCATCCCCACATCGGAAGATGACCTCTGGCACTTGTATAACATTATCTACAAGGGCGACGAGGTTTACGCTTACTCCTCAAGAGCCATAAAAACCGAGCAGGAGTACTCTCGACCAAAGAGCGCCGAGCGCGTTTCAGCTTTCATGGGCGTGACGGTGGAATCAGTAAGCTGGGACAAGTTTATGGGTAAGCTGCGTGTTCACGGCGTAATCTGCCACGCGCCAGACATAATCCCGAAAGGCGCGCATCACACGCTTAGCATAGCCCTAAACCAGCCTTTAACCATCACTAAAAAGGAATGGCCTAAGCATCTTCTTGATAGGTTGACGCTGGCAAGCAGAACTGAGAAGCCGTTGCTTATCGTTGCGATTGACGATGAAGGCTACGCCATAGCTGAGACGAGGCAGTACGGCGTGGACATTAAGGTGGAAGAGCGCGTGAAACTGCCCGGCAAGCTGGAAGCCGAAAACCGCTCGGTCGCCGCAAAAGCGTACTTCCGTCGCGTAATGAACAGCTTAGCGCAGCTTTGGACGCCAACGCATAGCCCAATCGTAATCCTCGGCGTAGGCTTCGTGAAAAACGACTTTGCCAAGTTCCTCGCCGAAGAAGCAGCGGACATGGCGAAGGCAGTTGCAGACGTAAAAAGCGTTAACAACGGCGGCGCCGCCGGTATCTACGAAGCGCTTCGCTCAGGCGTGCTATCGAAAGCTGCAAGGCAACTGCGCATTATAGATGAAGCTGAGGTCATGGAGGAGGTCATGAAACGCCTCGGAAAAGGCGAAGCCACTGTCGCTTATGGGCTTGAAGCGGTTGAGCATGCGGTGAAAATGGGTGCAGTTGAAAAACTAGCTATAGCCGACACATTGCTGCGCGAGGCTATCGATGAACAGCGCTTGCAGTTGGAAGCGCTTATGCGTGCTGTTGAGCAGCATGGCGGAGGCATTACCGTAATCAGCTCGGAGCATGAGGCAGGCGACAAACTTCGCGCCCTAGGCGGAATAGCCGCGCTCCTTAGGTTTCCTATCCATCGCGAGTATTCAACTTGAAAAGAGCATAAACTCGCAAGTATCGTGTTATAAAGAGATTATGTTATATACTTGTGCTTATTTAAATAGAGAAGACAAGTGAGCTTTAAATGAGCAAGAGAAAACCAATAATCTCAATCCAGAACATTGTTGCGTCGGTTTCTCTAAACCAGAAAATCGACTTGCAGGAGATAGTGGACAAGTTCCCTCAGACTGAGTATAATCCAAACGTGTTTCCCGGCTTGGTTTTCCGCCTTAAGGAGCCCAAAACTGCCACGTTGATTTTCGGCACAGGAAAGATGGTGTGCACAGGCGCCAAGTCCGAGAAGGAATCACGAAGCGCTGTGGAAAAAGTGGTCAACGAGCTGCGCAGCAAAGGCATCCAAATAACCGAGAAACCCGTGGTGAACATCCAGAACATCGTCGCCTCCGCCGAGTTAGGCGGCGAAATCGACCTTGAAAGCCTCGTGTTCAAACTCAGCCGAGTCATGTACGAACCAGAGCAGTTCCCCGGCGCCGTTTACCGAATGGATGAGCCGCCGGTGGTTTTCCTAATCTTCTCGGCTGGAAAGCTGGTTTGCGTAGGCGCCAAGAAGGAAGAGCAAGTTTACGAAGCCGTGGATAAAATACAGAAAATCCTTGAAGAGAAAAACCTCATCTACTACAGCGACTAAGCCTCACTCTTCAGCCTTCGCCTCACAGCAGGGTTTTCATCCGCAAGTTTCTGCAGTGCCATCTCAAAAGTTTCTTCTGGCGCTAACTCCCGTTTTATGAATACGCCTGTCCTGCCTACTTCGTCCCTTTTCAGCAGAGCACGAACTCGGTCGCGCACGGTCTCTACCGACACGCCGAGAACCTTTGCCGCGTATTCCTCACGGCCGACTATACTGCTTTCCAAATGCCCCTTTTCCGTGGGTTCAATAAGCATTAGCCGCTTATCCACGCCTATCACGCGCATACTCGCCTTTAGCTCCCTTAGGGTTACTTCGCCGCCGAACCTGTAGAATTCACGTTCAACCTTGCGCATACGCGTCAACGGGAAAGAGACGCTTGTCTTCTCATCTATCATGATATGCGCCTTTACAGCGTAGAGCGGCGTGGCCTGCACCAGCAAACGCGCGTTAATGGGCAGCCCCGCTTTCTCCAAGGCTGCTTCTACCAGAAAGGATGAAGGTGGCTCGGCGACAAAAACGTCGATGTCGCTTCTCTCGTTTACGTCTCCTCGGGCGATACTGCCATGCATCAGCGTCTGCAGGCGGCATTGCTCCAATGCAGCCATTATGCGCAGGGCTTTTTCACGATATTCCTGGAGCAGCCGCCAGCGCTTGCTGGTGTAGACGACTTCCCGGTATTCCCATTGTTTTTTCGGCTTAGCAGCCATCTTAACCGTCTCTTTACGGAAAATATTGCAAATGTGTTTATTTAGTAATTGTTAATCAAGACATTACCAGCGTGAAACATTCAATGTGCCAGGATGCTACTGCCGCTGTCTGCACCGTTTGCAAGCGTCGAGAAGCTTTCTTTTTTAGGCGGTACTCTGGAGAGAGGCTCTGCCGAAAATGCTTCGCCGAATCTATCGAGGCTAAGGTGCGGGCAACCATTGCCAAGTACAACATATTCAGCTTTGACGACCGCATAGCGGTGGCGGTTTCCGGCGGCAAAGACAGCCTAAGCCTGCTGCACATTTTGGCGAAGATAGAGCGTCGGCATCCTAAGGCTTCGCTGGTCGCTGTCACCGTGGATGAGGGCATAAGGGGTTACAGAGGCGAAGCTCTCGCAATTGCGGCGGCAAACTGCAAAACGCTGGGCATCGAGCATCACGTAGTCGCTTTTAAGGAGCTTTTTGGCTTTACGCTGGACGAGATAGTTGCGAAAGCACGAGAGAAGGGCGCCTGCGAGCTTACGCCTTGTGCTTACTGTGGCGTCTTACGGCGGAGAGCGCTGAATGTGGCTGCCCGCGAGGTTGGCGCTGACAAGATTGCGACGGCGCACACGCTGGATGATGAGGCGCAAACGATTCTTTTGAACATTTTCCGCGGCGACATCACGCGGCTGGCCAAGGAGAAACCGGTCACGGACGAGGCGCATCCGCTGTTCGTGCAGAAAGTTCGGCCGTTCTGTGAGATTCCAGAGAAAGAAAGCGCCTTGTACGCGTATGTTAAGAAGATACGGTTTCAGGATGTTCCGTGTCCCTATGCTTCGGAAGCCCTGCGGAATGAGATGCGCTTCATGCTTAACCGCATGGAGGAGCGGCATCCTGGAACAAAATTTGCAGTTTTCAAAGCCATAGAACGCTTGAGACCTGCGCTTGACGAAATCGCCAGAAAAGCTGACTTCAAAGAGTGTGCTGCTTGCGGTGAACCCGCGGCTGCTGAGCTATGCAAGGTTTGCGAGTTGCTCAGACAGGTAGAGCGAAGTTAGCTGCGGCTGAAGCCCTTTTTTGCTTTCAAGTTTCGCAGTATTTCGGAGGCTTCGAAAGCGCTTTTGGCGGCGGCAACCCGCTTAGCCTTTCTCACATCGACGCGTGTGCCGCAGTATGGGCAGGTTTTTGTTTTCTGGTCCTCTGGGGTGAGGAACAAGCCGCCGCATTTGCTGCATACGATGATTAAGGTTGGTTTGATGTGGTGTGCCTCCGAAAGACTTTTCCACAGTTGGCTAAATAACATTTAGGGTTTAGGGTGAGAGTGGATGAGCGTCGATGAGGGTCAGGCGAAAGCGCAGAGTCGGTTGGTTGATCTTGCGTTGCGTTACTTTAAGAAGGAAGGCTACAAGATTACTCAGGAAAACGCTGTAATCGAGGGTTACAGCGGTATACCCCGCAAGTTCGACCTTATTGTTCAGAAGGGCAAGGTTGAGCAGGGCGTTTGGATACGCGACTGGAACCGGACGATAGGTGTTAATCTCGTCATTAGCTTGGACACTGCATCGGAAGATGTGGGCTTGTCAAATCCCATATTGATTGGCGAGAAATTCAGCGACCACGCCAAGTCCTATTCGAACAGACGCAAGATTACACTTTTGACGCGGCAGAAAATAGCCATGAGCCTCAGATAAAACTAAATTTTCAAGTACTCGTCTACCAAGTTCTCTTTCTCCAGCATGCCCAGCCAGTCCACAAGGCCTATAAAACACTTCTCGCGACCGCCCAAAACGGCGAGTATCTCGCTTGTGGCTTCCTCTGCCGTTTTGCCTGTTACGTCTAATTCGCAAACTTTTTCTTGCCCCTGCGCTTGTAGGGCTTCAACAAGGCAGACGTCGAGGATTTCTGCGGCAAGGTTCTCCCAGAGCTTGTCGCCTGCGAAGCCGCGTTGCTCCATAAGCCGCTTGAGCTCTATGGGGTTTCGGCGTAGCACAAATATGCGTGTAACATAGCGTTTTGGAACAACTGCGTGCGCATAGTGCCCATCAATGATGATGGCAGTTTCCTTCGCTGCTTTTATTGTTTCGACGATTTTTATGCGCGTTTTTTCCTCATCGATTACGCGGGTTCTACGCTTTTCGTCCTCGCCTGCGATTAAATGATGCTTCTCGGCATACTCGGTAAGGTTGATGTAAAGCGCGTCAAGCTTCTCGGCAAGCCGCTGTGCTATGGTGGTTTTTCCAACGCAAGGTGTGCCAGTGATAAGAATGACGCTTTTCTTCATAACTGTTAATATCATTGAATGAGATTCTTATCTGTTCCGCAAGACCTCAGAGCGCCTTTACTACGTACTTAATATATGACTTTGGTGCTCTTTTCAGAACTGTGAACAAAAATGAGCAGATTAGCATTTTATTTTGTTGACGTGTTTGCTGAACAGAAGTACTCGGGGAATCAGCTTGCCGTTGTTGATGGCGGCGCCGGCTTGTCCACTGCACAGATGCAGGATATAGCCAACGAAATGCATTTTTCCGAAACAACTTTCATCATTTCACATCGGCAACATCGGGGTGGATTTGATGTTCGCATATTTACGCCTGTAACGGAAGTACCTTTCGCGGGACATCCGACGTTGGGTACAGCGTACGTGATAAAGCATTTCATAATGAAGAGGAGATCCGTTCGCGATGTCTTGTTGAACTTGAAGGTGGGTCAGATACCAGTTAGCTTCGATAAAATTGGAGAATCGCAAGAGATAGCCTGGATGAAGCAGATGCCGCCGACTTTCGGCAAAACATTCAGCGTTTCGCAGTTTATACAAATTCTAAAGCTTGAGGCAGAGGATTTTGATAACCGCTATCCCATTCAGGAGGTATCCACAGGATTGCCCTTCATCATTGTTCCCTTAAAGACGCTAGCTACTGTTAGACGCGCAAAAATCCACAGGGAAAGCCTGCTGGAGTTGGCGAAGGAAGCGAAAGCAGGGATTCTAGTTTTCTGCCCTGAAACATACAACAAGAGCAACGATTTGAATGTACGCGTGTTCGTTGATTTGTTCGGTATTCCAGAAGATCCGGCTACAGGTTCAGGCAACGGTTGCCTAGCAGGCTACTTATCGCGTTACCGCTATTTTGGCACGGATCACGTGAACATCAGAGTTGAACAGGGCTATAAGATAAACAGGCGCTCGCTGCTGTTGCTAAAGGCGGAAAACAAAGCTGGAGAAATACGTGTTTATGTTGGCGGCAAAGTAGTGCTGGTTGCTAGTGGCAAACTCATGTAGAAATTCTTATTGCCCACGGGTACCCATTGCATTATTGGGCTGGCGAGTTGGCGTGTGGCTTTCGTTCCCTCTTTTGGGAATGAGGAAACTCCGCCCACACGTAGAATTGCACCCCGTTTATTCGGGGAAGGCGAGAGCCTTGGCTACAGAGCAGAAACGAAACGTCCACTTGGCAAGTGAAAATGAGGCATGCTAAGTTGCCGACCTATGCCCTGTGGAAGCGGTGAAACGGCTGTCCTGCAAGTGGAAAGGGCAAACAAGCGCCGATGAGGCTTCTACCCAAAGGGCGCGGGTAGCCCGATTAGCCGAATGCCACAGTCAACAGAAGGCGGGTTACAGCCAACACACCAGCCCAATACAACTGTGCACAACCCATTTTCTAAACATATTAATCAAAATGGAAGACCTCTTTAATTTACCATAAAACTACTAAACTTTAATGAATAGGAATGGACTTTCAAAACAGTCATCAAAATTGAGCAATGTGCCCAATTCATAGAGAACGTACTCGAATATATAATGGAAAGGGTAAAGCTATTCTGAAAATGAGTATTCACTCTCTTTTTATAATTCTGCCTTTTGGCGGCAAATATTTTGTTAACTAAAATCTTAAGTAGAACTTTTTTAAATATAAAAACGACCGTTATGAGCAAGATCAAGTTGATTATCAAGGGCAATAGATGCAACTTGGTTATTTTAGGCACCAGCCTAGATGAAGTAGTCCGAGAGTACGAAAGCAATCGAAAGAGAATAGATGAATTAGTTGGCTACTCTTCAGGAGAATTTGAAGCCAGTGAACACAAAGAAAGACTGAAAAAGCCTTCTGGAAGCACAATGCAAGACCGAATAATCTCATTAATAAATGAAGGTTATTTCCAAACACCAAGAATGGCAAAAGAAGTTAAAGAGGCATTGAAAGAAAGAGGGTTCACATATTCTTTTGAGCATGTTAGTATTGGTTTAGTTCGGCTGGTACGAAGAAGAGAATTAAGAAGACTTGCTCAAGAGAAAGATGGAAAGACCGTCTATGTTTACACAAATCCATAGACTTGGAGCGTAGTTATGAGTGAAGAGCTTTCTTCAATTGATAAAAATCTTTTAGCACTCGAACAAGTCACGGCAAGCATCAAAAGACGGAGAACTCCACAAAGAATAGATAATTACTATCGTCTAATTTTGCAAGTAAAAGAAGACTTGATTAGGCTAAGGAGAAAATTGAGACGATTCACAGCCTTAACTCCTGAAGATGAGACTGACAAGATTGAAGCAAACGACCTGATCGAAGATATGTTAAGTTGTATCAAGGAAAGAGAATGGGAAATTGACGAAAGCCCGACAGATATTCTTGTTGAAGATGTGAAGAATCTTCGAATAATTTTTGCAGAACTCAGCGGAAGTCTTCCCGTGGCGCAAATAATGTTTTCAGTAAACTGCGTGAATATTCCTCAGGAAATAGAAGAGGAGTTAAAGCTTGATTTGCAAGAGATACGCACCTGTTTTTATAGTGATGCTTTTCGATCAGCAATTGCTATGTGCGGCAGAATACTGGAACTATTACTGAGCAGAAAATATTTTGAGACAAGAAACATTGACCCTCTTGAGGAAAAATGGCCCATTGGTACACTAATCAAGAAATGTTTTGAGGACAACGTTATTAATGATCAAAGTATCGCTCACATGAGTAATTTGATAAACAGTTCAAGAATTGCCTCTGTGCATAATAGACATAGAGTTTTCAAACCGTCAAGAGAGGAAACTAAAACTATAATCGAATTTACCATTGGCTTACTTCGACGCTTGTATCCTCCATCTGTACCACTTAATGCTTAAATTAATGTTTTGGTGTTGCTTTCTCTGCCTCGCGCCAAACGAACCGCACAAGGCAAAGAATTGATAAAGAATAGCTGCATAGGAAGAGCACCATAACAGAAAACTAGAAAATTCTCAGGCTTTCATGACACCAGTTGCTTTTATTTAGCGATGCTTATGAATTGGCTTTCGTAAAGTTTAATTATGCTCAGCGTGTATGGTGCTTCGTTCCGAAGCTGAATCTGATGGAGGTTAATCTTTGAACGTGCCTAAGAAATCAAGAACTAAGCTAATTATTGTAATAGCCGTCGCGATTATTGTGGTTTTGCTTGTTGCTTATTCAGCGCTTACCTGCACGAGGGTTTTGGTTGATTTTTCAGTCTCATTCACCATAGGCGCGGACTCGAGGCATGTGGAGTTTGAAGTTCCATTTCTCCATAAATACGTGAAGGTTGAAGTTTCTGTTCACAGCGGCGGCTCGCTTTGGACGGCTAAAATCCTAAACGGCGACGATGTATTATGGAGCCACGCGACATCGCAGCGTGAACAGACAACCTACAGCAGCGAATGGATAAGGCTGCCAAGCGGCCAATACAATTTCACTTTTGCAACCGCCGGCTTGGGCTCTCTAGAAGCAGAAATTAAGCTAACGTCGAAAGGCGGATTCTGGTAAAATGAGGCAAAGCCGCGCGGCACTCAAAAATGGCGAAAACCTAAAAATTAACTCAAAATAGTCTTTTTATGATACAAGCGAATAGGCGGCATTGAAAGTTATCTAAAAAATTTATAACTCGTGAATTTTAAACTTAAAGTAATTGATCGCCATGAGCAAAACCACGTTGTTGATGCCGCTTTCTGCTGCTTTACTTCTTGCTTTAGCTTCTGCCTCAGTTCAAGGCTTTGAAGTAACTGACACCATAATTTTAGAGCGCTTCGGCGGCTATTATGGCCTAGCCTACAACCCCAACAGAGGCGAAATCTTCCTGACAAACGGCGACTTCCACCTTGTCTACGTAATCTCTGACAGCACCCACTCCGTAGTTGCCACCATACCCGTAGGTCACATACCATCGGCGATAGTCCATAACCCCGAAAAAGGGGAACTGCTAGTAACCAATTTTGGCTCCGACTCGGTGTCAGTCATCTCCGCCAGCGATTACACAGTGACTGCGACAATACCCGTGGGGCACAGGCCCATGGGCGTAGCCGTTGCGCCGGATAAAAGGAAAATTTTCGTAGCTAACTATGGCTCAGACACAGTATCCATCATATCAGACGACGACCACTCGTTAATTGCAGCGATACCCGTGGGGAAAATGCCCTGCACCTTAGCCTACGACTATGCCAAGGGCGCGGTGTTCGTGGGCCATGCTGGCTGCAACCAAGTCTTAGCAATATCAGCCGACACGCACAGCATTATCGCAAACATAACCGTGGACGGATTGCCCATAAGCCTAGCGCACTGTGCTGATAAAGGCGAAATTTATGTAGCCAACCACAACTTCAGTTTAGTGTCAGTAATATCAACAAGCAACTACGCTGTAAAGGCAACCATACCTGTTGGGCAACAGCCAAGCGCCTTAGCCTATGACGGCGAAAGTGGGCAAATTTTCGTGGCAAACTCACGGTCAAAGTCGGTATCAGTCATATCTACAGAAAACAGCTCTGTCATCGCAACCATACCTTTAGAGGGCGAACCACAAGGCATATGCTATGACTCTGGCAAAAAAGAGCTCTACGTGGCTTTTTCTGAGAGCAACAGGGTAGCAGTGGTATCCACCTTCTCGCCCAATTCCACCAGCCCAGCACAAAACAATTCTATCGTGTATCACACGCTCATCGCCGTTTCCGTTTCCCTTGCGCTATTGGCCCTTACAGCGTTACTCTACAAAAGACTCAGATTAAAGCGCGCATACAATCAATAAACAAGTTTGTTAACCAATCAGAGCATCAATTCAGCAACAGCAAAAATAGAAAAAAGGAATGGGTTAGCACATGTAATTTGCGTTATCAGCTCGGCGGCGGAGGTGGCGGTGGCGGCGGAGGCTGCGTAGCAGCAGCGAATACCTGCTTCACCTGGATCACCGTAGTTCCCGCCATGCGGTCGGTATATTTCTGGCGCCTGTCAGGTCCAGGCGTAGCAATGCCGATTATCCAGTCCAATAAGAGGAAAAGCCAATAGATTTTGCTTACGTTGCGAAGGAATGCCTGTCCGAATTGTACTTTGCCGCCATTTGTCATCTGCACTTTTAAGCCCAATATTCTCTTGCCGATGGTAGCGCCCCATGCCACATCCAGTATGACAAAGTAGAATAGTTGTATTATGCCAAAGATGAATGGAAGTATAAGCCAAGAGCCGTATCCTATCACCCACCATGCGCCGCTCCAGAATATTGACCAAAACACGAAGTTCCATATGATATATACTGGAATGCCGATGATTATGCTGTCAATGACTAACGCGAGAAAGCGGTAAAGCCAATGATTAAAGTCAATCCCTGAACTACTTTCTGCAGTCATCCATTTCTCCCTCTGATTGAGGGTTTTTAACGCAAGTTATTATTATGGTTTTCTATCGGCAGGATTTTGGCGGATAATCACAAAACCACGATGAATTTTTGTCAATAATACTTTAGACATATTAAAGCTTATTAAAACATGAAGCGAAGTATCAATAGGTGCCACAATTGGAGAAAAATCAGAAAAGTATACCAAAAGACAAATTGATTGGCATGCAAGTTATTGACGCAGAAGGAAACCTAGTCGGCAAAGTTAAAGACGTAAGCTTCGTCATTGGACAACCAAGCATCTCGCTCAACGTTGAAGACAAAAGCGGCAAAGCCACCGACATCTCCTGGGAAAGAGTGCAAGGTGCAGCAGACTTTATCGTCCTTAAGCCCACGCCGCAAACAACAGCGGCGCCTGAGGCTGCAGCGCAATCTGCACAGCCAGTTTGCCCAACCTGCGGAGGCCCATTAACTTATATTCAGCAGTATAAACGCTGGTACTGCTATAAAGACCAGAAATACGTTTAAGCGGCGAAGCAACAATCTAATCTTCCATATTTGAGGAACCTGCCTACGTAAGTAGCTTTAACCTTTTAAGTTCATCTACAGAAATTTTCCCAGAATGCAAAGCCGTGGCAACGAGAACGCCAGCTACGCCAATTTTTTCTAGTTCAATCAAGTCGTCAATATTGCGTAAACCGCCGCCAACAAATATGTGCCCATGGAAATTCTTCAGCGCATCCTCTATGAAGCGCATGTTAACGCCTTCTCCACTGCCTACCCTTGCCAAGTCCAAAACAATAACTTGTGAAGCACCTGCTTCCTGAAGCGCTTGTAAAAGCGCCATTGGTGACATAGGCGCCGCTGTGTCCAAGCGACTGAGCACTTGACCGTTCATTAAGTCGAGGCTCACTATCACTTTTTTGTTTCCGAATAAGCGCACGGCTTCAGCTACAAGGTTAATAGTAGGCAAGGTTTCTGTTCCGATAATAATCTTTGAGGCATGATTCTCCAACAAGCGCTCCGCTTTTTCGAGTTTATCCACGCCAGCGTCAACCATAAGTTCCAGTCCAGTTTCCTCCGCGATGCCCCTTAAAATTGAGAGATTCATTTTTCCGCCTAATATAGCGTCTAAGTCGGCTACGTAAAGCTCGCTGAAGCCCAGCTTCCTAAATGCGGCAGCAACATCCAGCGGGTCTGTGGAGGAGCATAAGCGGCTTTTGAGCGGCTGATACTCTTTCCTTTTGCCGCGTACCGCATGAACCACTTTGCCGCCGAGTATATCGATGACTGGTATAACCTTCACAGTGCTTGCCTCTACTTAACAATTCCGCTTGCCTATTTAGAAAAAGCTTGCCTTTATTAGCTGCTTCTGGCTACAGCAACATCCTTGTGCAGGCGCTGATGACAAAAACTTTAAAGGTTTAGGAATTCCGCTTCAATATGATTAAATTGAAACTGTTAATAAGCCCAATGAACGAAACAGAAGCATTAGAAGCCATCGCCGGCGGCGCCGACATAATCGACGTCAAGAACCCTCGGGAAGGTGCATTAGGCGCCAATTTTCCATGGGTGATAAAACGCGTCCGCGAACTCGCACCAGCAAACGTTGAAGTAAGCTGCACCATAGGCGAGTTGCCCAACCTTCCCGGCGCGGCGTCGCTGGCTGCTCTCGGTGCGGCAACAACAGGCGTAAACTACGTCAAAGCCGGGCTCTGCGGGTTGAAGACGCTTGAAGAAGCCGTTTACTTCATGCGCCACATCGTCCGGGCAGTAAAGGAATTTGATTCTTCAATCAAAGTGGTTGTTGCAGGGTACGCTGACGCTGAAAGAGCCGACGCAATAGACCCGCTGCTTGTGCCCGAAATAGCCTATAAAGCCCAGGCGGATGTGGCTATGCTTGACACGGCGGTTAAAGATGGCAAACGCCTCTTCGACTTCCTCTCGATGGAGCAGCTTAAGCGATTCGTTGAGGCAGCGCACAATTACCATTTAGAAGCGGCATTAGCGGGCTCGCTGCGAAAGGAGGACTTGCCTGTTGTTTATGCTTTAGGCGCTGATGTAGCTGGCTTGCGCGGCGCTGCATGCACACAAAACGACCGCGTCAACGGCAGAATTACAAGAGAAAGAGTCCAGGAGCTTGTTGAGGCAGTTAGACGCGCAGAGGCAAAGGCCGCACCAAAGCTCAGGAAGTTTTAATCATGCGGGATAAGGGGCTGAGCCGAAAGGCGGTGCTTGCTGCGCTGAAAAAGTTTCTGGAGCAAGACAGAGGCTATGCGGACGGCAAAATCCTGTGCTCAATGTGCACTTCACCACACAGTATCGCGCGAACAGCGCACAGATGGTTTTTAAACCCGAATCTCGGGGACGCAGGGCTGTTCCCAGGAAGCCTAAAGCTGGAAAAAGAAGCTGTTCAGCGTCTCGCGGCGCTACTTAACGGCGAAAACAGCGTTGGCTTCATTGTTTCCGGAGGCACAGAGGCTAATCTTTTGGCGCTTTGGGCAGCAAGAAACATGGCTTGCGCATGCAATCCTGAGGTTGTTCTGCCGGAGTCTGCGCATTTTTCCTTCAAGAAAATCTGCAACTTGCTTGGGCTAAAACCTGTCTATGCAAGTTTAGACAGCGCATACCGAGTTAAGCCTTCATCCGTAGAGAAATGCATCACGCGGAACACTGTTGCCATCGTCGGCACAGCTGGAACAACCGAGCTAGGCACAGTTGACCCAATTGACAAGCTCTCTGCGATTGCCGTGACTCACGGCGTTTATTTGCATGTGGACGCAGCCTTCGGCGGCCTAATAATACCATTCCTAAACGACATGGGCTACGAAGCCAAGGAATTTGACTTCCGCTTGGAGGGCGTAAAATCCATCACCGTTGACCCGCATAAGATGGGTATGACGCCTATTCCCGCAGGCGGCATCCTATTCCGCGACAGCGCAGTTCTGGATTACATCAAGACAGAAACGCCCTATCTAACTGAAAAGTGGCAGTACACGTTTGCAGGCACAAGGTCGGGCGCGTCAGCAGCGGCTGCTTGGGCAGTGTTTGAGCACTTAGGCCGCGAAGGCTTCAAAAAAATAGTCAGGCGATGCATGCGGCTAACCAAGTTTTTGTCCTCGAGGCTTGAGGCTTTAGGCTTTACTCTTGTAGTTCAGCCACAGTTGAACATAGTGGCGTTTAAAGCCGCAGACACAAAGCAGTTAGTGGAAAAACTTAGGCAGCACGGCTGGCTCGTATCTTACATTCCGCGTCTTGACTGCATCAGAATAGTTATCATGCCTCATATAAGAAAAAGGCACTTGGCAGCGTTTTTGAAGGATTTAAGCCACATTGCCCAAGCAGACGCTTCCTCCTTAAAGCCATGAAGATAAGAGGCGATGTTCTTGAATGTTCTAGTTTACGAGCATGTTTCCGGCGGAGGCTTCGCTGGCACGCAAGTTCCGCCAAGCGTATTAAGCGAAGGCTTCAGCATGCTGCGCAGTTTAGTTGCCGATTTCAAAGCCGCTGGACACACTGTAACCACTATGCTTGATTCGCGAATTGCAAAGTTTACTCCGCCTCTTAACGCTGACTGCATCGTACCAGTTTTCGCCCAGAAAGAAATCCAAGAGATAATCAGCAAGAACGCGGCTTCAGCTGATGCAGCCTATGTGATTGCGCCGGAATCCGAGGGCGTGCTGCAGTCGCTTCTGGAAACTGTCGAGAAGACCGGCGTGGCCTCGTTGAACTGCGCTGCTGACGTCATCGGCAAAGTCGCGGACAAGGCGGTTCTCCACAAGTTCCTAAGTGAACTGGACGTGCCCCAGCCCGAGACCATGGTTTTTGGCGCGGAAGCATATGCAGAAGAGGTTAAGCGGGCTGTCACGGGCAAGCTGCGTCTTCCTTTAGTATTCAAACCTTCCTGTGATGTTAGCTGCGGCGGCTTGAGCCTCGCCAGAAATGAGCGGCAAATAGCAGCGGCAGTGGCCAAAATTAGGCGGGAGTGTGTAAGTAAGCGTTTTCTGGTTCAAGAATTCATCCGCGGAGCTGCCGCCAGCGTCAGCGTAATCTCCACCGGCGGCGAAGCCATGCCCATAAGCCTAAACTGCCAAGACATCGCCCTTAAAACGCCTGATGGTGCTTCAGTTTATCGTGGCGGTTTGGTGCCTTTCGAACATCCAATGCAGTTTAAGGCGTTTGCAACAGCGGAAAAAATTGTTAAATCTTTCCCTGGCCTCAGAGGATATGTCGGGGTAGATTTGGTTCTGACCAACGAAGAAGCGTTCGTAATTGAGGTTAACCCGCGATTAACCACGTCCTACGTTGGGCTGCGGCGTGTTGTCAACTTTAACCCTGCTGAAGCCATCGTAAACGCTGTTTTAAAAAGCGAGTTGCCAACCAATGTGCAAGCTTGCGGGCACGTCCTATTTTCAAAGGTGGAACTGCCACCGCCGACGCCGAATATTCTTCAGACAATATATGAGATGAGTGAAGTTGCTGCTCCGCCTTTCCCGCTTTCAAGCAGCAGCGCATGCGCACTTATTTCCGCTTACGGCATCACAGTGAAAGCGGCGACCGCAAGGTTTCGCGAAGCTAAAAAGCGCATCCTCAAAGTGGCGCAGGGAGGCGAATAGTGTTGGTCAACGTTATGGGCTTGGACATTGGAGGAGCCAACACCAAAGCGGCTTTCGTACGCGCCGAAAATGGCGGAGTCGCGGAGCTTAAAACTGCAAGTGAATACTTTCCAGTGTGGAAGGATAAAAGCAAGCTTGTCAGCGTGCTTCTGGAGATGAAGAAGCGGTTAAGCGGCGCAGCACCGCTTCACGGCGTCGGCTTGACCATGACTGCCGAGCTATCGGATGCTTATGAAACGAAACGGGAAGGCGTCAACCACATCCTAAAATGCACAGCTGAGGCTTTTGCGGATGTGCCAATCTTCATTTTAGACGTGGACGCCACCTTAAGGCCCATAGACTCCGCGAAAATGGAGCCGCTCCGTGTAGCCGCAGCTAATTGGGCTGCTACGGGCTGGATGGTTTCTCAGTTAATAAAAACCTGCGTCGTAGTTGACATCGGAAGCACCAGCACCAGCATAATCCCCATCGTTAACGGGTGCGTCGCCGCCGCAGGCAAAACTGACCTTGAGAAGCTAATGTGCGGCGAGCTTGTTTACACGGGCACTCTGCGAACCAACATCGCTGCAATCGCAAGTTCCGTTCCGCTTAGAAATGGTCGCGCGCGGGTTTCATCGGAGCTGTTTGCGCAGTCTGGCGATGTACATCTAATCTTGGGCAACATTACGGCTAAGGAGTACACTTCAGAAACTGCGGATGGCCGAGGGAAAACACTGCGAGAAGCCATGGCGCGGCTTGCGCGAGTTATCTGCGCAGACATCGAGATGCTAACCGAGCAGGAAATACTCCAGATGGCCCGCTACATCTACAGCAAGCAAGTTGAGCAAGTAGCCGACGGGCTAAGCGAGGTTTATTCCCGCGTAAAAGCTCTTGCAGCAGGCGAAGTTCCAGTCGTCGTTACAGGCATCGGCAAAAACTTTCTTGCACGAGCTGCCGCGGAAAAAATCGGCGCGGACAAAATCATCGACCTCGGAGAGTTGCTAAGTGGCGATGCAACCGTGGCTTCGCCTGCCGTAGGCGTCGCATTGATGATGGCAAGCAGACTTGAAAGGAGAGCCGTCAAATGGACGCGGTAATAAAAATAGGAGGCAGCCTAGCCGAGAGCCCTGAACAGCTGAAAGCCTTAGGCTTTAAACTAAGTGAGCTAGCAAAGAAATATGCTGTTACTGTTGTGCCAGGTGGAGGCCGCTTCGCTGACATGGTAAGGGAGATTGATAGGCGCTTCGCTTTATCCAGCATGCTTGCGCATAGAATGGCGATTCTGGGCATGGACCAGTATGGGTTGCTGCTGACGCAAATCATTCCAAACTCCGTTGCAACCTACCTGCTCAGCGACGCAAGACAACTGTCAGAGATTGGTGCTGTGCCCATTTTTTTGCCATCGCGGCTAATGTTCAAGGAAGATCCGTTGGAGAATTCGTGGGATGTCACTTCAGACTCGATTGCCGCTTATGTTGCCAGTCGCTTGGGCGCAGCAAAATTGCTGCTAGTTACCGATGTGGATGGAATTTTCACAGAGGATCCAAAGCAGTACGCGGACGCGGCTCTGATAGAGCGGTCATCAACCGGGGAGCTACTAAGGCTGAATAAGCGAACCAGTGTTGACCGTCACTTGCCTAAGCTGCTTTTAGAAATGCCAATGGATTGCTATGTGGTTAATGGGAACTATCCTGAAAGAGTAGCTGCCATCTTGGACGGGCAGCACACTGTTTGCACATTTATCGCTCCGAGAAAATAACACTATTTTTTATAGGCCAAGCATGAGTGTATATGTGTATGCAAGAGCTTCCACTTGTAGCTGTTGTTAAAGGCGAGCGTGGTCATGCGCCGGTTTTCAAAGCCTTAGACCTAATCGACTACAAGAGCGCTCTTGTCGGCTACGATAAAGTGCTTATCAAAGTTAACTTCATAACCAACAAAACCTGGGATACGGGGGCAACCACCGATCCCGTGGTGGTGGAGGCCATAATCAAGAAGCTTGAAGTGCTGCCCGTGAAAATCTACGTGGTCGAGTCGGATGCTACCATCACCAACGCGGATAAAGCCTTCGAAGTTACGGGTATGAAGGACATGTGCCAACGAAATGGCGTTGAATGGCTTAATCTGCGGCACGTTAAAGATAAGGTTACCCTTGCTATACCTGACGGTGAAGCGCTTAAGAGCATAACTGTGCCGCGAATAGTTACTGAATCCGCCGTCATCAGCGCCGCCAAGCTAAAAACGCATGTGGATACGGGCGTAACGTTGGGCATGAAGAACATGTTCGGGCTGCTTCCTGAGAAATTTAAAGGCAAATACCATTTGAAAGGCATAAGCAAAGTGGTTGTTGACATTAACACGGTGCTTAAACCCGCGCTAACTGTTATCGACGGCTTTGTAGGCATGGAAGGCAAAGGCCCCATAGACGGCACACCAGTACCGATGAACCTCATCATCGCGGGAAAAGACCCTGTAGCCACTGACGCCGCTGCTTGCCGAGCCATGGGGTTCAATCCATACGAGGTAAGCCACATAAGGCGGGCCAGCGAAAAAGGCTTAGGATGTATCGAAGCGCAAATCGTGGGCGAAAAACTCGAAGCAGTAGCCAAGCAATTCAAAAGAAACTGAACAAACCACTAAACGCTCGGCCTTAGCAAAATTGGAAAACATTAAACTATATTACACAGGCGCGTCATCATATTTGGCGGCTATTAGTGGTTCATTGCAGAAACCTATAGAGGGGGGTCTACTTCGGCAGCAGCGGTAAGCCAGTTGATGCTGTCATTTGGAGTTTAAAATTAGCAGAGAATACTCTCTTCAGCGTGCATAATTGTGTCGCTTTATGGATATAGTTGGTCTTTCGCTTGAAAATTCAAACTAAGATGGAAAAACCAATGAAAGCACGGCTTAAGCTTTATGTAGTTGTTATGCAATTTGAAAAGCTATCCATGAATGGTGCTTAACAAAATGTTGCACAAGACAAAGCCCAAAGTCACCATTCCCAAAAACTTGAAAGAGCATCTGAAGGTGCAAAATAAATGAGTATGAATAAAAAACTGAAAATAGCCTTCTACTGGGCTGCAAGCTGCGGCGGATGCGAAATAGCGGTTTTGGACATAAACGAGAAAATTCTTGATGTAGTGAAAATCGCTGACATCGTGTTCTGGCCTGTAGCGCTCGATGTTAAATACGCAGATGTTGAAGCGATGCCGGACAAGTACATTGACATCACCTTCTTTAACGGGTCTATTCGCAACAGTGAACAGGAGTACATGGCCAAACTCCTGCGGAAAAAGTCCAAGACGCTGGTGGCTTTTGGTTCATGCGCTCACGAGGGATGCGTGCCTGGCTTAGCTAATCTGCATGACAGCAAAGAAATTCTTGAACACGTTTACTTGAAAGAAAAGTCAGTTGTGAACCCTGAAGGCGTTATTCCCCAGCCCGAGACAAAAGTTAAAGAGGGCGTTCTTGAGATTCCAGAATTCTACGACATTGTAAAAACCCTAGCGCAAACAGTAGATGTAGACTACTACTTGCCTGGTTGCCCACCGCCTGTTCCGCTCATAGTTAACGCCATAGACGCCATCGCAAAAAACGAACTTCCACCGAAAGGCTCAGTGCTTGCACCGTTGAAGGCGGTGTGTGACGAATGCCCCCGAAAAAGAGAAAACAAGAAAATCACCAAGATTTATCGAGTGCATGAGAAGGCTCCTGAACCCGAGAAATGTCTCCTTGAGCAAGGAATACTCTGCATGGGTCCAGCCACTCGTAGCGGTTGCGGCGCGCAGTGCTTAAAAGTGGACATGCCTTGCACAGGCTGTGGCGGAGCTGCACCGAACATGCCGGAGCTTGGCGCTGGAATGATAACGGCATTAGCCGCTATACTTGGCTATGACGAGAAGTCGGCGTCTCTAGAGGATGTTGAGAAACTAATGGCTCAAGTAAAGGATCCGGTTGGCACGTTCTATATGTATTCTCTTCCAGCTTCAATTCTACGAAGAAAGGTGATGAAGAAATGAAAGAAGTAAGCATAAACCCAATTACTCGCCTCGAAGGCCACGGTAGCATTTCCATATTCCTCAACGACGAAGGCGATGTGGAAAATGCATATTTGAAAATCCCTGAACTCCGAGGATTTGAGAAATTCTGTGAGGGAAGACGCGCTGAGCTTATGCCTCTCCTGACGACGAGAATCTGCGGAGTCTGCCCTGTCGCCCACCACTTCGCCTCAACTAAAGCCTTAGACGCCGCATTCAATGTAGAACCACCTTCCGCAGCCAAGAAACTCAGAGAACTAATGTACGCTGGCTACATAATCTACGACCACATATTGCATTTCTACTACTTGGGCGGACCCGACTTCATTGTTGGCCCGGATGCCCCGCCAGAAAAGCGCAACGTCTTGGGTGTCATAGAAAAAGCAGGCTTGGACATAGGTAAAGAAGTCATAAAGCACCGAGCCTACGGGCAGAAGATAACTGAGATTCTCGGCGGTAAAGCTACACATCCCGTGTGCGGCTTGCCAGGCGGCATCTCAAAGCCCCTGAGCGAGGAGAATAGGCGAGAAATCGAGAAGATGGCTGCTTCCTCCGTGGAATTTGCCAAATTAAGCCTGAGACTCTTCCAGGATATAGTTTTAGGCAACAGCGCTTACGTTGACATGATTAAGAGCGACGCGTACACCATGAAGACATACTACATGGGCTTGGTGGATGACAAAAACAGAGTTAACTTTTACGATGGAAAAATCAGAGTAGCAGACCCAAATGGCCATGAATTCCTAAAGTTTGCACCCAAAGACTACCTCCAGCACATTGGCGAGCATGTGGAGCAATGGACGTACTCCAAGTTTCCGTTCCTGAAGAAAGTAGGGTGGAAAGGCTTGGTCTACGGCGCCGACAGCGGCATTTACCGTGTAGGCCCACTTGGGCGATTGAACGCAGCTGATGGTATGGCTACACCGCTTGCACAAGCCGAGTACGAAGTAATGTACAAAACTTTAGGCAAACCAGTACATGGCACTTTAGCGTTTCACTGGGCTCGTCTAATCGAGTTGCTTTATGCTGCTGAGCGCGCGCTTGAGCTGGCGAAAGACCCAGAAATCACAAGCACGAACATACGTAATAAGCCCGGCGAGCCGGGAGAAGGCGTCGGCGTTGTTGAAGCAGCAAGGGGCACGCTGTACCATCACTACGTGCTTGACAAAGATGCGCTTGTTAAGGACGTGAATCTGATTGTGGCTACCACCAACAATTACCCGGCAATCTGCATATCCATCCGCGATGCTGCAAAGGGCTTAATACGCAACGGCAAAGTTGACCAAGGCGTGCTGAACAAGGTGGAGATGGCATTCAGAGCTTACGACCCATGCTTTGCATGCGCAACGCACTATGCAGTCGGGCAGATGCCTCTGACTATAGAGGTATATGACAGTCAAAAGCGGCTTATAGAGACCATTCAGCGCTAAACCTTTTTTATTTCTTTTTTCCTTTTCTAGCTGGCGTTTCAATTTGGCTAAAGGTGCCTATTCCATCCGTGATGATATCCGCGAGTGGTTTTCCTCTGCTGATAGTGTGGTAATCGCGGGCATTGGGAATCCCATTCGCAGAGACGATTTTGTAGGTATGAAAATTGTCCAAGACCTCAAAAATAAAATTTCAGAAAAGGTACACCTAATTGAGTGCGAAACTGTTCCTGAAAGCTTCATGCAGGACATCGTTGATCTAAAACCAAGTCATGTGCTTCTCATTGACGCTGCGTTTCTGGGGCTTAAACCTGGCGAAGCCAAACTTGTCTTTCCCGAGCAAGTTGCAAATTTTACAGCAGTAACCACGCATGTGCTGCCATTACGCATTTTCTGCGAGTACATCGAAAAGATGACTGAAGCAAAAATTGCTCTGTTGCTGATTGAGCCTGAAAACACAGAGTTCGGAGAAGGCTTAACACCAACCGTGCAAGCGACTGCAGAGAAGCTCGAAAGAATATTGCTTGAATTATTCTCAGCCTAAACTTGCTTCCAGCATACCGACAAGCAAGCGCTAATCTTGTCAGCATCAACAGTTCAAGCTATTTATAGAGAAAATGCTCTCCGCACTAAAACCGGACAGAACAAGAAAGTAACGAAAATAAAAGGGAAAAAGTAACGCAGGTTTACTTTTTCTTTGCTTCTTGGAAAAGCTTCTTTACAGCGCTGATTCTCGCCTTCTGCGCCAGCACATCGCTTGTGACCAACGTTAAGGCTTCTTCAGGGCACCATTTAATGCACTGCGGTTCACCTTGCTCCTTGCATAAGTCGCAAACGTGGACAACTTTGGTTTCAGGATGCAGCATTATTGCGCCGTAATCGCAGGCTTCGATGCACCAGCCGCAGCCGTTACACTTGTCCATATCCACTATTATCGTGCCTGTTTCTTCCGACTGCGTCAGCGCGTCACGTGGGCATGCAGCCACGCATGGTGGGTCTTCACAGCGTCGGCACGTAACCGCCATGTTTGCCAGCTGGTTCACTCTGACTACGCGTATGCGCGATTTCAACGGATTGAAAGCTTTCTCCTTTGTCCAAGAGCAAATGTACTCGCAGATTTGGCAGCCCACGCACTTCTCTGGATCTGCTGAAACAAATTTGCGCTCATGAATCTTTACCATTTTACTTAGGCCTCCTGCTTGTCTTCAACTATGCTCGCCAAGTCGTCCATGGCAAGCTCTTTCAGCTTCGCCACGGTAGGCACGCCTTCCAGCGTCCAACCGCGAGACTCGTAGTAATCATCCAAGAGTAAGTCCAGTTCCTCCTGTGTTACCACAGCGCCTTTCACGGGACCATCATCCGGTATCGGCATATTCATGACTTTCCATGGTAGCGTATCGTCTTTTCTGCTGAAGCCTTCTCTGATATTTATTATCCGCGCAATCGTGTTAATTCTCTCGCCAGATTTCTTCAGCTCTTCAGCAGTCATGTCTATGCCCGTTACCAAACTGTAAAGCTTAGCCATATCCTGCAGTTCCTTATAGTATGTGCCTCGTGAAAACTTGCAGACTATGAATGAGTCGATAAGCGCGTACACGTCCTCCATGTCCCTGACCATTTTGCCTCTGCCCTTTTCCGCTTTCAAGCGGTCAACCTTGCCCTTTACGTCGAAAGCGTATGCGCCGTGCCTATTGTGGTCTGCTCCTCGGAAGGAAACCGCGAAGCCCAAAGCCGCAGTTTTGAGGCAACGCAAGTCGTAGCCTGTGACTTCCAAGCCTTTGATGTGCTGCGCAAGCTTCTCAGCGCCTTTCCCAATTTTCTGCCCTGCGATTCTCACGCCTTCAGCGAGAATGTCGCCTATTCCTTCCCGTTTACCCATTTTCTCGAGAAGCTGCAGAAGCGCATCCACATTGCCGAAGTTGGCTTCAATCCCGTCAAGGTCAGCTTGCGACAGGATGCCATTTTCGTAGCAGTCCATGGCAAAAGCCACGATGACACCAGCGCTAATAGCGTCCATGCCGTAATAGTTGCAGATTTCCATGCCTTTTATGATTGCGTCAAGCTTGTCGATGCCACAGTAGGGTCCCAGAGCCCACAATGTTTCATACTCCATCCTCGTCATCGTGCCTTTGTAGGGGCCTTCGGGAACCACAACTTCATGTTCGCAGCGCATGGCGCAGGAGCTGCATGCTATAATTTTTGCCACGAATTTATCGTTCAATGCTTCTCCGCTGACTTTCTCAGCATTTTCGAAATGAGCGTTGTTATAGTTGCGTGTCGGCATACAATGCAGCGCGTTGTGAACCAACACATTTTCTGGCGTGCCAAGAGTGCGATACTTTTGTGTTGCTGGCCCTTTCATTCGCTCGTGGAATTCCTTTACCATCTCCATGAACTCGTCAGGCTTAGCTGGGACTATGTCGCGTGTGCCGCGCACAGCTATGGCTTTGAGGTTTTTGGAGCCCATCACAGCGCCTAAGCCTGTTCGCCCAGCAGCACGTGTCTTCTCGTTTATTATGCAGGCTATCCGTGAGAGTTTTTCTCCTGCCACGCCTATGGCTGCGACGCGTATGTAGTAGTCGCCTAATTCGTCTTTTATGGCGTCTTCAGTTTCAGCAGGCGACTTGCCCATGAGGTGCGAAGCATCCAGCAGCTGCACAGAATCATCGTCTATCCATAGGTAAACGGGTTTTTCCGCTTTACCCTTAATAATCACCGCATCATATCCGGCTCTCTTCAGTTCCGCTCCAAACGTGCCATGAGCAACCGCTTCACCTATGCCGAATGTGGCGGGAGACTTAGCGACGAAAGCGTGTCCGTTCCCCGCTGTAGGAAACATTGTGCCCGAGATCGGGCCAAGCGCTAAAACAAGGGGGTTGTCTGGGCTGAATGGGTCAACTCCTGCCGTGGAGTTGTCCAGCCACAGGCGCATGCCTAAGCCTATTCCGCCGATGTATTTTCTGGCGTAATCTTCGCTTAACTGTTCAACGCGAGTTTTCCCGGTGTTTAAATCAACATAAAGGATTCGTCCAGCGTAACCGTACAACCGCTTTTCCTCCATGTTTATATAACTATTAGTTTTGTGGAAACTATATTAACTTAATGGGCTTCATCATGGAGATTTAATGAGTAAATGCGCCTGTTCTGTTGCCTATCAATTACGCATTTGCTTATGGCTACTTAAGCGTTAACAAGGGGTTACGAAATCATACAGTTCTCGTTGAACATGAAGCATATACCGTTTTTTACAGAATTTTATGCGAAGCAAGAGCTGCGGACTCGTTTTGTCTTTGAAAATTGTCAGCAGTTGTCACTCTTAATTAACTATCAGTAAAATTTTAAATGAACAAGATAGATGAATATTTTAGTTTCATAACTTTTTAAAATTAGCCATTCCCTTTTCATGTAATCAAATCCATCCCCATGCCGAGCTGATCAGATTGGACAAATTTGACGAGACGCTGCTAAGCGTCATAGACGATGTATTTTTATGCACTTTAGGCGCCGATTGCACAAAGATTATTTACAATTACTTAGAGCGCAGATCCCTGCCGAAACATGAAATACCACGCCAGACAGACAAGTTCTCTGAAGAAATTAGAAAACTGCTTTGTGATAACAAAAAGTCAAGAAATAATCCAGCATGCCTTTTAGAAGAAGCAATTGCCAAAAGATTATGCAGCACGTTAGGGGTAAAAATGCAGTTAAGTGCGTTCCGAACATTTGCAATGTTTATTCGAAAGTTGAAACAAGAGCAGTTAAGTGAGAAATGAAAACGCATTCGAGCCTTATAAGCCACTATGGTTTCAGCCAGATAGAGGGCAACCTGTAAGTTCAACAATCCTCAAAGAATCCCGAACCGTCGCACTTGTAATGGATATGCAAAGGCTAAATTGCTCGTTGATTTAGACTGTGTTTGTCGTATGCCAACAGCGAGTTCTACAAACTCCCTCAAGGTTATATGATTAAATTCCCATGTTGGGGTGCCATACCTAAGCCCCGAGCACATGGTGTCCGCGTAAATGAACAGTTTCATGCCGTTATAGTCAAAAGCGGCCTGGCGTGCTTGCCCATACTTTGGTTCTGTCAGCACTTTAAAGGGCCATAGTTTACATGCAATGGGTTTCATGTTTTGTAATCCGCAATAATATGTGCTTCCAAAATTGCATAGGAACACACAGGAACCGTCGCTTGCCCTTTTGAGGTATAACTGGTTTAAACCCGCAACTGTTTTCTCCACGCCGAATGATTTGACTATTCTAAGCCACTCTGGAAATTTCAATACTACGCTGTACAGTTTGCAGCAGTAGCCGCATGCTATGCATTTCCAATCTGCAATGCTCTGCCACGGAACAAACTGCATTATGGAACACGGACAAAAATACGATAAAGTATAAATTAAAAATCTTTTTTAGCAAAACAGCTAATTTCTATGTTTTTTGGTATAGATAAATCGTGTGCGAGGGATAACCTACCTTTGGGTTTTCACAGAAATTCTCGACTTTTACAGGTTTCCAGCCTACAATCTCATAGTCATGGGAAACTACACGAGCGCCTTTTTTGAGCTCATTTTCCAGTTTCGGCCTGATTTTCTCGTTTGCACTCGTTGTCAAATATAGAAAGACCACATCTGCAGAGCTCAAATTCACATTGAACATGTCACCGTTTACAATCGTAACCCTATCTGTGAGCCCGTTTTCGTGAATTGTGCTGAGCGCTTTTTTAGCCAAATCTTCTCTTAACTCCACGCCGACAGCTCTGGCGCCGAAAGATTTAGCAGCCATAATGACTGTTCGGCCATCTCCAGCGCCGAGGTCGAACAGAACTTCTCCGGCCTTTAGATCAGCTAATTTAAGCATGTACTCGATGACGGAAAGAGGTGATGGAACGAAAGGCGCAATAAACATCTACACAAGTCTCCTGTTTCAATTTAAAAGATTAAAATTTTACCCTTAAAGAGTTTACGCATCAGCCTATGCCACATAACTTTCTTTCTTCGGCGTTGGCCTTTTAGCTTCGCCACATTTAACGCAGCTTTGAGCGCACAATTCCAAATATTTTTCCTCATCCTTGGAGCCCACAGCTTCAGCGGCTTTACGGCAGAGTTCACTCGGCTCAGTGCAGCCCTCTTCTCTACAGAGGCCTGATATGTAACTGCAGATCTCCTGCACATCTTTAGGCTCCAGCACTGCTCGGTTTGTGCGCACTATAAGACATAATTCCCGCGCCATAACACATGTCTTAATGTATTTTATGCGCTCAAGAACCTCTGCTCGGAGTTTTTTCCGGCTTATTTCCACCTTAAAGATCTCCTAAATTTGCTACAAATGTTTACGGCACAATAAGCCACTTTTCACTTAAATAGTTGTTGCTCAATGAGCCGGCTTGACAGGAATTTAGTCACTGAGCAAAAATGAGGCAATAAATAGGAGGATAATTCACTGCCTAAATCGCCTGCTTAGTGCTTTGCGTTCCGCTTCAAGAATTAACTCATAAAATCTATCACTAAGTTTAGGTTCCTTTTCAAGTATGCTTGCGACATCCGCTGGTCGAATCTTGCGCGCGCTCAGAGCTACCGCAGCTACTTTACCATACTTCGCCATCAACTCTGCCGTTTCTAGCGCCTGCAGCTTCAGTTTATCCTCAGTCGCCGTAAGCTTCTTTCCTTTCTTTTCAATCAGAGGAAGCACTTTCTCCTCCTCTACCTTCAAAAGCCCAATCGCTTGCGACTCACATCTTGGACATTTGGGTTTTTCAGGTAAGTTCTTAATTTGTATCATCTCCATGTAATTCCAGCAGTTTGTGCACACAAAATTGCCAGTTTCGCTAAGCAACCGCGCTTTCGCTGACTCTACAAGTACAGCACGCATACGTTCAGGCGGAATAAGATCTGTTTTCATGCTTACTCGTTCAATGCCCACGCGCGCTATGGGAGTTGCATTTCCGCCTGTTTCCACGATCTGCAGCGCTATTTCTTTACTTTGAATTTTGTTTAAAACATGAATAAGACCGTCTGCGTCAAGGTCTTTCGTGAAAACTTCTTTCAAACCTTCATCGTATATTGGTGTGTTCTCGAAGCTTGTTATCAGCTTCTGGAGGCTCACGTTGCTGAAGTCAGCCCACTTTTTTAAAGCGCCAAAACGACGGGCAACATGAATCATGCGACGCTTGAAAAGGCCTGTCTTCACCGTTGACCTTGTAAGCAAGTCCTTAATTGCCTGTTCATGCATCGAGACTAACTCGCCGAAAACTTCCAAGATGCGAACTGCATTTGCTGCGCCCATTGTTTGCACGAAAATGCGGTAAGGGTCATGCTGAACCACGATGCCGTGTCCAAGCTTATCTGAGAGAACCTGCCCAAGCAACTGCGCCAAGGCTCTGTTTGTAAGCGAGCCAAAGTTGGCGTGGATTATAACGAAATCTTCCCAGTCTTCAAGGATTACTCGCTTATCTGTTGGAACCGCCAAGCCCGCGTTCACCTGCTCCACAGTTTCCGCCAATGTACGTAGTATCGTATCCTTGTCAGCGGGATACCTCTCGCAGAGCAGTTCGCTGACTTCCGCCGCTGAAAGCCCACTTTTCATTTTCTCTTCAACAAAGCCTCTTATCCAAGCCACTTCCTGTGCTACTTGGAAAGGCACCGGAATCTCTTCGCCTATCCAGCTGGGAATGGCGCCTGTAGGGTCATCAACAGGCCGCACGTAAACCTTGTCCTCGGTAGTATAGACTATTTTCCATGGGCTACCTCGAATGATAAACTTGGTGCCTGCCTTGCCATACTCTGCTATGAAGGCTTCATCAAGCACTCCGATGGATGAGTCGGTGGACTCGTCAATTACGAGAAACTGCTTCTCCACGGGAATCATGGATAAATTATCAAAGTAATACTCGAAAAGCGCCTTAGTTCGCTGCGGCTTCAAAACCACTTGGTCCTCAAAGGAAACCCAAGCTAAACGCGGAAAACGCGTATGCATGTAGCCCAGTATTTTTTCCACGTCCGCCAATGTTACGTCTTGGTATGGGTAAGCGTTTTTGGCTATCTCTAAAATCTCGCTAAAGGTTAAGCGTTTGTTCTTAAGCAGCAAACCCGCTATCTGATGCGTTAGGGCATCGTAAGGTTTATGTGGAATCTCAACAGGCTCCAACTCCTCTTTTAAGGCTCTTCTGGCAATCACCAGCGCCTCTAGCGTATCGTCAGAATCCATGCCGATAATAACTCCTTCTGCAACATGGCCTACTCTGTGACCCGCACGGCCCACCCGCTGAATAAGCCTTGTAACCTGCCGCGGGCTCATGTACTGGATTACCAGGTCGATGCGGCCTACGTCTATGCCGAGTTCAAGGCTGCTGGTTGCAATAAGCCCCTTAAGCGAGCCTCGTTTCAGCCCTGTTTCAGCTGCGATGCGTGACGGCTTGGCAAGAGAACCGTGATGTATGGAAACTGGGAAGTCTATATCCCATACTTTAAATCTGCTTGCCAGCACCTCTGAAACTGAACGCGTGTTGGTGAATAAGAGCACGGATTTATGTTTACTCATGTAGTCGCGTATTACTCTTAACCGCGCCGCCACTTCTGGATGCGTATAAAGCTGCTCTGCAAGCTTCACATCATCTTCAGTTGGCTGCGGGAAAATCACCTGCAATCGCATCATTTTGGCAACGGGCACGTGAATGATTTCTACGGGCCGCTTGTCGCCTACAAGAAACTGTGCCACCTTTTCCGGGCTACCAATAGTGGCTGATAGCCCGATGGTTTGAAAGTCCTTGCCGATGAGGCTTCTGATGCGTTCTAAGGCTAGGGCCAACTGGCTTCCGCGTTTGCTGTCAGCAAGCTCATGTACCTCATCCACTATAACCCAACGTAAACTCTGCAGATGCTGTCGGAGCTGCCAGCCTGACAGTATAGCCTGCAACGTTTCCGGCGTTGTTATCAAAATGTCCGGTGGACTTCGCGATTGCCGTGCTCTTTCTTTCAGGTCAGTGTCGCCGTGGCGTACTGCCAGTTTAATGTCCAAGTTGTTGCACCACCACTCGAGCCGTTCCAGTAAATCGCGGTTCAACGCCCGCAGCGGCGTGATGTAAAGCACTTTTATGCCGGGCATTTGCTGCGCTTGTAGGAGCATGCTCAGCACTGGAAGAAACGCCGCCTCAGTCTTGCCCGTAGCTGTGGGCGAGATGAGTAACACGTTTTTGCCTTGAAGAATCTGCGGAATCGTTTGCTCTTGAGGTTCAGTAGGTTTAGGGAATCCTTTCTGCTCAACGAGCCTTCGAACAGGCTTCACAAGCAACTCAAAAACATTTTCAGAAAATTTCTCCAAATAGTTAAGCCTCAGCGCTGACAAAAGTAAGCGATAGATCAACGGTAAAAACGTTTTGGAGCAATTTAAGAAAACTCGAAACTACAATGCATTGCTAAAGTTTTTATGAACGGCGCCATGAAGTTTACCAGTCGCTTTAGCCTCTCTTATAAAGAAGCAAGCACCCTTTAGTGAAATGCCTTAAAATCTTTTGCGCGCATTTTGTTTATAGTATGCTTGCCTGTTTTATCGCGATTTCAATGCTCTTTGACATAAAAATGTATAATTCCGATGTTTAAATGTTAAATTTCTATTTAAAAGCAATGGAAAGTTATTTATCTACCATCATGAGAAACCATGGAAACGTAACATCACGGAGGAATCAGATTGGCTAAATGTCCGAAATGTGGTGCTGACGTCCCAAAGATGAAGAAGTCATGGAAAATGGCTGGTCGACCAGACAAATCAGGAAAACGAATGCAACTGGAAATCGGGCTATATCAATGCCCGAAGGGTCACACCTTCCGCGAAGTACTAAGTAAAAAGAAAATCTAAAACACGCAGCAACGTTTCAGTGTTAACAGCGGGCAATCACTATTTTACTTCCTCATTTTTCTTTTTTATTAAAAAGGGCGGTAAGTTTTAAAATAGAAAGCACTTATTCAATAAGAACACTTCATCATTAAATCGAGGCGCTGCTTTGATCTCTAATCTAAAGAAGCTCTGGAGTAACGAGTACGTCCAAACCGCCGTTGTCATAGGTTTAGTTGCCCTATTCATCTTTGGCTTCTGGTATGGCTTACAAATCGCGTTGAACACGCCGTATCCCGCATTGGCTGTTATAAGCGGCAGCATGTGCGTGCCATACAACGGCGCATGCGACGGCTGGTCACATCCCTTCTCACACACTTTGCACATAGGCGACCTCATAATCGTGCAGGGCGTAAACTCGAAAGAGCTTAACACGGATTACCCTAACAGTGATGTAATAGTCTTCAAAAAACCCTCAAACCCTAACGAGCTGATCGTACATAGAATAGTGGCGGTGGATGAAATTAACGGCACATTATACTTTCGAACTAAAGGAGACGGAAATAGCCATGTTAAGTGGCCTGAAATTCCATCACCTTCAGAATATGACCCATGGGGCACCGATGGTGTTCCAGGAATACGTGAAGACTACGTGGTAGGCAAGGTTGTCATGCGCATTCCCTGGATAGGGCATATTGTACTGTTCATGCGCGACTCGATAGGTTTACCCATCGTCGTAGCGCTCATAATAATAATATTGATTGTAGAGTTCATCATACCATTACTGATGGGCAAAAAGCAGAAAAAAGAAGACCCGCTGCAAACATAGATGTATTTATAAATAAAACCCTTTATAAGAATGAGTGCTTAGACACAGCCAAGATGAGAAGGGAAAATAATGCCACAAGTTAAAGCCACAATAAGTATCGAAAACGTCGTTGCTTCTGCAACCTTGAATCAAAAAGTTGACCTGAACGCAGTGGTGAAAGGCTATCCAGGCGTGGAATATCGTCCAGAACAGTTTCCAGGGCTTGTTTTTCGGTTAAAAAGACCAAAAACGGCAACTCTGATTTTCAATTCAGGAAAAATGGTGTGCACAGGTGCGAAGTCCGAGAAAGAAGCACGCCGCGCTGTTATGAAAGTCATTAAGGAACTGAAGAAGGGCGGCATAATAATCATCAGCAAGCCCGATTTAAAAATACAGAATATCGTTGCTTCAGCAGGTCTAGGCGGGATGATTGACTTGGAAAAAGCGGCTTACACACTTGGAAAAACTATGTATGAACCTGAACAGTTTCCAGGTTTAATCTATAGGATGGACGAGCCGAAAGTTGTAATTCTGCTGTTTGCAAGCGGAAAACTCGTCTGCACCGGAGCCAAGAGAGAGCAGGATGTTTATGACGCAGTGCAAAAACTGCACGTGCTATTGGAAGAGAAAAAACTAATTTTCTACGATTAATGAGCAAGTATATGCTTTTCTGCCCTATTTTTCTGCTATTTTTTAACTTGCTTCAAAATGGTTTTAAGGCTTTCTTCATCAATGGCACCTAATTCATGCAATATATTAGCTATTTCACTTATTTTGACCAGCGTGTGCACTTTTATGCCGAGCTTTTCCAGTTTTTCTCTTCCGCCTTCCTCCCTATCCAAGAATGCTACTGCATCGTTAACCACTCCGCCTTCAGCTCTTATGGCCTGCGCCGCCTTTTTCAAGTTCAACCCAGTCGTGATTAAGTCGTCAACTAGCAAAACTCGGTCTCCTGATACAAGAATTCCTTCCACTCTTCTTTGTCTTCCGTGTCGTCGCACGCCTTTGCGTACATATAGAAACGGCTTTTTCAAGTTGTAAGCGATTTGGGACGCGAAAGGTATGCCTGCAATGGGAACGCCAGCGATTCTATCAAAGTTGTTCAGACCCAATTTGCTGGTTATGTAGGCTCCGTAGAAGTCGCAGATTTGTCTGTAAGCATCTGGGAAGCTGGGAACTATTCGAAGGTCGATGTAGTATGGGCTTATTTTGCCGCTTGAAAGTTTGAAGACGCCAAATTTCAAAGCGTCGATCTTATGCAGAGCCTTTGCAATTTCAATTTTTGATTTTTGATCATCTTTTTGTGCTGTAATGGTTTTCACTTCCTTTTTGAAACTTGATAAATCTTGTTAAGTTCAGGAATCAAGCATGCAGTTCTTGGCAACCCTTTTTTGAGAAGTTCCGCGAACTTTTGCTGATGCGCCGCTGAGTTCGTATGGTAGGGCACAGCGACTTGAGGTTTCGTCAATCTTGCAATTTCAAAACCTGTTTCAGGTGATGTGCCCGGCGCGATGCCTACGGTGCAGAAGACAACATCGAATTTTTCTCTTTCGCCGATTGCGGCAAGCTCTGGATAAGGCAAGCTGTCGGCTGTATGGAAGACTTTAACACCGTCTTCGCTTGTGATTATGTAGGTTACAGGCTTAACTGCAGGGTGATTGCATTTTTCCGCTTTAACCGAAACAGCACCTACCTTAATCTCTTCGCCAACATGAATTTCCTGCAGTTTATTCGAAGGAATAATATGCCGTAACCGATTCGCCGAGGAAGAATCAGCTATAACCGTGCAGTTTGCTACTTTCTGAATTTCCGCTATCAAACGCTGATCCAGATGATCATAATGCTCATGAGTAATTAAAATTGCATCCGTGTTAAGAAAACTACGAGCCCTCACATCCACCGGGTCAATAACCAGAGTTTTCGAGGGAGTTTTAATAAGCACACCAGCATAATAATTAAACCATACAAAAAGGATAGCGCTTTTTTCAGGAGTGCTCTCTATAGGCATACTTGATTCCTCCACACGAAACTATTATGCGCTGAGTTTTAAAGAAGTTTCCGCTCCGTTTCCTATCTATTCCGCCAAGAATCGTGAAATAGACCCTCTATAGGTTTCTGCAATGAACCACTAATAGCCGCCAAATATGAAAGGATTAAAGCGGCTTTACTCCATGCTTCGCATTTTTGCGTACCACTGAAACTCAGCGCGGTTAGGCTTCTGCAAATTCGGGCATTGCTATAAAACTTGTTGAGAAGTCAGCTTGGTGGTGGACCGGTGGGGATTTGAACCCCAGACCTCCTGAGTGCAAGTCAGGCGTTCATACCAACTGAACTACCGGCCCGCATGCAGTCTGAATGCATAGAGCGGTTCTTCGATATTTAGTTTTTGTCCACAGAACAAAATGTGTTAAACCAAATACTTGAAAAATAGAAAAAAGTACGGAATAAAAACTCGTTACGTGTTAAGCGTTAAAAGCTTAGTATCGTCTTTTTGGTGGTCGTTTCTTTGACCAGCACTCTCGGCAGTAAACAGGCCTGTTCGGGTCAGGTTTGAAGGGAACTTCACATTCCTGGCCGCATTCAGAGCAGACTGCCTTGTGCATCTCTCTATCGGACATTAACTACTTCAACTCCTATTTTCTTGATTCACGCGCAAAAATTGCTTCTTGCACGATGAGCTTATGCACTGCATGGAGCAATATAAAACTTGTCATCACAAGCGGTGATTCCGCCAATTGAAAAGCGGCGTATACAAGGAAAATGAAAACCGCTGCTTTAGATGGAAAGCGCATGCCAAAAATAGAAAATGCTATACTTCAATTGCGCATATTTTATTCTTGGAGGACACGTAAATGGTTGAATTCAAAACAGTTAAAATTACTCCTCCGAAAGACTGCAATGTCATCTTGGGCATGGCACACTTCATAAAGACTGTTGAGGACCTCTACGAGGCGCTAGTTAACTCTGTGCCAAACGTTAAATTTGGAATAGGCTTCTGTGAAAGCTCAGGCCCCTGCCTCGTGAGGCATGAAGGAAATGATGAGGAACTACGGCGGTTAGCTGCGGAAAAGGCCTTTGAAATAGCATGCGGCCACAGCTTTGTAATATACCTCATGAACGCTTACCCCATAAACGTCTTGGACAAAATCAAGAAGGTGCCCGAGGTATGCACGATTTTCGCTGCCACCGCGAATCCTTTGGAAGTGCTAATTGCGGAGACAGCACAGGGTAGGGGAGTAATAGGTGTGGTTGACGGCTTAAAGAGCAAGGGCATAGAAGCAGACGCGGACATTAAGGAGAGGAAAGAGTTCCTGAGGAAAATAGGCTACAAGCTCTGACGTTGGGAAAATGAGAAGGGGCAAGGTGAAGTTGGCGCTGACTTCCAAGCCCTGCAAAGCATCATGTGGTGAAAAGTTAAATCGGTTCTGATTTCATCTTTGAATTGTTAATTCCGCTTGGACTTCAAATGGGATTTTCTCTTTCATTTTATCTGCGGCATATGCGACAAGTTGGTTAAATTGCTTGTCTGAGAGGACATGGCGTGCTCTGGACAAAACTTCAAGGCACAGGTCCTTAAAAACGAGGTCGGCGCAACCTATTTTTGCGTCGTCAATTAATTCTTTGCAAGCTTTGAGGATTTGTTCGCTCATGCAACTTCACCTTGCAAGCTAATACTTCATTATAAAGCATTAAAACACTTATGAATTCGGAATATTTATCAAGAATAAGCCTTTTCTGCCGCTTCAAAACCTTGAAAACAGAAAGCATCTGAAGCTAATTAATGTTCTAAAGCAAAATTAATTTTAGCTATGGATTAATGGTATTATAACCACAAACTATTTAGTGCACCCAACAATTCAAATTCCAAGGCGCAACTGGTGCTTTTTATGAACGAAACAGAAAACTCGAATCCAGCTGAAACATTTAGGAACCGGTTGCTGGAGCAGCAGGAACTTCTCAGATACAGAATGAAACAGATTAAACATAAAATCGCCGTGATAAGCGGAAAAGGCGGCGTAGGTAAAAGCACTATAACCGTGAACCTCGCGGCAGCGTTCGCCATGCTTGGAAAGCAAGTAGGCATATTAGACGCTGATCTGCATGGCCCCAGCGTGCCGCGACTATTAGGCCTGGCGGGACAACAAGCGAGAATAGGGCCGCCCGGCGCTTTCCCAGTAAAAGGCCCATTAGGAATGAAAGTCATCTCCATAGACTTCTTCTTATCCGAAGAGCGCACACCAACCATCTGGCGCGGGCCACTGAAGATGACGGCGATACGCCAGCTGCTTTCAGACATTGTCTGGGGCGAATTAGACATCCTCTTCATTGATTTGCCGCCTGGAACGGGCGACGAACCGCTGAGCATCGCGCAGCTTTTGCCCGACATTGACGGCGTCATAATCGTGACGATGCCTTCAGAGCTTTCGCGGGCTGTCGTCAACAAGGCGATAACGTTTGCGCGGCGGCTGAGCTTACCGATAATAGGTATAGTGGAAAACATGAGCGGGTTTATCTGCCCAAAGTGCGGCGAAAAAATAGACATATTCCAGTCTGGCGGAGGAAAGAAGCTGGCGCAAGAGGCGGGTGTCCCGTTTCTCGGCAGTATCCCGTTAGACCCGAAGGTGAGCATGGACTCGGATAAAGGCGCATTATTTGTGGTTGAGCACGCAGACTCGCCAGTAGCTAAAGCCTTCAGCAAAATTGTCAAGAAAGTTGAAGCTTACCTCAAAGAGGTAGAAGAACCAAAAGCTTCAACAAAATAAAAAGGCATTGACTCATACGCTAATTAAAGTTCGCGGGAATCATGTTATAAAAAATAAAAGAAAGTGGAGAGGACACTCAGCGCTCTTCACTGCACCGCAACGCCTACTCTTTGGTCAGCGTTATCTCTATTGTTGAGACCATGCGGCTTTTGTTTTCGCCTTCCCTCGGCGGCATCTCAGCAGTGCCAATGGTTATGTTGCTGACCTTCAAGTCCTTCATGAAGCGGTTCCGCGCTATCTCCGCGACGTCAACAGCCGTCGTAATCGCCTGGCCACGAGCCTTCAACGTAATCTCCTTAGCATTGCCAGAAGAAAACGCCGTAATAATAGCCAGCACATAACTCATCGGAGGCTTATTCCCAACGAAGATCACATCAGATTTTTCTGCCATTTTCCATCACTCCTTCTTTTTTGTTGCTTATTGTTGTTGCATCTGTAACGTTCTACGTCGTCTCTCCTTAGACATGGAACGTCAGTGCTCATTATATTACGAACTTCCTTATAAACGCAATTCAAAAAAAGCATAGCGCACCGCTGCAGAAGCAGTAAAGTTTTATACCTAATCATTAAAGGGAAAAGTGCACTCTGGAGTGTATAAGATGTCTGTGTCGCCTAGCAGCCGCGAAGTGCTCGCGAGACGAATCGCCGGAGAAATAATCCTGTCAAGCAAGCCAGGCGCAACCATGCGGAAGTGGCGCGAGCTCTTCGCAGTGTCGCAGATCAGCCTTTCAGAAAAAATGCAGCTTTCATCCTCAGTCATAAGCGATTACGAGAGCGGCAGGAGGAAAAGCCCAGGCGCCAAGTTTATCAGGCGCTTTGTCATGGCGCTTTTGCAGCTTGACGAGGAAAAGGGAAGCCGCTTCACGAGAGAATTCGCCAAGCTCACAAGTTCACCAAGCATGGCTATCTTGGACCTTAGGGAATTTCCTATTCCCGTTCGTGTGGAATACCTCTGCAAGGCCATCGATGGCGAAGTGGTGGCATGCGCAGAAAAGTATACCAAGGAGGTTAACGGGTACACCGTGGTGGACAGCAAAAAGGCTGTGGAGGCCTTTTCAGGCTTAGAGTACGCGCAACTTTTTGGTGCAACAACTGAACGAGCCATAGTCTTCACAAATGTCGACGTGGCGCATTTGCCGATGATGATTGTCCGCGTTAGCAGCTTAAAGCCTCGAGTAGTAGTGTTCCACCGCACCAAACCAGACGACTACGCGATAAAGCTGGCAGAGTACGAGCAGATACCGCTCATCTATTCGGCAGCACCAAATGTTGAGCAGTTGATAAAGTCTTTGAGAAAACTGTATCGCATAGCTTTGCGCATAAAACTTGGAAGACGCATCCGTCCACCGCCAAAAATAAGCACCTAAACGCGAGAGTCATCAAATTCAGAAAACAGCCGTGAATCATTCACAAAAAAGAAAAGAGGGCTCGCTACAGTCGCGTTGAGCCTATTCCATAGGCGTCGGCGAATACCGCGCCAAATAGCCCTTGGTCACCCGCGGCTTCTTCGGCTTCCACTCAGCTAAACGCTTGGCAATCTCCTGATCTGTCAGCTCCAGCTTCAGCACGCGATTAGGAATGTCAATGGCGATTTTGTCTCCGTCCTTGACGATAGCGATGGGCCCGCCTTCTGCTGCCTCCGGCGCAACATGCCCGATGCATGGTCCTCTTGTCGCGCCTGAGAATCGGCCGTCAGTCACCAAAGCCACAGACTCGCTTAAGCCCATTCCAGAAATCGTGGCCGTCGGCACCAGCATCTCTGGCATGCCAGGCCCGCCTTTCGGCCCCTCATAGCGGATGACCACGACGTCGCCTGGTTGAATCGCGCGCTTCTTCATGGCTGCCACAGCATCGGCTTCTGAATCGAAAACTCTTGCTGGGCCAGTGTGCTTAAGCATTTTAGGCGAAACCGCAACCGTCTTCACCACAGCGCCTTTCGGAGCAAGATTTCCGGACAAGATGGCGATTCCGCCGCCCTTGTGAACAGGCGTGGCTAATGGGCGGATGACGTTGTCGTTTAAGACTTTGGCGTTTTGGATGTTCTCCTTAACAGTCTTGCCTGTTACCGTAAGCGCATCCAAGTGAAGCATGGATGAAAGCTCCTTCATCATCGCAGGTATGCCTCCAGCGTTATGCAGCTCCTCCAAATCGTATGGTCCGCTGGGCACCATATTGCACAGGTGCGGGACACGCCGGCTTATCTCGTCGAAGAGGCTAAGCGGCAGAGAAATTCCAGCCTCTCGGGCTATCGCGGAAAGATGCAACACCGAGTTTGTGGAGCCGCCGAGCGCCATGTCCACGGCGATAGCGTTCTCGAAAGTCTCTCGCGTTAAAATTTTGGACGGCGTCAGCTTTCTGCGGATAAGTTCAACAATTTTTTCTCCTGTTTCCTTTGCTATCCGTAGTTTCTGAGCGCTTGTAGCCAGTGCCGTGGCGCAGTAGGGCAGCGACATGCCCAACGCTTCGGTTAAGCAAGCCATGGTGTTCGCGGTATACATGCCGTTGCAGCTGCCGCAGCCTGGACACGCTGAGTTTTCCAGTTCCGCGAGTTCTTCAAGCGTCATTTTTTCAGCGAGAACCTTGCCCATTCCCTCGAAGACCGTGCTTACGCCGACTTTTTCTGCCTTGAAAACGCCTGATTCCATTGCGCCGCCAGTCACCGCGATGGCCGGAATGTCTAGCCGCGCTGCCGCCATGAGCATGCCGGGCGTGATTTTGTCGCAGTTTGTCACTAAAACCAGTGCGTCTAAGCGATGCGCTTGCGCCATGGATTCAACCGAGTCGGCTATTAGCTCGCGGCTTGGAAGGGAATAGCGCATGCCCTCGTGTCCCATGGCGATGCCGTCGCAAATTGCAATCGTGTTGAACTCGAAGGGTGTGGCGCCAGCGGCGATTATGCCTTCCTTTACGGCGTCAGCTATGCTTCGGAGATGGATATGCCCTGGAACAATGTTTGTGTAGCTGCTAGCGATGCCAACGAAGGGTTTCTCGATGTCCTTGTCGGTTAAGCCGAGGGCTTTTAGGAGCGCGCGATGGGGTGCGCGTTCTATTCCTTTTTTTATTTCGTCACTTCTCATACCAACTCAACTTCGATGATTGTTACTGAAGTGCTATACGCAAAGCTGGATTTAAGCAATTTCCGCTACCGCAACAAAAATGAGGCAGTTCTTCTGCGGGAGGCACACTTGGCTTCTAAGCTGCTGAGCACCTGTTCATGGGCGGGTCAGGCGGAGAGGAAGCCGCCGTCAACAGCGATGAGCGCGCCGTGCACATAGCTTGATAGGTCGCTGGCAAGCACGAGAGCCATGCGGGCGATTTCGTCGGGTTCTCCCAGCCGCCCAAGCGGCAGCCGCTGGCGGTACTCCAGTCCTGTTTGGATTATGCCCACGTTGAATTTGAGTGCTTCCTTAACCAGTTTTTTGGTGCCAGCGGTGAAGACGCCGCCTGGTATAAGCGCGTTTATCCTGAAGCCGTGTCTGCCGTATTCTGCGGCTAACGAGCGCGTAAGCATTATGACGCCGACTTTGCTTATGCCGTAGGGCACCAGATCCTCTTTGACGGGCATTACGGCTTCAACAGAGCCGATGTTAATTATTACGCCGCCACGTTTCCCACGGCTCTTTATCATTTTTTGGCACATCCACAGAACCGAGTTCAAATTTATGTCCAGAACCTTCTGCAGAAAGGCTTCGTCCACTTCCAAAAAATCCCGCAGCGGATAGATGCCCGCGTTATTCACGAGTATGTCCGGCTCGTTGCCCGCCAGCGAGCGCCATAACTGGTCAATCTCAGATTTACGGCTTAAATCCACCTTGTAAACGCTTATTTTCACGTTAAACTTTGCAAGCTCATCCCGCGTGGCTTCAAGTTTCGCCTCGTCTACGTCGACAAGCTCCAAGTCTGCGCCAGCCTCAGCGAAGCGATAAGCTATTGCCCGACCGATGCCCGAGGCGGCGCCAGTGACCAAGGCGATTTTTCCGCTTAAAGAAATGAGCTCAGTCAAGCTCTTCAATTTCTTTTCTTCAGCGCGTAGCATGCCTAATCCGTCCATCAACAATTAGCTTAATTATAGTGGGAGTTGCATAGAAAAACTTTGTCAGGCTGATGCCTTAATAAAAAATGGGATGGCAATTTTCCGCTTAATGCTTGTGTCTCCTGAAGTAGAGCAGCAAACCAGCGCCGACGCCGGCTAATGCTACAGAAGCAACCACTATAAGCACGTTTGGGAAAGATTCTTCGGGCGTTGGCGTAGGCGTTGGGTTCTGAACCAAGAAACCGATGGGTGAAGCGGATTCGCTGAAATACAAGTGGTTGCCATTAATGTACAGGCTTGCTGTTATCACAATTTTATGGTCGCCGTCTGGCAGGTCGGCGATATTTACTAAGTACGAAAATGAGGGGTTAATTGTGAAATTGTTTAGCGGAGTAACGTAGACGCGGTCACTTGCAGATTGATTAGGCGCGATGCTAACGGGCGGATTATCGTCTATACGGTAGGTATATACGCCGTCTAATGATTGTTCGGGTCCAAAGATACGTGGAAATGTAGTCCAAGTTATGTTGAACTGAAGCAGCATCGTATCCGAATACGCTGTTTCACTGCGCGGGCTATACATTATCAAGGTGAAGGCAGCAGGGTTAACGCCAGAATCCCGTCCATAATAACTTACACTTTGCGCACCAACCATCCCCACAATTAGGAACAATAGGCTGAGAACAAGGGCTAATGCCGCTTTCTTCAAGGACAACGCCAACAATAAAACTGGTTGCCGCATCTAATATTTTTTATTCTTGCACCCTTAAGGATGGCCGGCACAGGGTAAAAATACTAAAATTGAATGCTCCGGCCGGGATTCGGACCCGGGTCTTCGGCTCGAAAGGCCGAAATACTTGACCGGACTATACTACCGGAGCGCGTGTTAGGCCGAAGCATCATGCAATTGTGTTTTCACTCGAATAAACCTTGCTCTCTTTTTCAGCTCAAAATAGCTCTAATTTGCGCTTTCCAGAGCGGCTGCGGCATTGCGGTGTCAGTAGGATATTTTTGCGGTTTCAGGAATCTTGCCCAGAATCTTCGCTGTTGCACGCTCAACTTTTTCGCGGTAAGCCGCTGTTGTGTAAACGCGCATGATGTTGATGAAGCCCTTTAGGTTCTCAATGATTTTTGAGACGTCGCTTAGGCGATGCGGCGTTTTCCTGCCAGCTTGGCTTCTGCTGAAGACGGGTATCTCCATGGATTCCATAAGCACGGCGTGATGATAAGGCACCGAGGGCACCGTGGGCACGTCGATGATCACGGCTTCGGCTGCGACGCCTGCTTCCTTCGCGATTTCGCTTTGCATCTGCCGGCGGTAGGCTTCGCGCCCAAAAATGTTCGAGATCATGGTGTCCTTCTGGTAGAATGTTCGCTCATAGGCGCACTTCAGCATTCGCCGCCTTTCCAAATTCGCAATTATCTCTTTAGACGCCTGGCAGTTTTTCAGCGCGGCCCAAACAGTATAGTCATCCATGGCTAGGTACTCCTCAGGCGTCTTAAACGCTGTTAAGCCAAGTTCCTCGTTGGCTTTCTCCATGGCCATGGCAAGCATAATCTGCGCTGCGCGTCCCACACGGTGAAAATATATGCTCTTAAACGATTCGATGCGGGCGATCATAAAGGCTTCCAGCGCCGAGAGCGCGCCGACCTCCACCGCCAAGTCCTCGCCCAAAACGTCCACTGCGTGAATAAGCCGAAACACGTCGATGAAGCCGTACTCCGCGCCAGTGTGAAAGGTGTCGCGAACAATGAAGTCCTGCTTGTCCACATCCACAGCGCTACTTATTATCTGGTCAAGAAAGGCTTTTCCAGGCTTGTGAAGCTTGCCCACTGCGAGCTTCGCCGCTTCTGCAGGCTTATAGCCCATTTTGGCGAGCTTGTCGCTTAACTCGCTTTTCTCGATAATCCACGACGTGACGTCCTCATGCGTTTTCTCCAAATCCTTAATCAGGAGCTGCTCAAAAACATGCGAGAACGGCCCATGGCCCACATCATGAAGTAAAGCCGCAATTCGGGCTAATTTGGCTTCCTCGTCGCCGACAAGACGGGAAATATTCGGGTTCTCAACAACCTTACCCGCCAAGTACATGGTGCCAACGCAGTGCTCAAACCTAGTGTGGTTCGCGCCGGGATAAACATACTCGGAGCCAGCCAGCTGCCGCAGCCGTCGCAACCGCTGCATCGGGTACGAGTCAATAAGCTCCTTCTCAGCCTCAGTGATATACACGTAGCCATGCACGGGATCCTTGATTTCGCCCCAATATGCCTTAGGCATTTTTAAATGTCTCCGCTGTTGTAAGTTATATTTAGGTGTCCCATTATAATGTGTAGCGCTAGTTCAAGGTTGGCTGACGATGACTAAAAGAGGCGCGTTCATCTGTCTCGAAGGTTTAGATGGCTCTGGAAAAACAACACAGGCGAAAATGCTTGCTGAAAAACTTAAAGACGGCTACAATGCGGTTTACACTGCAGAGCCCAGCCGCGGCAAAATCGGCACTTTCATCCGCAAGCATTGCCTTTACGGCAAAAAGCGCCTTTCAAGCATTGTTGAAGCCTTACTCTTCGCCGCAGACCGCATGGAACACGTGGAAACAGAAATTCTTCCCGCCTTACAGCAGGGGCGCATTGTGATTTCGGATCGCTATCTCTACTCATCCATAGCCTATCAGGGCGCTGCTGGCCTAAGCATAGAATGGATAGAAAAGATAAATGAGCATGCGCTTAAGCCAGACTTGGCGGTTTTCATAGATGTTGACCCTAAAGTTGCGATGAGACGGCTTAAACCTAACAAGTCCGTGATGGAGAATCTGGAAACTCAGCAGAAAGTACGGGAGATATACCTTAAATTTGTGGAGAAAGGCATCCTCGTCAGGGTTAACGGCAACCAGCCTAAAAATGCGGTAGCACGAGAACTGTACATAGTAGTGAAGAAGTTCCTAGATACGTTTCACTGAGAAGGCTCGGTCTCAACGATTTTTAGCGCTTTCCTCGCAAAAGCATGGTTAATCTGATCCACCAAGAAGGCAGTGAGGTCCCTTGGAGAAACATATCTTGGGCCTCGTTCATGATGAACCCTGATTTCCACGGAGGCTTGACTGAAAACAAAACGCACAAGGTAATAGTCAAATTTCAATGGCGCCTTCTTCTCGCCAGCATCTTTATAGTAGCGAGCAACACAGAAAAAATCCATTAACTGAAACGCGCCTTTCCTTAACTCGCCGAGCACTTTCTTTGTTTCTTCTTCGTCTATATAGTTAAAGTTGGTATCCTCAGCCAAGCCTATTTCGAATATTACTGAGCCATTGGGCACTGTGAGGTCTGCGACTTCCTCAAAACGGAATGGCTTACGGTTCACATCACGCAACACTTGTATCAGTTTCTGCTGAAGCTTCTTAGCTGAAAGAATTGAAGCAAAGCTTTCAACGCTATGGAGATTTGCCGGAAAATTCGCGTAAAACCCCAGCATTTTCAGCTCTTCTCTAACGCTTTTTCATTTTCTTAACCTTCTCCAAGCTGCTTAGCAGTTCGGAGAGGGCGGTGCTGAGCTTCTGCAGCTCATCCACATCCTCAGTGTTTTGAATCTTCTCCTGTATCGCCGCAACTTTAGCCAATAATGTGGCTTCAAGCTTGTCATAAGCCATGCTGCTTAACGCTTCGGGCGCTTCATCCTCTTTCACCACGATAACTTTCTTTTCGCATTTACCGCACCATAGCTTTCCATCCTTAAGCCTAAAAAGCGGCGATGCGCAGGCGGGACATGACAGGTCGGTTAAAGTTGCGCCTTGCCGTAGCAGGTCAGCCATACGCTTAATGTGAGCATCTGTGGTTTTTTCCTGCATCCTCGAACCCTAAAAGTAAATACATATCAAAGCTTATATAACTTGGTTACTGCGCTATTGCATTAGGATAAAGGGATGCTTATGGTGAAGAAGAAAAAGATGCAGGAATATGAAGAAAAAATTAAGCAAGCGCTAGCTGTACTTAACGAGGTTTCAGAAGACAACACAACGCCCAGAAACATCAGGCGCGCAGCAAAAGACGCCATGAACGCACTGCAAAGCCCAGAGTTCACGCCTGCCGTGCGCGCTTCAAACGCCATATCGCTTTTAGACGAAATCCTGCAGGACCCAAACATGCCGCCGTACACGCGAGTGAAACTGTGGAACGTCATGAGCCTCATAGAAGCCATAAAAGACTAACATGTCATATCAGATGTTTTTTCTTTACAGAAAGCTTGTATCACCAATCAAAGTTCACTTTTTGATTTTAAGTGAGCTGAAGGCTTCCGCTCCAAAAATCTGATCCTGCGCAATGGTTCGATAAAGTTCCGCTATAATTTGACTGCTGAACTATTTCCCTTTTTAACTTGAGTTACAGGAGAGCCTATTCTTGTTCAAGTTGTGGTGTCACTATCGAAAATGTCTGTCCATTCTTCAAAAACATCTTCTAAATCTTTGCGAGATACCCAGGAGATACTAATTATAACAGAATGTATTTTAGTGTATTCACATTCTAACCATCTTAGCCCTTTGTACACGAAAAATGACAAAATAACAGTTATTATCAAAACGGATATCCAAATCACACTATCTGCACAATTATATTGAAGAAAAACCTCAGTTGGGAAGGCATACAAAGCAATACCTCGCCCGACTATCCCAACTATGTAACCTATCTATATGGCAAAAATGCTGCAGGATAAGAGAACGTAATTGTCATATCTTCGGAACGCATAATTACTTAGCCCTTTCATTTCGCTTCTCGAGTGGACATCAGAATGCAAAATATAATCGTAAATCAATAATATTTTTTCTCGCACCTCTTTTGGTGCGCTATCAGTTTTTAAACCATATTTTTCTTTCAACTTCACAGTTGGAATTATACGCCAGAATTTATATTGACGAAAATAAAACCACCATGGTTGCGAGACAAGAAAACCTATGACGGGACTACCAAGTAAAGCTAAAATTGCACTAAATACTGAAGTGGTAGCTTCGTAAGTATTCAAAAGCCTATACAAAGGCACAGCATTGAGTACAGCCACAACAAGTAAAAAAGCTGCACCAGGAATTAGATATCGATTTGAAAAATAGCTTCTCTCAGACATAATCAACAAATAAAGAAAGCGTTAATATATTAGCTTTGAGGCACTCTTTCAAATCGAGCGGAACTTATTATATCAAGTGTCACAAGTTCAAGCGAGCGTCATTTCACCATATAGGTGAACTGTAAAAATTCTCTCAACTCCTTTCTTGTCTTACAGAAAAGTCAGATAGCATAGTCCCGAAAATAAACGCCTCATAGTCTGCAAGGAAATATGGAAGTAGGTATTCGTTTTCTTTTCAGCTTATTCGTTAGAAATATATGCTAGTTGTTACATGTAAGTTTGGGTTCCAACGAGGACGATACCCTTTGAAATATGACGTAATCATCGTGGGTGCAGGTCCAGCAGGCATATTCTCCGCGTTAGAGCTTACAGAAAAAAACAAGCTAAACGTGTTAATTCTCGACCGAGGCCCAGACATTGACAAGCGCAGATGCCCTTCAAGCCGCGGCTTAGATTGCCAGCACTGCGAGCCATGCTCAGTGCTTTCAGGCTGGGGCGGCGCAGGCGCCTACAGTGACGGTAAACTTACTTTGTCCACGGAGGTAGGCGGCTGGCTTAACCAGTACATCACAAACAAGGAGCTTGAGGAACTGATAAAATACGTGGACGACGTCTACTTGAAGTACGGCGCTGACCCGCAGGTCTACGGTGAGAATCCGGAAAAAGTTGATGAAATCGAGCGTAAGGCGTCTCTGGCCGGGTTGAGGCTTATCAGGCAGAAAATCCGCCATATGGGTACGGAGAAATGCGCGGACACGCTGCGCCGCATGCGCCGAGAGTTGAATGGCAAAGTCACGTTTCAGCCCAGAACAGACGTTAAAAGCCTCATAGTGGAAAATCACACCATCAAAGGCGTTGAGACGGCGAATGGCGAAAAATTCTACGGCAAATACGTCATAATCGCGCCGGGCAGAAGCGGTGCTGAATGGCTCCAGAATGAAGCCCAGTTTCACGGCTTGAAAACTGTGAATAATCCTGTGGACATAGGCGTGAGGGTTGAAGTTTTAGCTTCAGTTATGGAGGAGTTAACCAAGGTACTCTACGAGCCGAAGCTCATCTATTACTCAAAGATTTTTGATGATCAGGTTCGCACGTTCTGCGTTTCGCCTTACGGCGAGGTTACAACTGAGTCCTATGATGGAGTGTTAACTGTTAACGGGCAGAGTTATGCTGAAAGGAAAACGAAAAACACTAATTTCGCTATTCTTGTGAGCACGTCGTTCACGGAGCCTTTCAAGGAGCCCATAGCCTACGGAAAATACATCGCGAGACTCTCAAACTTGCTCAGCGGCGGCGTAATAGTGCAGCGCCTAGGCGACTTGGTTGCGGGCAGACGCTCAACTCCCGAGAGGATAGCCCGAAGCGTCGTAACACCCACATTGAAGAATGCCACGCCAGGCGACTTAAGCTTCGTATTACCCTACAGGTACTTGGCTGACATACGAGAAATGCTGCAAGCGCTGGACACGATTGCGCCTGGAGTCCACTCGCGGGACACACTCCTATATGGTGTAGAAGTGAAATTCTACTCCTCGCATCTGCAGTTAAGCAATGTCTTGGAAACCAAAATCCAGAACATGTTCACAATCGGCGACGGCGCAGGAGTCACCAGAGGCTTAGTGCAAGCTTCAGCTTCAGGCGTAATAGTAGCCAGAGAAATACTTAGAAGGGAAAAGCTGAAGGCATAACAGATGGCGATAGCCCAAAGCATCAGGTGCTCGCACTGCGGCGCGCCTGTGGAATTCACTCCGGGCGAGATAATCGCCACATGCAGATACTGCGGCTTCATGACTGTCATAGAAACTGGACAAGCCTACAATTTTGAACACGCGCTTTTGCTAAATAAGTATGACGAAAAGCGCATAGAGGAGCCCGTGAAGAGTTGGATGCAATCAGGCTTTCTGAAGCCTCCAGACCTCGCCAGAAAGGCAAAGATTCTGGAGAAGAATCTTGTTTATTTACCGTTTTGGGTTGTTTCTGTTGAGGCTAAAACAAGCTATAAGGGCATATTCGAACGGATAACACCGCCGATTGTTAAGGAAGGGAGAATTCAGAAAGAGTATAACTGGCTTGTTTTGGCAAGAGAAGCTGCAGGATTCCCAACCAGAGAATATGACGTGCCATTAGAAGGCAAAATTCCCTATGATTTTCGTAAGATCGAAGGCTTTGCTAAAGTTTTGAACAGCGAGATCGACAGGGAAGAGGCTTTAGAAATGGCGAAGCAGCAAATCGAAGCGCACCATCGATTTCTTCTACAGCAGGAACTGGATAGGATAGTTGAGATGAGCACCGAGTTCGATGTGAAGCAGGCGGTTTACTTGCATGCGCCGGTATGGTTCATAAAATACGAGTATAAGGGTAGAAGCTATCAGTTGCTGATCGACGGAGCCACGGGAAACGTCATAAAGGGCGAAATACCGCAGAAAGGCTTCGGAATTTTTTAACTAAACTCTTAAAAGAGAGATTCCACTCCATACTAAAATTGGCCGGTGCCTACGAGGTAATGGGGATGGAAAGCAGTCGAAAAACTTTAAGTTATGGAGTAGGCGCCCTTGCTGTTCTCGTTGCATCGCTTGGTTGTGCCGCGGTAGTTTACGGTTTACCTTTGTTGGCATTCAATTTGTTAAATCTTCCTGCATGGATTCTTGGGCCTGTAGGTGCTTATACGTTGGCCTATGCGGTTATCGCAGGCAAGGATGCGACTTATTATTTGGTTTGGGGCAGCATAACGTTCGCCATCGCTCTTATATCCGCGCTTTATACTCTATTGAATCCCTTTGTCATAGTAGGCGTTCTCGCCGTTATCATAGCCATCATAGGTATTTTGGCATATCAGAGGAGTAAAAAATGAGTGAAAAAGATTATTTGGAAAAAGTTAAAGGTGAACGCACCCTTCTGGAAAAAATCATGAGCTACATTCCAGGATACAGAGGCTACAAGGAAAAAGAGCTTAGAAGAGAAAGTGACCGGCTGGTCAGAATGGAAGTTGTCAACAGGCTTAAAGCTGCAAAAATGGATTTCCGAAGAGCCTTCGCCAATCCCTCAGCTGTCCAGAAGCTTTCAGGCGATGACACGTACCGTTTTGAAGCCTTTAACGCTAGGATCGACAGAGTTACTCAGCGCATAGATCGGGCAGTCGCGGGTTACGCGGGCATGTTCGACGCCGTGAAAGTTAAAGAAAACAAGCTTGACGCCGTTCTCCGGCATGATTTGAGCTTGATAGAGAAAGCGGAGGCGGTAAAAGCGAGCGTTAAAAAGACCAATCAAATTGAGGCGGGAACAGAGGAGTGGCGCGCGGCAATGGATGCGGTTATAGCGGAGATTGAGGAGCTGGATAAGCTAGTTGATGAGCGTGCCGAGATTCTGAGGGGACTGGGAGGGGAAGCATAGAAATGCCAAAGGTAATTGAGTGGATAGGCGCAAGAGAAAACGACATAGTCTGGAGATACCCGAATGAAGAGATCGCATGGGGCGACAACCTTATTGTCCACGAATACGAAGCGGCAGTTTTCTTCAGAGACGGAAAGGCCTATGACGTATTTAGAGCAGGCCGCCATGTCTTGTCTACGGCGAATTTGCCGCTGCTGACAAAGATTTTCTCCAAGCTCGCTGGCTTCGACAAAGTCCCGTTCAGGGCGACTATCATCTTTATTTCGCTGAAGCAGTTCCAAGGAAAATTCGGCGCACAAGGACAAACGAAAGAGCTTGCGCCACTGAAGTTCTTCGGAGGCTTCTGGTTCAGGGTTGAGGAGCCAAACCTATTCGTTAACGAAGTTGTAGGCAGCCAAGGCGCATACACAACCGATAGCCTGCAAAGCTTCCTGAGAGGATACCTTAACGAGCGGCTCATCGACACCTTAAGCCAATACTCGCTTGCAGAAGTTTACGGCAAACTAGACGAAACAAGCTTGCTGGCAAAAAACGCGCTCTTTGATGCCTTCTCAAGAATCGGGCTTGAACTGATAGACGTAAAGTTTGAGGGAATAGATACAACGCCTGAATGGCGAGACAGACTATTCTACATAAAAACCGGAGTAAGCGGAACAGAAGTTCTCAGAATGGAAACCGTTCAGAAATCAAGCGAAAGCCTCTCGAAAAGTTCAGGCGCAGCAGTAGGCGCCGGCGCAGTTATACTGCCGCAAGTGTTTCAGCAGCCGCCAGCAGGCCAAACCCAAGTGATGGTGCTATGCCCAAAATGTGGATTCCAAAATCCGCAGACAAACAAATTCTGCGGCAACTGCGGCACACTACTGCAGACACAACAAGCGCTGGGTGGAGTAAACTGTCCGAAATGCGGAGCAGCAAACGTTGCAGGAGCCAAGTTCTGTTCAAACTGCGGAGCGCCCCTTCAAGCTACGGTCAAGTGCCCGAAATGCGGAGCTGAAAACCAGGCAGGAGCCAAATTCTGCTCTAACTGTGGAGCCAAACTATAATCATCCTTTTCATTCTTTAATTTTCTGCAGCGTTTTCCAGATACTAGCGCCGGCTTAAAGTGCACTTTAAGCATGTTGACGTAGCATTATTGGCTGTTCTTTTTGTAACGTTTTTATTTCAATTTTGTTTATGCTATGGCAGAGTTAGGATCTAAAATGAGTAAAGAAACAATCGGCCGCGGAACTTGGTACGACAAGATGGCTCAGAAGATAATTAGCCGAGAGCAGAAACTGGGCAGAAGCCTAAGCAAGATCCGCACGGAGATGGGCCTCGGCGCTTCAGGGTTTCCACATATAGGCAGCCTCGGCGATGCAGCAAGGTCTTACGCTGTGACGCTGGCTTTACGGGAGATGGGTTACAATTCTGAGCTTGTAGCCTTCTGCGATGACAAAGATGGACTGCGCAAGGTTCCCGCTGGACTGCCAAAATCTTTAGAGAAGTACTTGGGCTTTCCAGTTTCCAGCATCCCCGACCCGTTTGGCTGCCATGAAAGCTACGGCAAGCACATGAGTTCGCTTCTCCTTGACGCATTGGACAAATGCGGTATTGAATACACGTACATGTCTGCTAAAGAAGCCTATGAGAAAGGTTTGCTGCTTGAGGAGATTAGAACTATACTTTTGAACGCCAAAAAAGTCGGAGAAATCGTTAAGGAAGAAGTAGGGCAGGAGCGGTATACTGAGGTTTTGCCGTTCTTTCCTGTCTGCGAGAAATGCGGCCGCATCTACACCACAAAAGCCCTAGAGTTCCTTCCAGCAACAGACAAAGTGCTTTATGTCTGCGAGGGCTTGGAAATCAAAGGCAAATGGATTGAAGGCTGTGGACATAAAGGAGAAGTAGACATACGCCGTGGCGAGGGGAAACTAAGCTGGAAGGGCGAGTTCGCTGCGCGCTGGCGTGCCTTGGACATAAGGTTTGAAGCCTACGGGAAAGACATCGCGGATTCAGTTCGCATAAACGACCGCATAAGCCGCGAAATCCTCTGTTTCGAGCCGCCCTCACACGCGAAATACGAAATGTTCCTAGACAAAAGCGGGCGGAAAATTAGCAAGTCTGCGGGTAACGTTTTCACTCCGCAAGTGTGGTTCAGTTATGGTTCGCCACAATCGCTGCTTCTGCTTATGCTGAAGCGCTTCGTGGGAACCCGTACACTTGATGTTTCAGACATCCCCGCTTACATGAACGAGTTGGACAATCTGGAGGATATTTACTTCGGCAAAAAACCCATCAAAGACCCGAAGGAGCTGACGAAGCTCCGCGGCTTATACGAGTACTGCTGGGTTATGAAACCGCCTGCCAAACCAAGCGTGCACGTGCCGTATAATTTGCTGACGTTTCTGGTTAAAATGGCGCCCAAAGAGCGCCTAACCGAATTCGTTGCAGAAAAGCTTCAGAGTTACGGCTACCTACAGAAAAACCAGCCCATTGACGCGGAGTTAGCGCGACGAATCGAGTACGCCGTCAACTGGACTAGAGACTTTGAAGAAATCCGAGAGACTGCTGTGAGCCTCAAAAGTGAAGAGCAAAACGCGCTTGCCACACTGCTTAAAGCGCTGGAAACCGAAGATGACCCTGACAAGATTCAGAACGCAATTTTCAACGCTGCAAAAAGCAGCGGTTTAAAGCCCAGCGACTTCTTCAAAACGCTCTACATGATCCTGCTGGGGACGCCGCAGGGCCCGCGACTTGGCCCGTACATACTTGCAATGGGAAAACAGAACGTTATCTCAGCGTTGCAGCGAGCATTAAACACGAAATAACAAGCGCAACAAGCCACCCCTTTTTTAAGTTAGAAGTGTTATGCAACATGGTTTTGCAGCTGGCTGTTTGCTTAGCATTTATATTACACGAGTAATGTAAATCTCGACGGGGCGGGCCCGTAGTCTAGTACGGATTATGACACTGGCCTGCGGAGCCGGAGGTCCTGGGTTCAAATCCCAGCGGGCCCGCCATAACCTGCGCAAAAGTGATTATTCGCGGATATTTGCGAAAAGGTTTTAGTCCTCTTAGCCATCTACTTTATCATTGTGATGTTGAATGAAATTTGGTGTAATTGTTGAAAAGGACGAGGATGGCTATTTTGTTGCTTCAGTTCCAGAGTTACTAGGCTGCCATACCCAAGCCAAAACTCTTGACGAGGTAATGAAGCGAATCAAAGAAGCCATCCAAGCCTGGCTGGAAGCCGAAAGGCCAAAAAGCCATGGGCGCACGGAGCTGGTTGGGGTTCAGTTCAAAGAGGCCCAAGCTGAATGAGCCTAAAGCCGCCGCCAGCAAAAAGGTGATTAAGACTCTTTCTAAAATAGGATTTAGAATTGTTAGAAAGCATGGCAGCCATGTTGTTTTAAAGCATTCTGATGGTAGAATCATTGTAGTTCCCGTGCATGCCGGTGAAGAAATAGGTTCAGGTTTACTGAGCAAGATACTGTCCTCTCAAAAGAGGAATTCCTAAAGTTACTTAAGAACTAACTGAATAGCGCAAAAGTAGCCTAAAAGGAGATTGTAGGTTCAGATTCCAGCGGATCCGCCATTAAAGTTTCTCGTTTGGTGTGATGTCCATCATCATTAGGCCTGAAGCTGGTTTGGGATGGAAGTTTGTTGATTTTTCTGGTAGGCGCCTTCCGTTTTGGGCTATGTGCCAGACTGTTTCAGGCTTTATGGGATTGAGGATGAAGGCGATGTTGGCTTGTCCGCTGTCGACCTTTTCCAGGGCGTTTCGGGTTGTTTCTGCGTAGGTTATGTTTTCGTCCATTTTTAGCGCGGTGATTTTCATTATTTGCTTGAAGATTATGTCGTGTAATATTGCCACGTCGGCGAGGCATGCTTTATCGGCGCAATCTGCGTTGGCGAGGGTGGCGGCTGCGTTTTCGTCTTTCAGGATGAGGCCGTGGGCTTTTGCGCCGTCATAGATGGCGATGGCGTGTTCGCTGTTGTGGGTTGCCAAAAAGTTTTCTATGGCGGCGGCTGTCGGCTGGATTTCTGTAATTGCGAAGTAGCGCTTGAGCGCTGTTAGTGTGCTGCTGGTTAGCTCGAGTTTTCTTAGCAACCTATGCGTGGGCAGGATGATGAGGCCTTGGTCTTGGACGGGGACGATGTAGGCCATGTGGAAGTTGAAGGCGGCGTTGTCGGTCCATGGGCCGTGTTTGCGGATTTCGTCTCTGTATGCGATGGCGCTTTCGTATCTGTGATGCCCGTCGGTGATTACTAGTTTCTTGTTTTCCATGGTTTTCCGCAGAAATTCAAGGCTTTTTGCGTCGGCTATTTTCCATATCGTGTGGGTTACGCCGAGGTGGTCTTTCACTTCGATGGTGGGCGTGGTTTTTGTTGCTTCAGCGAAAAAGTTGGTGGTGACGTTTTCTGGGTCTGAGTATATGAGGAAGATGGGTTCGAGGTTTTTTTGGACGGCGCGGAGCATGTTTAGCCTGTCGGTTTTGGGCTCGTGGTATGTGATTTCGTGTGGGAACACGGTTTTTTCTTCGTATGGGTATAGGCGCAGTGCGGCTATTAGGCCTGTGCGGGTTAGGCGTTTTCCTGCGAAAGTGAAGGTTTGTCGGGCTATGTAGAATGCGGGTTCTGGGTCTTTTGCGAGTATGCCGTTGTTTAGCCAGTTTTGGATGCGTTCTCGCGCTGCCGTGTACTTGTTTTCTTCTATTGGCAGGATTAGGCGGCAGTAGTTGTAGGGTGATTTCGCGTAGTACTCGCGTTGCATTGCGGCGTCGATTTTGTCGTAGGGTTGGGTTATGAGGTCTTGGAGGGCGCCTGCTTTGCTGGTGTAGGTTATGGCTTTGAAGGGGCGTATGTCAACCAAAGGAGGGTCAGCTCTTGGGTTTTTCTAGCATTTCGATTATTTTTTGGGCTATTTGTATGCTTGCTTTTAGTTGTGCTTCATGAGTTTGAGCGCCTATGTGAGGAGTGGCGATTACGTTTTTTAGTGTGAGTAGTTTGCTGTTTTTTGGTGGTTCTTCTTCGAAGACGTCTATGGCGGCGGCTTTCACTTTGCCTGAGATGAGGGCTTGGTAGAGTGCTTCTTGGTCGACTACTCCGCCGCGTGAGCAGTCGATTAGCATTACGCCGTCTTTCATCATGTTGAATTCTCGTGTGGAGATCATGTGCCTCGTGCGTGGCGTTAGCGGCACGTGGATGGTTATGAAGTCTGCTTGTGGAAGCATCTCCTCTAGAGGCACGAAGCGGTCGAGGGCGCATTCTTCTACTGGGAGCACTTTCATGCCAAGGGCGATGGCTAGGCGTTCGACTGTTTTGCCTATGTAGCCGCAGCCAATTATGCCGAGGGTTTTTCCGTTGAGTTCTGTGCCCATGAGTTCTTCTTTTATCCATTTTCCTTGTCGAAGCGATGTTGTGCCTTCGACTATGCCTCTTGCGAGGGCGATCATGTGGCCGATGGTTAGTTCGGCGACGCTTATGTAGGATACGTGTGGCGTGTTTACCACGGTGATGCCTAGTTCTTGGGCTTTTGCTGTGTCGATGTTGTCTATGCCTTCGCCTGCTCTGCCTATGACGCGGAGTTTTTTCGCGTTGGCTAGGAGCTCTGCGGTGACTCGTGTTGCGGAGCGGACGATTAGAGCGTCGTATTCGCCTATTATATTGGGCAGTTGGGTTTTTGGCATGTCCCAGGCTTTTGTGACTTGGTAGCCTTTCTTTTCTAGTAGTTTGATGCCTTCGTCTGCGATTTTGTCGCAGATTAGGATTTTGAAGGTCAATTTTTCAGCTCCCAGATTTCTTCGATTAGTTTGAGGACTTTTTTGATGCCTGATAGGCGCCATTCGCCCATGTGGCCGATGCGGAAGGTTTTTTCGGCTAGTTTGCCGTAGCCGTTTGAGATTATGTAGCCTTTTTCTGCGAGTTTGGTTTTGAGGTCTTGTACGCTTTTTCCGGTGGTGTTTTTGATGCAGGTTACGGTTATTGATTCGTATCCTGGTTCTGGGAACAGGGCGAAGTGCTTTTTGGCCCATTTTTGTGTGTACGTGGCCATTTGTTTGTGGCGTTGGTAGATGTGCTCGTATGTTTCTTCGAGCATGAGGTCCAGGCGCTTATTCAGCGCGTAGAGAAGCGAGATGTTTGGTGTGAAGGGTGTCTGGTGCTTCTTTTCGTATTCGAATATTTCTGCGAGGTCGGTGTAGCTGCCGCGGTTGGGGACTTGTTTGGCGCGTTCTATGGCGCGGTCGGTGACGAGGCTTACGGTTAGGCCTGGCGGCAGTGCGAAGCATTTTTGTGTTGAGGCGAAGATGATGTCGCAGCCTATTTCTTTTGGTAGCGTCTTGTCGCCTGCCATGGCTGAGACGCTGTCTATGGCGAGTATGACGTCTGGGTAGTCTCTGCGGATTAGTTTGCCTATTTCGTGGATTGGATTGCGTACGCCTGTGGATGATTCGTTGTGGCATACGGTTACGGTGTCGTATTCGCCTGTTTCGAGTTTTTCGGCTATCATTTCGGGTTTTATGGCTTTGCCCCATTCTACTTCGATGATGTCGGTTTTTTTGCCGCAGGCTTGCAGGGTTTTGGCGAATCTTTCGGCGAAGGCGCCGTTGACGCATGCGAGGGCTTTTTCTTTTACGATGCTTCTGCCGACGATGTCGAACCAGAGGGTGGCTGATGAGGTGGTTACGGTTGGTTTGCAGTCGGCGGGGAGTTCGAAGAATCTGGTGAGTTTTTCGGTTATTTGGCCGTAGAGTTCGGAGAAGGCTTTTTCTCTGTGGCCTATGAGCGGGCGGGTTTGCTCGCGGAGTATTCTTGGGCTTACTTCTGTGGGCCCAGGAATTAGGAGTTTTTTGTGCATTTCTCTTTTTTCTCCCTTTCTGGCAAGTTCTATTGTTTGCTGATATGGGTGGTTTATGAAGTTAAAATTGTTGAGAGGGATTAAAGGTTAACTGTGGCTGGTTGGTTGTTTTGTGGTTTGTTATGTGCTTTCGCTGGGCTGATGTTTTGTGCTTTTTTAGAATTTAATTTGATTATGGAATTATATTTTCTATATTTTTGTTCTGAATGATAAATTCTATCGGATTTAAATATTGCATTCTCAGAGTGTTTGGGTAGGGCGGGTTGCCGTGTCCAAGTTAGAGGTTATGCTCGAGTTGCTTGCTGACGGCGCATGGCATGAGATTGTGGAGTTGCAACAGAGGCTTGGGTTGGATGCGTACACCGTGGAGGAGGTTATGGCGTTTCTGTGTGAATATTCTTTTGTGCAGGTTGATAAGGAGCGTGGGCTGGTTAGGGTTAATCCTGATTTTAAAAAATTGCTTTTTGAAATGGTTCCTTAAAAAACGTGCTATTTTTTTATAGTTTAAAGTGGGATTCTTTTTTGGATGTCGTTGTGGTCGGTTTTTGGTTCCATGTATATGGCGATTTTGATTTCGTTTTTGTTTATGCATAGTAGCTTGGCGTCTGCGGCGTCTATTATTGTGGTTTCGACTTCGCCTAGTTGGAATTGCTCAGCGATTTGTTGGCTGGACTCAAGCGCTTGCGACGAGAGGATTGCATATTGGACGAGTCTTGCGGGTTCTTGTAGGTCTATTGTTGCGGCTGTAGTGTTTCGTAGTATGTAGCCTATTATGCCTTTGGTTTTGCGGATTTCTGCTAGTGCCTTGCTGAGTTTTGTGTAGGTTTCTTCTTCGTTTAGGGTTGCTGCTTCTTCGATGATTACTGGCGTGTTGGTTTCGTGTATGCTTCGCTTTTTTCTTGCTGCTTGTTTTTCCATTTTATTCGACCACCGGTTTTACCATGACTAGGTCGCCTTGTGTGGCTTCTAGTTCGATTTGAATTTTTTCTGGGATTTTGATTATGCCTTTGCCTTCTTGTTTGGAGTCTTTGATTGGTTTGAATTTGCAGCGGGTTGTTTTTCCGTTTAGCGCTTCGATGTGGACTTCTTTGATTGTGCCTTCGCCGTAGAGTTCGTTCCAGTCTTCTATGAGGGATTTGTCGATTTGCACGGTGTCTGCGCGTACGAGTAGCCCGCTGAGGTTTTCGACGATTAGCTGGGTTACTGGCGGCTTTGGTGTGCTGCCTTCGTCTTCTTCGTCTTCGGCTGCTTCTTCCTCTTTGGGAGTTTCAGGCTCTTTGGCGGTTTCTTCGCTTGTTTCGGCTTCTTCTGTTTGTTCGGCTTCTTGGGCTTGTTCCGCTTCTTCTATGGTGGTTTCTTTTATGGGTTCAAGTTCAACGGTTAGGGCTTCCTGTTGTGCTGGTGCGATGTTGTCGATTAGTTTGATTACTATTGGGATTATGGTGCGTGTTAGTGTGTTGATGTATTTTTCGTCTGCTGCTTTTGTGAGGACGGCTGCCATTTGGAAGTCGTTTACGCGGGTGATGTTTATTTTGCCGTTGGCGGCTTGTATGGTGATGGCGTTTACGCCGCCGATTGAGTCGGCTCTTTCGGTTAGGGCGTGGAAGGCGTTTAGGGTGTTGTTTGCGTCTTCTTGGCTTGTGTTGTCTGTTTTGGCGAGAAGCGTGTTATCTTTAAAAATTAGGGCGTGTGTAATGTCTGGGCAGGCGTTTTGTAGCTCCGCTAGCGTGTTCTGGAGTGCGATGGTGTAGGCGTTGTTGTTCACGGTTTCTTCAGGCTCCTGCATGGTTGTTTTTGGCTGTGTTTGCGCGGCGGCTGCTTAGCTTATTTTGAAGAGTATGCGTTCTGGGACTCCTTCGTTTTGGACTACTAGGTACTTGAGTCCTTCGGTGTCGCCGAGTTGGTCTAGCCACTTTAGGGCTTCGCGTGCTTTTTGTAGGACGAGTAGGCGTTCTTGGTGGCTGCGTACAACGGATTCTATGGCTGTCAGCTCGTGGAATGGGTTGGCGTCTAAGACTATGCTTAGGTCGCCTACGGTGATTTCGCCGAGGCTTTCGGTTGCGGTTTTGGTTTTTCCTGCGAGTTTCATGACTACTTCGCGGATTTTCTTTGATTTTTCCGCTAGTGTGCGGATTTCGTCTAGGCGTCGCAGGTATTCGCCTAGTGTGCTTTTTGTGTCCGCGATGTCTTTGTCTAGTTTTTGGGCTATTTCTTCGGCTGAAGTGTACTCTTTTATTTCTACTACCATTTTTGTTTTGCACCTCCAAAGAGGAAACAAGAGAAAGGGAAAAGTAAGAGCTAAAGATTAGCTCACCCTACCCCCAAGGAATGCTTAGAGCAAAGCTAAACAGGGGAAATTATGCTGTTAATCGCCGCCTGAGCTAGTGCTAGTGGGTGCTGTTGCAGTATACACGAAAGCGTTACCCTTTGATGTCATCAGTCTGAATTCGTAGCGTGAACCATCTTGGAAGTTCTCATTGTAAGTTAAAGTTACTGTAGCATTTGTGTTTGCTGGAATTGTATATGTACCTTGTTGGGCACCAACGGCTATGGTGATCTGATTTGCAGGTTGTCCGTTAATATAAGCGGCTTCGATAGTTACGGAAGCTGTTCCCGTATTCTTAACATAAAGCGTAACATCATCTTGGGTGAAATCGGCGTTTGTTATTTTGAGTTCTTCTGTTGCCATGAATCCTGTGGTGAGTGCGCCCATCCATGCGGCTACGG
>JAOZIH010000031.1 GCA_026014545.1 Candidatus Bathyarchaeota archaeon
GGTTTTTCGCTTCATTTTTATTGGATCTTTACCAAAATATTTTTAAGTTAACTTGGTATTGGGGTAGTCGAGGGAGAAATATTATGTCGGAAGATTTGAGTAAACTTGAAAACGGTGGAGGTCTAAAGGAAGGAAGAGCGTGTGCCCTGAAGGCTAGAAGCTATATATTAGTTTTTACATGATTTGCTCTTCAAAAAGCCTCCTGTTGTGAGAAGAAATGAGGTTGGCGCGCATGTATAAGCTTGAGACTTTTGGTAATCGATATTACGATTTTCGCATGTCATCTTTTAGAGGTTGCTTGCCAACACAATCTTCTGTTGCAAGCGGTAATATTGCATTTTAGTCTTATTGGAGAAAATGCTAATGGCGAATTGTGCATATATGCCGAAAAAAGCTTTAACAAACTTTAGCATGGTGACTGTGTAAATGCCGTTAAAGACTCTGAAAAGAGATACAAAAGATGCATTGACGTTAGAGTGGCTTCTGCATGTTAAACATTACAAGTTAACACTTGATAAGACGCGCTGTGTCGGTTGTCAAATCTGCAGCTTGGCATGCCCAAAAGAAGCCATAAAACTTGAAAGGCAGCCTAAAATTCAAGGCCAGAAAGCCAAGAAAGCTGTTGTGGATATTAGCTTGGAGAAATGCAATTTTTGCGGCGTCTGCGATGTTTCATGCCCATATGGCGCCATTAAGCTAACCTTGAACGGTGAGCATGTTCTTTCCGTGCTTGACAAGGAAAGTTTTCCCGAGTTAATCCGCGATATAAAAGTGGATACACGAAAATGCCCAAAAGATTGTGTTGAATGTGAAAAGGCATGCCCCCTGTCGCTGATAAAGATCAGCAGAATAGGGTATGATGGTACTCCGGTTGAAGATGTGGAGAGGTTGCCGCTGAGCCAAAAGAAACGTGTACAAATTAACGTTGAGATTCAAAAAGAGTACTGCCCAACCTGCCGCATATGCGAGTTCAAATGTGCGCCGGGAGTGTTAAAAGTGCATAAGTTAATAGAGGGCAAGATTGCAATAGACCAACAGAAGTGTCCAGAAGGCTGCACCGACTGCTTAGATGTCTGCCCCATAACTGGCGCGCTTTACCTTTCCGAGAAAGATGGCAAAGTGCACGTTAACGAGCTTTTCTGCCTTTACTGTGGCGCCTGTAAAGCAGTTTGCCCAGTTGAAGACGCGTTGACGCTTAAGCGCACCAAGATAAATCATACTCCAGTGCGCTCTGGCACATGGATTAAAGCCTTGGAGAGGCTCACTTCTCCTGTTGCCACGGTTAAGGAATTAAAAGCCCGCGGCTCGCAGAAAGCAAAGGAAACAGTTTGCCGCCGATTCGTTTTAGAGGAGAGGATAAGATGAGTCAAACAGGAAACTCTGAAGGTGGAGAATTGCGTATAGGCGTTTTTATCTGTCACTGCGGTTTGAACATTGCTGGAACATTAGACATAAAGGAGCTTGTGGAATATGCTAAAACATTGCCTGACGTGGTATATGTTAAAGACAATCGCTATACTTGTGCTGACCCAGGCCAAGAAGAAATTAGAAAAGCCATAAAGGATTATAAGCTAAACAGGGTTGTTGTCGCTGCTTGCTCGCCGAGAATGCATGAAGTGACGTTTAGGCGTACAGTCTCCGAGGCAGGTTTGAATCCATTCCTTTTCGAAATGGCGAATATCCGCGAGTTCAGTTCATGGTGTCACCCAAGCACTCCAAAAGAGGCTACTGAAAGAGCGAAGGATACTATACGCATGGCAGTGGCGAAAGCACGGTTACTGATGCCGCTTCAAACAATAGAAGTTCCCGTTACCAATAAGGCGCTTGTTATCGGCGGCGGCATCGCCGGCATGAACACTGCGCTAGACTTGGCAGAGATGGGCTTCAAAGTTTACCTACTCGAGAAAGGCGAAAGCATCGGGGGGCACATGGCTGCGCTTGATAAAACTTTTCCAACACTTGACTGCTCAATCTGCATTGAAGGCCCAAAGATGGTGGATGTCGGCAGACACCCGAACATCGAGTTGATTGCCAATGCTGATTTACTGAAAGTGGATGGCTACGTTGGCAACTTCCGGGTTAAGATTCGCAGGAACCCGCGTTATGTTTTGGAAGATAAATGCACAGGTTGCGGCGAATGCAAGGATGTTTGCCCCATAGAGTACCCGAATGAGTGGGACATGTACTTGGGCACTAGAAAAGCCATATCAGTGCCATTTGACCAAGCTGTCCCGCTTATTTACACCATAAACCGTGATTACTGCATCGAATGTTACAAATGCGTGGACATCTGCGGCGAAAGGCAAGCCATAGACTTCAACCAGAAGCCTGAGGAAATCGAGATAGAAGTCGGCGCGATAATTGTAGCCACAGGTTTTGACATCTACCTGCCCTACGACATGCCGCTCTTAGGCTATGGCAAGTATCCCAACGTTATAACATCTATGGAGTTTGAACGGCTTATTCTTGCTGCTGGTCCAACAGGCGGCAAAGTTATCCGCGCGTCAGATGGTCAAAAGCCTCATTCAGTTGCCTTTATCCAATGCGTAGGTTCACGTGACAAAAACAAGTACCCCTACTGCTCGAACTACTGCTGCATGTATACGCTTAAGCATGTGGTTCAGCTGAAAGAGAAATACAAGCAAGACGTGGAAGTCTACGTTTTTTACATGGACATGCGCAGCCCAGGCAAAGGCTACGAGGAATTCTATGACCGCGCCAGAGAGCAAGGCGTTAACTTTATCCGCGGCCGCGTCAGCCGCATCGACGAAGACCCTGAAACGCATAATCTAACCATACACGCTGAAGACGCCAACCTTGGCATGCCGATAGAGGTCGAAGCGGAAATGGTTGTTTTGGCCACTGCATCCATACCCAAGAAGGGCTCCGATGAGCTTGCGCGGATTCTCAACCTAACTCGCGGCGCAGACGGTTTCTTCATGGAGAGCCACCCCAAACTGAAACCGCTAGACGCGCCGACTGATGGCATATTCTTAGCTGGTGCCTGCCAAGGCTTGAAGGATATACCCTACAGTGTTTCGCAGGGCTGCGGCGCGGCTTCAAGAGCGGCAACAGTGATTTCCAAACCGACATGGAAGATTGAGCCTATAATCGCTGTCGTAGACGCCAGCAAATGCAAGAACGTTACAGGCAAATGCGGCATATGCGCTGAAAGATGCCCCTACGGCTCCATCAAAATTGAGCCGAACAAGCCTGCGCAAGTGATAACGGCCAGCTGCCACGGCTGCGGAACCTGCGTCGCCGAGTGTCCACAGGACGCCATAACACAGATGCACTTCACAGACGCCCAGATTCTGGCGCAGATACGCGCAGCGCTAGAGAAGGACCCCGAAGACAAAATTTTGGCGTTCCTATGCAACTGGTGCAGCTACGCAGGCGCTGATTTAGCTGGCACAAGCAGATTCGAGTATCCACCGACTATACGCGCGATACGCGTCATGTGCTCAGGCAGAGTAGACCGCGACTTCATCCTTGAAGCGTTGCGGCTTGGCGCTGGCATGGTGCTTGTTGCAGCGTGCCACTTGCCCTACGACTGTCACTACATAAGTGGAAACTGGAAGATGAAAGCAAGAATGGACGCGTTAGCGCCCATGCTTCAGAAACTCGGCATGAGCCCTGAAAGGTTCCGTGTGGAATACGTTTCCGCCGCTGAAGGCGTACACTTTGCTGAGCTGATTCGAGAAATAGAAGCGCAAAAGCAAGCGTTGGGTAAAGAGAGGATTAAGGCTGAAAACGCTAAGCTACGGCCTTTCATCGAGAACATGCTGAAAAGAAAGAAACAAACATAGCGCTTTTTCACTGCTTGTCGCTTTGCGCTTATTCTCTGTTGGCTAGGGCAGTCATTTTCTTAACAAATTCCCGTATATCTTTATCTTTCCCATAAACAATTAGTCGGCCATCCTCTTGGACACGGCATGAGAGGTTTGACCCCTCCGCAAGCCGCTGCAGCTTTTCAAGGGGCACACTTTCAAGCGGTTTAACTCGTATCCACTTTTGGTCGCGGGGAACTCTCACGATGAACGTGTCTTCTACATTAATATTGCAGGCGTTTCCTGTGTCGTATGTGGCTTCTTCAAGCCGTTTGAGCCAACTATCGATGTGCTCTGGTGGAAATGCTTTCTGCGCTGCAGTAATGAGGTAGGCTTCCACGTTTCCAAGATATTGCTCGATTTTAGCGGCGGTTTCGCTGTCGCTTTTGTTAACGTCCAGCAGGCTAATCATTACTTTGGCTGACTTCAAATCATTCATAACATTCTGTGGAACTGCCATGCCCTTTTTCCGGAATTCCACAATTATTTCTTCCAGAACCTTCCACACGGCTAAGTAACCCATGGCGCATCCGCTTTTAACTGGCATAGCGCGGCTTATAAACAGTTTCAAATGACCTTTTATCTGCGCTTCGCCCTATAGGAGGGCAAACCGCCCTGGCGGCTTTGCAGGCGCATCTGCGAAGCCCATTTTACTCTGTTCCCTGGCTTACTGCTTTGAGAATTTTTGAGGGATCCACTCTAAGCTCGTTGAAAGCAAGCTCCTCAGCGGGGATACCCAAGGCTAATCCAAGCAGTTGCGTGTAATGCAGAATCGGGATGCCATAGGCCTCATTGAACATTCTTTCTATGCGCAGCTCGTTAGTGTCAAACATGATGTGGCAAAA
>JAOZIH010000003.1 GCA_026014545.1 Candidatus Bathyarchaeota archaeon
AGCCGCAGCCGAAGTTTCTGCCTCCGACCACTATGACGCCTGCTTTGGCTTTCTCGGGGAAAGCTGGGTCTAATCCTTCCATGGCGTGCTTTGCCAGCTCATGCGGGTCTGTTAACACAAGGTATTTTCCTGGCAGAATCACGTCTGTGTCAACGTTATTTCCGAACTTTACGGCTTTCCCTGCTACTTTCATGCCTTGTTTCCCTCCAGTTCGCGTGGGTCAGTTATTCTGCCTGTTATGGCGGATGCGGCAACAGTGGCTGGCGACGCAAGATAAACTTTTGCTTCTGTGCTGCCCATTCTGCCTATGAAGTTTCGGTTTGAAGTGCTAACGCATGTTTCGCCCGCAGCCAGCAAGCCTATGTGTCCGCCGAGGCATGGGCCGCATGTGGAGCCGCATACCATGGCGCCTGCTTCCGTGAAAATCTCTATCAGCCCCTCCTTTAGCGCTTGCAAGTAAACTTCCTGCGAAGCGGGAATAACCAGAGTTCTCACGCCTTCTTTGATTTTTCTTCCTTTCAGAATTTCCGCTGCAACGCGGAGGTCTTCGATTCTGCCGTTGGTGCAGGAGCCGATGAAGGCCTGCTCTACCTGCACGTTGCTCATTTCAGAGGCGGGTTTCACGTTGTCCACCGATGCGGGATACGCAACCTGCGGCGTCAACTCTGTCACGTCAATGTCTACGACCTTCTCATATTCAGCGTCAGCGTCGCTCTTTAAGGATTCAAAAGGCGGCAGCGGCTTGGTTGTTCTGCCTTCTAGGAATTTGCGTGTGGCTTCGTCTGGCTCAACTATGCCGTTTTTGCCGCCCATCTCCACAGTCATGTTGCACAAGGTCATTCTGCCGGCTATGCTCATGCCGCGTATGGTTGGCCCAGCGAACTCGACGCTTTTGTAGGTTGCACCGTCAACGCCCAGCTTACCGATTATATGCAGAATCAAGTCTTTAGGCGCCACGTACTTCTGGAATTGGCCTGTAACGTTTATTTTGATGGCCTCAGGCACCTTTAGCCAAATTTTTCCTGTGGCGAAGACCGCCGCGGCTTCTGTTGAGCCTATGCCTGTTGCGAAGGCTCCGAAGGCTCCGTAAGTGCACGTGTGCGAATCTGCACCTAGGATAACGGTGCCGGGCAGCACATGTCCCTTTTCGGGCATGACTTGATGGCATATGCCGCCTCTTCCAACGTCGTAGATTCGTATTTTCTGTTCTTTAGCGAATTGGCGTAGCATTTTGTGCAGTTCCGCGGCTTTGACAGATTCCGCTGGCACCTGATGGTCGAGGATTATCACTATTTTTTGGTTGTCCCAGACGCGGTTGACGCCTATGCGTTTGAAGGCTTCGATGGCTAATGGTCCTGTTAAATCGTGAACCATTACCATGTCCACTTTGGCGTCCACTATTTCGCCTGGGTGCACCACGCCTTTGTTTGATGCTTTGGCTAGGATTTTCTCGGTTATGTTCATGTTCTCATACTCCATTCATGTGACTTTAAAATGGAAAAGGGTTGATTTTACTCTTCGATTCTAATTGAGTGCAAGCCCCGCGCTAGTGCGGTTACGCCTGTTCGGGCGATCTCTATTATGCCGTAAGGTTTCATGAGGTTTAGGAAGGCTTCTATCTTGTCAGATGTGCCCGTAATCTCTATTATCAAGGTTTCCGGCGAAACGTCAATTATGTGTCCTCTAAAGACTTCGACGCAGTTTATTATGTCCGTGCGTGTTTTCGCGTCAGGCGCGTTTACTTTAATAAGCGCAAGCTCGCGGCTTACTATGTTTTCTGGCTCCAGCCTGCCGACTTTGATGACGTCGATTAGTTTGTTCATTTGTTTGACTACTTGCTCAAGGGTTTTTTCATCGCCGCTAACAGTTATCGTCATCCTTGCCACGCCTTTCTGCTCGGTGTGGCCGACGGTTATGCTTTCTATGTTAAAGTTTCTGCGCCTGAACATGTTCGCTACGCTATGCAGTACACCTGGCTTGTTCTCGACAAGGGCGGCGATAACAATGGTTTTCTGGTTGTTTTCCATCAATAATCACCTATCTGCTGGCCTAAACCGCATCCCGGAGGCACCATAGGCTCCACATCCTCTTCCGAGTTTATGGGCACATCTATGACCGTGGTTACCGTGCTCTTCAACGCCTGCTTCACTGCTTTTTCAAATTCAGCGATTGACTCGACGCGGAAGCCTTGGGCGCCGTATGCCTCCGCCAGCTTGACGAAGTCAGGTGACCTGCCGAGCTTCACTGCCATGTAGCGTTTCTTGTAGAAGAGGCGTTGCCACTGGGCGACCATGCCGAGGACGCCGTTGTTGAGGACGATGACTGTGACTGGGATATCCTCTACTACGCTGCATGCCAGCTCCTGCTCAGTCATGATGAAGCTGCCGTCGCCCGCTATGTCCACCACGTGTCTGTCGGGACAAGCGGTTTTGGCGCCTATTGCCGCTGGGAAGCCGAAGCCCATTGTGCCTAGGCCGCCGCTGCTTATGAATGTACGTGGTTTCAGGGCTTTGAAGTAAAGCGCTGCCCACATCTGGTTCTGCCCCACTTCCGTGGTGACTATTGTGCTTTCGGGCAGTAGCTTTCGCAGAGTTTGCAGCAGCCGCTTAGGTTTCAACTTGCCGTCTTCGGCTTTTTCTGGGGGATTCAGCAGTTTCCTCGCCTCGTTGATGCGCTGAAGCCATGGGCTGTCTGTTTTCTTTTTAACTTGCTTGATTAGCCGCTCGTATATGGCGCTTAGCGCTTGTTTCGCGTCGGCTACGATGGGCACGTCAACTTCGATGTTTTTGCCGATTTCCGCAGCGTCGATGTCTATGTGGATTTTTTTGGCTTCGGGGCAGAACGAGTCCAAGTTGCCTGTAGCACGGTCAGCAAATCTGGTGCCCACTGCTAAGAGCACATCCGCCTCCAGCAGCATCTTGTTCGCGAGCGGATTGCCATGCATGCCGATATTGCCCAAACTAAGCGGATGTATCTCCGGAAAGCTGCCTTTACCCATGAATGTTGTGGCTACGGGTGCCAGAAGCAGCTCCGCCACCGTCAGCAGCTCGTCTGAGGCGTTCGCTGTTATGACGCCGCCGCCCGCTAGGATAATGGGTCGCTCCGCTTCCACCAGCAGCTCTACGGCTTTGCGTATCTGCAGCGGATGCGGCGGCCCTGCAACTCGGTAGCCGCGTAAATCAATTTTGCCGTCGAAACTGACTTCAGCGACGTCGGTTTGCACGTTTTTAGGAACATCTATCAACACAGGACCCGGCCTTCCAGTCGTGGCAATGTAAAAGGCAGCATTTACTGCCCAGGGAATCTCCGCAGCCGAGCGCACCTGATGGTTGTATTTGGTTATGGGCGTCGTAATGCCAATGATGTCTGCTTCTTGGAAAGCGTCTCTGCCTATCATGTAGCTACTGTTCGAACCGTTTGTTGGAACCTGGCCTGTGATGGCTATGACAGGCGAGGAATCCATATGCGCGTTCGCTATGCCCGTAACCAGGTTGGTGGCGCCTGGACCGCTGGTGGCGAAGCAGACGCCTGGTCTGCCTGAAGCACGTGCGTAGCCGTCAGCAGCGTGCGCAGCGCACTGTTCGTGTCTGGAGAGTATATGTCTCAGTTTCGGGTGGCGGCATAACTCATCGTACACGGGTAGTATGGCTCCGCCTAGGATGCCGAAGATGTGCTTGACGCCTTGGCGTTCCAGAGCCTCAAGCAGCGCTTTTGCCCCGGTCATTTTAGTTGCAGACATTTCTTTCTGATACTCCTCTTTCATGTTTAGAATAATGACTAGACATATGCCTCAACGAATTGCTGGGGAAGAATTTATTTGTAGCTGTCACGGCGGCGATAGGGCATGGGCTAAATAAAGCAGTCTGCCGATACCCGGCGATCCCAGCTATTGAGGTAGCGATCCCTCACTAAATTTTTGCCTCCGTGAAGCAACACGTTCCGTAAAGACTACTGTATGTTTATTTAAAAAGTTTATGGTTTCCGGATATTCTACTGAGGCTTTGTTTTAGCCTATTAAGATTTGTTGTTGTAGTCTGTTGTTAGCACGTTCATGGCGCCGAGCACTGCGTCAATGCTTGCCATCACGATGTCTTCGCGTACGCCCATGGCTGTGGCTGTTCGGTTGCCTTTGCGCATGCGCACCACCACTTCCACCATGGCGTCTGTTCCGCCAGTAATCGCCTTCACGTTATACTGCTCCAGATGAATCTGCTCCACTTCCGCAATAGCCTTTTTCACAGCATTTATAGCCGCGTCCACTGGACCCACGCCTATGGCGGCGCCGTTAACCTCTTTGCCATTCAGCTTCAGCCTGACTGAAGCGGTTGGCGTAACAGTGTTGCCGCTGACCACTGTTATCTCCTGCAGCTGAATCGCTTTTTTGGCGCTCAAGCCAAGCACGTTTTCCGCAATCGCCAGTAAATCCGCGTCCGTTACCATTTTACCTTTATCGCCGACGCTTTTCACACGCGCTTGTATCTCCTTCAGCTGCTCCTCCGTAGGCGTCAAGCCCATTGCAGCCAAAGCCGCTTTTAACCCAGCGGAACCCGCATGTTTCCCAGGCGCCAGCCGCCTTGTGCCTCCGACCAACTCAGGCGCAATAGCTTCATAGGTAGAAGGATGTGCAAGCATGCCCTGCGTGTGGATTCCCGACTCATGTGTAAACGCGTTTTCGCCTACTATCGCCTTGTTCGGCTGCACGTAAATGCCTGTTAAACGCGAAACCAGCTGTGAAGTGCTATACAGCAGTTCAGTTTTGATGTCCACGTTCAGCTTGTAAAGAGCTTTCAGCGAAACCACAATCTCCTCAAGCGACGCGTTTCCAGCGCGCTCGCCCAAACCGTTTATTGTAGCGTGGAACTGGTTTGCGCCTGCACGAAGCGCCGCGATAGTGTTCGCCACTGCCATGCCGAAGTCGTTGTGGCAGTGCACACTGATGACTGGCACTGTCAGCGACCGCCGCAACTCAGCGAATAACTCGTAAGAACGCTCAGGCGTTAGCACACCTACGGTGTCGCATGCAACTACGCGATCCGCGCCTGCTTCAATGCCCGTAGCGAAAACCTTCTTCAGAAACTCCACATCCGCCCGTGAAGCATCCTCAGCTGATAACTCTACGATTAAGCCGCAGTCCTTGGCGTATCGCACCATGTCCCGCGTAATCTGCAGCACCTGTTCGCGCGTCTTCCGAAGCTTCGCCTCAATATGCAAGTCAGAAACGGGAATGATGAGATGTATGCTGTCCGCGCCGCTTTTAGCCACCGCGTCAATGTCGCCTTTTGTGCCGCGTGCTGCACTGCAAATCTCCGCTTTCAAACCAGCATCAGCAATGAGCTTCACCGCCTCCATTTCACCCTCAGAAACAGCCGCGAAACCAGCCTCGATAACGTCAACGCCTAATTCGTCCAGACGCTGTGCTATACGCAGCTTGTTTTCAGGTGTTAAAGAGACTCCAGGGGTTTGTTCGCCATCGCGTAGTGTAGTGTCAAAAACTCTTATCTTCTCAGGGAAACGGTTAGATAAAGCAATACCCCATTTATATCACACACAAACCACAACAAGACAACCCGCCAACATATAAAACTTACGATTTACCAATCCATAGAAAACCCCAAACAAACGCTGATGTCTGAAAGCCTCTCTCCACCATCCAAACTCACAGGGCACTTCCACCATCATATTTGGCGCCTATTAGCGATTCTATGCAGAAACCTATAGAGGGGGTCTACTTCAGCAGCTTTGCTCAGTTTTTCTCGATACATTTTTTACAGTAAGCCACAATGCTCTATGCTGAGGATGGCGTGTTGGCAAGGTTAAAGGGTTTCCAAAAACTAACATTTGCGGATGAGGCACTGCAAAAGTGGCTGGGCACTTTGCAAATTAGCCCGCCGCGTCAGGTTACTGTGTCTCTCGGTGAAGCGCTTAACCGTGTTTCCGCAGTGGATATAACCGCGCAAGAGGATCTGCCACGGTTCGACCGCTCAGCTGTTGACGGCTACGCGCTTAAGGCTGAAGACACCACAGGCGCATCCCAATTCAAACCCGTGGTATTGAGCCTAACTGCGTCAGACACTATAGCCACAAAGCAAGCACGGCAAATCTGGACGGGGAATCCGCTTCCAAGAGGCGCCGACGCCGTTGTTATGCTGGAAAATACCAAGCTACGCGATGGAAAACTGGAAGTTTGGACTCAACTCGCAAAAGGAGGAAATGTGTCAAAAAAAGGAGAAGACGTCAAAAAAGGCGATAAAATCATCAAAGCAGGCACGAGGCTGTCGCCTTATCACTTGGCGTTGCTTGCCGCGTTAGGCAACAGCGAAATCAAAGTTGCGGAAAAACCGCAAATCGGCATTTTAGCCACGGGAAACGAGCTTGTGGAAGCAGGCGCCACGCCGTCTGAAAACCAAATTTACGAATCAAACCGCGTAATGCTCTCAGCGTTATGCCGCGAAATCGGTGCAGAACCAGTGGACTTCGGCATCGCCAAAGATGACTTGGCAGAAATAACTGAAAAACTAAAGGCTGCGCTGCAAAAATGCGATGCTGTAGTCACTTCTGGCGGCACCAGCGTCGGCGGCTTCGACCTCGTTCCAGAAGCAGTCAACAACTTGGGCAAACCAGGCGTAATTACGCACGGCGTAGCCATAAGGCCTGCTATGCCAACCGCTCTTGCAGTGGTCGAGGGTAAACCAGTTTTGATTCTTTCAGGCAATCCTGTCGCTGCAGCCATCGGCTTCGAAGTGTTTGGGAGACCCTTAATCTGCAAGCTGCTTGGGATGCCTCAGACAGAGCAGCGTCCAGTAGTTAACGCGGTTATGGCAAGGCGAGTGGCTACTGCGCTTGGGAGAAAAACCTTCGTGCGTGTTCACGTAACTATTCGAAATGGCGTTTTCATCGCCGAGCCCATCAGCGCACGCGGTTCAGGCATAATCTCTACGATGACGCGGAGCAACGGCTTCGTCATCGTTCCAGAAAACAGAGAAGGCGTCGCAGAAGGCGAAAGCGTGATGGTGCATCTGTTTGGAAGTGTGGAGGAAGAGCGCTGATATGTTTAGGCGGCTAATGACGTTTGACGAGGCGAAAAAGGTAATTGACGAGCAGTTGAAGCTTAAGCCGTTAGGTGCAGAAGAAATCTCCCTTTTGGAAGCCTACAATCGCGTTCTCGCAGAAGACGTAGTCGCCACCTTGGATATTCCGCCTTTCAACAGGTCAACGGTTGACGGTTACGCTGTGAAAGCCGCTGACACTTTCGGCGCCGAGGAAAACCAGCCTGTGCAACTGCGAATCTGCGGCTCAGTTAGCGTGGGCGAACCGCCGAAAATCACAGTTAACCCAGGAGAAGCCGCGGAAATCGTTACAGGCGCGCCTATTCCAGAAGGAGCAGATGCCGTGGTAATGGTTGAAGACACTGATAGAGACGGCGACTTGCTGCGCGTTTACCGCGCTGTAACACGCGACGAGAATGTAATGAAAAAAGGCGCTGACATAAAAAAGGGCGAAACAGCGCTTAAAGCTGGCCAAGTTTTAGGCGCTTCCGAAATAGGCGTCTTGGCCGCTTTAGGCTTCGCTAAAGCCAAAGTTTTCAAAGCGCCAGTGGTTGCAGTTCTCTCAACAGGCGCGGAAGTAACTGAACCGGGCAAGCCTTTGCCTCCGGGGAAAATCTATGACATAAACGCTTACAGCCTCAGCACGGCAGTTCGTGAAAGCGGCGGGAAACCCCTCTATTTAGGCGTAATTCCAGACGACAAAGCAGCGCTGCGAACAGCGCTGGAGCGCGCACTGGCTTCTGCAGACATGGTGGTAACCTCTGGCGGAGTTTCCGTCGGACCCAAAGATTTGACACCGCAGACAGTAGCGGCTTTAGGCGAGCCTGGCCTACTCGTCTGCGGCATAGCGGTTAAGCCTGGAAAACCAACGACCATAGCTCTTGTCGGCGAGAAGCCTGTTTTCGCGCTTCCTGGACATCCTGCTTCTACGCTTTTGATGTTCCATCTGCTTGTACGCCCAGTTATCCAACTCATGTCTGGCAGAACAGCACGTGAGGACAGGGCGGTTAAGGCGCTGGCGGCAACACGGATGTTTTCGGCTAAGGGCAGGCGAACCTTCGTTATGGTTAAATTAAAGCATGATGAGCTCAAGCGGCTTGTCGCTGTGCCCGTGGAGACAGGTGCTTCTGGGGCAATAACAACGCTTGCGAAGGCTGATGGGTTCGTAGAGATTCCTGAAAACCAGCAGTTCATCGATTCAGACGAAGAAGTTACGGTTACGCTCCTAAAGAGTACGCTGCTTTTATGATTCCTGCAGTTTTCTTTTTGCTGCTACGTACGCGGTAACCACCCATGTCAGAATAGCGTATGCAGCCATGCTTATGCTTACAAGCCAGTTGCTGAAGGCAATTACATACAGCGTGTAAAGGGAAAGTGTGGTGCCAACAGCGAACAAGGCGACAACAAGCCACATCGCCCAAGCTCTTTTCTTAAAGATGCCGTAAGCAGCGATTAGGTTGATTATTCCAGTTAAGCCTATGTGAGGCGGAAAGTTGGCGAAGGGCAAAAGCACGAGAAATATTATGCCAACTGCACCGTAGAAAGCAACCGGCGCTAACCTGCGTGCGTCTGCAGTTTTAAGTTTGGATGCAAAGGACATATTTTTAACCGCCTTAAACCTTAGCAAGTGACTGCTTAATTAATAAATTTAATGTTCAGATTTCTAAGCTTAAAAATTCTAATATATGAAATTATATGATTTATACGGGTTCGAGGAAAACAGGTTGCCTTTCACGCCATTTCATCTGGGGCCTGCGCTCTTTTTTGGCTTGCTCCTATCCGCGGTGTTTGATTTTCCAACTTTTCTGATAGCTAATGTGCTGCCAGACGTAGAGCCTTTTGCAGTTTCATTCTTCAGTATCCGCGGTTATCCGCCTCACGGCTTTTTTCACTCTTACATCGGCGCGATAATTCTCGCGCTTGCTCTTGCGTTTTGCATGTATTTTCTAAGGGGATTTCCTGGTAAGGTCATGATGGCTTTCCGGCTTCAGCAACGTTCTTCTTTCAAGAAAATAATTTTCGCCGCGTTCACGGGCTCTTATTTCCATGTGTTTTTGGATTCTTTTCTTTACAGTGAAATGATGCCCTTTTACCCATTGCAAGTCAACGTGTTTTCAGCCTATGGCAACAGCACTGCCATCTATGGTTTCTGTGTAGTCACCGCGCTTTTAGGAATAACCTTATATTTGTATAAAATTCGGAAGGGCTTGGCTATTTTGGGTTAAACGCGTAGAAACCTGTGAGCAGCAACATTTTTCTGGATTGAAGGCGAAAAAGTTTAGAGCAACTCATGTAGTAAGCAGTTTAAAAGGGACTGAGCACGATGAGTAATTGGGAACTGTTCGTTTCGCAATCCAATGTTTTCAGCGGTTTTCAAAAGTCTTTCGAAAAATCGCGGTACGTGATTTTCGGTGTTCCGTTTGATGTTACAAGCACCTACCGGACTGGCGCGCGTTTTGGTCCCACAGCCATCCGTCAAGCGTCATTGAATATTGAAACCTACAGTTTCCGCGCTGGAGTGGATGTTGAGGATGTGCCTCTGCATGACTTGGGCGACTTGCATGTTTCCACAAGCCCCGAGAAAACTGTGGATATGCTGAGGCAAGTGATTGAGGATATTTTGGCCGCGGGCAAGATGCCGATAGCGATTGGCGGCGAGCACACAATAACCTTGGGCGTAATGAAGGGCTTCGGCGGTAAAGCTAAAGAAACTGCTGTGGTAAGCTTTGATGCACATCTGGACTTGCGCCAGGAGTTTATGGGGTTAACGCTTTCGCACACCACTTTCATGCAGCTGATAAACGAGGAAGTTAAGCCGGCGAAAATTGTTGAAGTAGGCACAAGAGCCGTGTGCCGCGATGAGTTGGCTTATGCCAAAAAGGCGGGAATACCATTTTTCACGGCGAATCAAATGCGGAAAGAGGGAACAGCGCAGATAATAAAGCAGCTTAAAGAGCTACTTGCGCCGTATAAGTACGTTTACTTGACGGTTGACATGGACGTTCTTGATCCTGCTTTCGCGCCTGCGGTGCAGAATCCAGAATCCGAAGGTATAGAAACACATGCTTTGCTGGATATTTTGTGCGCGCTCTGCGATAAGCGGGTAGTTGGGTTCGATGTTGTCGAGGTTGCGCCTATTTACGATCAAGGAATTTCAGCAGTTGCCGCTGCTAAAGTGATTTTCGAAATGCTCTGCCAGCTTGAGAAGGCGCGTAAAGGCTAACTGTTATGCACGATGCAGTCCATAGCCCCACTTATTTAAAGTCGCAAACGAAGCGCACCCTCACTTTGCAAAGAAAATTAGCTGAGAAAACCTGTTTGATCTCTTTTGACAAAATCTTTTTACCATCGGAATAGCTTCCAGTATCAGTAAGAATAATCATGGATAGTGTCCCTGCATTTTAAAAAGAGCGGCAAAGAGGGCAAATTCATGAGGCAAACACAGTGTACAATGGCAATCATTTTAACTCTACTAATGTTGGTGGCGGTTTTTCAATTTACCAACGTTTCATTCGCGAATTTTTTTTCAGATCCAGGTTCAGATTTGCCCCGTATTTATATAAAAAGCGACGGCAGCGTTGAACCCGCGACAGCGCCAATCGAGAGAATAGGTAACCTCTACAAACTCAAAGAAGACATAACTATGAAAACAATTGTGATTCAACGCGATAATATTGTTTTAGATGGCTCTCATCACCTAATTGAAGGAAACAAAAGCTGGATGGGACTCGCCACATTTTTCGGCGATGCCGGAAACAACGGTATAATCATCACTGGAAGAAACAACATTAACATTACAAATCTATATATAGAAAGGTTTACTACTGGAATAAGAATTTCCAATTCTTCATACATCAACATATTTGGAAATAGTTTCAAAGAAGAAACCGCGGTTTTTGACACCCCCGCTGGCATAACAATTGAAGTCTCTTCACATGTTCTAATTGAAAACAACATCTTCACAAGTATTAATGGACCGGCTATCTTCTGCGATGGCGCAAACATCACAATCAGAGGGAATACTTTAATCGGCATATTCGATAGCATCGATGGCAGCATAGCCATTAAAGGCTCTTCAAATATAATAACAGATAACAAAATCGAAACGGTCTTCCCTTCAATAAGGCTGAGTGAAGCGAACGCTAACATAATCGCGAGAAACCACATTGAAGGCGGCATATCCCTCATTAGTAGCTCAAACAACATGATCTTCGGAAATAATCTGACAAGTATACGACTCATCTTTAGCTCAAACAACACCATTCACGGCAATTGCATGACAAGTAACATTGGGCTAGATACAATAGAACTTGATCAAGGCACTGCAAACAATACTTTTTACGGAAACAGCTTTCCAGCAAACTGCAGTATTCGCATTAATGATGCAGGAACTAACTTCTGGGACAATGGCACCATGGGAAACTACTGGACTGATTATAACGGCACAGACAGCAACGGTGATGGCATAGGCGATTCTCCCTACATAATACTTGGAGTCAAATGGGACAATGCTGTCGGTGGAGATGTAAGCTTCGTTGCTGGCTATGATAATTTCCCATTAATGGAGCCTTACAATATTGAACACGACGCCATCATATCGCCGCAAACTGAATCATCTCTCGCTCTACTGGTTGCTGCCGCCGTTGTCGTCGTTGTCGTGATTAGCGCCGGGTTTCCGATTTACTTCAAAAAACACAAACATTAAGTAGTTATCTCGCTTCTTCAGTTTTTAGTCGAAAGCTTCATAAATAAGAAGTGTTGAATAGACTGTGCCTTTAAAGGGTGAGGCTATATGTCCAAACCATTCTATGTAAAATATGAAACGCCAAAAGAACTAGTAGACGCAGCCTATGAAGCCCTGCAGATTGCTTCAAAAACAGGCGTAGTTAGAAAAGGAACAAACGAGGCAACTAAAGCTGTTGAACGCGCTCAAGCGAAGCTTGTCGTAATCGCTGAAGACGTTGATCCGCCAGAAGTTGTTGCACATTTGCCGCTTCTTTGCGAAGAACGGAAAATTCCCTACGTGTTCGTTCCAAACAAGGATAAACTGGGCAACGCGGTGGGCATTGAGGTTCCTGCTGCTTCGGCCTGCATCATAAAGGAAGGCGAAGCCGCTGGATTAATCAAAGAAATCATTGCACGGATTGAGCAGGCGAAAAGAGGAGCTCAGTGATGAGCAAAGACGAGAAAGCAGCAGCTGAAGAGGAGCTTACTCCTGCAGAAGTTATCCAAATAATCGGGCGTACAGGCGTAACTGGCGAAATTACCCAGGTACGGGTGCGCATTCTGGAAGGAAAAGACAAAGGTCGCATTATTACGCGCAACGTTAAAGGTCCAGTGCGGGTTCAAGATATTTTGATGCTGCGTGAAACTGAAAGAGAAGCAAAGAAAATTACCAGATAAAAAATGCATGGTCAAACAGTCTAAGAGGAGTTGCCGATGCCTAAACCACGAAAATGTTCGTTTTGCGGTAACGATTTCCCAGCTGGCACTGGCATGATGTACGTGAGAAACGATGGCTCCATTCTATGGTTCTGTTCAAGCAAGTGCAAGAAAAGCTCGCTGGAGTTTAAGCGAGACGCACGCAAGCTCAAATGGACAACATACTTCGGCAAGGAAGAAAAAGGAAAAGCCTAAGCTCGGAACCAACATTTTGCATAGTAATATCCAACCATTTTTCTTATATTGTTTCTTCAGTTAGCCGCTTGAGTTTTCCGCTGGGGTCTATTAAAATTGGAATATGTCTGATTCTGACATGTGTTGCGCTTAGAAAGAACGGATTTATTAATACATGCGATACTCCCGTAAAGGGTAAAAGCAGATGAGCACAAAAAAGAAAAATCAGAAACCCAAAAAAGTAAACCTGCTTAATCTGACTAATGCAAGAAGGACCTACATAATTAAAAAGGCTAAAGAAACTTTGAGGCAGCAGCGTCTAGAAGCAGAATTTTGGCAGTCTCTGGCTGAAGTTGAGAGATTAACTATAAATGGCTGCACAATTGATTTCGAAAACGGCACCATAAGCGGATTAACAACAGGCGAGCTGCTAAACCTCTAACTTTTTCCATCCCAGTAGGTACTGCGAGTTTTCTCTTCTGTCAGCAGAAATAGCGTGAATTTTGGTAGCGGGGAGTAGATTTGAACTACTGATCTCTGGGTTATGAGCCCAGCGGGTTAATCCTGGCTACCCCACCCCGCTACGTGTACGATAGAGGCTGACGTTTCAAATCCGTTTAGTAACTACTAACTTGCCAAATATTAATAGTTTCTTTTTCACTTTTAGCGAAAGCATTTTAGCCGCGACAATAACTCTTTAACAAAGGAGCCAAAGGCGAATGGACAAGCCATACTTACGTGAGATATTCAAGCCAGCCCTAGAGAATCCAGTTTTTGTTCAAGGGCTTCCCGGCTTCGGCAATGTTGGGCGCATAGCCGCGCATCTTTTGACGAAGTTTTGCAGCGCCAAACCTTTTGCAGAATTATATTCCCCTTACTTTCCAGACTATGTATCTGTAAGCTCAAAGGGAATCTGCCTACTGCCAAAATACGAGTTCTACTTCGCGCCGATGGAGAAAAACAATCTTGTAATCATGACGGGAGATATACAGCCCTCGTTTGATGATGTTGTGGCGCATTATCATGTTTGCTCTGAAATAGTAGATTTCATCGAGAAACTCGGCTGCCACTTCGTTATAACCCTAGGAGGAGTGCCCATGCTTGAAGATAAGCCTCAAGTGTACGTGGCAGCCACCTCGCCGAGGTTAGCCGCTGAATTCATGGAAAAAGGCGCCGTGATATACAGTAAAGGCAGAATAGTTGGGGGGACAGGGCTTACGCTGGCGCTTGCGAAAGAACAAGGCATGGAAGGCGTGTGTTTACTTGGCAGTACGCCAGGTTTCAAGGCGGATCGCGGTGCTGGTTTTCTGGTTTTCAAGTTTTTGATGAAGGTTTTAGGAAAAGAAATAAAAGAAGGGTTATAAGAAAAAGCATTAAGCTAAACACTCGTAAAGTAGGGTTCGCAATGGCTGAAACTGATGAAAGCAATAACGTTGAAAGCGGTCTTTTCGCCTCGAAATTCTGGAGAATCTTTCTAGCAATCGCCACTGTTCTCCTTATTTTTGTGGGTCCAACATACATTCCTTACGTGTTCGCTGAAATTTTAAACGTGAACTATGTTGCCTCCGTAGTTTCTGGTTTCATCTTATTCATAGCCGGCTTGTTACTGCTGTTCTTTCTTGTCAAAAAGAAAATTCTTTCGTTCTAGGCAGTTTTTGCCTCAGATACCCCAGGGTGCATCATCGCAGTCAGCATTTTGGATTCTTCATCGGCATTTTCTAGAAAGCCGTTAGCGCAATTATTAAATCTTCTTCGAACTTGCCGCGCCTTTGGAAAAGCATATAAAATATTCACAAAGGTATAAGGAGTATGCAAAATGATAAAAGAAAACGACTAGAAGAAATGGTTGGCAAAGACGAGGAGCCGACAAAAAGAACCACCATTATACTTGACAAGGAAGAAAGAGAATTTGTCGACTCGCTGATAAAAGAGGGGAAAGAACCAGGCATCAAACCGCTCATTTCCAAAATGCTTGACGTTTACCGAAGCATGATGATTTATGATTGGCGTTTTCCAGGCGAATACTACTGCGGCATAAGCCGCATAGCCTTCGTCAACGTTGAACTGCTGAATATTCTGCTCCAATATATTCCAAGGGAGAAATGGCATGAGCTCGGCGTAAAATTGGGCGAAGCCTTGAAAGTTTCAATGGAAACCACGCTGGGTTTTCAGGCAACGCAACGTGAGAATTGGGAAAGCATTTTCAAACGCTTAAGAGTTCAAGGTTTCGGAGACTTCTATCTTAAAGATAAGTATCTGCTCGTAAAGATGCCCTTTATTAGCCATGTGGAAATTTGGCAGGGCATTCTTGAAGGACTTTTCGATGTAAAGTTGGATGTTAAAACCACAGTGCCTCCGCTGGTTTTCGAGATAAAACTGCAGAAAACGCTGTCTCCTCAGTAATTACAGAAAATGCATGCTAAATATCTGAAAAGATATGTTTATTAGGAACTGCGTAACTTATGGTGCGCTTTAGTGAGCAAAGTTGAGGGATTGCGTTCATACAAGGCGATTGCGTTCATTGACGGCAAAATTAGCGCAGGCTCTGCTGGCTTAAAATCGATAAAGTACGCTATACTACATGCATCCCTCAAAAGAACGGTTTTCTTAAGCAATATCGCAACTACCTTTAGAGGTGTTTCCAATAAAAATTAAAGGTGATGTGAAAATGGAGAAAGTAAAATTTGCCATACCCGCTGGCTCCTTAGCCAAAGCAACCTTCGAGATTCTGCAGCGCTCCGGATACAAAGTATCAGGTCAAGACCGCACTTACCGCCCGACAATCAATGACCCCAAAATCGAGTTGAAAATCTTGAGACCGCAGGAAATTCCCGTTTTCGTCGCTGAAGGCCTGCAAGACGTTGGCATCACTGGCCAAGACTGGATTAAGGAGACAGGTGCCGATGTTGAGGTGCTTCAGAACCTAGAATACGGGAAAATAAGGCTGGTAGTAGCTATACCCAAAAGTTCGGCTGCAAACACTCTTTCGGAAGTCATGGAGGAGGTTTGGAGTAAGGGTCGGAACTTTAGGGTTTCCACTGAATACTTGAACATTGCCGCGGAATACGTCAAGAGTAACCCTGCCTACAAGAAGCGCTTCGGAGACTCAGCACCGCTGATTGTAACACCCTGGTGGAGAAAAGGCGAAAACCCAAGAGCCAAAATATTCCTATCCTTCGGTGCCACAGAAGCCAAGCCGCCGGAGAACGCCGACTGCATAATAGACGTCACCGAAACCGGCTCAACATTAGACGCAAACAACCTTAAGATAATTGAGACCGTTATGCACTCTGCGGCTGTGCTTATAGCGAACAGGAAGGCGCTGGCTGACTCGCAGAAGAAAGAGAAAATCTTTGACATCCTAACGCTGCTGAAGGGCGTGGTTGACGGCGCCAAGAGAATTCACATATTCCTAAACGTGGAAAAGAAGAACCTGCAGAAGCTGCTCGCCGAGCTACCCGCGCTGAAGAATCCTACCGTAGCGCCATTAGCGGATGAAAACTGGTGCTCCGTCAACACTGTAATAGAAAAAGACTGCCTCATTGACCTCTTGCCTAGAATCCGCAAGCTTGCGCAGGGACTCGTGGTCTACGAGCCACGGCAAGTGCTGGCTTTGGATGAGATAAGTAGGAGAGAAGGAAACAGGTGCGAAACCAAGCGCTAGTGGAGGTCTGGAAATCCTCAGCGCTTCCGCCAAACTGGCTCAAACGGCAAGCGACAAGTGAAACGGTAAGCGAGCAGATTGAAAGCGACGTTAAAGCCATAATCAGTTTGGTAAGAGAAAAGGGCGACGTCGCTCTGGTTGAGCTAACTGCAAAATTCGATAAAGTCAGCTTGGACGCGGGGGATTTGCGGGTTAAGCCCGATGAGGTTGAAGCAGCTTATCGAGAGGTTAGCGAGGAGCAGATTTCCGCGCTGAAGCTAATGAAAGAGAAAGTCAGCGCGTTTGAAAGTCTAAAGCTGAAGCAGGCAACACTGAAAACCTCCAAAGACGGCATTACCATTCAAAGTGTTCTGCGCCCAATCGAAAGCGTAGGCTGCTATGTGCCCGGCGGCTTAGCCGCTTATCCAAGCACGTTAATCATGACTGCAGTGCCCGCGAAAGTGGCTGGCGTCTCTCGGATAGTAGTGTGCTCGCCGCCTAACGCTAAGGGCGCGGTGAATCCGCTGGTGCTTGTTGCCGCGGACATCTGCGGCGTTACTGAAGTCTATAAAGTTGGCGGAGCCCAAGCAATTGCCGCTTTAGCCTACGGCACAGGAACAATTAAGCCCGTCAAAAAAATCGTGGGTCCAGGAAACAGATACGTTACAGTTGCAAAGATTCTTGTTTCAAAGGATGTTGCGGTTGACATGCCCGCTGGGCCAAGCGAAGTTCTCGTGATAGCCGATGACACCGCTGACCCTGAGCTTATTGCTCTTGACATGATTTCTCAGGCTGAGCACGGCGCGGACAGCGTCGCTGGTTTGATAACGCCGTCTGAAAAGCTTGCAGAGGAAGTGCAGCGTTGGCTGGAGAAAATCGTTGCTGCAGCCGAGCGGCGCGAAATAGTTGCCGCAGCGCTGGAGAAGTATGGATTCATAATAACCTGTAAAGACTTGGCGGAAGCTGTCGAGTTGGCTAATGCGTTTGCGCCGGAGCACATTGAGATAATGACGCGAGGCGCTGAAAAAATAGCAGAGAAAATCACGACTGCAGGTCTCATCCTTGTTGGCGCGTACAGTCCTGTTGCCTTAAGCGATTACGCCAGTGGCACAAATCATGTTTTGCCCACGGGTGGCTTCGGTAGCGCGTTTTCAGGCTTATCAGCGCTTGACTTCGTAAGAAGAGTCAACATTGTTGAATGCTCACGGGAAGGTTTGCAGCGTGCACAGAAGCTTGTGGCGGTTATGACTGCAGCGGAGAACCTTCCTAATCACTATAAGGCCTTGGAAGCGAGATTGAGAAAATGAACACGAAAGGTAAGGACTGGCTGAAAGAAAAGCTTGCCGAAATAGAAGCCCTAGAGAGCTATGCGCCTGAGAAGACGATAGGAGGCGTAGCGAAGGAGTATGGGCTTTCGCCCGCCAGCATCATTAAGCTCAACTTTAACGAAAACCTCTACATACCACGAGAAAAAATAGCTGCGCTCCTGAAGGAAGTGGCTGAGGAATGCGACCTGCGGCTTTACCCACAGGAAGAGGAAGAGCAGCTGCGCGTGGCCATCGCCAAATATCTTCAGTTGAAGCCCGCGAATGTTGCCGTGGGAAACTCCAGCGACGAAGTAATGGACCGAATTACGCGGCTATTCTTGGATAAAGGCGATGTAGCCGTAACGTTTACGCCAACCTTCAGCGTCTTCCGCTACTGCGTGCGCTACAATGGCGCCGAATACGCGACAGCGCCACTTCAGAAAGGCTTTAAGCTTGACGTTGAAGGGTTACGCGCTGCCTTCACACCTGAAACAAGGCTACTGTATCTGTGCTCACCGAACAACCCAACTGGAAACCAGTTTGCCCCTGAGGAGATTGAGGCTTTAATTGAGGATTTTCCGGGTTTGGTGATGATTGACGAGGCTTATGGCGAATACGCCGACTACTCTGCTGTGCCGCTCATAGGCAAGTATGAGAATCTCGTTGTTTTGCGAACTTTCTCAAAGGCCTTCGGCTTAGCTGGGCTTAGACTCGGCTACGCCGTGGCTAATCCGACGCTGGCAAAGGCCATTAACAAAATTCCAGCGCCCTACGCAATCAACGTGGTATCTTTGACGATGGGCAGGAAGCTGCTGGAGAACGTTGGCATAATGCAGGAGGCTGTTGCTGCGTTGAAGGCTGAACGGAGAAAACTGATAAGCAGGCTAAATGAGATAAGAGGTGTGGAGGCGTTCGATTCGCAGGCAAACTTTGTGCTCATCAACACAAGCAAGCCGCATGAGGATGTCTACGTTAATTTGCTGAAGAAGGGCATAATCATAAAGAAGCTTGGGCGCCTATTAATGTACGAGAATTGTCTCAGAGTCACGGTCGGTCTGCCTGAAATGAACGTGAAGCTCCTGAACGCGTTAAAAGAGAGTTTAGGTGAAGAGGCATGAGGAAAGGGGAAGTGTATAGGCAAACGAAGGAAACCGAAGTCCAGGTAAGCGTAAACCTTGAAGGAGAAGGAAAAGCTGTTGCTGACACGGGTGTGGCATTCCTTGACCACCTGATTACCTCGCTGGCAACGCACAGCATGATAGACATAAACGTCAACGTCAAAGGCGACCTAAGGCACCACGCAGTTGAAGATTTAGCCATAGGCTTAGGCGAAGCTCTGAACAAAGCCTTAGGCAGCCGGGAGGGCATAGCACGCTTCGGCTACGCGGCAACGCCCATGGATTGTTCGTTGGCTTGGGCTGCCGTCGACCTCGTGAAGCGCCCGTACTTTAAGGTTGATTTGAAGCTGCGCGGCAAAAAAATCGAAGACATGCCCACAGAAGACATCAACCACTTTTTCGAGTCGTTGGCCACTTCGCTCTGCGCAAACGTGCACATCTTCGTTCAGTACGGCAGCAACGACCACCACAAGGCAGAGGCCGCGGTTAAAGCCTTAGCGCTGGCGCTGAGGCAGGCAGTGGCTGCTGACCCCCGACGGAAGGGAGTGCCAAGCAGTAAAGGTGTAATTTGATGCCTCAGGCGGTAATATTCGATTATGGAGTTGGAAACCTTCTAAGCTTGAAGTGCGCTTTGGAGAAGGTAGGGTTAAAAACGAAAATTACCACGTCAGCGCAGCAATTACGCGACGCAGATGCCATCGCGCTACCTGGCGTTGGCAACTTTTCTGCCGCAGCCGCTAAACTCGATGTCGTGAAAGAGCCGCTGCTGACCGCCGTGGAGAGTGGCAGGCCTTTACTTGGAGTATGCTTGGGGTTGCAGCTTTTCTTTGAGGAAAGCGAGGAAGGACCAGGCAGGGGCTTGGCTCTTTTCAAGGGCAAAACCGTCAGGCTACGTGGCCAAGTGAAGGTGCCGCACATGGGCTGGAACACGCTTCGCATAGTCAAACCTAACGAGTTCTTCGACGGCGTTGCTGACGGGGCGTACGTGTATTTTGTTCATTCGCTTTATCCTGTACCCGATGATAAGCAGATTATTGCTGCTGAAACAGAGTACGACTTAACGTTCACTTCTGCGGTTGCCAGCAAAAACGTGTATGGCACTCAGTTTCACCCGGAGAAATCAGGCAGTGTCGGCTTGAAGATTCTCGAAAACTTTGCTAAGATAGTGAAAAGGTGACCCGCCAATTGCAGTTGATTCCAGCCATTGACTTAATGCGCGGCAAAATCGTTAGGCTTACACGCGGCGACCCCAAGACAGCTAAGGTGTACGACCAGTTCGGCGGGCCTGTGGAAACCGCGAGAAAGTGGCAGGCGGATGGCGCTGGAAAACTGCACATTATAGATTTGGACGCGACTTTCGGCGCTGGAGACAATCTGTCTGTCATAGCGGAAATCGTAAAGAGCGTGGATTTGCCCATTCAGGTTGGCGGCGGAATCCGCACCGTGGACGCTGCGAGACGGCTGCTGCGGCTGGGCATAAGCCAAGTTATCCTTGGCGCGTTAGCCTTCAGCAATCCAGCGGCGATAACGCAGATTCAGCGTGAATTCGGCGCAGAAGCCGTGATTGTGGCTTTAGATAATAAAGGCGGAAAAATAATGGTTGAGGGCTGGAGAACAGAAACCTCTATGCACGTAAAAGCGGCGATGGAAAAGTTCACTGCGCTTGGCGTTCGCATGTTCCTCATAACTTCCATAACCAAGGATGGAACCCTTTCAGGTCCAGACTTTGAAACGCTTAGAAAAGCCTGCGGGCATCCGAATGTGGAGGTAATTGCAGCTGGCGGAATCGGAGGCTTAAACGATTTAACAGCGCTAAACAGGATAGGCGTTAAAGGCGTAGTTATCGGCAAAGCCTTATACGAAGGCAGATTCACGCTAAAAGAGGCGCTAAAAAGCATAGGAGAAGCTTAAGCTATGGCGTTGGCGAAGCGGATAATTCCCTGCTTGGATGTTGACCATGGAAAAGTGGTTAAGGGAATAAACTTTGTAAACTTGAAGCGGGCAGGCGACCCTGTCGAATTGGCGAAGCGTTACTCAGACGAGGGCGCAGACGAACTCGTTTTCCTCGACATAACGGCTTCCGCTGAGAAAAGGGATATCCTGCGGGGCGTTGTGGAGGGCGTGGCGAAAGCCATAAACATTCCCTTCACTGTTGGCGGCGGAATCCGCAGTGTCGCCGACGCTCGGCTGATTCTCTGCAGCGGCGCAGACAAGGTCTCCGTGAACACCGCAGCGGTGGAAAACCCGCAGTTGATAAGGGAGCTTGCCGAGGTGTTTGGGCAGCAGTGCGTTGTGGTGGCTATCGATGCAAAACGGAGACGCGAGCAAAGCGCGGATAAAATAACCGTGGAGACAAGCGAGGGCGCTGTCTGGTTCGAGGTTTACACTTACGGCGGAAGAAAACCCACGGGCATAGACGCCGTCGAGTGGGCTTTGCGGGCTGAGCGGCTTGGCGCCGGAGAGTTTCTGATAACCTCTATGGACAGGGATGGCACAGAAGACGGCTACGACATAGAGTTGACACGCACCATTTCTGAGCGAGTTAACGTTCCCGTCATCGCAAGCGGCGGCGCGGGAAAACCAGAACATTTCCTCCAAGTCTTCACGGATGGGAAGGCTGAAGCAGCGCTGGCTGCTTCAGTTTTCCACTACAACAAATATCCAGTTCCAATTGTAAAGGAATTTCTGCGCAAGCAGGGGGTGAATGTTAGACCGTGATAAATGAAGACTTGCTTAAGAAGCTGGACTTCGAAAAGGGCGGCGGACTCATCCCCGTGGTGGTGCAGGACGCCACGACGAAGGCGGTGCTTATGCTGGCTTACGCAAACAAGGAAGCACTTGAGAAAACGCTGAGCACGGGCTACGCGCACTACTGGAGTCGTTCGCGGAACCAGTTATGGATGAAAGGCGAAACCTCGGGGCACACGCAGAAAATCAAAGCCATACTCGTAGACTGTGATTACGACGCGCTGCTTTACGTTGTGGAGCAGAAAGGACCCGCATGTCATACGGGAAACAAAACATGCTTCTACAGCAAGCTATAAAACGTCGCTTACCTGCTTTTCTATACCCTCTATAGGTTTCTGCAATGAATTTCTAATATGCGCCAAATATGAAGGCGCGGCACAGCACCTTTTAAATAAGTCACTATTAAAGTTAAACCAGACAAGGGGTTGCATGCGATGTCTGAAGTAGCGAAAGGTAAACGCGCGCTTTGTGAGAAAGAAATCGAGGTTGAAGGGCACCTCATAGACTCTATGATTCTCACGAGGATTTGGGACCGCATAATCGAGCTTGGCGGAGACTTTGAGACGCTGGAGTTCAGGGTTGGGAAGCATAAAACGGACACCAGCTATGCGCGAATACTTGTTAAGGGTCGGAGCCCGCAGCATCTGGAGAATATACTGAAAGAGATTTATCCGCTTGGAGCCGTTCCATTCCGCACCGCTGAGGTTAAGGTTGAACCGGCGCCTGAGGCCATGGTTTTCCCAGACAATTTCTATTCAACAACGAATAATCCAACGCAGGTGTACTTCAAGGGCGAATGGATTGAAGTTGAAGGCATAATGATGGATAAGGTCATAGTCATAGATCCCCAAGCGAAAAGGGCGTTCTGCAAGCCCATTCGGGAAGTCAAGAAAGGCGACCTAATCGTGGTAGGCGAAGAGGGCATACGCGTCAAGCCGCCTGAGCGGCCCCGTGAAAGCACGGGCATATTTAAGTTCATGAGCAGCGGCGCCTCAAGCGAGAAGCCCGCAACTGCCATAATTAAGCAGATAGCCCAAGACCTCTATAACGTGAAGAAATCAGGCGGAAAAGTCGCAGTGGTCGCCGGCCCCGCAGTGGTGCACACGGGCGCTGCAGCAGCGCTTGCCATGCTCATCCGCGAGGGCTTCGTCGACGTGCTGTTATCGGGCAATGCGCTGGCAGTCCACGATGTGGAGGCTGATTTGCTGAAGACTTCGCTGGGCGTCTCGCTGAGGGAGGGCACAGCGGCCATCGGCGGATGCCGCCATCATCTCGTAGCTATAAACACTATCTACAAGGCTGGCGGCCTCAAAGCCGCAGTGGAGAAGGGCATACTAAAAAGCGGGATAATCTACGAATGCGTCAAGAAAGGCGTGCCCTTTGTTTTGGCGGGCTCTATCCGAGACGACGGGCCATTGCCGGATGTGATAACAGATACGGTGGTGGCGCAGCAGAAGTATAAAGAGCATCTGAAGGACGTTACCATGGTGCTGATGCTGGCGTCAACGCTGCACGCCATAGCAGTAGGCAACATGCTACCCTCCACTGTCAAGCTTGTATGCCTCGACATTAACCCTGCCGCAGTGACGAAGCTTCTGGACAGAGGCTCAACCCAAGCAGTAGGCGTAATCACCGACATCGGCACCTTCCTGCCGCTGCTAGCGGAAGAAATCAAAAAACTAAACAAATAACGCCATTATAATGAGTTTAGCAAAGCATATTACATTCTAAATTGAAACTAAATAGTGGCTGATGGCTCTGATGGAGAAGGAGCAAGCTAAAGAAAAAATTCAGCAGCTGATAGAAAATTATAATCAAATTGTTAGCAGAGGGAAAAAGTCTCAGTATAGTGAGGCGGATGTGGGTTCTAAGTTTATACTTCCGCTTTTAAGCGCGTTAGGTTGGGATGTTACTAAGATAGAGGATGTTAAGGAACAGCGGAGAACATTGTCAGGTGTCGCGGATTATTCTCTACTAAATATTGGTAGTACCTCGAAAATATTTTTAGAACTGAAAAAGTTTGATGAGGATTTAGATGGCTATCGGCGTGTGGGTGGTAGGATTAAGAGTTTTGCACAAATAACGATTGATTATGCTTGGCAATCGAAGGCTGATTGGGCTGTTTTGACGAATTTTGAGGAACTCCGGTTGTATTATTCGCGAGTGAAGAAACCTGAAGAGGGTTTAATTTTTAAGTTGAGATATGACAAGTATGTTTCAGCGTTTGATAAGCTCTGGCTTCTTTCTAAGGAAAGTGTTGTTTCTGGGCTACTTGATACTTATGAAAAAAGGCGATTGAGGCGAGATGTAGATGAAGAGCTTCTAAAAGATCTTGTTTATAATCGCAGATTGCTGGTTTCAAATATCCGCAAGAACCACCCCCAACTTTCCAAAGATGAGGTAAATGAAGCTACCCAGAAAATTCTGGACAGACTCATGTTTATCCGAAGTTGCGAAGATAGGCAAATAATTCCTGCTGAGAGTCTTTGGACTCAGTTTTCTGTTTGGCAGAAAATTGCAATAGATAAGACTGTTCGAACGTTCATGATGGATTTGAAGAACATCTTTAGAGATTTTGATGCAGTCTATAATGGAAAATTGTTTGCGCCACATCTTTGTGAGGATTTGCAAATTGATAACGATGTTTTAGAAGCAATACTGTCTTCGTTATACAACTATAATTTTGATTTGATTCCTGTTGACGTTTTAGGCAATGCCTATGAGCTATACATTGGTACGATAGTTAAAGAGAAAGAAGGTACACTGAAAGAAGATGAACTTACTTTAGTCGAAGATCCAACTATCCGGAAAAAGCATGGAATCTACTATACTCCTGAGTACGTGGTTGATTACATAGTTAGAAATACCTTGGGCAAAATGTTGGAAAAGTGTAAAACTGTTGAAGAAGTTTCAAAAATTAAGGTGCTTGATCCAGCTTGCGGTTCAGGATCTTTCCTGATAAAGGCTTTTGATGTGATAAAAGAATGGTATGATAATTACAACAAGCAGAACCGACGTGGGGCTACCCCGAACACTCTTGATGCTCACTTGCAAGCAATCTCGGACGTTGAAGAGAAAATATTGACTGAAAACCTTTATGGAGTTGACCTTGATCCGCAAGCGGTTGAAATAACGATGCTTAATCTCAGTTTAAAAGCAGTTAAACCTAGAAAAAAGCTTCCCTTCATGGGAGATCATATAAAATGTGGGAACTCGATTATTTTTGGAACAGCTGAAAAGCTAAACGAGTATTTTGGCGAAAAATGGCCAGAAAATAAGCCATTTAATTGGGAAAAAGAATTTCCAGAAGTTTTTGCTCAAGGCGGCTTTGATATAATAATCGGGAATCCTCCATATTATAGTATGGAAACTCGGAAAAAAGAAGAGCAAAAGTACTTTCAGAATTTTAAACCAGATGTGTATAGAGGTAAAAACGATGTTTATTATTATTTCATTGCTTGCGGGCTTGATCTTCTTAAAAATAATGGAAAATTAAGTTTTATCGTCGAAAGATATTGGTTAGAAGCTACATATGGAGATAAACTCAGACAGAAAATACTAGACAATGCCGTCATAGAAGAGATCATAGATTTTGGAAAGCTACAAATTTTCCGTGATTCTGGAAATCATACGTGTATATTTGTTCTCAATAAAAATGTGGAGCAAAAAGGAAAGCGCCAAAATATGATTAAGGTCGTTAGAGTCGGCGAATGGAATAAGTCACCTGAAGAATTACTCACTTTCATTAAAACACATAAAAACCAAGAACATAAAGATGCATCAATTCATATTTTTAATTTGCCACAAAACACTCTAAGCTCTCAGCAATGGGTTTTGGCTACTTTAGAGTGGCAATTTCTACTTAAGAAAATTGAAAAGAATTCTTGGAAACTTGGCGATCTGTGCGAAATTGAACAAGGGCCCAAATCTGGACTAAATGAGGTTTTTGCTATTACCCAAAGGCAAATTCATGAATATAATCTCGAACCGCGACTATTAAGAAAGTTGATAAAGAATAGCGACATTCGAAGATATTACATTGATTGGAAAGGTAAATACCTAATTTACACAACAGATGAAACGAATATAGACGAATACCCTTCAACACGTGAGTATCTTAGAAGATTCTACGGAAAATTGGTTAAAAGAGCAGAAGTTAAAGATAATTTATATCCTTGGTATAGACTCCAGAGACCAAGAAAACAAAAGTTGTTCGACTCTTCTGAAAAAATTGTTGTTCCTTATAGAGCACCAGAGAATCGCTTTGCATATGATAATCAACAATTTTTCAATGATGGTGGCGACATTAGAGTCATTGTTCCTAGGCCGCAATGTCCAGTTAACATCAAATATATTTTAGGTTGTCTAAATTCAAAACTGCTTAATTTCTTTTATCGTTTTATTGGAAGACCAAAGGGTGAAATTCTGGAATATTTTGTAGAGCCACTACGAAAATTGCCCATCCATAAAATCGAGTTCTTGAATCCTGAAGAAAAACGGAAACATGATGAGTTAGTAGAACTTGTTGATAAGATGCTTTCTCTAAATATGCAAGTAAATAAAATAGACACTAATTTTGAGAAATATCTTACTGAGCCAATAATGGGGTACATTAATTTTAAAAATTACTACAACAAACTTGACATAAAAGACAAAGAGGCATTAGATAAGACAAGCATTGGAACTATCAAACGAGTTAAAGTAGAAGAGCAAGATTCTTGGCTCATGTTTAGAGTAGATTATTTCGTTAAAAAGGCTGACACAAAAATCGAGTTCAATGACATTCCTATTTTGAGATGCAGGTTCGAAGATGTACACTTTAGAAAGTTTCTACTTTACGTTTTCCAAAATTGTAGGAAGCGCTGGGGCAGCGGCAATCTTCTCTCTATAATTTTGAATACAACAATTCCTTGTTTTGATAAGGATCCTGAGAGAAACAATTCAATTATCAAGAAAATAATGACCGAATTTTTGAAGGCATTAGAAGAGAAAGAAAGACTTGAAAGGGCAATTAAGCAAACTGATAATATGATAGATTCCCAAATATACGAGTTGTATGGTTTAACTTTAGAAGAAATTGCAATAGTTGAAAAATACATAAGTTAATTCTATTTTTCTGGAATAACTTATAGCAGTGGTACAAGACCTTATATAACTTAAGTTACGGCTTCCATGCATAATTGCAAGCACTAGCGTTTTCGAATGTTCGTCAAAAACGCTTTTAGCATGAAATAACCCTTAATAGTATTGTTGGTGCTGTGATGAAGAAAGCAGCACTTGTATCAGCTACAATCATGTGCTGTGTTATGGTTATTTGTTCAACCTTTAGGTTTGCAGATGCTAATATTATCCCTTACCCAGATACGCCTAGCACTGAGTTGCCAACTCTGGTAATTAGAAGCCCAAAGAATTATTCTGATTACTATGCTGATAATACCTTCAAATTAGACTTTGTTATTATAGAACCCGAGTCTTGGGATTTATACTACAAGTTTTTTCCTATTGTAGGGGAATATCATCTTGCGGTGTATTTGGATGGCGTTAGGAGCATTCTGCAACTGCAAAGATTTCCAAGAAGTAGCACAGTCTCAGACTATACAGCCATCTTTACCAACCTAACTGACACTGAACATGTAGTGCACATAGTAGTTGAGGCAAGAGCGTATTATATGGCGTATTACACAAAAAATGGTGAAACCATTTCAACAGGAAGAACAAACAACACCTATATCACTCAAACCATACATTTTCAATTAGACCCAGCTTCTAAAACAGTATCATTCCAAAAAGACCCTCAATTAATAAGCAAAGATCCCTATCCGAATCCTCCTATACCCGTGCCCGTTATCCTATCTCCTCAAAACACAAGCTACATGGTAGATAACGCCGCAGAATTTACACTGCCACTCGACTTCTCAATCAACGCAACTGCTCCGTGGATAGGTTATAGCTTAGATAATCAATCAAGAATCACCATTCGTGGAAACAGCACTTTATCGAAACTAAGCGCAGGCGCGCATAACATAACCTTATTCGCTATGGGTGTCTTTGGCAATATGGGTATTTCAGACACCGTTCACTTCACCTTGATTGAACAAGGTGCGCCAAATTCAAGTTTTCAACCAATACTAATAGCGCTACCCATCGTCACATTGGCTTCAGCCGTGGGTCTGCCGATTTACTCAAAGAAACGCAAACACTAAAAATGTAACCCAACAAAATCATCCCTGTTGAGACTCAAATATTCCAAAGTTTCTGCAGAATATATTACAAAATATTATGACAATAACTTGCGCACATACTCGGCAACAGTCATATTCTGCTTCATCGCTATTTTTTTAAGCGTAGCGTTCACGCCTGTAGAATACTGCACCGCCTTCTTAGGCTTCATCGCTATCGACGCAGGCAAACCCAAGTTCTCAGCAGCTTTCCGCAGCACCAGCTTCCGCAGCGAATCCGCCTTCCTCTCAAACTTCAGCTCCACAGGCAATGCCGTAGCGAACTTTGCAAGCTCATACGAGGCGAAGGGCAAACGCAACTCCACGCCGTGAAAACTGCATATCTTCACGTCCCGCTCTATGTTACTCTCATGAAGCCCGGCCACATCCTCAACCATCATCTTCCAAGCTTTCTCTGCGCCATAAGCCACGTAAGCCTTAACATAACGCTGATAGCCGCCGAAAAGCTCATCCGCGCCTTGCCCCGCCAGCAGCACCCTAAACCCTGCAGCCGCAGCCTTCTCCGCTGTCCAGTAGAATGGGATGCCAATGCTCACTTTAACTGGATCAGCCTCCTCGATGAGCGCCGTAACCGCAGCTGCAGCCGCCTCCACATACTCTTCCCTAAACAAATGCACTTGCAAGGGCAAGCCCAGCGCTTCAGCCGCCTTCCGCGCTTCAACGGTTTCAGCGCGATTCTCCAAGCTAACATGAGTCAAGTTAACGCTTACGTGGCACTTGCTCGCCAGAAACGCAACGATGCTGCTGTCTAAGCCGCCGGAAAACGCAACTGCCACCTCGCTCAAGCCAGAAACCCGCATGCGAACAGATTCGCACAGCAAACGCTGCAGCGTCGAGGCAGCATCCGCCATAGACACTGGCTTAGGCTCCGCGTAAGGCAGCCTTTTGACAGGTTGAAACTTGAAGCCGCTGCGGCTGACAAGCGCCAAATGCCCAGGAGGAAACGACTTCACATCAGCTATGCCAAGCTTCCATAGCACTTTCTTACGCGTGGCTAGCGCCGCAGCATCCGCGTTTTCGCCGTAGTATAGCGGCTGAACGCCTACAGCGTCTCTGCCCGCAATAATCCGCTCCTGCTCAGCGATTATGAACGCGAAGTCGCCGTCTGCTTCCCGCAGAAACGCTTCTGCTGTCTTAACGCTGCCTCCACTCTGAAGCTTCGCCGCTAATGCCTCTGCGCCTGAAGTTGCCCATGGCGGAGAGTAAACTTTGCCTTCGAAGACCATGGTTACGCCGCCTGCGCATGCGTAACGCTGATTAGCCGGTAAGCTGAGTGTTGTTTTGCCACTGTGTTTGTCCAAAGCCGCAACAACTGTTGCTGACATGTCTAAACAGCTCTCTTATGCTTGGGTATTCTCTTACTGTTTGGTAAAACATTAATCTTTAATGCGCATACACATCTGGCGAGGGAAAAGTGATTTGCCTATTCTACCCATAGACACTGGCCGCTACGGAACACCCGAAATGCTCCGGGTCTTCGAAGAAGAAACGCGTATCCAGCGGCTACTTGACGTTGAAGCTGCTTTGGCTTTGGCGCATGCTGAAGTCGGCAACATACCAAGGAAAGACGCGGAAAAAATCGCTGCCATGGCCTCCACTAGACACGTAAAAGTCGAGCGTGTAAAGGCGATTGAGAAGGAGATAAAACATGATATTGCCTCGCTGGTTCGCGCGTTAGCTGAAGCATGCGGCGCAAGCGGCGCCTACGTGCATTTGGGCGCCACAAGCTACGACATCGTGGACACCGCGAATGCGCTTCAGCTGAAAGAAGCCGTGGAAATCATCGAGAAGCGGTTGGCCACGCTAAAAGGTCTGCTGCAGAAGCAAGCCGCGGAGCATAAGGAAACCGTGATGATTGGACGAACACACGGCCAGCACGCCTTGCCGATTACGTTAGGCTTCAAATTCGCCGTCTGGGGCTACGAAATCCAGCGGCACATCGAGCGGCTGAACGAGTGTAAAAAGCGCGTTTTAGTCGGCAAAATGAGCGGCGCAGTCGGCACCCAAGCAAGCCTCGGTGAGCACGCCCAACGCATCCAAGAGCTCGTCATGAAGCAGCTTGGGCTTCAGCCCGCGGAGATTTCCACCCAGATTGTGCAGAGAGACCGCTACGCCGAGCTTATCTGCCTTTTAGCGCTTATAGCGTCGTCGCTGGAGAACTTCGCCACTGAAATCCGCGAGCTTCAGCGCCCCGAAATAGGCGAGCTCTTCGAGGCTTTTGAACGGGCAAAGCAGGTAGGCAGCTCCACTATGCCGCATAAGCGGAACCCCGAGACATGCGAGCGCATCTGCGGCTTAGCCCGCATAGTCAGAAGCTTAGCGGTTCCGGCCCTTGAGAACGTCGTTACGTGGCATGAGCGAGACTTGACGCAGTCTTCAGCGGAGCGCTTCATTTTCCCCGAAGCATGCATTCTGGTTGATTACATGCTGGCGTTGATGAGCAACGTGATAGCCAACTTGCGTGTTGACGAGCAGCGCATGAGGCAGAACATAGAGCTGACACAGGGACGCGCCATGTCTGAGGCGGTGATGATGGCTTTGGCGCGTAAGGGCATGAACAGGCAGGAAGCCCACGAGTTACTGCGGCAGTTAACCATAAAAAGCGAGCTGGAAAAGCGGCATTTCCGAGAGGTGCTCCTCGAAAACGAGACGGTGCGCAGCAGGCTCAGCGTGGAAGAAATCGACTCGGCGCTTGATCCCAAGAATTATTTGGGCACCGCGGTTAAACAAGCGGAAAAGTTCGCAAAACTAGGCTAAAAATCAGCTAGCGATTTCTGCCGCCACTCCGCGGTTTTCTCAAGTTTCTCCCAGGCTTCTTTCTTAACGAAGCCGCCAACCTGCTCCTTAATCTTCTTCGCCAGTCGCGGCCCAATCAGCGGCAGATTCGTTAAATCTTCAAGTGGCGCATGCTTTATGTCCTCAAGCGTCTTGTAGCCTGCGTTGTACAGGATGCGCCCGCGCACGCGGCCGATGCCTTCCAGCTTAACGATTGGCAGCAGCTCCTTTTTCACTCCTTTAGTTACGCGTTCTATTAGCTCCGCGGTTAAGGGCTGAATTTCCGTGTGTCCCAGCAGCCTGCCGAGCTCATGCGTGGCGTAGAGTAGCCATTTGGCGTTTTCAATTGTCTTGTAAAGGTCTCCTGGCTGGACGCCAAAACGCTCTAGCAGCGCTTCCTCGCTTGTTTCTTCAATCCAGCTGTGCAGAACAAGGGCGGTTTTGATTTCGCCCAGGAAGTTTTCGTAGGCTATGCGGTCTTCCCATTCGGCTGGCGGCTCGATGAATAGTTCCTCGCGGTGTTCTTCCATGCGAATTGCCACCTCGTCTATCTCGCGTGCATGTGGTCGCATTACTGGTTCCATGTCTGGCGTGTGCGCGATTAGATGCAGCAAGCTGAATTCTGTTAGGCTTTCTGGTCTGCGCCTGAGCGCTTCGCGGATTACCACGGCGGTTGCTGGGTCAATGTAGAGTTCGCTTACGCGCTTTCCAAGGCGTGTGGCGTAGATTTCGTTGCTGAAGACTTCGAGCATTTCTTCATCGTATAGGTACCGTAGGATTTTGGCTATTATGCTCTTGATGGCTTTCACGTCGTACTGGTGCGCATAGAAGGTTTTTGCGAAGAATTCGTAGATGCCGTTTTCCGTGTGCGCGAAGTCTGAGGCGATTGTTGCGAGCATATGGCTGCGGATTATGCGTTCAACTGCAAGTCTTGACCATATCCGTTCTGGATGCGCGAGCACATAGCTGTTCATAAGGTAGTCGGCTTCGTCAGCGGTTTTAGCGAGGAGCACGGCTTCGCCTGCCTTATCATATTTGGGTCTTCCAGCGCGTCCTGCCATCTGCTTATACTCCAGTACGCTTATGGGATAATAGCCATAGCTGGGTTCCCAGCGTCGATAGTCCTGGATGATTACGGTGCGTGCCGGAAGGTTCACGCCGAAAGCCAGCGTGGGCGTGGCAGTGAGCGCCTTGATTTTGCCCTGTCGGAATAGGTCTTCGATTATGCGCCTGTGCACACCAGCTAAGCCTGCATGATGGAATGCAGCGCCGCATTTAACAAGTGCAGCGAGGCTTTCGCTGATGCGTGTTCTTTCGCCTGCGGATAGGATTTTCTCTGCTTCGTGCTCCAGGGCTCTTTTTATCGGTTTGGAGAGGGCTTCGGCGGTGTAGTCAGCGATTTTCTTTGCCCATGTCACTGAGTTCTGCCTTGTTGACGTGAAAACAAGCGCTTGCCCATCTGTTTTTATGGTGTTCAGCACAAGGTTGATGACGGGATTTGCAGTTTTCTTATCGATTTTTCTTGCGTCTCCGTCTCGGTATTGGATTTCCTCGTGCAGCAGTATGCCCTCTTTAAGCGTGACTGGACGCCACTCGGTTATCACGTATTGCGCGTGGAGCCAAGCCGCGATTTCCTCGACGTTGTTTATGGTTGCGCTTAACGCGAGAATCTGCAGCGCCGGGTTAATCTGCATTAGCCTTGCGAGCACCACCTCAAGCGTTGGGCCGCGTTCTGCCTCGTTAAGGAGGTGCACTTCATCCGCAATTATCAGCGAGATGTCCTCCATCCATCTGGCGCGGTGCCGCAGTAGCGAATCTGCTTTCTCGTTCGTGGTGACTATGATGTCGTACTTTTCTAGCCAGGGGTCGCTACTGTCGAAGTCGCCTGTGCTGATGCCTATGCTTACGCGTTTGCCGTTTGCCTTACGTATGGCCGTGTACTTCTGGAACTCGTCGAATTTCTCGTTCGCAAGCGCTCTGAGCGGCGTGAGGTAAACGGCTTTGCCATTCCGCTCCAGCACATGCTTGAGGCTGCAGAGCTCCGCTATCAGCGTTTTTCCCGAAGCGGTTGGGCTTGCCAGAACAAAATTCTTGCCGTCCAGCACTCCAGCTTGGATGGCTTCTGCCTGAGGAGGATACAATTCGCTTATTCCTGTGCGTAGCAGAATCTCCTTAACTTGCTCTGGCACCTGCAGCTCTGTTACCTTCAAGTCCCTTTTCCGCCATCCAAACTAGTTTATTATTACGTGAGTATGGGCTTTTGCAAGTTATTAGCGTTTTTAAACCCATAAATAGTTCCAGCACGCCTATTTGAAAACTTGCTGCTGATGCATTTTTAAAGCCAAAATACAGTTTAAGAAATCCAATTTTTGTTAGTTACCTATTTGCGCTTCCTCTGGCAATTCGCTTTACAAATGACTTGTTGCAATGTATATAAGGGTGTTATGTTCTCTTTCTATGGCAGAGTTTGGTTTGTATGGTTGAAAATGTTAGGGAACTTCTCAAGGCGCATGAGGGCATTACACGCGAGGTTTACTTGGACAACGAAAACTCCACAGTGGTGCCGCAGGAGGTTGTCGACGCCATGCTACCCTATTATAGCCGGCGCGCGTACGGCAACCCGACGCTTACGCATAAGCCTGGCTGGGAAGCTTTCGAAGCCATAATGACTGCGGCGCAGAAAATCAGCCGCTTAATAGGCGCCAAAATCCTCGAAGAGTTAACGTTCACGCCCGGCGAGACAGAAGCCAATAACTTGGCGTTGATGGGCGCTGCCTTCGCCAACAAACACAAGGGCAAGAAAATCGTGATCTCCGCCATCGAACCCATAAACGTCCTTCACGTGGCGGAGTTGCTGCAGAAATTCGGCTACACGGTAAGCAAGGTGCCCGTGGACAGCGAAGGCTTCCTCAATCTCGAACGGCTAAAGGAAACGGTGGACAGGGAAACGGTGCTTGTAAGCATCGCCGCAGTCAACAATGAAATCGGCACTGTCCAACCCATCAAGGAAGCCGTAGACATAGTAAAGGACAGGAATCCCGACGCGCTGTTCCACACTGACGCCTCAGACGCTTACGGCCGTGTTCCCTTTAACGTGCAGGAGCTACGCGTGGACTTGGCAACTGTAAGCAGCTACAAAATTCTCGGGCCACGTGGTGTCGGCGCGCTTTACGTGCGGGAAGGCGTAAACGTGGACAAAATTCTCGAGGGGCAGATAGGCACGCAGAAGCTCTGGCCCGGCGTTGAGAACACGCCGCTTATAGTAGGCTTCGCAAAAGCCTCCGAGCTGGCGTTCCAGGATTTCGAAGCTAACGTGAACCACATGCGCAGCATGCGCGACAAACTCGTAGACGGCATATTCGCCAAACTCTCGGACGTAAGGCTCAACGGTCCACGGGGCGATAAGCGTGCGCCGGATAACGCCAACATCAGCTTCCTGCGCTGCGAGGGCGAAGCCCTCACCATCGAGCTAAGCCTCAAAGGCGTCTACGTTTCCAGCGGAAGCGCCTGCAGCCGCCGGCTGCTCCAGCCCAGCCACGTGCTCGTCGCCATCGGCCGCAAATTCAGCGAAGCACACGGCAGCATACTCATGAAAACCACGCGGTACCACACAGAAGAAGATATAACCTATGTTCTGGATGTATTACCTGCAGCGGTTAACCGCATAAGAGGCATAGTAGGCTCCACAGGAGTTGATTAAAATGTCACGTGTACCCTTACCCTACACTCAGAAGGTGCTTGACCTGTTCAGAAACCCCAAGAACTTGGGCAAGATGGATGACGCTAACGTCGTCGCCGTAGCGGGCAATCCCGCATGCGGAGACATGATAACCTTCTACATGAAAATCAACGAGCAGGAAATAGTGGAAAAAGCTACTTTTGAAAGTTACGGCTGCGCCGCCAACATCGCAACCGCAAGCATAGTCACTGAAATGATAAAGGGCATGCGCCTTGAAGACATCTGGAAAACCATCACATGGCAGAGAGTAACCGAAGAAGTAGGCGGCCTGCCAAGCGTCAAATTCCACTGCGGCGTCCTTGCCGTAGGCGCTGTAAAACGGGCAATCCGCAAATATTATGAGCAGAAAGGCGTGGCGCCAGTCTGGTTGCCTAAAGAGTTAACTTTTGAGGAGAAACAGGCGCTGGAAGAGGAAGAACTCGCCGAGCGACTCTCCAGAAGACTGCGTACCACGGAGGAAAAACAATCCTAAACCCATACAAAATCCGCGAAGACTTCCCCATTCTAAAGCGGAAGATAAACGGAAACCCGCTGATTTACTTTGACAACGCCGCGACAACGCAGAAGCCACGCCAAGTAATCGACGCCCTACGAGAATACTATGAGAACTACAACGCCAATGTCCACCGAGCCGTGCACACGCTTTCACAGGAAGCCACCGAACTATACGAAAACGCCAGAAAAGAGGTCGCAGACTTCATAAACGCACGTGAGGCAGCGGAAATAGTTTTCACACGAGGCACCACCGAAGGCATTAACCTTGTCGCCTACACATGGGGACTACGCAACTTGAAGAAGGGCGACGAAGTGCTGCTGTCGCTGATGGAGCATCACAGCAACCTCGTGCCCTGGGAACTAATCGCAAAAATAACCGGCTGCACAGTAAGATATGTTAACGTAAACGCTGACGGCACACTGGACTACACGGATTTAGAAAACAAAATCTCAAGCAAAACCAAGCTCGCCAGCTTCAGCCACATCTCAAACGTCAGCGGCGTAATCAATGACATAAAGCGAATCGCCAAAATCGCCCACGAAAACGGCGCACTCGTGCTCGTAGACGCTGCCCAGTCAGTCCCGCATATACCCGTGGACGTCAAAGACCTAGACGCTGACTTCCTCGCCTTTTCAGGCCACAAAATGCTGGGGCCAACAGGCACAGGCGCGCTATACGCTAAGCGACATCTACTCGAGGCCATGGAGCCATTTCACGGCGGCGGCGAAATGATAAAAGAAGTAGTCTACAACCAGCAAACAGGTCGTTGCAACATAGACTGGAATGCGCCGCCATGGAAATTCGAAGCGGGAACACCCAACATCGGCGGCAACATAGCGCTTTCAGAGGCAGTCAAATACCTCAAGCGAATAGGCATGCAGGAGGTGCTGGCACATGAGAAAATGCTGACAGAACACGCTATAAAAACGCTTCAAGGTTGCTGCACCAAACTTGAGCTCTACGGCACCACCGACGCCAAGCTGAAATGCGGCATAATTCCCTTCGGCATAAAGGGTTTATCATCGCATGATGTGGCGCTTCTACTTGACAATTATGGAGTTATGATACGCAGCGGCTTCCACTGCGCACAGCCGTTGCACCAGACGCTTAAGCTGCAATCCTCTGCCCGAGCAAGCTTCTACATCTACAACACGCGCGAAGAAATCGACCGCTTCGCAGAAATTCTAGGGGAGATTGAGCAGCTCTAATGCCAACGGTTGAAGATTACGTGGCGAGAATTGAAGAAACATGCGGTGAAGAAAAAAGCGCCATAGTCACCCTCAAATACGACAAGAAAGACGAAGCGCTCGCCAAAATCCGCGGCAAAGCACAGCTAAAAAGCTCCCTTTCAGGCATCATCTTTGAATTCGCCTTTCGCGATGTGTCATTCCGCGCATTTCCCAGCGGCAAAATCATCTTTAAAGGCATCAAAAACAAAGAGCAACTTCAAGAAATTTTAGCGGCCTTGCTCCTCTAGCAAGGCAGCAGTCCTTTACAAGCCTAAACAGCAGAATTTTTCCGCTTAACTTCGCCTAGCACAGCCTTCGGCAACTGCCGCGCTTCTTTATCGATGGCCATTAGCACTGCCAGATAAACTACGCCGCCTATAGCAGTCCAAGCCAAGGTTGTTGATATTTTATTTGTGTGAGGCAATAGCGATAACACGGCGCCCATAGCTGCGGAAGCCAATGCATACTTTGCTATGCTCTTCCATGGTATTGCAATCTTGATCATGCCGCGAACCATGGCAACCAGAATTAGGAACATGAGGAATCGCGCCGCGGCGTTGATGGCGCAAACGGAGAAAGCCGCTAAAAACGGCTGATGAAACGCGTAAGTAGTCAAAACAAAATAGGTCGCCGGAATCGTTATGGCAAAATGCAGGTAAGAAAGCGAATAAAGCAGAAATAATTTGCTTCGCGCCATTGACTTGAAGGATAAGCGCTCGTGATCAACTGTTTCAACTCCCACGACGACAGAGCTATAAATGCTGGATACAACCGAAACAAGCGAATCCAACGCTAAAACCACGAGAACAAGCTCTGCGCCTGGATACAACGCGGTAGTTTCAGTTCTTAATAGCACTATGTATGAGCTTGAGAGGGCTATGGCGCCAACACTCATTGGGAGCGCAAACATCAGCACTGACTTCAAAGAAGTAGTGATATCCTCGCTTTTTCCTTCCGCCAAAAGCTTTGGATAAAGTGCATAAGATATGGCGCCAGAATATGTGATAACGTTTGCAATCTGCAGTGCAGCATAGTATATGTCCATGCCGCCGTAGCCGCCATAGTAAAATAGCATGATAAAAACGAAGTTTGCAATTACGCCGCCTACAACGCTGTATATGACGAGTACTGAGCCTTTAAGCCATTCTTTTACATAGCCAAATTGCATGGGCTGCTTCCACTGGTCTGCAAGAAACCAAGCGTAAAAAGCTGCTTGCATGGCTAGCGCAATGATGGTGGATACTATCGCGCCTAGAAGAGGCTGCCCCAACTGGATAATTATCACGTAGCCTACAATTACTCTGATTAGTTGCTGTAAGATCAAGCTGTAACCCATATACTGCGGTGCGCGCGCTTGAATACACGGCTCAAAAAGCCCAATCAGGTATGACTCAATAATCTGAACCGACACAATTAGATAAAATGGCAAATATGCCTCTGGATGAGCTACTCCTGCTTCCGCGAGAAGATAGGGAAGCATAAGAGGGATAATTACTAGATACGCGGTTGTAGCTATCAAGGAAAAAATCAAATTTATTGTAAGCCCAGTTTTGGCTGCCCCCTCCTTCTCTCTTGCCACGCAGCGCATGACCCAGAAGGGCACGACACCGGCCATCAACGTGAAGTATGGGATAAGGGTGTTGATGTTTCCCCAGATGGCGTATTCAGGGCTTTCCGCCGCAATTGACCGCCCAAGCATGAATTGAAAAATAAGCCCCGTGGCAACGCTGAGTAGTTTTGCAGCGAATATAACGTAACCCGAGTATTGCAACCTGATTTCATTTTTTGGCAAATCGTCACCCTTTTCAGTTCGTTTGATTGCACGTGAATCTAGTATTTATTTTTGTGTATTGCGTCTCTTCTGCCGCAAAGTGTGCGTGCAAATAATAAACGTGGTTTTCAGGCTGCCTTATAAAAGGGTTATTTCAAAAAGCTACGGAGAATCGTTTCTGCCTCGGCACTGTGCATGTTCTTTACAACCAAACGCTTCTGTCTCGAGGTTAATCCCGAAACTATTTCGACATCACTATGGAAAAGCTTTGAAAGTTCCTTTATGAGCTCCTTGTTTACCTTGCCCTTTACGGGCTCTTCCGTGCAGAGGACTGTAATCTCATCGCCCTCAAGCTTGACGCTGAACCGCGGCTGGTTTGGCTTGACAAACACTTCGATTAGTGTGCCTTCTTTTGTTTCAATGAGCTTCATGCAGTGGCGCACTCGATTTCAGATTTAGCACGCTTGTGCTGCAGCGCCCAACTAAACTTCTTGCGCAATGTTGCTGGATAAAACTTTTCCAAGTCAAAATTGACTTTCCGCGCCCACTCCACGTAAGCCATAGGATTAATGTAAGACTTAAGCGATGTCCCCAAGTTGTACTCTTTCGTAAGCCTTGTTAACTCCAAATCTAAGCGTGCTTTTTCTATGCGAGTTTCAAGCGCCGCGGTTTTCTTGCCTTCCGCCCTCTTCTGCTCCAGCTGCGCCTCCATCTCCTTGAGCTTGGCTTCTTTTTTGGCTAGGCGCTCATCAAAATTGGGTGGAATCTTGCGCTTGTGATTAGCCACTTCAGCCACTTTCAAATTAGCCAGTTTAGCATAATATTTCTTTATGTATTCTGGGTCATTCTTCTTTACGCCGCTTTTGGCTAGCTCCTCTCGCAGGGTTTTTGTGCATCTCCACGTGCGGAAGACTTTGGCGGTTAAACCCGGCATCTTCTCCGAAAGAAAACGTGAAACCTTCTTGGAGTCTATGCCCTCGAATAAGTATTCTTTGCAGTTTTTGGCGTATTCACTGATGTTTCTGATGACCGACGGCGGAGCTTTCATGCTTTTCACCCAGCGCACCGAGTCTTTGCCTAAGAAGTCGAAGTGCAAGGTATCGCCTTCGATTTTGATGTGCTCTGGTCTAAGCGTGATTGCGCCTACCGTGTCTGCTTCATCTGGGTCTTTTTCGTCGCCTACCCTCATGTTTGGGCCCAAGATGAGCCAGCAGACCGTGGCGATCTTCCGTCGCTTTTCGTCTTTAGAATCAAGGTTCTTGAGTATATGCTCCTCAATCTTGCTTATTTGTTTGCCCAGCGCCTCGGCCTTCTTGAACTTTTCCTTTTCACGGTTCTGCTTAAGAAAAGCGGAGTCGCTGAACCAGACGTACTTGATTTTTCCCGTGAGTTTGTCTTCCCACTTTGCCAGGTACATTTTATCTGGTTCCCACACGATGGCTTTCCAGTTTCCAGGAGGCCGCGGGCTGTCTGGAGAGAGATTCAAGATTATGTCCTCTTCACGTGGTCCTTCTTTCCATCTACCACGCTGCGGGTGATCGCCGCGTCCCGCGAAGAGACATGAGGGCTCAGCAGTCCAGTTGGCTATTTCCAGTTTTTGCCCATCAACCTCGGCGAAGCCATAATACGCTTTCAGCTTCTCTCTCAGCGCTTTGCGTTCAGCAGCCTTCTGCTTTTTCTCGGCTGGCATCATTGTTTCTTTAAGCAGTTTTTCGCGTTTTACAAAATCCAAAATTTCAGCGAAGTCAATATCCTGATGAATCGCCGAATCCGGATTGCATATGTCGTTTCCATCGGAGCTTTCTATCTTCTGTAAGTATTCATTGGCGAAGCCCGTTAAAAATTGCAATGATGGATTTTCGCGCTGCAATTGCTCCAAAAATTCGCGCATGAAGTTCTTCATGAAGACTTTATCCGGAGGAGATGTTGCAGACTGCCGTTTCTTTATCCACGCGACAGCCATTTGTTCGCCTTTCGGCGAAAGCTTTATCGCTTGACCTTTTATCTTGACGCTGAAACCCTTGTAATCGTATTGTGGAACATATATTCCATTGTGCTTTAGGCTTTTCATCTGGTGTTTCGTTTAAATTAACCTCCTGGAATAGTACGGGAACTTCATTTGAAACATGCGTGCCACGTTATTGGTCTGTTTTTTGCGATTTTACAAGCGGAGATGGTTTCATCTTTCAGTCTTTTTGTTCCTTAAAAATGTTACATGCCAAATATTATAAATAACGGTCAAATTTTCCAGAGGCCCGCGCTTGCTGAAGTCTCCTGTATAGTTTTTCCACAATCGCTTTTTCTACATAGCCCTTATGAGGGCGGAAGCCGCCTGAGAAGCCGCCGGGTATATGCAGAAGCTCGTGGATGAGGGTTTTCTCTTTCTCTTCCTTAGACATCTTGTCATAAATTTCAGATATAACCTCAATTGTGTAGGACGGTGGAAGGTTCAGGACATCTTGCCAGATTTTGCCTAACCCGTGGATGCGGGCGATTGTGCGCCTAGCTTTGGAGCCTCTGCTTCGGACGCAGAAAACGAATTGAGGCACAACATGATGCAGATTTAGTGCAGCAGCAATCTCGTCCACTTGCTTTTTAATGTCTGGCGCAGGATAGTATTTTATGGGCATAGTCTCATCTTCAGGTTTAATAGTTGATTGCGCCTTTTGAGTTAAAAAGGTTAACAGCGTGCTCTTGATTAATTCAGCGGCTTGTCTAAGAACCCTTTTATCTTCAGGTTAACTTAGTATTTTTTGCCGGATGATGAGAAGGCATTAGCTTGACCGTTGCGGATGAAAGTTCAGAGTTACTCGGACGGCAATCAACCAGCATGGTTGCGGCATCTGTCACGAGGCAAACAGTAATTTTTAATAAGGCTTGGAAAGCATTCTTTTTCACTATCTGAAGATGAAGGGACTGTATGACTGCAAGTTCAGGCGCTAAAATTGTGCTTACCGCTTCAGCAACTGAAATGAGCGATTTCTTCAATAATCCATTCATGGCTTTTTCCGCGGGCTTCGCTTTAGGGCCAATCCCGTTGAGCCTTGCCCGAAAATCACTTTATCCGCCAGTGCCCCGCGGTGCTGATGGCCGCGCCAAGTATGCGCCTTACGGTTTGCGAAAGGTTGAAGCCATGCTGCTGGAAAGCGGCTTCTCTGAGTCGGATGTGATTGTGACGCATCCTTTCGACTTAGACGAGTTTGTGGGGCCAAACACGAAGGTCATCGGCATTTCTTCGATGGATCCTACAGGCATGGGTTATGTCAGCAAAACTTATTCTTCGGTTATTGGCGGCGGCGAATCGATGAACGCCATTGAATTCCGAAAGCTTGTAACTCATCCGGCTATCAAAAAGTTTAAGCCAAAGGTAATAGTTGGCGGCTTTGGTTCTTGGCAGCTGGAACGGAAGCAGATGACTGACAAATATGGCGTGGACTGCGTTGTCATCGGAGGAAAACCTGATGTCATAATTGATGTTTTCCGGAAAGCTGTCAACGGAGAACCGATTCCGCGTGTAGTTCGCGCCGACGAGAGCATGAGCAACTGGGACTATGGCACAATGCCCCTAATTAGGCATGCCGCTGTGCACGGTGAAGTTGAAATTTCCAAGGGCTGCGGGCGAAACTGCCAATTCTGCACGCCTACCATGCAGATACGCGTGGATGTGCCGCTGGACCGGGTTATGCAGGAAGTTGAGGTGACCACGAGGGAAGGTAGCGACCACATAACCCTGATCACAGAAGACATTTTCTTGTATGGCGCGAAAAGCAAGAGCTTCATCCCTAACAGGGAGGCAGTGGTGAAGCTGGTGAAAACCGTAGGCGGTCACCCAGCTGTCAAAAGCATCCAATTATCGCACATGTCTCTGGCGCCTGTAGTCAACAATCCGCAGATGGTTAAGGAATTGGCGGAGATTCTAATTGAACACAGTTGGTATTCGCTTGGCGGTAAACCAATAGTTACCGCTGAAACGGGCATAGAAACAGGTAGCACTCGGCTTATGCGGAAGTATATGGCTGGCAAAATGCTTCCCTACAAGCCGGAGCAGTGGCAAGAAATTGTTACCAGCGCGTTTGGAATACTAAACGATAACGAGTGGTGTCCGCTGGCAACCTTAATTATTGGGCTTCCAGACGAGAAGGAAGAAGATGTCTTGGCCACACTTGAACTCATGGACAAACTCAAAGACTACAGAGCGTTTTATGTGCCGCTGTTTTTCGTGCCTCTCGAAAACTGTATGCTAATGAATAATAAAGGTGCGGAGCTTGACTCATTGACAAGAGCCCGATGGGATTTCTTCATCCGCTGCTGGGAATACAACATTAGAATTTGGAAGCCTACATTCTTGGAAAACCGGGTTCGCAATCCAACACTCTACAGGTTCATAAACAATATTTTCATTCCATGCTTCGGCAAACTGGCAGGCCTCTACTACGGCTGGACACGCAGCGAACAGCTGAAAGAAGCCTTCTGGCGATTAAGCCAACCTCAAATAACAGCAACCGCCTAGCCAACAAGTGCTCCAGCCAAGCCAGCGAAGGCTGCAGTTTCAAGCTGACTCCTGCTGCTGAGCCTTAAGGGCCTTGCGTGCATAAGTGATGTAGCCTGTATGTCCAGTCATCATTGTATGCGGCCGCGTTTTTCCCCGTTCCACCTGCATGCTGCGCATCAGACACTCTACAGTCTCTATGAAAACAAAATTATTCTCTTTAAGCGCCTCAACTGTTTTAACAACCTGGTCAATTGTTGGGCTAAAGGAAACTATCGTGCCCGACGGCTTCAGCGCTTCATAGGCATGAGGCACAACAAGCCATGGAACCGCCAAGTCTAGGATTACCGCGTCAACATCGCGCTCGTCGATGCCGGCGGTGACATCGCCGCTCTTCAGCTCCACAACATCCAGCAGACCCGCACGTTTCAGATTTTTCTCGGCGTTTTTCTGGAACTCCTCGCGCAACTCGTAAGTGTAAACTTTGCCGTCTGGTTTCACGTAATGCGCAAGCGCTGTGGTTAAAGCGCCTGTTCCAGTGCCCGACTCTACAACGCGGCTTCCCGGGCCGATGCCGCTGAACATGACGATTAACGCGGCGTCCTTTGGATAGGTTATCTGCGTCTTCCTAGACGACTTCATAATGTAATCTGTAAGCGAAGGCTTCAGCGCCGTGAACTCTACGCCCACGCTGCTTGGAACGGCTGTGCCGAACTCCTTGCCTACAAGCTCGTCAAGCTTTATGAAGCCCTTGTGAGTGTGAAAGGTTTTTCCAGCTTCAACCTTGACTAGGTATGTTCGACGCGGGTCCAAGCAGAGAAGCACATAATCTCCTTCAGCTATTTTCCCGTTTGCCAATGGCATTTTTCTCCTGACAGAAAAAGATGTATGTGAGTCATTTAAGCTTTGAATTTTCTGCCGATTTTCTGGAGAAGAATTAATGGGATTTGAATAAGGCATGCCCTAAACATGCAGTTAAAAGTGCGTCCACCAGCCTAGTGGACTTGGCGCAGTAGGCGCTGGTAAATGTAGATGAAGTATATTATGGCGAAAACTGTCAGCGCAACCTCAAACGTGAGTACAGCGGCATTCTGTTCTACTGCCATGAAGTATCCTCGCTGGAGAATGTCTGCAAAAACTAGGGCTTGGAGGAATATGGCGCCGCCTAAGCAGCTTAAGCCTAAACTGTGAAATATGATGCGAATTCTGCGGCTAAACGCTGGCGAGAGCGTCATCGGTGATCGTAAAATAATCAGCGGGTTTTGTGGGCTTATAGCTTATGAAGCAGCAAGCAGAATCAAAACTAAAGATTACTGCTCATTTTTTACAGCGTCGCCAGCGTTATTTTTTGCATTGCTTTTCGTCTTCAGCGACTAACTGTTTAAGCTTCTTTTCCATCTTCAACTCGTACGCATGCTCTTTAACAGGCGGAGCCAAGCGCTTCCGCTTAAAAACGACGTCAGAGGGCACAATGCGTTGCTCGCCAACTTTAACTTTAACCTTCTCGCCGTCAACGATGTCTTCGAATTCTTCAAGTGCTTCGATAATCCAGTAGCCTTTGCTTTCAGTTATCACTTTAACCTTATACAAGCCCTTATAATACCAGACTTCACTCATAAAGCTCACACACTTATTCTTTTTATCCAAAGCATATAATAAATGCTCGCGGGCTAAAGCGGGTACTCTTTGCCTTTTTCAACAAGTGTCACTTTGCCTTTCAGGTCGCGCATAAACTTGGCGAATAAGTCTGCGCTCTCGGTATGAATAGGAAAGATTTGTGCGGCGCCAATTTCTTTAAGTGCCTTTTTCAGCTTTAGCGGCATAATATGCCCTGACACATGCACGTGGTATTGCGGCAAGCCATAATGCCTAAGCCAGTTAACTAGCCGCTCGTAGTCCAGTTCCATCTCCTCGTTGAATGGCTCCGATGCGGAAAGCACATAACAGCTGCCTGCCACGGGCTTAAGCTGGACAAGCTCCTCAAAATCGTGGAAAGAAACGGCAAGCACCACTTTGCACTGCTGCTTCGAAACATCGAACACATCAAAAATCTTGTTCTGCCCGCTGTACCGCTCAATAAGCTGGCTTTCCCACTTGTCAAAACGCTTCTTCGACTTTCGAAAAATCAATACATCCTCATCCTCCAGCGCCGGCACAGTTAAGCCCTTGTCTCTTCGAAGCGCCTCCAGCAGATGCGCCTGCTTCAGCGAAATCGCAAGGCACCGCTGATTCTTCTTGGCTATGTGAAAGAAAGAGTTCAATCGGTCAACATCCGAGTAGCTGAATTCCGCAAGCACAATGCCGTCCGCTGCTGCAACGATGCTGTCCAACTTGCTTTCAACTTCAACTTCGGATGACACGGTCGCGCCAGTCATGTTTGTGGCTTCAGTTATCACCGCAACGGGCTCTGCTTTCGCCGCGTGTTCCACAAAGTCGCGGGTTAACTCGGGTTTGGCGCCGTGGTCTCTGAAGTCGCCGGTGTACGCAACTGTGCCTTTTGAAGTGTGAATGAGGAAACCGTATGCGCCTGGAACCGAGTGATCCACGTGGAACGGCTCAATCTCTAAGCTGCCCACTTGGATTTTTTTGCCTGTGCGAAACGTCTTAAACGCGATGTCAGCGACGCTGAATTCCAAGTCTGGCCGACGAATTTCGCTGAGCGCCTGCAAAATTATCTGGGTTGTTTCTCCGCAGTATATGGGAACCTCGCGTTTTATGAATGACAAATAAGCACAGTGATCCAAGTGGCCATGCGATATGAAAACAGCGTCAACCTCGGCTGGACTATGATCGAATTTGTAGACGCCTTTGATTCGCGGGAGAATCCCGAGCTCCTGAAGGCTGTTTTCACTTTTTGGTGAGAGGAAAGGCGGCGAGTAGAACTGTTTCCGCATGGTAAAGGACATGCCGAAGTCGAATAATACGCGTGTGTCTTTGTCTTGAAGCAGGATTTTGTTTCCGCCTATTTCATTGACGCCGCCATAGAACGTTACGGTCGTGCTATTCTTGACCATATACGCGTTTACCTCCGTGCTTCGGCTTTTCTGCAAGCTTTCGACATGGCTAATAGTATAGAGGGCAACGTGAAAACGCTGAAAACCCTCGTGTACTTAGAAGCGCCTGCTTTCCTTATAACGTGCACATCGCCGCCTTCCTTCAAGTAGCCGCTTATGAAGGCTGTCGCAATTGCTTCTGCTTTGCCATTGCTGTATAAGGGCGGCAAATAATGGCCTGAATAGTAGAGAAATTCGGCTATGTCCCATGATTTGTCGCCGCCATATGAAGCTTGCTCAAAATCTAGAAGGTAAATTTTGTCATCCGAAGTGCATATTATGTTCTCGGGTTTAGTGTCGCCTAATGCAATGTCAAGGGTATGTACTCGCGCGAATATCTCGCCCACCATCGTTATTTTTGCGAGATTTTCTTCTGTTTTTTCTGATGTTGCAATGCGCTTAATAGCGTTGCTCAAGTCTTCTCCTTCTACGTACTCCATGAAAACCAAGCGTTCTTTGTGGTTTACGTATAAAATCTTTGGAACATTGAAGCCTTCGCAGCGTAGGCGTTCGCTTATTGCGCATTCTTTTTCAAGCCTAGTTCGGCCTAAAACAGCGAAGGAGCGGGCTCCGAAAGACCAGAGTGCCAGCGGAAACCACTTGAAGCCAGACCAGTCCTTAAATCGTTTGACAATGACTTTCTTCTCTACGCCTTGGGCTGAAGCCGTTATTAGGTATACATCGTTTAGCACTCCGCCAACCCTGTTAAATGTGACATCGGCCTTCTCACCGTTCAGAAGCATCTTTCGGACAAAAGTGTTAATGTCAATTCTATCAGCTAAGGAAACTAAGCCCTGTGCTGTGGGAACAAAAATATATTTTTGCGGATCCACAAGACGCTGTGGCACATCTGCTTCTCTGTTTATGGAGAATTTTTGAAAGTTCAGTAACGCATCCGTGTTCTGCGAAAAAGCGTTAAGAAGTTGCGGCAAAGCATTAAATACTGAAGTGAATAGTGCTCGCGGCGCGTTCCTTGAAAGGTTCGCTAAACGGATCTTCGGGTTTTTACTTTCAGCCACAAATTTTTTGTGAAGCAGCACATAGCCGTTTGAAAAAAGGATTTTCTCCTCTTTTTCAAGCTGTTTTAAGGCTTCCATGTAGCCGTGGAAAACTAATTCAAGCTCTCTTTTGGGGGCAGTTTCGCTCATAAATTTTGAATGGCTGTAAGACAATGGCGGAAAAATGCGGATTCGATTCAGCATAACTTCGTACATGAAATATTCTGGTTTAATTTGAAAGTTATGAGAAAGTTCTGGAAAAGTTTGAACCAAATTTTCCAATAACTCAAGGATTAACCGTTTCTTCAGCATAATTTCCTGTTTATACAAGTACTCCTTTCCGCAAAGAGCGGTGTATGGGAAAATTAGTGCGGATGCTAATGCTTCACCTAAAAATCCACGTTCAACATCTCTTTCAAAAACCCATTGGTCAACTGCAAAAATGATAATTGTTCTTCCGCCAATATTTTTGACATAACTCATTAGTCTCGGCTGAAAATCTCGAATTACTAAAATTAACTCAAAAGTAGCCTTTGCACTTAATTTTCCCAGCGTTTGCTCGCCGAGTAAGCTCACAGCTATGATTGGGGCTGCCCCCGCGATATGTCTGCAGAAGCATAAAATTTGCTGCAATTCATCGCTTGTGTTAATGGAATTTTGAGTCAAGGCTTCACCTTGCATGACAATACTAAGTAGGGGTAGCTGAAGAAATATAATTTTTCAACATGTTAACATTTTCGCTGAAAATTGAGCGCCGTAGCAAACAGTACCGCAGCCCAGAGTCAATTCTTGCTTGTCGGTGCCCGAAGGAGAAGCGTTTGCGCAGTTGCCATATTAAGACGCCGCGGGGTTAAATGAGCGGCTGGTGTAGTCTAATTTTCTTCAGCATCGGATTGAATGCTGTCGACTTGGCGGATTCAACAGCGATGTCTATGTTTGCTGGTGTGCTTATTTTTTGGCATATGAGGTTTAGTGTGTTTTCTGTGTAGTTTAGTATGTTTTGGCCTTCAGCCGTAAGCTTGTAGATTTTCCGCGGCCGCTCGCTTGCCATGTTCCATTCGCTATGCACATAGCCCTTCTTCTCAAGCGCAGCCAACAGCGGATAGATAGTGCTGGGCCCAAAGTAAACACCGAAAGTCCGCCGTATCTTCGTTATAACCTGATAACCATGCATAGGCTCCACACTTAGAAACTGCAAGATAATCAAATCTAGGAGACCTTTCATTAGTTTGACTTGGGCTTCTTTTTGTGGGTTTACCATTTTTTGTTCCTTCTGTTTTTTTGTTCAACAGTTTTTCTGTTGGACTTGTGTACAATATGTCCTTTATCGTACATATCGCATGTCTCTATAAAGACTAAACGCACATATAAACGTTCATACATACTACAAGCATAAAAAAGCATAACTAAGCATAACAAAACAATACACCACACCAAAACTAAACATAAATTAAATAAACCAAAACACAAGAAATCCACACAGAACCCCAATCACAGGGAAAAAGCATGTCAGAAAACTACCGAAAAGCAATTGTTCAACGCATAATCAAAAACCTACTAGATGTCCAACTATTACGCATGGTTCAAACCCAACCACTATGGGGCTACATGATCAAAAAGAAGATAGAAACAAACTTCAAAATAAAACTTAGACACGGCGCGCTTTATCCCACGCTTAACAGCTTGGAACGAAGAGGCTTCCTCAAAAGCCAAAAACAAACCCATGAGGGAAGAGCACGAAAAATCTATACCATAACAGACGCCGGCAAAGAATACCTCCGAAGCTATTACGGGATACTCAAAGATCAACTCGAAGGCAAAGACCTCAAATAATGCCGCTGCGTTTAAGGCGGTTCAACGCCACCAGCAAAAAGCTTTTATTACCAACAAACTGAAACGAATGTTTGAGGAAATCAAAATGCAAATAGAAACAAGCAAAACACTTGGCGGCGTCGGCGCAATCCTAATGTTCCTCGGAGTTATCCCCTTCTTAAGCTATTATGGAATCATCGAACTTGTAGGCTTAATACTCGTTATGGTCGCCCTATACAATTTAGCCAGCTACTATGTTGAAAAAGGCATTTTTAACAATGCACTTTACGGTTTAATAATAGGGATAGTTGGCGGAGTAATTGCAGTAGGAACACTTATCCTAATGGTTCTATCGTCGCTTACTGAATTTCTATACACGGTTTATCCAGACTGGAATGGCGACTGGTCAGCTCTATCTGGATTAACTCCGGACGTATCAAATCTGGACATAAGCGCCATAATGCCTTTCATAACAGGATTTTTCGTAACACTTCTTGTCCTCTGGATCTTCGCAATCATCGCATTCTATTTCGTCAGGCGCTCGTTGACAACACTTTCCGCAAAATCCGGCGTAGGCTTGTTCTCAACAGCCGGGCTGCTTATGCTCGTAGGCGCAGTGCTACTGATAGCTTTGTTCATTGGTGTAATCCTGATATGGATAGGACTACTGCTATTGGCAGTAGCCTTCTTCCAAATAAAACCGCAACAAGCACAACCTGCAACACCGCCAGCGCCGCCTCCAATGTAGGAAGGCAACCCCTTTCTCTTTTTCTGTTTTGCCCTTATTCCAGCCAATGTTTTTGTCTTTAAAGGTCCTATTGAAGATGGGCTGTTAATCTTCTACAAATGGATACGTTTATATGACAAAATAGCGGTTGTAGTGAACACTTAAGCTTAGCAATTAAAAAAGGGACATGAACGATGTCGGTTTGGCATGGTAGTTTACGCAAAAGGAAACGAACAGGCGGTAAGAAGCACGCTTACAGAGGAAAGCGAAAATTCGAGATAGGTGGTTTTCCAGCAGAGACCACAGTCGGCGAACCGAAGAGGCGCCTCGTAAGAGGGCGTGGCGGCCAAGTTAAAGTTAAGGTTTTAAGCGAAAAATACGCATGCGTTACTGACCCGAAAACAGGTAAAACCGAGAAAGCCGAGATATTGCGTGTTGTCAGAAACCGCGCTAACGTGGATTATGACCGCAGAGGCGTGATAACCAAAGGCGCTGAGATAGAAACGTCGCTTGGGATGGCTCGTGTTACTTCTAGCCCAGGCAGCGACGGCGTCATAAACGCTGTTCTAATAGGCAAGGAAGAAAAAAGCTAAGCCGCCACTACGGTTTGGGCTTTTCGCCTCGTAACTTCAAAAGTTGTTTCGCAACTTTACGTATAACTTGTTCCTTAGCGCCTCTCTTCTCAACCATTATCAGTCCAGTCTTAAGCCAAGGCGTCTTCGGATACGCGGCTTCAGCGAATACCTCATGCTTTAAACCAGCCTGCGCCACAGCCGTGGAGACCTCAGCTATTTTTGGATTCGGCACCGCCAAAGCTTTTGGAACACGACGCCCCTCCTTCCTTGTTTTGGTCTGGTCAAAGTAGGCTGGCCAAATTATGAATTTCTCCTGTTTCCGCATACCTATCACATTCCTCGGCTATTTGTGGGCATAGTAAACCACTAATTCCGCAGCATTTCTGTCTACACGAACGAAGCCGAATCGTTCAAACTGTATTATTGTGTCTGGCTTTAACTTTTTGCAAGCGCTTTCCGCCAAGCCTTTGCTCACCGACGCATCGGGCATAACCACTTGGCAGGAGATTTCTTCGCCCATTGGTATCCAATGGATAAGCTTAGCTTTCACTTTTCGCGCCTCCTCATATGCTGTACTGGCAAATTGTGCTTCCAATAAGTTAGACGCCGCGCGTTCTATCTTTACGTTGAAAAGTTCCATGAGCCTGAGCATTTCTCCAGTTTTGAAGGCTTCCGCATCCTTCTTTGCAATCCAAAAAGACACCGCCGAGTCTTCGCCCTTGGGCGTTACGGTATATTTTCTAAAGCCGAGTTCAGGTTTTTCTGGATGCAGCGGAAGTTTAGCTTCCAATGCGCACGGAACATTTTTGACTTTCAGCTCAACGGGCTCGGATACAAAGAAGTATCTGCTGCTTTGCGTGTCCAGAAGCTTGCGGTTGTAAGCATAAAGATTCTCCCAGCTCAGCGTCACATCCGCAGTCTTGGGCCCAACATCAATTATCATCTTCTTAATGGCTGCGGGCGTTATTCCCCGTTTCCTCAGCGCCGCAAAAGTTGCCAGCCTCGGGTCGTCCCAACCCTTGTAGATGCCTTCGCGTATGCCCTGGACAATTTTTGATTTGCTCAAGAAAGCACCTGTTATCTTCAGTCTTCCATAATGTATAGCCTCAGGATAGCTCCAGCCCAAATGTCTATACATGTATTCCTGCCGCACCTGATTTGTCAAGTGCTCTTTGCCGCGGATTACATGCGTAACGCCCATTAAGTGGTCGTCTATGCCTGCCGCCATATTGTATAAGGGCCAGACACGGTATTTGCTGCCTACGCGCGGGTGCGGATACTTTTCCGTGTCAATGATTCGGAGCGCGGGCCAGTCGCGCACTGCGGGATTCGGATGCGCCAAGTCGGTTTTAATGCGCACTACGGCTTCGCCTTCACCGTAGCCGCCTTCCAGCATAAGCTTCCATCGCTTCAGCTGCTCCTCTGGCTGGAGGTCACGGCAACTGCACGGCTTGCTTTTCAAAATGCTTTTCCTGAACTGTTCTGGTTGGCAGATGCAGACGTAAGCGTTTCCTTCCTGCAGAAGCTGCTCCGCATACTTGTAGTAGAGGGGCAGCCTGTCGCTTTGGATATATTCCTCATCTACTTTGCAGCCGAGCCATGCGAGGTCTTCCCTGATGCGCTCGTAGAATTCCAAAACAGGCCTCTTCAACTTTGGGTCGGTGTCTTCAAAGCGTAGGATGAAGCGGCCTTTATACATGCGGGCGTACTCGTGGCTTAATATTATCGCTCTTGCTGAGCCTAAGTGCAGAACGCAGTCAGGATTCGGCGAAAAGCGCGTAACCACCTGCGCATACTTCTCCACGTTCGGCAAAGGTGGAAGCTGCTTCTCTTCTTCCGCGGCTTTCTCCTTCTTTAGAGCCTCGGGCCATTTTTCTTCGACTCTGCGCTTTTGTTCGCCAATGGAAAGACTGTTGACCTCGTTAACTATCCTGCTGATTAAGCCTGTCAGCTCTTTAGCCTGAGTTTTCAACTCTTGCCTCTCGCCTATGACTCTGCCTATTATTGCGCCTGCCTGAGCTTTGCCGCCGTGCTGCAGCGCATTCAGTAACGCGGCTTTTAGAATAAGCTCTCGAAGGGCTGAGTCATTTTCCAACGTCAAGGGTTTTACGCTCTCTAAGGGGGTGTTATATGGTTCTTTTAATCAGAAATTCAGCGAACGCTTTTAATTTTTCCTTAGCCGCGGATGCCGGCAAAAGCTTATCCACTTCGTTCCAGCTTTCCTCAACTATCCGCGCAGCAGTTTGCTTCACGTAGTCTATGGCGCCATACTTCTGCATTAGCGCGATGGCTTCATTGCGCAAGGCTTGATCTGAGGTGTGCATGTTAAGAATCTGAATTAGGCGCTTCCTGTCAGCGCTACTTGCTTTCTTCAGCGTGTAAATAACCATCAGTGTTTTTTTTCCTTCGGTTATGTCTTGACCGACGCCGCCCTTTTTCTCCGCAAACTCCTTCCCCGTCAAATCCAGAATGTCATCTTGCATCTGGAAAGCTACGCCGATGCTTTCAGCATAGTGACCGAGTTTTTCCACCAACTCCCTGTTGGCGCCTGCGAGCACAGCGGCGATTTTGGCGGCCATCCGCGCTAACGTGCCCGTCTTGTAAGCGCACATCTGCAGGTAATCTTGCTCGCTTAACTTGTCAGCGTCGGCTATGCCCCTATGCCACGCGATGTCCATTGCCTGGCCCATGCTGAGGTTTATCATTTCCTCAGCGTAAATCTCGTAGATGTCCCTGACGGTTTCCGCTGGTAACTCAGATTTTTTCGCCATCAACGGCAGAAGCGGCAGATAATACATGGAGTTTCCAGCGTTGACAGCGATGTCCAAGCCGAAAATCTTGTATGTGCACGGTTTTCCCCGTCTAAGCTCTGAGGAATCCTCGATGTCGTCGATTATGAGCGTGCCGTTGTGGACCACTTCGGGTATGATTGCGTAGTCTAAGCAGTCCTCGGGCTTTTTGCCCAGTGCTTCGCAGATGAGCAGAAATAGCGCGGGGCGCCATCTTTTTCCGCCTCTGTCCAGCATATCCCAGATGGGCTCGGCTACGCCCTTGTTTAGTGCTTCCAAGTTAAAGCTGTACTGGGGCGGGTTAACTTTAAAGAGAATGGCATTCTCGGAAAATCTTCTCGGTATATACTTCTCAATTGCCTTGTCTATTAGCGATGCTGTTTCTTCAAGAAACTTTTCTATGTCCATGTTAGAATGCGCCTCTCTTAGCGTAGGCTTCAACATTAAAGCCTCTTGCCTTCAGCCACTCCGCAGTTTTACCCATAACCACAACCGGCGTCTTCGCCAGTTTCTGCACGTTATCTGCGCCTACAAGAAACATGACGTTCCGCAATTCCTCTATAAAAAGCGAAAGCAAGCTCGCCACATCTTTTGCGCCTTTAATTGCTGCTTGCAGCACTGGTTGCGAAATGCTTGTTAAAGAGGCGTTAAGCGCCAGCGCCTTGGCCATGTCCATGCCGCTGCGTATGCCGCCAGACGCGATGACTGGTATCTTAACTGTTTGGGTTGTTTCTATGAGGCTTATGACGGTTGGGATACCCCAGTCCCAGAAGGCGTCGCCCAAAAAATGCTGGATGCCCGTTTCCTGCCCTCTCGCGCGGTAATACTCCACAGCCGCGAAGCTTGTTCCGCCTGCGCCGCCGATATCTATTGCTTTCACGCCTGCAGCTTCCAGCTTCTCAGCGTCTTCCGCAGCAATGCCCGCGCCTGTCTCCTTAACGATGACGGGCTTTTCAATTGCCGCCGCGATTTCGCCTATTTTCGCGAGAACTCCCTTAAAGTTTGTTTGCCCCTCGGGCTGGACAGCCTCCTGTAGCGCGTTTAAGTGTATCGCCACAGCATCAGCATCTATCATCTCCACGGTTTTCTTTACTTCTTTTAAACCGTAGCCGTGGACAAGCTGGACGCCGCCTATGTTAGCGATTAGGAAAGCGTTGGGCGCTTTTTTTCTTGCTACTGCAAAGGTTTCCGCGAGCTTAGCGTCTTCTATGGCGGCTCTTTGACTTCCAACACCCATGCCCAAGTGCAAGTGCTCAACGGCTTCAGCTATGGCCGCATTTATACGCGCGGCTTCCACTGTCCCGCCGGTCATGGCGCCCACAATTAAAGGCGCAGAAAACCTATAGCCAAAAACTGTTGTTGACAAATCAATCTGTACCTTGTCAACTTCAGGCAAAGCACGATGGATAAAGTGAACGTCCTCAAATCTCGCGGTGGTTTTCTTGGCTTGCGCCTTCTCGTTTAGGCAAATCTTGATGTGGTCTGCCTTGCGCTTTGCTGTTTCCTCAGCCACGTTTATTCCTTCTCTATAAGCGTGCCTTCCACCGAGCCGCCGATAAGCGCTTTATAAGTGCGGTTCGGCTTCGCTGCGTTCACGATGGCTACTGGGATGCCTTGCGCTACTACGGGGATAAGTTCGTTGATTTTGCCGAGCATGCCGCCTGTAACATCAACCGCCGCTGAGCCCGCCAGCCTCGACTTAACTTTCTCAAGTTCGCTGAGCGTTAAATGAGTATACAGTTTAGCGTTCTTTGCCGTTTTGGGGTCTGCGTCATACAAACCGTCAGTATCCACGCCTATCACTATTCTGGCTGCGTTAAACTTCATCGCCAAGTATGCCACAAGCTGGTCGCCGCTGAGCACGGTGAAACCGAGCGTCTCGTCTAACACGGCGTCGCCGTAAAGGACTGGCACGAAATCCATGCCGAGCAACATCTTTAGTGCTGCGTCGTCGAAGGTTTTGATTCTGCCGTTTTTGGTTATTATACATGACGAGGGCATGATGCTTACTGCTGGGACGCTGTGCCACACAAGAGAATCCATCACTAAGCCATTAAGCACAGTCATGACGTGATGGGTTTCTGCGAACCCGATTTTCTGCGTTTCCTCGCGTAAGCCCTCTTTTATTCCATATTTCTGCGCAGTGGGGTGGCCGAAGCTTCCGCCGCCGTGCACTATCACCAAGCGCCGGGTATTCGCCTTCTGGATTTCTTCTGCTAAACGGTTTATCACTTCGGTTCTGGCGGCAAGCTCGCCGTTCTTGTCAGTTATCACGGAGCCGCCGATTTTCAAGATTGTAGGTTTCGCTTCATCCAATTCTAACACACTTTCCACTGTTGATTGTCAAATTAGTTTTTTATTAAGGTGACTGTGCCGTTGTCTATACGCACTCTGTCGCCTGTTTTTATTTTTGAAATATCAATCTTGTCCACGCACGGTATCTCGGAGATTATGGCGCCGACGGCCACTATTGTCTCACATTCCTTGTTGATGATTCCAGCGGGCGCTGCACCATTCTTCCTCATACGATAAAGCGTGTAAGAGCCCACAGTGGAGCCCTTACCCGTGGGAAACACGAGGATCTTGCCCTTGACGCTTTGACCCTGCAGTTCATGATCCTTCTCGATTACTTCACCTGTGTTTGGGTCTACTCCGCCATAGAACGAGATTGGCTGCTTCGTTACGAGGGCTTCGCCTTCCGCCTTGCCTTTGAAAATTATTCTGCCCTTCATCTCCATTTTCCAGTCACCGCCGCTTCTATGCACTCTTCCAGGCTGCCCATTTTAGTTTTCATACCATTTTGTCTCGAGTAGAAGCAGCCCTTCGCGGAAGTTGTAGCCAAAGCTTTGAATCGCCCCTTCAGCGGCGCAACAGCCATACAAGTATCGCATGCAAATTTGCCGCCTGCCTGCTCAATTACGGCAGTGTAGCCGCGTTTATCCGCAAGCTGCTTCACCGAACGTGAGGTAGCAACCCAGAACTCAGTGTTCGCTGCGATTTTCTTGCCCTCCAACAAACAGGAGATTTCCGCGATTTCCTTAATAGAGCAGTGAGGGCAACCGATGCATATGAAGTCTATGTCGCTGACTTCATCGTTGATGTGGTCGTAGGCTTCTTGGATGTCACGTTGCTCGACTGTAACAGTGTCCTTAGGCACTGGCCAGCGCTCCGCGCCGGGCGTTATGCCTTCCATGTAGAAAAGCGGTTTAGCGCCGTAGGTCACCACGGAGGCACAGAAAGACTTCAACTCGTCCACTTCAGCGTCCCTTATGCCTGTAATGTAGGGGATTTTGTTTTCCGCCTTCTTGCCTATCGCGTAGCCGAGCGCGCCCCAATCAGAAAACTTTGTTAGAGTCGCCTCCACTTTTACGTGGATGTCTGGCACGCGGTTCTCGTCCAGATGAAGCCCGTAGCACGGCGTTTTGCCGACGAATGCTGCCGCGAGCGCGGAGGGCCCGCCTTCCCGGTTGGTTTTCGCGCCGAGAACCGAGTTGGCGAATGTAACCGCGGATGATTCAGACCACGCGACATGCTCGCCGTAGCGGGGCAAATTCCCTATCAAGTAGGGTGTGCATGTGCAGGAAACAAGTATGCCCATTTTCTCGAAGGCTTGTATAACCATTTCCTGCTTTTTGGCGAAGTCTTCGCTGATGCCAAGCTGCCGCCAATTCTCAAGATCCATGCCCGCCGGATTCAGCGTAGTCAGCACTTTGACTTTGCCGTCTTTTGCCAGTTCGTTCAGAAATTCCAGCCCTGCATCTCCGAGGTTATGGTATGAGACGCCAGCAACTTGGACGCTGCCAACTTTTATTAGGCGTTCAGCACCGTAGATTTCGCCGAGGGCAACGAGGATTTCCATGCTTTTTCTTACGGCGTAGCCTTCTTCGCCGTCAAGCATTCTCTGCTCTTCTTTTGTGAGATACATTTGTGGTCACAGAAACTTGTTTAAGTCCACTTTTTTATAGGCTTCTTTCACGAAGCCCTTGCCCGTAGCTGCAAGCGGTATTGTCGCGTCTAACCCCATCTTGCACGTAGTTGCCTTCTTTCCCTCGGTCAAGTCGCCTGACGGATCCAGCGAGGAGCCAGGCTGGTTTGGCAGTATAACAGCGTTTTTGTCTGCTTGGAAGCGCGTCGCAATCGCCCACTCAACATCATGTGGGTCGTAAATGTTTATGTCCTCGTCTACTATGACAACGTGCTTCAGCGAGCCATGACCTTTAAAAGCCGCTTCAATCGCCTTTTTCCCGTCGTCTGGGCTGCGCTTTTTTATTTGGACAACCGCGTGGAGCCAGCTGCAGCCGCCAGGTGTTATGTAAACATCTTTGCACTCGCAGACCTTGTTTACTTCGTTGAAGATGGTTGGCTCCTTAGGCATGCCCATCAAGAACTTATGCTCGTTTCTCCCGGCAAGTATCGTTTGATAAATCGGATTTCGCCTATGCGTTATGCACTTGATCTCTATAACCGGCTGCTGCCTTACTTTGTCAACTATCCCTGTTAGGTCCAGGAAGGGTCCCTCAGGCGCCTTTTCCTTGGTGATCCTGCCTTCAAGGACTATTTCGCAGTCCTTTGGGACTTCCAAGTCAATGGTTTTACATTTGACAAGCTGGGTTCTCTCCAGCGCGTTAGCCATACCCAGCTCGTCGACGCCCATTGGCAGCGAGGTTGCCGCCGCAAGAAGGACAGCAGTTGAGTTGCCTATGCATATAGCTATGTCAAGTTCGCCGCCAGCCTTCTTAAGCGCCGTGTCAGTGCCGCGGTTCTCGACGATGCGGGCTACAAAACGCGTTTTGTCAAGCAGCATCAGCCTGTGGAAGCACATGTTTCGGGCTTTAAACTCGGGGTCTCGGACTATGGCTACGGCTGACGCAATGTATTTTCCACCGTCTTTCTCCGTATAACGCATAATCGGCAGCTTCGTCAAATCCACCTTTTTCTCGACGACCTCTTGGCATTCGCCTTTCTCCACGATTTCGGGCGGCTCCGAATGCTCTATGGCGCTGGATAACTTGTGCAGCAACTGCTCCTTTTTTATGCCTAAAGCGCGAGCTATTAGCTCTCTTGAAGACACGAGGCCAGCGACGACGGGTATGCTGGATTCTTTAACTTTCTCGAAGAACACGGGTTTTTCGCCTAGCGCCTCGATTATCCCAGCCATCTCATACTCGGTTGACACGGGCTTGCTTATGTGAATTAATTCGCCGCTTGCACGAAGCTGCTCCAAAAAACCTCTAAAACCCAAACCTAGATCAACCCTCTTTTCATAATAGGCTCAATTCTCTTATAGCCTTTTAACTCCAATCTTGGTTCGCAGCACCTCGAAGCCTTCTTTTTCGATGGCTCGCGCAACCTTTTCCTGTAACTCCCTGCCTGGCGTAAGCGCCACCATGCAGCCGCCGCCCCCGCCGCCCGTAAGCTTCGCGCCGAAAGCGCCCTGCGCCCTAGCTAAATCCACCAGAAAGTCCAGTTCCTTGCAGGAAACCTCAATCTTCTGCAGCAAAAGGTGATTCTCATTCATCAACTCGCCAACCTTTTTCAGATCAAAGTCCTGCAACGCCTTCTTCGCTGCAAAAGCCAACGCTTCTGCCTGCTTGAACAGTGCATCGTATTTCTGCGGATTCTTCCTTTTTCTCTCCGCGACGCCCTCCACCATGGCCTTGGTGTTTGCCACGATTCCCGTGCTTCCGATGACGATTTCAACGGGCTTCTCTATGCTTAACCGCTCAATTATGTTTGGGCCGCCAGCCATGTTCCTCTTAAACCAGAGCAAACCGCCATAGGTGGCTGCAGTGTTGTCAATGCCAGAGGGGTTTCCAGCATAAGCCTTCTCGGCTTCATAGGCAATCTCATTAATCCGTTCATCCGACAAGCCTAAGCCAAATTCTTCTGATATTGCTCGGGCGATTGCCACGCTGCTTGCGGCTGAAGCGCCGAGTCCACTGAAACCCGGAAGCGACCCGCCAAGCCAAATGCTAAATGACGCCGCTTTGGACTCAATGCCCATGCTTTTAAGCATACGCTCTATGGATTCTATCTGCTGCGCTTTCTTTTCTTCCGTGTAGCCCTTCGAGCCTCTGCGCTCATCCTTGATTGTTATGCCGCCCGGCGCTTTCTTTACCTCCGCTTCTGTTGCCGAATCAATTGCTGAGACAATGCCGGAAACACCGTGAACAACAAAATGTTCGCCGAACAAGATTACTTTACCGAAACCATACCCTCTTCCCATTACACAAACCCCTTTTTTTGAGAATAGCTATGTGCAGATTAGATAAAAACGTTCTTTCAACTATGCTGCTGCAGGCGCCGAAAACTTGGCAATCACTTATGTCTTTTGAAGTATGCGAGTAAGCAGGCACTAGCAGCAACTACTAAAAATAAAGCTGCTGCTGCAAAGACAACGGCTACCGCCGAAGGCAGCGCAAAAGGTTGCGCCTCTGACTGGGAAGCAGTTGGAGAGGTAGGCGACGTTTCTCTATTTGGCAATTCTACGGTTGTGATCTCAATATTGAAAGGAACCATATGCGGGTTACGATCAACATTGTTGGCGTCTATTCTGTAGGGTGCGTCACCTATTCCATCACCATCAGCATCTTTGCCTTCATAATCGCCCCAAAAGTTTCCGATAGTGCCATTATCCCAAAAGTTCCGCGGTGAATTTCTGATGAATCCAATAACTACATTTTCACTATTATGGTTAAAGTTGTTGCCGTAAATGAAGTTATTAAACCAGACCTCCGGGTTTATGTTAATGAGAATGCCTTCATAGTTGTGTTGGAAATTATTGCTTACTATGCGGTTGTTGACGCCTATATTGTATAGAGCGATTCCTTTAATGTTAGTTAAGGTGTTTTTTGTCATTTCTGAAAAACTGAATCCACCCCAAATGCCGTACTGCTCAGGCTGCGGAGCAACATTGGGCACCTCTTGGCCATTCCCTACAATGTAATTTGCTTCAATCTTGATGTGATGTGGAACACTTTCTTGAGGGCTACTGGGGAAAAACACAATTCCGCTTGCAAAGGAGCAATCCATCAATACTATTTCATTATTAATTATGCTCACGTAGGATGCAGCAGAAATCACTATGCCAACCCAGTTTTCTCTTATTACATTATGCTTAATAATGATGTTCGATGAGTTCTCAACTGTTACACCTGTGACGCAACCCTTAAACGCAATGTTGGTTATAGTCACATTGCTTATATCCTTGACGTGAACGCCTGGAAGCCAACCAGTTGGAATCAGAAGCCCTTCCGTGTTGATTGAAGGTTTCGTAAGAGTAAAGCCGTTGCCATCAATCATCACGTTTCAGCGCTGAACCTCTATCGTATTATTGATGTTGCCAGTGAAAGTGTAAACTTCTCCAATACGACGAAGAGGCGCTAAAGGTGGATCAATGCTTCCGTCATTTCGTATGTAAATCGGCCGGGGAAGTTCTGGGAGAGGCGTGAAATTCGCTTCTACCCAATTGATTAAACTGCCTCCGGCTGCAATTGATAAAAGAGGCATCAAAACCAAAGTAGCAATCAACAGAGTCCTCTTTTCCACAAGTAACCCTTGATTTAACTTCGGTTCTATTTCGATAAAAAGGTTTTGTTAAGGTTAACAAAGGTCATATTTGGCGGCTATTAGTGGTTCATTGCAGAAACCTATAGAGGGTAGGTTCGCCTTTTGCCGCTGAAGCCTATTTGCCAATCAATGCAGAAAACAGTAGAGGGGGTCTGCGCCGGCGGCTATATTGAGCGTAAAGTGCTTCTGGTGTCTTGGTGTCTGTCGAATGATATGTAACATTAAACTTTCTTGTTTGCACGAAAAAGATAGAAGCAAAGATGTGTTGAGTGCTGTTACTCAAGCTGTTCCGTCGCTGTTTTCCCGGCCTTTTTGAATTTTAGTTTTGCGGTTAAGATTTTTTCTGTTGCAAACAATCTTGATGCCGCGTACATGACGACTACTGTGAAGATGGCAACGTAAATTATGCCGAATGTTGCTGTTGTGTAATCACCCATTATGACTGCTTTAGAAGCGATTATTGGCTGACTGTAGGGAATGGCGAAAAACACAGCTTTAACCGCCAGCGGCAATGTGTTAATGTCTAAGTACATTAAAGCCATTGCCGGGATGAAGATTACTGGGTAAATGTAGCCTACCAGCGCTGTTGCGCTTCGGACGTCTGATGCGAAGGCGGACATAATCACTGCCAGCGCCAAGCCTGAAAGGAGTGTTGTGAAAAGTGATATGCCTAAGAGTAGATAGCCCAACGGCGAGGGCACGAGACCCAGCTTCACCAAGTCCACGGATAATTCGGTTGGTATTTGTGTAGTAATGGAGCCTAACATGTAGTTGTAGCCTATCATCATCGCCACCGAGGCTATGCCTGCAACGATTATTGTACTGGCTAACTTGCCCATGAGGATGGCAAAGCGGTCCACAGGCAAGGTTAGCAATGTTTCAAGCGTTTTCTCCTCTTTCTCCATGGCCACAGACGTCGCAGCTATCTGCATGGAGTATGTTAGCATAATCATTATCGTAACCGGAATAGCAATGGTCTGCGTCATCATTAAACCAGAAAGCGTGGCAGGGTCAACTCCGGTCTGGATTTCACCCTTAATTATGGTGGATTGTGTGGTCTGCACCACGTCTGGCGCTATATATCTGTTAAACCCGCTCACTAACACGTTAATTACAGATGAGCCTATTTCAGAGAATATCCCGCCGCCTTGGAACACGCCGTAGACGTTCACCGTGGCTTTAATGTTTCGGTTGCCGCTTGTGTGCGCGGTCATGTTTGCACTGAAACCAGCGGGGATTTCAATGAACTGTGTGCTATTGTTTTTCGTCAGCAAGTCTTGCTCTAAAACTTGCTGCGGAGTAAGATTGTTGACGACTATAGTTTTCATGGATGCATTCATGAAAGTAACTAAAACCTGAGACCAGTTGCCGCCATCATTATCAACCACCAGCAAGGTTGCCTTTTCAGCTTGCTCCTGCGCTGTTTCAGCCGCGTAGCCGAGCACCATGCCGAGAATAGGGAAAAGCACTAACGGAATAATCAACATGCCAAGGAGAATTTTGGGGTCGCGAATTAACTCTTTCAGTTCTTTCACGAATACTGTTTGAAATCCTTTAAGCATAACCAACCACCTTAGCGAAAACTTCCTCCAAATTTGCACTGTTAAATTCAGCTTTAAGCTTCTGCGGCGCGCCTTCAACCACAATTTTGCCCTTATTGACTAATGCTACGCGGTCGCATAGGTATTCCACTTCCAGCATGTTGTGGCTGCTGAGGAGCACTGTTACGCCGTGGTTTTTCACGTAGCGTTTGATTATTTCTCGCACGTGGTACGCATGTAAAACGTCTAAGCCGCTTGCCGGCTCATCCAATATGGCAAGCTTCGGCCGCGTCATTAAGGCTCTCGCCACTAGAAGGCGCCGCTTCATGCCTTTGCTGTACGTTTTAGCCTTATCCTTCAGCCGCTCACCTAAGCCGCTTATAGCAGCCGCCTCTTCTATAGCGCGCTTAACGTCGCTTGCGCTGCCCTTGCTGAATTTAGCCATGAATTCAAGGTATTCCCAGCCTGAAAGGTTCGGGTAGGCGCCTGCCTCCTCTGGCAAGTAACTTATGACCTTGCGGACTTCTGAAGCCTGATTTACCACGTCTAATCCGAAAATTTTCACTGCGCCTGAAGTGGGCAAAATTAGCGTAGAGATTATTCGAAGCGTTGTAGTTTTTCCTGCGCCGTTAGGCCCAATTAACCCGAAAATTTCCCCTTCTTTTATGTTGAAAGTTACGCCGTCCAGCGCGCGAATGTTGCCGAACTGCTTAACTAAAGATTTCACTTCAACTGCGAGGCTCAAGAGCGGGCACCTGCACTTCTATGAAGCGAACGAAGCAAATATAAGGCTTTACTGGGTTAACAATTGAATTCCCACTGCTCCTTCAAGTCAAATGCTGGCTCTCTCAGCGCAAAATCACTTCAGCTTTAACAAATTATTTTAATTGCGCTGCTTTCAAGTTGTTGCTGGTGGGCAACTACGGCGGCGAAGAAAGAAAATTCTCATCTGCCGAATACGATTACAGCGCCTTGCGGTTGCATATACCAAGACAAAGGTTGGCTTTTAACCCGCATCAGCGAATGTGAATATCACAAGCGAAAGCGAAGCGCAAAGCGGCCGCCGAGGCCCAAAGCCGAATGCGTAAGACCCTAAAAACGGGCTTTTCATCGTGCTACAGTAACACTTGAATTATAATTAAAACGATTAATAGAACTGGTAAGAATCGTAAGGCTTTCCCTTTAACGCGTACGGCGTCATCAACTTTTTTCTCATCCATCAATCGCATGATGTACACTGAAGCAGCAAGATTGTAAAGAAAGACCCCATAGACTGAAAGCATAATTCTATCTGCCAGTGTCAAATAGCCCGTCGGTGGAATGCCGCTAATTAAGGATAAGTGAAATGTTGCTGCTGATAAAAGCGTAGTTACCCCTAATGCAATGCGCTGCGAGAAATTCTGAGGAGACATGAAGAAAGCTAGCAGCGAAATCGTGGTGATAAATAAAATGGGCAGTACACTTTTTAGAAACGAAGAGACTTGAGGCCTCGCTAAAGTGACACTGAAAACGAAACGCGAATACTTATCTTCTCCATAAGCATGCTCAATCACAGAAGTCTTGAAGTCTCTAAGCTCCCATCCGACAACGCTGGCGGCAGGCTCAATGCCTGACTCAGCGCTTTCCTTAAAAACTATAGAGGAAACATCAAGGTTCTTGTGTTCCAGCATCACTGTAAGCTCATGACTTTCAAACGGGTATTGTGTGAAATCGAAAGTTTTAATGAAGTCTCCGCGAACACGATACTCCAAGTAGCCTTGCGCTTCATCTACTTTCACCTCATATTTTGTTGGCGCGCCGTTAACGAATTCAAATTCTTTCACTTCTGCAAGGCTTATTTTTGCGGGGTCAAATCTGAACCATAAATAAAAGTCCAATCTGTAACTGTTCGCCGCCAAATCTACCTTCTCCACATTCACAAGTAAAGCGCCAACTTCAACGTCAACTGGCGTTTCGGAAGTGCTAAGCGCCACCGCATTTTGAATAAACAACGCTAAGAAAAATACTATGCATGTTGCTGCTATTAGCAGCTTAGTTCTTGCCATGACCAATTTCACCCATAACTTCCGCACTTTTAGCAAAAATTTCATATTTAAAAATTTCCATGAGCCTTGCCAATTTTCTAAACTGCCAATAACCATGACAACCGCGCTTTACTTCCAATAAGGGAAAGTTTTATTTTCAAACCGCGCCCTAAAAATTATTTTTAGGGCTGTTGCAGTTGAATAAAAACACTTTGCTTACATTATTAAGTGAAAACTATCCATTACTCAGCATAGTGATTGCTTCCGCATTATTTTCTATCACACTAGGCCCCTTCCAAAACTTTGACACCCAACTCGAGTACGAGGCTGCTTCTGGCGTAATAAAGTGGGGCATGCCATACATGAAATACTATGGCGACATGATTAACCAGCCGCCCTTAGGTTTCTATATTGAAGCGGCATTCTTCAAAATCTTCAGTTTATCCTTTAACAACGGCACAGCTCTGATAACGCTATTCAGCCTCGGATGCATCTTCTTAGTTTATAAAATCGGTAAAGTTCTGTATGGCAAATCTTCTGCTCTGCTTGCCGCCGCACTTTTCGCTTTTACCCCCTGGCAACTCGTTCTCTCCAGAAGTTTCCTCATCGATGTGCCGTGCCTGTTCTTTAGCCTCTTCTGCCTGCTTGTAGGGATACACGCGATACGGCGAGACTCTGAAGTGCTGTTCATGGCTTCAAGTATTCTTTTCGCCATAGCGCTTCTAACAAAATTTTTCGCCATCTTCGTTCTGATTCCGCTGGCGCTATTCTACATCCGCTACCGCCAGAAAAAGCTAAGCCACATTTTCACCGTAACCGCTTACTTCCTACCCGCCTTGCTCGTTTTTTTCTTGTGGTACGACGTGATCTGGGGCCGCGGACTGCTTTACGGCGAAAGCCACACAACCTTTACCCATGACGACTTTGTAAACTTCAATCCGGCAGATTTTTCGCCCTCATACTTTTTCGTAGGTAACTTCCTCTTAGAAGCCGTCGGCATATTCTTCCTAATCGCAGCCATTTTATCCATAATTGTTTACGTGTTTCGCAGAGACATTTTTGCGAAAATTTTGCCCTTTGATTTAATGTGCATAGCAACCAGCATCGCAGTTATAGGCGTGAACACCTTTCTAGGCGCCGGTCTAAACCTAAGCTTTCCCTACAACAACGCAGTTAAATATAATTATCAAGCTCTACCGTACTTGAGCCTACTCGCGGCGTCACTGCTGCCTAAATTCACGTTACTATTCAATTCGCTAAAATCAAAAGAAAAATATAGCCTTCTGCTCTTTTCCATCACCGCCTGCGGGTTAGCTTTGCTGGGCATAGCCCTTTTTCTTAATATGCACTACATAAACTATCTCTCTACAACAGATCATTTAGTGTTCAAAGTAGACACGAGTAGAAATGCTGGCTACTCTTTCGTTAATTCCTCGCCAGCAACTGGAGGCTTTCCAATAGCTATACAATATTTAGGGTTCGCGTTTTTAGTATCTGGGCTTGTATGGGCAAGCAGACATGAAATCTCGGCTGCTTTCAAGCTTATAGTCCACACGGTAAAATCGCTAAGCCACAAGGTCAGAAAAACCTAAGCCTATGATTCGCCGAGTTAAATACATTGGCATTTATTATAGGAGTAGTGCCTTTAGAAGTAGGATTGGTAAAACCACTAAAAGGCTAAACAAAATTGAGGTCAGCATCATTATTCTTAAAGCGCGAATTATATGCGCTGGCGCTAAGTCTTCGCCTTCGCCTAATTTGTAGTAGCCAGGCTTTTCAAGCTGCACGCCTAGCGCTCCAGCCATGGCTGCCAGAGTCCATCCTGCGTTTGGGCTTGCAGTGTTGCCTCTGTCGCGTCGAAGAATCCTTTCGGCTCCTCTCCAATTCTCGCCCAGAACAAGCGCTGCTAACGTCATTAGCATGGCTGTTAACCTCGCTGGCACGTAATTAGCTGCTGTATCTATGCTTGCTGAGAACCAGCCAATATTGAGGTGCTCCTCATCCTTGTAGCCGACCATTGAATCTAACGTGTTGATGGCTCTGTATGCCACTGCGCCTGGAACGCCGAAGAGGGCGAAGTAAAAGAAGGGCGAGGTTACTCCGTCGGTGGTGCTTTCAGCTATTGACTCAACAGCCGCTGAAATTATGTGCCTCTCACTAAGCGTTGCCGGGTCGCGTCTCACAATGTAGGGTAGAAACTGCCTTGCCCTATCGCAGTCGCCCCTCTCTATGGCTTCTGCTATGGGCACCGTGCACTTTCGCATGAACTTTAACGCGAAACTTGACTTCAATATTATGGCTGACACGACAATGTATGGTAGCCAGCCTAGGAAGTGCTTAACCAAAAAAATTATCAAATACGCGGGAACTGCAAAAAGCAGTATCACGCCTAAGCAGAGGAGAACGCCGTTTGCCCTTTCCACTCGGGCGCTTTTGCGTTTAATTTTAGGCTTAAAAAAGGCGATGACTTTTCCCATCCAGACTGTGGGGTGGATCCTGTCGGGGATCTCGCCGAAAATCACGTCGATGAGAAAGGCTAAAAAGAGAATCAGCAGAGAATCAAGGAGAAATGTAATGCTCAAAGTGAACACTTTTCAAACTACCCTATTTTTGCGTCATCTATTTGCTCAATGCTTTCTTGAGTGCCTGAAGCATTTTTTCGTTTTCACGTCTTGTCTTAACTGCTACGCGAATGTAGTACTCGTCGATTCCAGCGAATGAAGTGCAGTCTCTTATCAACACGCCATATCTCAGCATTTTTTCTTTAAGCTGGGCTGCAGTTAAGCCGGATTGCCTAACATCTATAAAGAGAAAATTGGCGTCAGCGGGATACACCTTCAAAACGCTAATTCTGCTTAGCTCGCTTGCGAGGAATTTGCGTTCCCTCTTGGTGAGCCGGCTTGACTTGCGAATGTGCTCCATGTCTTGCAGCGCCGCTGCTGCGGCAACCTGCGCTAGGCAATTAACATTCCACGGCGCCTTTGCAGCAGATAAAACTCTTATTACCTCTTCATCCGCCACGCCGTAGCCCACTCTTAACCCAGTTAACCCAAAAAACTTGGTGAACGACCTTAAAACGAAAAGATTTGGATAACGCTTTATTTCAGCAGCGAATGAAAAACGTTTTTCTTCATCAACGAACTCGATGAAATCCTCGTCGAGAAAAACAAGCACGTTTTCAGATAGAGCCTCCTCGATTATTTCTGCTATGGTAGCCTGTGGCGTTAGAATACCTGTGGGGTTATTTGGGTTACAGAGGAAAACCGCTTTTGCACTCTTCATTTCACGGGTAAACAGCGAAGGCTCCACTTTAAAAGCCGTGCTCAATTTTACAAGCTTAGGTCGCGCTCCTGTTCGCCTCACAGCCTTTTCATACTCGCCAAAGGTAGGCGCAGGAATAAGCGCCATGTCGCCCTTGCTCATGAAAACATCCGCAAACAGGTAGATGAGTTCGATGGAACCGTTTCCGCAGATAACGTTTTCCCGGCTGATTCCCTTGATGCTGCTGGCAATAGCGTCACGCAAAGCGGTGGAATCCGGGTCTGGATAAGAAGGAATTAAACCTAAATTGTCTCTTATCGCTTTGATAGCTTTTGGAGAAGGCCCCAGCGGGTTAATGTTTGAACTGAAGTCGAGAATATCCTCTCTGTCCAAGACGCTTTTGCCTATGATATTCCAGACTTCGCCGCCATGGATGCAGGGTTTAAGCTGCCTAATCTCTTCACGGGCTAAACTAGCTGCTGAATTCACGCTTCCTTATGCCTCCTTTGAATTTTTTTCTCACTCATTAACATTCCAATGCTGTGCCAAGGCGTTGAGTGCTTCTTCAAGCAAGTATGTCTTGGGCATTACATCAACATTCAAACCCAATTCTGCTAACGTCTCAGCCGTTTTAGGCCCAATTGCCACAATAGTTAACTTGTTTAATAATAAGCGAAGTTTCTCGGCGGAAACATGCGGCGCAAGCATGTTGAACAAGTTTTTGGCGCTCAGCGAGCTGCTAAATATGACAGCGTGAAGTTTGCCGCCGACCAAGTCTTGAAGAAAGCGTGCTGCCGCTGCTTTGTCTTCTGGTGACTGTGATTCATACACGTAAACCTCATGCACCTTGCCTCCTAACGCCTGCAGCTTTTCCGCCATAGTCGGCGAGGCTTGTTTAGTTCTCGGAATCCAAATTTCCTTGCCTGAAACGCCGCGTTGCTGCAAGCTTGCTATTATTGCATCTGAAGTGTAGGCTTGCGGAATCATGTCAACGCGGATTTGGTGTTTATCAAGCTCCTGAGCAGTTTTCGGGCCGACAGCCACAATCGCGGGTTTCGCTAAAAGCTTCTTAAAATGGTTGAGTCGGCCGAGCTTTTCAGCGGCTTCAAAAAGATATTTCACGCCGTTAACGCTCATGAAAATAACATAATCAACCTTGCCCCTCTCAAGGGCCTCAATGAGCTTTGCGATTTGTGTAGATGAACTGGAACTTTTAATTTCTATCGTTGGGAAAAAGTAGGGTTCGCCGCCTCTTTCCGTAATCAACTTGCCTGTTTCTTCAGTCTGCTCGCGCGGTCTAGTAACAACGATGGTTCTTCCTTTTAGTGTGAAGCCTTCTTGAACCATGATAGCTTCTCTCCTAGCTTGGCAACTTGGCCGATAACTATGACTGCTGGCGGTTTCACGTCTCTTTCTTTTGCTGTTTGCGCTATTGTGCCAAGTTTACCTATAACGCTGCGTTGCTTAGCTGAGGTTCCCTGCTCAATTATGGCAACTGGAGTTTCAGCATCTAAGCCTCCTTCAATCAGCTTGTTTGCCGTAGACTCAAGCAGCTCTACGCCCATCAAAATTACAATCGTATCCACCGCGCGAGCCAACTCAGCCCAATTGATGATTTTGCCGCCTTTTTCTGCACGGTGCCCCGTAACGATGGCAACTGAAGATGCGTAATCCCTATGAGTAAGCGGGATACCCGCGTAAGCTGGTGCCGCTATGGCGGAAGTTACGCCTGGCACAACCTCAAAATCTATGCGCTTTTCAGCCAAAGCTTCTGCCTCTTCACCGCCTCTGCCGAAGAGAAAGGGGTCTCCGCCTTTAAGCCTAACCACTTTTTTGCCTTCCAGCGCCTTCGACACCAACAACTCGTTAATCTTCTCTTGGGACAACTCGTGTTTTCCAGCGCTTTTGCCCACGTAAATTTTCTCCGCTTTCTCCGGAGTCCACTCCAGAATCGCATCATTAACTAGCCTATCATAAATCACTACATCAGCGGCTTTCAGCACTTCAACAGCCTTTAAAGTTAAAAGCGCGGGGTCGCCAGGTCCTGCGCCGACAAGAAATACTTTACCCTTCACCATACTTTTCTCTCCATTCTCTCTCAAACTCTTTAGCACCTTGAGCCAAAAGGCAACGCGCGACTTTTCTGCCTAATTCTTCTGCTTCCTCAAGCGTGCCTTCTGCAGAAGCCGCAATTTTCTCCTGGGTTTTAAGTGAAAAGATGCACCCGTAAAGCGTCAAAGTTCTGTCGTCTGCGCGGCCTATTGCGCCTATTGGCACGCGGCATCCGCCTTCTAGAGAAAGAACAAGGCTTCTTTCGGCGGTGACTTCTGCCCTTGAAGGCGGATGATCGATGGCGCTTAGTAGTTCAATAAGTTTTTCGTTATCTCTTTTTGCCACTACGGCTAGCGCGCCTTGCCCCGCTGCTGGCGTGAATTGCCTCAAGGGAAAGCGCTCTGCGATTAGATGGTGAAGCTTCATTCTTTCAAGTCCTGCTTCAGCCACTATGACGCCGTCAACTTCGCCTCTCTGCACTTTACAAATTCTCGTATCCACATTTCCCCTTATGGGCACCACTTGCAAATCGGCGCGTAGAAATTTGATCTGGGCCATCCGCCTAAGGCTGCCAGTTCCTATGACCGCCCCTTTGGGCAAGCCGAGCAAGGGAACATTGTCTTTGGATACGAGAACGTCATGGGGCGAGCTCCGTTTAGGTATAGCCGCTATCGCTGTTTCTGAAGATTCCATTGTGGGGACATCTTTCAAACTGTGCACTGCGAAGTCAACTTCGCCTTTCGCGATGGCCAAGTCTATTTCCTTTTCAAATATCCCTTTCATGTCAATGGTGAAAAGCGGCTTTTTTATCTCCTTATCACCAGTTGTCTTAATAACTTTAATCTTGAACTCTGCCTCTGGGTAAATCTGCTTAAGGCTTTCAAGCACGCTTTCCGTTTGTATCAGCGCAAGCTTGCTGCCTCGTGTTCCCACAGTTAACATCATTTCAGACTGCCACGCCGTTAATTATTTACGGGTTCATCCATGATTTTACGTCCTTCGCGAAATACGTGATTATGAGATCAGCGCCTGCCCGTTTGATCGCCATTAAAATCTCAAGAGCCGCTGCCTTCTCGTCTACGTATCCCATTTTAGCGGCTGCCTTAACCATAGCGTATTCGCCGCTTACATTATACGCAGCAATGGGCACGTTGAATCTCGCTTTAGCTTGGCTTATTATGTCCAAATAGGCTAAGGCGGGCTTCACCATAACTATGTCGGCGCCCTCGTTTATGTCCAGCGCTATTTCCCGTAGCGCCTCACGGGCGTTTCCACAGTCCATCTGGTAGCCCCGTCTATCGCCAAACTTTGGTGCGCACTCTGCTGCATCTCTGAAGGGCCCATAGAAGCAGGAGGCGTACTTCGCGGAGTAAGCCATTATCCCCACTTGACTGAAACCAGCATCATCTAATGCTTCCCTGATTGCTTGGACCTGCCCATCCATCATACTTGAAGGCGCCACAACATCTGCACCTGCCTGCGCATGGCTCACTGCAATTTTCTGCAAAATTTTCAGCGTCAAATCATTTGCTACTTCACCGTTCTTCAGCACGCCGCAATGTCCATGTGTCGTATATTCGCATAGGCAGACATCCGTAGCCACGACAATCTCGTCGCCGAATTCTTTCCTTAAACGCTGAACTACTTTTTGCACAACACCATCAGCAGCATACGCAGCAGAGCCTTTTTCATCCTTCATGGACGGGATTCCGAAAAGAAGCACTGCCCTCACGTCCTGCTCAATCGCACGCCTAACCTCATCCACCACGCTCTGAATTGGCAAACGCGAGTAACCTGGCATGGACTCTATGGGAATCGGCGCACAGGCATTTTCGTCAACAAAAACTGGATACATAAGGTTGCTTGGGTGAAGCCTAACCTCTCGTATCATATCCCGCATGGCCTGTGTTCTGCGCAACCTTCTAAGCCTGACATCGGGGAAACTCATAACTACTCTTCATCCCTCCTTGGTTTGATAACTCTCAATTATCCGCTGAGCAGCGTTTTGCGCCTCAGCAAATTTGCCATCTCTCAATAGCTCCTTAACATGCTTATCTTCAAGTATTTCGTAGATGACTTTTTTCCGAAGCTTCTGATCAGCTATCTGCTGCTTCAGCACCGAGCGAATATGCGCCTGCAGCTTAATCTGCTGCAAATCTTCCTGCGTAATCATCTTCTCGATTTTCTGCCTTAGAAGCTTCGCCATCGCCGGACTTTTTCCTCCAGTGGACACGGCTATTCGCACATCGCCCACCCTCGCAACGGCTGGAAGTATAAAATCGCTTATTGCAGGGTTATCCGCCACGTAAATCATGCAGCCTGCTGCACGGGCAAGCTTGGCAAGTTGCACATTAAGCGCTTGATTGCTTGTAGCCACCGCGAGAACGTCTGGCTTTGGATTTAGCTGATTAAAAAATGCTTCGCCATCTTTAATGTCCACTTTCAGCAAACGAATCTTTTTTTCCTCGCCGAGTTTCTCTATTCCACTTGTGAAGCTTCTACTTGCTACCAAGATTTTCGAGCCTTCGTCCAAGAAGCTTAACACTTTCCTGTAAGCCTCCTCGCCACCGCCGACAACAACAACGTATTTTCCATCAAACTTGTAGTCGATTATCATGTTTTCCCTTCTCTTTTTCCTGTGCTTCGGGGCTGAAGCTTGTGAGCGAGTTTTTGAATTTTTCCAAAAATAACTTGTAATCTACCTCGCCTTTCTCTATTGGGGCAGCTAACGCTGCAAGTTTTTTTAGATCCACATAATTCTCCACGCTTTCAAGGGCCTTGCTTCCAAAGTCCTCATATCTTATTTCTACCTCTGGGATCATGCCTCTTCCTTCAAGCTCAATGCGTGGAATGACGCCGAGCAATTCAACGCCGACATTGTTGAAGGCACGTTTGATGAGCGCCTTGGCTTCTTCGGTTAGGTAGCTGATTCGCGCTTTGTTCAGGATAACGCCTTTCACCTTCACGCCCAACCGCTTCATAAGTTGCGTGTAGCTGAGGGCGTTTATTACTGCGCCTTCGATTCCCTCTTTATCACAGCTGACAACGAGGACTGTGGGCGCACCCAGCGCCAATGCCACCTCAGCCGTCGAGGAAGGCCTTGCTACCGATTCGTTAAGCAATCCCGTAAAAGTGTTCATGGCGCCTTCGATTAGAATGAAATCATATTCTTTGCTTGCTTCCTCAGCCACTTTGCGTAGTGGCCGCCAGCCACTTTCTCCAATCTTTATTGAAGAATATGCCTTCATAGGCTCCTTAATCAGATAAAGCGCAGGCACAAGATCGCGTATGTCTCCGCCAATTTTAAGCACTGTCACGTTTAAGCCCCTTTTCTTCAGCGCGCCCGCTATGCCACTTACAACAAAAGTTTTGCCTGAACCGCTGCTTGTCGCTGCTATTAAAAGAAAGACAGGCTTCTTCGGCAAAACAACGGCCTCTCTTTGCGTCTTAATACTGGTTGATATGCCTATTTCGTTTTTCATTTCCTGCTTTAACTTTGAATTGGCTTTCCTTATCGCAGCAAGCTCCTCAGCGGATATGCCTAAAGACTTGGTTATGCTCTGAATAATTGATGGATTTTCATCCAGCAAGCCGTGTATGAGCACGCCTACCACATTTCCTTGCTTGTTGGTGACGCCGGATACGATCTCTTGTGGGGCGTCGTGGTAATTGACACGCTGAACATGGGAAACAAGAATCGGCCTTGATTCCTCATGAATTATCATTTTGCCATAAGTGTGACAGTGGAATCCAGTTACTTCTGCGCCGAGAGTGTGAGTCATGAAGCTTTCGCCCACTACAGTGGCGGTGACGCGGTCAGTGCATATTAGCGGCTTAAATTCCACATCCAACAATCCAAGACCTTGCTTCAAAATAGGCGTGGCTGATAAGCGTCCAATGTCTGTTGCCTTCGAGAGCACCTGTAACCCAGAGCATATGCCAAGCACGAACTTGCCCGCTTCAGCCATACGCAGTATTTCCCGAGCTATGCCGTCTTTTACACTTTGGGATTCTATGAGACTGCCGCCTGGAACTATCAACATATCCAGCGCATCAGAGGCCTTTTCTCCGTGCACCAAACAGTCTTCGCGGACAATGTCGGTGGGCAAGTTTCCAAAATCCTCAAAACACGGTATTGCCCCAGGTAAATAGGCTAATCCGATTCTGCGCTTTAATTTGATTGCCGGTCGCCCCTTTTTCCTTAATTACGGCAAGGCTTATATTTAAGGCGGTCGGTTTATCCATCCATGCGTTCTTCGGCTAAAAACCCGCACATTATCAATGTGCGAATCACCCATAAAACGGCGCGGCTTCCCCTGATTGAAGCAGTAGTTTTTAAGGAAACAAAAGATGCATTAAGGGCCATTCGTTCTCTGGAGAAGGTTGACGAGTGTGTTCTGCTGCAGACGTGCAACCGCGTTGAAATTTACGCTGTAAGCGAAGAAAGCGAAAAAGCAGCAAAGAGGTTAAAAGATTTTTTAGTGCAAAAAGCAGAAGCATTGGCTGATGAGGTTTCCCGAGCCATAGAGTGCTCTTTGGATGGCGATGCACTCCGCCATATTCTACGTCTTGCTTCTGGGCTGGAATCAATGGTTATAGGTGAAGATCAAATTCTCAATCAGGTCTGGGATGCCTATTTAGAAGCTGAATCTGCAAAAGCCGCTGGAATCGTTCTTAAGCACTTGTTTATGCGCGCTGTAAGCGTCGGGAGACGCGTAAGGAAAGAGACAGGTATCAACAAGGGTGCCGTTTCAATTGGTTCCGCAGCGGTAGAGTTGGCTGAGACTTTGCTTGACAAACTTGATCAAAAGAAAATTCTCGTAATGGGCGCAGGAGAAATGGGCACACTTGTAGCCAAGGCTTTAGCGCGCCGTTGCCTTAAGCCTGTCTTCATTGCTAACAGAACATATGAGCGGGCAGTAAAATTAGCCGAAGAACTTTCTGGCAGAGCCGTAAAGTTTGACAAGTTGGAGGAAGTTCTCACAGACGCCGATGTTGTTATCTGCTCCACAGCGGCACCACACTACCTCTTGACCAAAAATACGGTTTCAAAACTAATGAATCAACGCCAAAACGAAGCTGACCTCCTAATAATCGATATTTCAAATCCGCGAAATGTTGAGGAAACAGTAAAGGAAGTGCCAAAAGTAAAGCTTTATTGCATAGATGATCTCCAGTTAATTGCTGAAAAAAACAAGCAAAGACGATTAAAAAGCATAGAGAAAGCCTCAGCGATAATAGAGCAAGAATTGGTCTTGCTGAACAGAGACATAAAAATACTATCCGTCAACGACATAGTCTCATTGCTGTTTGCACGGGCAGAAGAAATAAGGCAAAAGGAGCTTGCTGAAGCGCTCAAAATGTTAGGGCCTCTTGATGCAAGAGAAAAGAAAATCATAGAGGATTTAACGTTTATCCTGCTTAAGCGCACTTATGTGCCTATTGTTGAGAATTTGCGGTCCGCCGCTCTGAGCGATGACAAGAAGCTTATAGAATTCGCAATCAAACTCTTTGGTTTGGAGCCGCACTAAATGAAGAAGTGAACTTTATGGATAAAGTGGGATTAATCATAATCGGGCATGGCAGTAAACTGCCGCATAACAGGGAAAACTTGGAGAAGTTGGCTGAGCTTTTACGCGGGCGCGCCGTTTTCAAGACGGTTGAGATAGCGTTTATGGTTAGAAATACGCCAACTATTCCCGAGGCAATTGAAAGCCTCGCCAAGAAGGGAATCTCAAAAATTGTTCTGGTTCCCGCTTTTCTAGCGCCTGGCGTGCACACCACACGCGAAATCCCCGAGCTTATCGCCATGAAAGAGAAAGAGCCTCTGCTGAAAGAGCGTGGAATAGAGCTTGTGTATGGCGAACCCTTAGGCGCTGATGCACGAATAGCTGAGATAATAGAAGAAAAGGCCCTAAAGGCACTAGGTCAAGAGGCGCGAGAAACTGCTATATCGACCGATGCATACGCACTGAAAGCCTCTAACGATATTGTTAAAGCCAGCATGAAGCTTATCAGGCAAGCGCTCGGCGACTTCCTGGAAAGTGTGCCCGCTTCTCATGTACCAATTATTGAGCGGGTTGTCCATGCTACGGCTGACCCAGAATTCGCCAAGCTGCTGGTTATCAGCGAGAAAGCCGTGGACGCTGGTATCGCGGCAATCAAAGCCGGCGCAAAAATAGTGGCGGACGTAAAGATGATTAAGGCAGGCATTAACGAGGCACGGCTGAGAAAGTTCGGCGCCAAGATTCTCACGTACATTGACGATAGACGCGCTATAAAGTTAGCCAATGATGAATCGGTAACGCGTGCGGCTGCTGCAATGCGCTTAGCAGTAAAAGATGGTTTGAACGGCGCAATTGTTCTCATTGGGAACGCGCCGACCGCTGCATTCGAACTTGCTGATGCGGTGAAGCAGGACTTAGCTAAACCCGCCCTTGTCGTAGCCGTTCCAGTGGGTTATGTTGGCGCTGCAGAGTCGAAAGAAGCCATTTCAAAGCTGCCTGTCCCCTTCATAATTGTTAGAGGCCGCAAGGGTGGAAGCACCGTGGCCGTGGCAATACTCAACGCTTTGCTCTCCATGGCTGAGCAAGAAGTCAAATCTAAAAGGGAATAAACGCAATGGCAAGATTTTTGAAGTATGGTTTATCAACCGGCGCATGTGCCGCCGCTGCAGCCAAAGCCGCAGTAACCGCCTTAATTAGTAATCCTGTTGACAAGGTGGTTATACCCACACCTATTGGTATTCGCTTCGAGATTCCAGTGAAAGCCAGCAAGAAGCTCGGTGATACCGCGGTAGCGACTGTTGTAAAGGATGCCGGCGACGACATTGACGTGACAGATAAATTAGAAATCTCCGCTACCGTAAGGCTTACCGACGACGGCGAAATCATCGTTAAGGGTGATAAAGGCGTTGGCGTTGTAACAAAGCTAGGTTTGCCCGTGCCAGTAGGCGAATCAGCCATTAACCCCGTGCCCAGAAGCATGATAATAGCCGCCGTCAAAGAAGCGCTGCCCGAAGGGAAAGGCGCCGAAGTTGTCATAAGCGTTCCCAAAGGCGAGGAAGTGGCGAAAAAAACCTTAAACGCCAAATTAGGTGTGGTAGGCGGCATCTCTATTCTCGGCACGACCGGCGTGGTGAAACCTCTTTCGCTGGAAGCCTGCAGGCGCTCGCTAGTTCCTCAAATTGATGTGGCGCTTGCAAAGGGTTATGACCGGGTATTTCTGGTGCCAGGCAACATAGGCGAGCGGATAACCAAGAAACTATTCAACGTGCCAGATGAGGCAATTATTCAAACAGGCGACTTTGTAGGTTATATGCTTGACAAGGCGGTTGAGAAAGGCGTAAAGGAAATCACGCTCCTTGGCCATCCTGGTAAACTCGTCAAATTAGCCGCAGGTATCTTCAACACGCATCATAAAGTGGCTGACGCACGAAGCGAGGTTATCGCTGCCTACGCCGCTGCTGTTGGCGCTGACTCACAGCTTGTAAACAGGATATTAGCGTCAAATACCACGGAAGAAGCCATTGTGCTTCTAAAGCAAGCCAATCTGTTAAAGCAAGTGTTCGATAAGATAGCTGAAAAAGTTGCTTTTAGGGTTACGGAAAGAGTGAAGAACAAAATAAAGGTAAATGTGATACTTGTTTCCATGGAAGGCGCCGTATTGGGCACATGGGGAAACATAAGGAGCGCATAGCAGTGGCTAAAATCACAATAGTAGGTGCAGGCCCAGGCTCGCCAGAGTACATCACTCCAATAGCGAGAAGAACTGTGCAAAAAGCGCAATTAGTAATTGGCGCCGAAAGAGCCTTAAACATGCTTCAAAGCGATATAAAAGGCGAAAAATTAGCGTTAACAGCTAAGAACGTGAATGAACTTCTCCAGCATGCAATTATATCTGCCAAGGAAGGAAAAACAGTTGTTCTGCTGTCAACAGGCGACCCCGGCTTTTCCGGTTTGCTTGGCACTTTTCTGAGCCTCACACAAGCAAGGTCTGTGGAAATAGAGGTTATTCCTGGCGTAAGTGCGCTCCAAGTTTGCGCTGCGCGCCTTTGCATGTGCTGGGATGACGCCTACCTTTTCAGTTTTCATAAAGGCGCAGACAACGAAAAGAAAGCAGAGCTATTGGAGGCCGCAAAAAAAGGCAAAGATATTATCCTTCTTCCAGACCCCAAGTCTTTTCCGCCAGCAGAGATTGCCAAGTTCCTCACAGATAATGGCGTTGACGGCAAAACACCCGTGTTCGTTTGTGAAAATCTCACCCTCAATAATGAACGGATAATCTCAAGTACGCTAGAGGAGATTTCAACAATGAGTTTCAGCTCCTTATGCATATTAGCCCTACGCTCGTCATACAAGCAGGGCGCTAAACAATAAAATGGTGAAATGGTATGTGGTCATATAAAACTCCAGGAATCCCCGACGCCATGTTTACTCAAGATGAGGCGGTGCCGGGACCTACAAAAGAAGAAATAAGAGTGCTGACAATCTCTAAGGCGCGGCTAAAAGAAGGCTTCTGCGTCATCGACATCGGCTGCGGAACAGGCGGTTTAACAGTTGAAGCAGCACTTCAAGTGGCGCCCACGGGAAAAGTTTTCGCCATAGACGAAGACGAAAAGGCTGTGGAATTAACCAAGATCAACGTTGCGAAATTTAATCTGCAAAGCACTGTCCAAGTTATCAGCGGGAAAGCGCCTGAGGTCTTGCTGAATTTGCCCATGGCTGACGCTGTGTTCGTGGGCGGAAGCCGCGCTCTTCGCGAGGTGTTACGTGCTTCCCATCAGAGGCTAAAGAAAAATGGGCGGGTTGTTGTTAATGCGATCCTTTTGGAAACAAGCTTTGCGGCTTTGGATGAAATGAAAAAGTTAGGTTTCAAAGAGATAGATGTAGCAACGGTTTTTGTGGCTAAAGGACACGCAGTCCCTGCGGGAACGATGATGCTGGCGAGGAATCCTATCACGATAATATCTGCTACAAAAGTTTAGGTGAAGAAGGATGGTTGGCAAATTTATTGGTGTAGGCATAGGTCCAGGCGACCCTGAGCTTATTACCGTCAAAGCCGTAAAAACGCTGAAACTTGTTGACGCCGTTGCGGTTCCCAAAACTCATGCTGACGCGCCAAGTATGGCATTAAGCCTTATCAAGCATATTTTGGAAGAACGGATGAAACCAGCCGAAGTGCTTGAATTAGTCTTTCCAATGACAAAGGATGAGCTTGAAGTTAAGAAACTCTGGGCTAAAAACGCGCTTGTAATCGCCGAAAAAGTTGAAAGGGGGAAAACTATCGCCTTTATCACTCTCGGCGACCCATTATTCTACAGCACATTCATCTATCTTTTCCAAACAATACGCCAGAAATACCCTCATGTAGCGTTGGAGATAATTCCAGGCGTAACTTCTTTAACCGCTTGCGCCGCACGAGCCCAGATACCTTTAGCTGAAAGAGAGGAAGTAGTTGCTATCGTCCCCTCAGACCTTGACTTTAAGCTTATTGAAGAAACCTCTGGGCATGCCGATACGCTGGTTTTCATGAAATGCGCTCACCGCTTCAAGGCTATTATCCCAATCTTGAGGAAGGCAGGTTTTACAGAAAACGCTACAGTAGCGTTGGTTCGAAGATGCGGCATGCCCGGCGAAGCGGTTACTGTGGGCAGTCTCACCGATGCAGAAGGCTGGGTGATTCCCGAGGATTACTTTTCTATGGCAATAGTAAAAAGGAGCGAGTTTACAATTAACAGGAGATAAAGGGAGGTTTTGCTGTGAGTCAAGTTGTCTTCATCGGCGCAGGCCCAGGCGACCCTGAGCTAATCACCATCAAAGGAAAGAAGATGCTTGAAAAAGCAGACGTCATTATATACACTGGTTCACTTCTAAATCCTGAAATTTTCAAGTACGCTAAGCCCGAAGCTGAGCTTTATGACAGCGCCAAGATGAATAGGGAAGAAGTTTTTGCAGTATTTGCTAAAGCGGCGAGAGAAGGCAAGCTTGTGGCGCGGGTGCATGATGGCGACCCAAGCTTTTACGGTGCAATTCAAGAGCAAATAGCCTTTCTAGAAAAAGAGAAAATCTCCTACACCATAATTCCCGGAGTAAGCTGTCTACAGGGTTCCGCGGCAAATCTTAAGCGAGAATTAACTTTGCCTAATGTCTCGCAAACGGTTATTATCACACGGCCTGAAGGCAGAACACCCGTGCCCGAGTCTGAGAGCATACGAAAACTGGCGCAGCATCAAGCTACCATGGTCATTTTTCTCGGCGCGCCGCAAATAGCCGAGGTTGTTGAAGAACTCAAGAAAGGCGGCTACCCTAGCGACACCCCAGCCGCGGTGGTATACAAGGCAACGTGGCCTGACCAGAAAATTGTAAAGGGCACTTTAAGCGACATAGTTGAGAAGGTGCGGGCTGCCGGAATAACCAAGACGGCTCTAATTTTCGTGGGGCGCTTCCTAAATCCCGAGACATTTGACTTCTCCAAGCTCTATGAGCCTTCCTTCACCACTGGCTTCCGCAAAGGCGTTGAAGATGTTTGAAAAGGGCATAGCTGTTATCGCAATTACTCGCCGTGGAGTTGAAACTGCCCTTAAAATTAAAGCGGCATTAGACACCTTGGGTTTTCCCTGTAAAGTGTTTGCGCCAGAAAAATACCGTCAAACAGGCATATTTTCCTTAGATAAGAAATTAGATGAGTTCGTAAAGGAAATTTACAGAAAGGTCGACGCCATCATAGCAGTCATGGCTGCTGGCATAATAATTCGCGCAGTTGCGTCACATCTCGAGAGCAAGCTTGTTGATCCTGCTGTTTTATGTGTTGATGTTTCCGGCCGCTTTGTCATCAGCCTTCTCTCCGGGCATTATGGGAGAGCCAACGAACTCGCTAGGTTACTCGCCGAAGGGATAGACGCCGTGCCAGTTATAACCACAGCATCTGACGTCATGGGAAAACAGAGCATTGAAGAACTTGCGTTGACGCTGCATTTATCAATAGAAAACCCTGAAAGTCTTGTCGCGGTAAACTCGGCGCTTGTAAACGATGGTCGCTTAGTTCTTGTCCTGGTTGGCGATGTAAAAATTCCTGAAAGCAGTATTTTCCCTTATGAAATAAAAAAGGTAGACACCGTTGAGAAGGCAATAGAGCTTGTGAACAGTTACGATGCAGGAGCAATCATCACGCGGGAAAATGTGCCTAAAGCCCATTTAACAAAGCCTGCTACTGTGCTCAGGCCAAGAATGGTAGTTGTAGGCTTAGGTGCAAGGCAAAATGTCAGTGAAAGCGAGGTTATAGATGCTGTGAAATATGCTTTGGCGCGTGTGGATATTCCGCTGAAGCGTGTTGATCGCTTAGCAACAGTCAGCATAAAAAAGGATTCTCCAGCTATTGTGAATGCCGCCGAAAAGTTAGGGTTGCCCATCACTTTTCTGGAAGTTGAAGTGCTTCGCGCCTTTAAGCATGAAGACCTTTCACCCGACTCGCCTGTAGTGGAACAGAATATTGGTGTTGGAGGTGTATGCGAACGAGCAGCATTGATAGAAGCGGGAGCAAAAGCGAAACTAATTCTGAAAAAAATAAAGCTGAACGGCGTGACAGTGGCCATAGCCGAGGGCGAATAAGCATAGTGGGCATAGGCCCTGGCGCCCTTGAGCACCTTACACCTAAAGCGCGACAAGCCATAGAAACTGCCGATGTTGTCATAGGCTATAGAACTTACATCAAACTAATTCAGCCTATCATCGCAAGCAACGCAGAGGTCATCTCAGGCTTTATGGGGCAAGAAGTTGAAAGAGCACGAGCCGCTGTAGCAAAGGCTCTGGAGAACAAGCACGTAGCCGTCATTAGCAGCGGCGACCCAGGTGTTTACGGCATGGCTGGCGTAGTTTTAGAAGTCGCAGCACATGAAAAAGCAGATGTGCCCATAAAAATTATTCCAGGCGTAACCGCTGCAACGGCAGCAGCGGCAGCGCTTGGCGCGCCTTTGGTTGGCGATTTTGCCGTAGTAAGCCTCAGCGACCTTCTGACGCCATGGGAGCTCATCGAAAAAAGGTTACATGCTGCTGCCAAAGCTGATTTTGTAATTGTGCTATATAATCCTCAAAGTCAAGGTCGCAAAGAACCATTGGCAAGGGCGCATCAAATCCTGCTTCAGTACAGAAGCTGCGATACTCCAGTAGGCATCGTTAAAGCGGTTGGGCGAGACGGCGAAAAAGTGATAATCACTACGCTTAGAAGCATGCTTGACTACGAAATAGATATGAGTACAACAATAGTGGTGGGTAACTCAACCACGCGCGTCATAAATGAAAGAATGGTTACGTCGCGAGGATACAACATCCGCGAGCGCTAGCCTATAAGCAACCAAAACGCCAAAACAAGAAGCACTGCGCCACTAACTTTGGGGAAATATCTCTCATACTTGCTGATTCTTGCTTTAACCTTCTCGTACATCTTTATTCCAAGAATAGTGACGCCCACAAGCCCTGTGGTCACCGCTAATCCGTAAGCTGTCATCATGAAAAGCGGGTTAACCCCACCCATTGCCAACGCGAGAAGTGCGAATTCTTCTTCGTGGGCGAAGCCTAGGAAAAATGCGCAACTCGCTATTTTCCATAAACTAAAATTGTTCATTCGTTTTGGATGAAAATGCGGATGTGTATGCCAACCAATGCCTGGATGCTCATGTGCATGCTCATGCTCGAGGTCTTCCGTGCTATCATGTAAGTGTCCATGCTGGCTTTTCAGCTCAGACTCTGTCTTTTCCATAAAAAACTTAATTGCCAAAAGTACTAACGCTGCGAATGCTATGTATTTGAGAATTGGGCTTGTGAAGTTTATCAGCGTGCTTGCTGCAACGTAGATTATTACAACGGTGATTGAGGATATAAAGTGAAAGAATGAAATTATGCTTGAGCTAACTAACGCGTAAAAGGTAGGCTTGGATGTCCGCGCCGAATACAATAATGCGATGGGCCAGCCATGTCCCGGTTCTAATCCATGCAGCAGCCCTATTGCAACAACACCTATTAGTGCAGGATCCAAGTTGATGCTCATGTGCGTGTCCTCTTTTTCTTTTCACCAGTTTCTGATTCTAAAAGCCTCAATATTTCTTTTCTTGCCTCACTTATGGTAAGTGGAAGACGCGGGTTTATCGGCAATTTATCTTCCTTCTTCAAGACCTCAAAGAGATGCGTTATCCGCGGCGAACGCAAGTTAATGCTTCGAATCAATTCCGTGTCTGAGAACAGCTCTGCAGGCGCTCCTTCCGAAACAAGTTTTCCCTTATTCAATATGTACAGTTTGTTAGCAAACAACGGCACCATATCCACGTCATGTGTAGCCAATATTAAGGTGAGACCAAGCTCTTTGTTAAGCCTCAGAAGTAAATGCAATATTTCGCTTGTGCCGCGGGGATCCAGATTCGAGGTTGGCTCATCCAAAATGATGGCGTCAGGCTTCATGGCAAGCACTCCCGCGAGCGCAACCCTCTTCTTTTGCCCAAAGCTTAGAAAATGTGGGGGCTTCTCTGCGTACTCGCTCATGCCCACAAGCTTAAGTGCTTCGTCAACAGCCTTCCGCACTTGATCTGCTGGTTGCCCCAAGTTTAGCGGTCCAAAGGCAACATCTTGTTTTACAGTCGGCGCAAAAAGCTGGTCATTAGGATCTTGAAATACGAAACCCACGCGTCTTCTAAGCTCAAGCAATGCTTTAGGCGTGTATTCCAGCGGTTTATCCTCAAAATAGACTTTTCCAGAAGTCGGTTTTAATATACCAATCAAATGTAGGAGAAGCGTGGTTTTTCCAGATCCGTTGGGTCCCAGAAGGGCTATTCTCTCGCCCTTAGAGAAGCTCAACGATATATTATCCAGCGCAATGGTGCCGTCGGAATATTGATGTGATAAATTTTCTAATCGGAAAAGCATCTTTGCACTACACAATCCTAATGTTTACTGTTAAATATGCAACTATTGCAAGCGCGACTGCAAAAAACATAATTCCCGCCAATGCGGCATTATTTGGCTTTGGCACGTCTTCAAGAACACGAATGTTGCCATCATAGCCTCTAGCGCTCATGGCAGTAAAGGTTCGTTCTCCTTGATCTAATGTTCGTATAAAGAGATTTCCAATAAGCATCGACAGCGACCTAAGTTTCTTCAACAAACCTGAATAGCCGAGGCGGAGCTCTTGAGCTATATGCATGGTTTCCATGACCTCTATGAAGACGAATATGTACCTGTAAATTAGTAATGACATTTCCACTATTATCTTGGGAACACGTGCTTTTCGGAGAATCAACAGTATACTTGTCATAGGTGTCGTCAACACGAGGAAAAACTGGCTTGAAAGCGCCCCTGCCACCCTGAAGAACGTGGTGAAACCTGTTGCTACCCCGTCTCTGAAAATAGTCCATCGCAACCCAAGCAAGTTTACCTCCGTAAGGGGTTCTAGGTAACCGAAAAAGAGCGCAATTATGACGCAGGTCAAGGCAACAATCACCGTTGGATACCACAGCAGCCTAAGGTAGAAGCGCCATGGGATTTTCGCGCATAACAAAATCATGACGGTGGTTGTTAGAAACACGGTTATGGGCACAACTGGAGACGGCGACAAGACGCTTATGAGTAGCAGTGAAAGTGCAAAGAAAAGTTTGGTTACTGGACTATTTTTTGATAATGCATTTGTATAGGCGTATCTGTCAATTTCCGCTGATAAATTAAAGTGACTCATATCGCTCAATATCTTCGTGTATGTGCCACTTATTCTTTTACTCTTTTCCCCTTCTCATATCCAATAAAATAGCCAATTATTATAGCGCCTATTGCCGCTTGAACCGCAAATAACAAGCTCTCTATTTCGCCGCTTGGCGGTTCCCATATAGGCGTGAACCACGGCTCGTAACCCTGCTCGCTTAAGGCTTCTTCCGCAGCGCTGTCTGCGCCACCAAATTCCGCCGAGGGATGCATTATCAAAGGTGTAATAAAAAGCGCAAGCATTATCACTATTAGAATGGCATACTTTATTTTCGTCTGCATTTACTTCGAAGCCTCCTGAGACTGTAAACCAACGCGCAAGCCAATTACGTTCATGGCGCTAAGGAGCTTTCCTTTATACTTCACTAAGAAATCGAAAAGGAAAATCGCCAATATACCCTCGCCTATGGCTAGCGGAATCTGTGTTATGGCGAAAATTGATCCGAAAGTTATGAACGAGTCCATAAAGCTTGTTGATGGAAAAGCAAGCGCAAGCTGTAGAGACGTGGTAACGTAAGTGCTTAGGTCCGCAAGGGCAACGGCTATGAACACTCCTACTGATGTTGGTAACCGCGCTTTTTTGCTGACAACCCATAAAACATAACCCACCACGGGTCCTACTATTCCCATTGAAAAAATATTTGCGCCAAGCGTAGTTAAACCACCATGAGCCAGCAACAAAGCTTGGAAAAGCAAAACTATTGCGGAAAGAACCGAAGCAATCGCTGGCCCGAGCACTACAGCCGCCAATCCTGAACCCGTCGGATGTGAGCAGCTTCCTGTTACTGATGGTAGCTTAAGCGCTGAGAGCACAAAAACAAATGCGCCCATCACCGCGAGAAGCGGTTTAGCTTCAGGGAATTTTTCAGTGAGCTTCTTAAGCTTGTAAATACCCAGAATTACGACTATAATCGAGACTGCAAACCATATTTCCCACCATGGGTGGGGTAGAAAGCCTTCCATTATGTGCATGTTATCGCCTTAACTGGATAATCCAGCCGAAGATTTATAAATGTTTGTTAAACTAAAGTTTAAGTCAGGTTGATTAAGTTGTCTAAGGCCCATCATTTCCTCCTACGCGACAAAGGCGCGCTCACAAAATTCCAAATATTATTCGAAATTATGCGTCAACAACCACACATAAAGCAGAAAGACGTCAGCGAAGCGCTTGGAATCACCATACAAGCCGTCTCAAAGCACTTCAAAACTTTAATGAAAGAAGGTCTATTAGAGGCTGGATCTGAGCGTGCAGAATACAGGCTAACCGCTAAAGCCTATGAGAAACTCCAAGACTACCTAAAGAACATAGACGACTACGTTAAAACAATCAAGACTAATCTAAAAGTTGAACGCCTCATACCCGCCATAGCAATGCAACCTGTAAAAGCAGGCGACACAGTTGGCTTAGTCATGAAAGATGGTGTTTTATGCGCCGTAGCCTCTGCCAGAGCCAACGTTGAAGCCTCTGGAATTGCAATTAACGATGCAAACGCCGGTGAAGATGTTGGCTTAAAAGACGTTAAGGGCAAAGTGAAAGTACTTCCTGGCAAGGTTCTCCTTGTTAGGCTGCCCAGCATAAAAGAAGGCGGCTCAAGAGCCGTTGACATCGCTAAAGTTAGAATGTTGCATGAGGCATTCAAGCCAGATAGAATAGGCGTTATAGGCGTTGTTGGCAGAGCCGTTCTGAACAAGATAGGCCTTAAGGCAGACTTTGAATTCGGCATCAGCCGTGCAACCGCCGTCGCCGCATCTCGAGGGCTCAAAGTTTTTGTTCTCGTTGTGGGCAGAATGGCTAATCATGTAATCGATGAAATAGACATGGAAAACTTCAAACATGCCACGCATATAACCTATGAAGTTGAAGATGCGCGAATCCCTTAGCAACTCAAAGGTGTTCCATGTATAAGCAAAGACATTGCGTAAATACTAATATTTGCGCCGCATTTTATACACGGCAAGCATTCACGCCTTAAAAGATGAAGCCCACTTGACTGACCAAATGTTAACTCTACCTGACGGACGGCAACTCGGCTATCTAACAATAGGAAAGGGGCAGCCTATAATCTACTTCCATGGTACTGCAAGTAGCCGACTGGAGATTCTACTCTTAAAGGAGCTTATTTCCCAAGCGAGATTGCAGATAATAGGCGTAGATAGACCAGGCTACGGCTTGTCCACTTTCAAACCAATAAAAAGTCTCCGAGACTTCAACAGCGACATCAATTTCTTAGCTGACTATTTAGGTCTCAACAAATTTGGAATTCTCAGCTGGTCAGGAGGCGGCGTTTTCGCGCTCGCGTATCTCGCGCTTTGTCCCGAACGCGTAACCCGAGCAGTTGTTTCAAGCACGCCAGCTTTACCCTTTGATGCGGCTACAGCGCATAATACGCCTTTCGCTCGTTTTGTCATGCGTTTTCCGTTTTTAGGGCTGTTAGCTGTGAAAAACATGCGAGCTCAAGTGTTGAAAGCTAACCGTAATGTAGAAGTTTTCCTAGCTTCAAGAGAAGGAAAACGCATGCTGCACGGCTACTCCACGCCTGATTTGAAATTTTTCTCCAATGTTGCTTGGGCGACTGTGCTGTGCCAATCGATGGCTGAGGCTTTCCGCCAAGGCGATTACGGCGTTAGGGCCGTACTTCAGGAGCATCAGCTTTTCACGAAGCCTTGGAGCATCCCGCTTTCCAAGATTCCCCCAGGTAAACTGTTCATTTGGCATGGTGCAGATGATAAGACCTGCAGAGTTGATAACGCATACAGGCTTTCTCAAAGTATTCCCGGTGCACATTTGGAAGTATTTAGCGGCAAAGGTCATTGTGTACTTTTTGATAATCTGGAGAAACTAAAAGAAATTTTCTGTTACGCTTAGTACATTCGCCTTTCATTTTCATATCTATTTTTTGCTGGTTATCATTTTAGCGGAATGCATGACTTATTCAACTTATGTTAAATTACAGTTTAAATAAATTTTATATAGTTGGATGGATGATCCAGCAGTAATGGAGGGAAAGCATGTGCGTCGGCAAATTAGCAGTTTGTTTGTCTTGGCGATTTTGGAGCGGTTTGTGATTGTGAGTGTTCGAGGTGGATATGCTTGAAGAGAGTTTTGCTTGTAGTTGCGCTTATTGTTGTTGTGGTTGCTGCTTCGCTTTACGGTGGCTACAACTACCTATCTCAATCACCTTCCACATCACCCTCGCCAACTCCTTCGCAGTCGCCAACCAGCGCTTCCCCGACACCATCGCAGACGCCATCTTCCACGGCTACGCCAACGCCTTCCTCCTCGCCAACAATTGAACCGAACGCTACTCAGACACCAGAAGTACCGCAGATTTCAAACGTCACCGTAGTTGACGCTAACGGCGCTAATGTCACTGTCACCATTCCTGTAAAGCGCATTGTGTGTCTTACTATGATTGAGATTGTTCATGTGTTAGGTGCAGGAGACAAGGTTGTGGGGCGCAGTGCTTCTTTAAGCTCTGATGCTGAGGCAATTTTGCCCCAGTCAATTTTACAGTTACCTGATGTCGGCACAGACATGGCTCCGAACCTCGAGCGGATAATTGAGTTGAAGCCTGATTTGGTTCTTGCTAGCCAGCGTTTGTCTGATGAAAACCGAAAGATGCTTGAAGATGCTGGAATAGCTGTTATTGAAGATACGTTGACGGGCACACGCCGAAATGACTGCATACGGAACTTGGCCTTGATATTGCAAGCAGAGCAGAAAGCAAACGAGTTCATTAACTACGAAACGTATTACGTGAATCTGGTTAAGAATCGCGTTGCATCTCTGCCGCGCGACGAGAAGCCTTTAGTTTACTTTGAATGGTACAAGCTATGGTTCAGCACGGGTCCTGGTGGTTCTTATAATAAAATGATAGTTGATGCAGGCGGAATAAACATAGCGGAGAACGCTAGTACTTCAAATCCAGAGTTAAGCCCAGAATTCATCGCTGAAGCAAATCCGGCTATTATAATTCGAATGTCAACTTATCTAGACGGCGAAGATTTGGCGTCACTACAAACGTTGAGAACCAGCATCTTAGAAAGGTCAGCGCTAAATGAAACACAAGCAGTTAAGAACGGTACCGTCTACGTAATCAAAAGCGTGCTGTTGGTTGACCGTGACGTGATCGGTTTGCTATACTTCGCAAAGTGGTTCCACCCAGATCTCTTCCAAGACATCGATCCTGCAGCGATACATGCTGAATATATCCAAAAGTTCTTTGGCGCTAATTTGGCTGGCGTGTTCACGTATCCATAAGCAACTATCAAGGCGTACATTGACGCAAAAAGTTGCGATGGCTTCCTTTTTTTCTTTTTTGCCGTTTTGGTCTTGTTTTAGCTCCTCTTTTATCTATTCAACCTGCATTAAATTTCGGTTGAACCAAGATTTATATAACTGGATAATCCAACCAATATACCCGGGAGAATGCAGAATGCGTTGGCGAACAAAAACCGTTTACCCCTTCAGCGCCATAGTTGGCCAAGAAAAAATGAAACTAGCACTAATCCTCAACGTTATAAATCCCAAAATTGGTGGAGTTTTACTCCGAGGAGAAAAGGGCACAGGCAAATCTCTGGTGGTACGAGCTTTAGCTCAGCTACTGCCCGAAGTTGATGTAGTGGCGGATTGTCCTTTCCATTGTGACCCAACCAGACCAAAAGACATGTGTGACACATGCACTGCGCGGCTAGCCAAAGGCGAGAAACTTCCAGCGGCTAAAAGACCCGTCTCTGTAGTTGAGCTTCCCCTCGGCGCCACAGAAGACCGCCTTGTCGGCACGCTCGATATTGAAAAAGCAATTAAAACAGGCGAAAAACATTTTGAGCCGGGAATCCTCGCAGAAGCCAACCGAAACATCCTCTACATTGATGAAGTTAACTTGCTGGATGACCATTTGGTTGACGTTCTACTCGATGCTGCCGCCATGGGCGTAAACTTTGTAGAACGCGAAGGCATTTCTTTCAGCCACCCAGCCCAGTTTGTTTTAGTGGGCACAATGAACCCTGAAGAAGGCGAGTTGCGCCCTCAGCTATTAGATCGCTTTGCACTTTCAGTAGAAGTCAAAGGTATCCCATATCAGGAAGCGCGAGCAGAAATAGTGCGCAGACGCGTTGCCTTCGAAAATGATCCAGCATCCTTCGTCGCGGAGTATCAAAGTGCACAAGAACAAATGCGCCACAAGATAGAAGAGGCCCGAAAGCTTCTACCCAACGTGAAATTAAGTGACGAAATGCTGGAGTTAATCACGAGAATCTGCATAGACTTCGGCGTTGACGGTCACCGGGCTGACATCACAATTTACAAGGCTGCTTGCACCATTGCCGCTTTTAAAGGACGCACAGAAGTTATCGAGGAAGACGTAATAGAAGCCGCTGAGTTAGCGCTTGCGCACCGTCGCCGGCGCCAACCATTCGAAGAACCCAAGCTGGAGCAGCAGCAAATTCAAGAAAGCGTTCAGAACTGGCGCCAAAATAAAGAACCCCCCCAGTCCCAGTCTGAAAACAATTCTTCCCAAGATGAGCAGCCGCAAGAAAATGATACGCCCGAAAAAGAACAAGTCTTCGATGCTGGATCTCCATATCCAGTAAAACGGCTATCTACGTCTGTTCTCGATCAGATGCAGCGTAGTTGTACGGGAAGAAGGTCCAAAAGCCGAAGCAAAGCCAAAACAGGGCGCTATGTAGATAGCGTAATCCCTAAGGGAAAAGTGGCTGACTTAGCTTTTGACGCTACACTGAGGGCTGCTGCTCCTTATCAGTTTCAGCGAAAAAATGACTATAGAGGTACAAACGCCTTGCTTATTGAAAAATCTGATTTACGAGAAAAAGTTCGCGAAAGAAAAGTAGGCAACTTAATCATGTTTGTAGTTGACGCCAGCGGCTCTATGGCTGCCGAAGAGCGAATGACCGCCACCAAAAGCGCCATACTTTCCCTTCTGCTTGATGCTTATCAGCGCCGTGACCGCGTGGGCATGGTCGTTTTCAGGAAAAACACTGCTGAATTGGTACTTCCACCAACCAACAGTGTGGATCTCGCTCAGAAATGCTTAGCTAACTTGCCTACGGGTGGCCGCACTCCGATGGCCCATGGATTAAATCTTGGACTAACAGTTATCCGCGAGTACATGCGGAGAGATAAAGAAGCGATTCCACTTTTAGTTTTGGTTTCTGATGGCCGTGCAAATGTTTCTCTAAACGGCGGAGACCCTGTGGAAGAAGCCAAAGCCGTAGCTCGCGCAATAAGCTCAGCCGGAATAAACTCAATCGCAATAGATACCGAACGCAGTTTCATCACACTAGGGCTTGTTAAACAGATTTGCGCTGAGCTCGGCGGCAAATATTTCCAGCTAGAAGAACTTGCTGCCGCACCTATTATCTCAGCTGTCCGTGATAACCTGTTTCATGGTCTACAACATCTTAATAATTGATGTAAGGAGGTGAAATGTTTTTGCGGAGATTTGTTCTTGCGGCTGTCGTTGTCGTTGCTGTTGTGGTTGCGGCTTCGGTTTATGGAGGCTACAACTATCTGTCTTCGCCTTCTTCGTCTCCTTTGCCTTCAGCGTCTCCTTCGCCGTCGGCTTCGCCTGTTTCTAGCCCTGTTGTTTCGCCTGAGCCTTCTGGTAGCGCTTCGCCTTCTCCTTCGGAGTCGCCGTCAGCCACGAGCACGCCTTCTCCTACGGAGACTCCCACTCCTACGCCCACATCAACGCCTACTCCTACTCCGACCCCTATTGTGCCTCAGAATATTACCATCGTGGATGGTGCAGGGAGAAATGTTACTTTAACGGTGCCTGTGAAGCGTATCGTCGTCATTAATGATGGCTTAACGGAAATGCTTTGTGCATTGGGTGCCGAAGACAAAATTGTGGGTCGTGATGCTTCCTCGAATATGCCTGAGTCTGTATTGGACATCCCTGTAGTCGGCGAAAACTCCTATCTGCCGAATGTCGAATTAATCTTGGAACTTAAGCCCGACGTGATATTCGCCGATTCAATGTTGCCCTATAACACCGTAGCCATGAGCCAACTAGAGGCAGCTGGTATACCCATTTTCATCTCTGATCCTGTTGATCCTGAGCCTACTAAACATTCAAATTTGACCGTGGTTGACTTCAGCTGCAACTTGTTAAGCAAATTAGCTACAATAGTTGGAGGACAAGACAAGGCTGAAGAATACATCAACTACGTCCAGTATTATAACAACCTCGTCAAACAGCGTCTCGCAAACTTAACTCAAGAACAGAAACCCAAAGTCATGCTAGAATGGTATGCGCCATACAACACATTTGTCACACCTGGCATAGATCAAGCTGGCGGAATCAATATTGCAGAAAATCAAACAGTCTACGCACCTGTGCTAAGCCCTGAATTCGTGGTTGAGCAAAATCCAGCTGTAATCATCCGCATGAGCAGTAGCTCCAATCATAACTTAACAGACTTCATTGCTGAGCGTGATGCAATAATGAACCGGACTGAATTAGCTGAGGTGGATGCTGTTAAAAACGGGAGGGTCTACATCTGCGATTGGGACATCAGAGGTGGAATAAGCAGCGTTGTTGGTTACCTTTACTGGGCTAAATGGTGCCAACCCTCGCTGTTTGCAGACATAGACCCAAATGCTGTACACGCGGAACTTTATCAAAAGTTTTTCGGAACAACCGTAAAAGGAGTGTTTGCCTATCCATGAGCAACGTCGCTGAGCTTAAAAAGCTATATGGCGCGGGCAAGAAACGAAAAATTCTTGCCCTAACCTCCATTTTTTTAGCCATAATAGGCGCTGTAATCGTTTCAGTTAGCCTTGGCGCTGGCTCCCCACGATTTAACGAAGCCATACAAGTTATTTTAGCTAAACTTTTTCCGTCTTTAGGAATAGATCCCGGTCCAACTGTAACTCAAATAATAATTTGGAACCTACGATTACCCAGAGTTATTTTAGCCATAATTGCTGGCGCTGGTCTTGCCGCTTCGGGCGCAACGATGCAGGGAGTCCTGCGGAATCCGCTTGTTTCCTCTTACATTTTGGGGATTTCAGCAGCAGCAGGATTCGGCGCAGCATTAGCCATAGTGTTTGGCGTAGGCGTCATAGAAGGTTATGGTCATTACTTGGTTATTGCTAACGCCTTTTTCTTCAGCGTGTTAGCCATGATTCTGGTGTATTTTATTGCCCGCATACGTGCTATGAGCACTGAAACCGTGATCTTAGCTGGTGTTGCCATCGGTTATCTTTTCTCAGCGATGCTGTCACTGATTCAATATGTTGCACCTGAACATGAAGCTGTTCGCGCAGTTGTTTTTTGGCTTATGGGAGGCCTTAATTCTGCTAATTGGGAAAGCGTGCAAATTGTTTTCCCCGTAGTTTTAGTTACTATCATTCTTATGGTTTTTCAATCATGGAACATTAATGTACTAAGCATGGGTGAAGATGTAGCAACAAGTTTAGGTGTCAACTCTAAACGAGTTCTTACGATAACCATGATTTTGGAAACGCTGGCAACCGCTACAATTATCTCCTTTACAGGTGTAATAGGATTTATCTGTCTCATCTCTCCTCACATCTCGCGCATGCTTATCGGCAGTGACCATCGTTTTCTCATACCATGCAGCGCCCTTGTCGGCGCCTGCCTGCTCCTCTGTTCGGATACCGTTGGGCGGCTGGTGATGCAGCCCGCCGAGTTACCAGTTGGTATTGTAACTTCACTGCTTGGTGTACCATTTTTCCTTTACATTCTAATAAGTAGAAGGAGGCAAAGTTGGAGATGAAATTAGTAATAAATAAGCTTTCCTTCAACTACGCCAGCATTCCAGTCTTAAAGGACATTGAATTTGCAGTGAATGCTGGAGAAATCTTAAGCATCGTCGGCCCTAACGGTTCAGGCAAAAGCACTCTTTTAAGGTGCATTAACAGAATTCTAAAAACCCGTCAAAATACTGTGCTCATCGATGGCAAGGACGTAAGTAAACTTAACCTGAGGGAATTATCCAAAATCATGGGTTACGTTCCTCAAGCCTCTGCTTGCACGTTTCCTTTTACGGTTTTCGATGTGGTGCTGATGGGGCGGAAACCGTATATTCATTGGAGCTTAAGCGAACGTGACTACGAAATAGTTGCGGAGACCTTGGATTTCTTGGGCATCAAGGAATTAGCAATGCGCCACTTTAACGAGTTAAGCGGTGGAGAACAACAGAAAGTGATCATAGCCCGCGCTTTGGCGCAGGAACCGCAGGTTCTGCTTCTCGACGAGCCTACCAGCTCATTGGATATTAAGCATCAGCTCGAGATACTGCTTATACTCAAGTGTCTGGCGCAAAGCAAGCAATGCTCTGTAATAATGGCTATACATGATTTGAACATGGCAAGTCGTTTCTCAGACAGAATCCTAATGCTCAAAAAAGGCTGCATCTTCGCCGCAGGAACTCCAGAAACGGTGCTAACAGAAGCGAACATTTCAGCGGTCTACGGCGTTAAAGCACGTGTAATTAATTCCGTGGTTGATAGGCCGCAAATTACCCCCTTGCTGCCTGAATCTGCAGGCATTAAGCAGTGGAAGACCCCGCCAGCAGTTACAGCAAAATCCGAGGCGATTGCATAGATATGGCAAAAGTCAAAATAGCGTTTGTCACGACAATTCCGACCGATGCTGTACCTTTTATTTCTGCAGTTAACTCCGTAAACGAAAGGCTAGGCAATGTGGTGGAGGCTCAAATACAAACTGGTGGAGACTTCAGAGCCTTCGGTAAACTTGACGACTTCATTCAATTCGCTCAAAAATCCCATGTAACCTTAGTGCATCTAATGGGTGATCTACCAGAATTCGAGCTGCTTGCTTCGACGCTAAAAACCGCGGGGGTCCCACTTTTCGTTTCTACATCATTTTTCGGTCAAAACGCCAAATACAAAGGCTATTCGACTGTCACGCAGGAAGATTACAAGCAGATTTTCAAGTATCTCAATTATGGCGGAAAAAGGAACATAGAAAACCTCTTACTTTATTTGGCTAATCGCTTCGCCGGCGCCAATTATGAAGTTAATCCGCCGGAGCGTCCACCCTGGGAAGGTATATACCATCCAGAGTTCTCAAAGCCACCCACATTTGAGGAGTACGCCGCAAAGAAAATAGTGCCTGGTAAACCAACCGTGGGGATTTGGTTCCATCAGACGCAATGGCAAGGCGAAAACACCGCTTTTGTAAACAAGCTAATTGAAGAAATAGAAAGGCAAGGCGCCAATGCGCTTCCCGTGTTCTTCACAGGCTCCAAGAATGAAGCATTAGGAATAAAAGGGCTGGACTGGGTTATTGAAAACTATTTCATGAAGAACGGGAAACCTACCGTTGACGTAGTAATCAGCGCGTTGGCTTTTTCTCTCTCCACCTCCCTGTTTGGCACCACTGCAATTGACGCCTTAAAGAAGCTGGGCGTGCCCATAATAAAGGCAATTCTAACCTGCAATACCCATGACGAATGGCGAGAAAGCATGCAGGGCATCAGCCTCATTGACGTGCCTACCAGTGTGGCAATGCCTGAATTTGATGGCCTATTAATAACGGTGCCCATCGCGGCAATGTCTTTTTCACAAGCCAGCGCTTCAGGAACTATGGTAATTCAGTACGAACCTATCCAAGAGAGAATTAAAAAGGTAGTCAGCTTAAGCATAAACTGGGCAAAACTGCGGCGCATCCCAAACAGCGAAAAGAAAGTTGCGATAATACTGCACAATTATCCGCCTCGGAACGACACAATTGGCCATGCTTTCGGGCTTGATGTTCCCGTTTCAGTTCATAAAATCCTATGCGAACTACAAAAGGCAGGATATAAGCTGAATTGCATACCGGAAAATGGGCAGAAGCTCATTGAAACCATAATAGCCGGTTTAACTAATGATCGCCGCTGGCTAAGCACCGAAGAGCTTGCCGAAAGAGCCATCGCCAAAATTTCCAAGAAACAGTACCTCACATGGTTTAATGAGTTGCCCGCTGATGTCCAAGCTAAAATGAGGAAGGATTGGGGAGAACCCCCTGGGAAACTTTTCAGCTACAAGGATGAGTTGCTGGTTGCTGGCCTGGTTACCGGTAACGTCTTCATTGGGCTGCAGCCGCCTCGCGGCTTTCTCGAGAACCCCTCCAGCATTTATCACAGCCCTGACATTTCAATGCCTCATCATTACTACGCGTATTATCGCTGGATTAGAGACGTATTCAAAGCCAACGTTATCATACATGTGGGCACTCATGGCACTTTGGAGTGGTTGCCTGGCAAATCCGTTGGGCTTTCCGCTTCGTGCTTCCCTGACATAGCCATTTCTGACTTGCCAAACATTTACCCCTACGTCATTACCAATCCCGGCGAGGGAACTCAGGCAAAACGGCGGAGCTACTGCTGCATTATCGAGTATCTGGTGCCCGTGATGCATAATGCTGACACTTACGAAGAACTTGCCAAGTTGGAGGTTCAACTGCAAGAGTATTACAATGTTAAAGTGGCTGATCCAAGCAAGGCACAGATTTCTCAAAAGCTGATCTGGGAAAACGTGGTTAACGCTAAACTGGATCACGACTTAAACATTACTGAAGATGCCGCTTTCGCCGACTTCGACGCTTTCCTGGAGAAGCTGCATGCCTACATACATGAATTATCGGATGCGCAAATCCGAGATGGCCTGCACATTTTCGGCGAGCCTCCAGTAGACTCGCGTCTAGAAGAGTTCCTAGTTACGCTGACAAGGTTAAACAATGGTTCTGTTCCTTCTTTGCGGCAGTCAATTGCGGAGATGAAGGGATACGATTACGAGGAGTTGCTGGCGCATCGGGGCAAGCTTAATGCAGACGGCCGGACAAACGGCGACATCCTCAGAGAGGTGCATGCGCTCTGTCTAAAGCTAATCCAAGAGTTCCATGCTAAGGGCTTCAGGGATCAAGATATTGATTCAGTGATGGAGCAGGTTCTTGGCGGAACTAATCCAAATGTGCGGAGATGCCTCGCTTACATAAGCAGTTTCCTTGTTCCTGCTTTGGCAGCTACTACTGACGAGATGGCGAATACGTTGGGTGCTTGTGAAGGCACGTATGTCCCTTCGGGTCCTTCTGGCTCCGTGACAAGGGGTATGGCTGATATTTTGCCTACTGGCAGGAACTTTTATTCTGTCGACCCCCGCGCCGTGCCTTCACAGGCTTCCTGGCGTGTAGGAGTAGCGCTGGGCAATGCACTTCTTGAGCGGTATTTAAAAGAAGAAGGGCGCTATCCAGAAAGCGTTGGCATCGTCATCTGGGCTACCGACACAATGAAAACAAAAGGCGATGACATCGCCGAGATTCTTTATTTGATGGGCGTTAGGCCCGTGTGGGAAGAATCAAGCGGCCGTGTTGTCGGCATTGAAGCCATACCTCTGGAGGAGTTAAAGCGACCACGCATTGACGTAGTCGTTCGCATTAGCGGCCTTTTCAGAGACACATTTCCCAATGTAGTACACATAATCGATGACGCGGTGGCGCTGGTAGCCAGCCTTAAGGAGTCTCCAGAGCAGAACTATATCCTTAAGCATGTGGAAAACGAAGTGAAAGAGCGCGTGGCGCAGGGCGTTGAGCTTGAAAAGGCCAGGGAAGAGGCGTATTACAGAGTTTTTGGTGATCGTCCAGGCGCTTATGGCTGCGGCGTCAGCGAGGCAATAGACGCCAAGAACTGGAAAGATCAGAAAGACTTAAGCGACATCTACGTGACTTGGGGCAGCTATGCCTACAGCAGGAAGGCTTATGGCCGTTTTGTTCCAGAGGAGTTTCAGCGGCGTTTAAGCGGCATTGACGCCACAGTGAAAAATCAGGATTCACGCGAATATGACATATTGGATGGCGACGATTGGTATGACGCGCACGGCGGCATGATCAATGCCGTCCGAACCATCAAGGGGAAGGCGCCTAGGTCATATTGCGGTGACAGTTCTGACCCGAGCAGGGTTAAAGTCAGAAGCACCGCTGAGGAAACTTGCCATGTCTTCCGCTCGAGGCTTCTTAATCCCAAGTGGATTCAAAGTATGATGCGCCATGGCTATGAAGCAGCTGGCGACCTTTCAAGAACATTTGACTTTGTCTTAGGCTGGGATGCCACTGTTGAAGTTGTCGAGGACTGGATGTACGAGGAGTTGGCTAAGAAATATGTTTTCGACAAGAAGATGCAGGATTGGCTGAAAGAGGTGAATCCTTATGCGTTGCAGAATATGGTTGAGCGTCTGTTAGAGGCTATTGAGCGCAAACTGTGGAATGCGTCAGATGATATGAAGAGGGAACTGCATAAGTTATACTTGCAGATTGAAGGTTTACTTGAAGGCGCAAATGAAAATAAACAGAAGGTGAAATGAAGCATGAAAGAAAGGGAAATCCCTGTTCAGTTAGCTGGGGTCGACGTAAAAGTAGTTTACCACAACTACAAAGGCTTCGATTTAAACACGTTAATCGTCTCCTTCCCCGAGAAGCGGCGAGTTCTTTCAACACTTGATGGCTTTAAGCAGGTCAAGTTTGTGGCTAACAATTATACACCGCTTAAGCTGTCAGAGCGAACAATGATGAATTACGAGTTTTTCAGGATGCAGTTGCCGCTTACTCTGGGAATTAAGCCCGAAGATATAGCGCTTATAAGCACAGGCGTCAACATGGATAACGCCGCTGTACACGAGAGTTCGTTCCAAGAGTTAAAGGTGTGCTGCCTCGCTACTGCAGGAGCGAAAGGTAACGCTTTAAGAACAGGCGTGGATAAGGCCTCTTACTATGAACGCGATGGCAAATTTTTCTACACAAACGGAACAATCAATGTGATTCTTCTTACTAACGCGAGCTTAAGTGACGGCGCCATGGCACGAGCCATCATAACCGCTACGGAAGCAAAAACCGCGGCGCTTCAAGATTTAAACGTCAGAAGCACATTTGCGCCTAAATATCAAGCAACAGGCACAGGCACCGACAACGTAATTGTCGTCTCTGACACAGAAGGCAAGCCTTTACAGACAACTAGCGGACATGTTAAGATAGGAGAATTAATGGGCTTCTCGACAAAAAATGCAGTAACAGAGGCTTTGAAAAAGAATGACGGTCTGCGCTAATTACCTCCTGGAGCGTTGGCAACATTGGCGAAGAATATTCGTACACCTTGCACTTTAAGCAAAATGCTTATCTTAGGTGTCTTTTTTGGAAGCCTTTATTGAGACTGAAAAGCTTACTAAATGTTACGGTCCAGTCAAAGCAGTTCAGGATTTGAACATGCAAGTGCGCAAAGGAGAAATCTTCGGTTTCCTCGGCCCTAATGGTGCTGGTAAAACAACCACTATCCGCATTATGACGACCCTGACTAAGCCCTCCTCTGGCTGCGTGCGGATAAACGGCTTTGATGTCGTTAAGGAGGCTGATAAGGTGAAGAAAGTAATCGGCGTGGTGCAGCAGCACCTGAGTTTAGATCGTGACTTGACGGTGAGAGAGAACTTGGAGTTTCGCGCTAGAATACATCATTTAAGCGCGGCAGAACGCAAGAAGCGCATATCTGAGCTGCTGGAGTATGTTGAACTCGCTGACTGCGCTGACCGAATGATCCACACTCTTTCTGGCGGCATGCAGAAACGTGCCGCAATAGCCTGCAGTCTGCTTCATCAGCCCCAAGTGCTATTCCTAGATGAGCCTACCGTGGGCTTGGACGCTCAGGGCCGTAGGCGCTTGTGGGATCTTGTGCGTCGCTTAAACATGGATGGCACAACCATCTTTCTAACCACGCACTACATTGAAGAAGCAGAGGCCCTGTGCCACCGTGTGGGCATAATTCATCACGGTCGGCTAATCGCTTTGGATACTCCCTTAGCTTTGCGTGAGAAGCTAGGCTTAGTCGCCGTGGAAGCCAATTTGAATAATAAGGAGACACATTACAAGTATTTCCCTGATCGCGCTTCAGCAACGCGTTACGTGCAGAGTTTACCCGCCACGGCTGGCACCGTCATCATTCGCGATTCAAACTTGGAGGATGTTTTTGTGGAGCTAACAGGCGAAAAGGTTGGTGGCGCTTAAATGCTGCGTTTCTTAAATGACGTGTACTCAGTTTTCTGGGTGGATCTGCGGAATCTGCGCCATCATTGGCGCTCGACGCTTGCCACAAGCCTTGTGCAGCCGCTTCTCTATTTGATGGCTTTCGGCTACGGTTTGGGCGGCGGAATAAGCCTTGAAGGCGTCAGCTACCTCGCGTTTGTGATTCCAGGAATTGTGTCGTTAACCGCTTTCTCAACCAGCTTCAACGGCGCCGCATCGAAACTTCAGGTTGACAGGTTCTTCTACAAGAGCTTCGATGAACTGCTTATGTCGCCTGTAAGCATATACTCCATCATCATTGGCAAAGCGTTGATAGGAGTGCTCCGCGGCTTCATCAGCTCTTCCGCCATACTCCTCGTCGGCGTTGCGCTTTCGCCCAAGCTGATAATCAGCCTCTGGTTAGTGCTGGTTCTGCTGGCTTCCTGCTTCGTGTTTGCGCTCTTCGGCGTGCTCGTCGCGCTGGTAATCAATTCACATCAGGGCATGAGCACCTTCAGCAACGTGGTGCTGTTACCCATGACTTTCCTGTCCGGCACCTTCTTCTCCTTAAACCAAATCCCTGACGTCGCAAAAGCGCTACTATATGCTCTGCCGCTTACCCACTCAAGCAGCACATTACGCGCCTTGGCCCTAAATGCGCCCTTCCCCTGGCTGTCCTTTTTCATCCTAATAGGCTTCGCCGCCGCCTTCTTTACCGGCTGCGTATTAGCGTTAAAACGCGCTAGCGTATAAGGGATCTACACGAGTGTAGCGCCGTTCTTCAAAACATCCTCATGTTACATTATCCTTTGTTAAAGTAAGCTTTGGTCGGGCGGGCAGGATTTGAACCTGCGACAGTCCGGTTTCTGCTTGTGCGCCCGGCAGGCTGGGTGATGCCCACCATGGGTGGACTTCTACAGCGTCTCCGTCAGCTAAGCCTTGTTAGCCGGCTCGGAAGCTCTGCCAGGCTGAGCTACCGCCCGACCAGAACCATTAGGAATAAAACAAAAGAATTTATGTGTTTTGGCACCTTCCGAAAAAAGCCTTGCTTCCCTATTGCTTTGCTCATCTGTAGTGTGGTTGCATTTGAAATTTTTTCTTTAGGAATATTTATAAGTTACTTTAACATACATCTAGTTAATGCTGAGTGCTAGTCATGAAAAAATACTTCATGACCCTTAGCATGATTTGTTTTCTCTTGTTAGCGGTTTTCTTAACGCCTCAAGTCATCAGTATTGTGCAAGCGAGTAATGCGAGTGTAACGTATTGTCCTAATCCTCCACCAGAGATGGAACAAGGCGAAAATCAGATTTCATTGGCATATCAACGCTATTAATGAGGTCATTAGGAATTATGGCAATTTTCAGTTTCGCACAAACGAGCAGGAATCAAGTGTAACTCGAGATCGTGTGGGCTACTTGGCTTATTACTGCGAGACAAATTACAATTTTGCTATGGTATTCTATAAGGGGCATTCCTCAACTTACAACTGTGGCACTAGGACGCATTCTTTTATAATGGATTACACAGGTCAACCTGCAGGTAATATTCAAGGTGCCTATATTTGGACTAAGACCATAAACAATAGACATGACTTTGTCTTTCTTTGGTCGTGTGGTATGGCAAGTGCAAGTATGTTTCCCGGCGGCTATTGTAATGGTTGTGGTGGTGGATGGGGCATGTGCTATTCGTGGCTGAAAATAACAGGCTTATCAAGCGACGGCTATAAGAGTCCTGATTCAAGTGGTCATGTTTTTCTGGGGTTTAATTGGTCTTCGCCGAACTTTAAAACGCTGATAGGCAACTCGGGTTATAACTATGGAGCATTTGCATTATTCTTCTATCAAGGTCTTTTAAGAGAAAAATATTCCGTTAAAGGGTCACTTGATTTTGCGACCCAACGTACCTTTGGCGTCCAGAAGTTTGAAGATTGTCCTCTTTACAAGGGAATGCCTGGGCTACAGGGGGTGATCACTGCTTTGAAGGTATTCGGTGATGGATACCGTGGATTACCAATGAGGTGAAGAAGAGATTATGAATAAAATATTCAAGAAATTTGTGTTGCCTTTAGTTATTTTAACGTTAATAGTATCATTAGCATTTACTGCGCCAGTATTTGCAGCAGATGATGAAGAATTGAAAGAAGCTGCTAAAGCTAGTGCGTTGTCCTTCCTAAGAGATGTACTTGTCTTCATTGACTTGGAGAAGTACAATGTAACTTTTTACCACTACAGTTTCGATTATGCTTGGGATTGGGGTGAAAACACCTTTGAACAAGGTGTTCACTATTATATTAAATCTCCAACACATCAGTTACGTTTTTCTATTCACTTCTGTAACCAAACGCCATACTATGTTATCCTCAATGGCGAATACCAAAAAGCGGTTCTTTTTCCAGAATTTGACAGCTTAACCCAGTCTAACCGCTTAAAAATTATTCAGTTAGCCAAGACTCTAGTGGACCGGTATCAGAAGTGGAAGGGCGACCTAAGCCTTAAAGCAGCAGCAGACATCTTGAGCATGGTTAACGCGACAGAAACCACAACAAAAACCGTGGGCAGCCTGAATTTTACTGCAGATTGGAAAGAAGACTCAGTGTCGTTCAGTTGGGTCTGGCAAGTTAACGGCGTATCAGCTGGAAGACTTGGCTTCACATTAGATAGAAGCGGCTTGTGGTTTTCCGACAATAGAGCTATTTACAAGTTAGGTAGCACCGACGTAAAAGTCTCAAAGGAGGAAGCTATAGCCATCGCCCTAAAGCGTGTGGAGACCTTCTCTTACAAGGCCAGAATTGATCTTAACACTTCTGTGGAGGTTAAGGATTTTGTTGTTGTGAAGGACAAGATAACTGCGGAGCTGCTTACGTGGCCTAAAGAACCGCTTGTGCTATACCCGTACTGGAGCGTCAAGCTTGGTCTCGACAAGGTTTATCCTGCGTTTGTGGACGCCATACATGTGGGCATTTGGGCTGACACTGGCGAGGTTTTCTTCTGTGAGCCTATAGGCTGGGGTGGTCCTGTGTCTGCGCATGGCTCAAGTACGGAAACGCAGCCGAAAGGCGATGTTGGCGATGGCGAAGCAACTGCAAGGCAAACGTGGCAGACCAGCGTTATCGTTGTAGCCGCTGTGGTTGTGACTGCGACGGTTCTTGGCGTGGCTGTTTTAAAGAGGAAGAGACGGCAATAGCCTTATATCTGCTATTTTCTGCTTGGGCTTTGCTCTGAAGGCTTGCGTTTTCTTGGCGTTTTCAGATAAGCTTTAATTCTCCAAGTGCTTAACGCGTCTTGGATAAGCTAAGTGGTGTTGACTGTTGAAGACGATTGGTGTGGTAACTCCTGGTGGCGACGCGCCTGGCATGAACGCTGCTATCCGCGCTGTTACCAGAATTGCCCATTCACGCGGCCTTCAAATCATTGGTTTTGAACGCGGCTGGGATGGGCTGTTGACAAATAGGCATCAGCACTTGACTCCGCGCAGCGTGGGCGGCATAATTCAGCTGGGCGGTACGATGCTGCATACTTCTCGATGCCCAGAATTTAAACGGCCAGAAAATGTTAAACGCGCGGCTGAAATCCTTGCCGCGAACAAAGTGGATGGTTTGGTTGTTATCGGCGGCGACGGCTCATTTAAAGGTGCATTGGATTTAAGCCGGGAAAGTAGCACGCTTATGGTGGGCATACCCGCTACGATAGATAATGATGTTTATGGGACAGATGAAACTATAGGCTTCGACACGGCTGTGAACACTGCTGTGGCCTCAATTGACAAAATCAGGGACACCGCAATTTCGCATGAGCGAATCTTCATAGTGGAAGTCATGGGGCGCCAAAGAGGCTTCCTCGCTCTGGAGGTGGGCTTATCCGTGGGCGCCGAGGTGATTCTTATTCCAGAGCATGAATGCGCGATTGACCAGGTTGTTGAAGTGTTAAAGCGGAATGCACAAAAAGGCAAGCGTGCCGGCATAATCGTCGCCGCTGAAGGTGTAGGCGACACCCGGAAAATCGCTGAAGAAATCGCAAAGAAAACAGATTTCGAGGTGCGCTTATCCATCGTCGGCTATGCACAAAGGGGCGGTAGCCCCACTGCGCGTAGCAGGCTTCTGGCCAGCCTTTTTGCCGAAAAAGCCGTTGACCTCCTTGTTCAAGGGCAAGGAAACAGGGTGGTTGGTCTGCAAAACGGTGTAGTCACGAGTGTGGAGCTTAAGGAAACTTGTGAAAAGGAGAAGCCATTGGATTTGCGCTTGCTGGAGCTGGCTGAGATGCTATCGATATAGGCAGTGTATTAGCGAAGTAACGTTTCATAGATTTTAAGTGTTTCCTCAGCAACTTTTCGCCATGTAAAATATTCGAGCACTCTTTTGCGTCCGTTTTCGCCCCAATTTCTCGCTTTCTCAGGGTTTCTAAGAGTCTCCTTTATGCCCCAAGCGATGTCCGCCGGATCCCCGCCGTTGACATGTATGCCTGTCTGATCCACGCCGGAGCTTACTACTTGCTCTTTAAAACCTACTACGCCTCGTGCGCCTACAACCACTGGCTTCTCCATAGCCATCGCTTCCAAACTAACTATGCCGAAGGGCTCGTAGATCGATGGAAAAACGCAGACGTCCGCCGCAGCGTAATGCAGTATCCGCTCGTTTTCAGGCACGAAATCAAAACGGTAAACAACCTTATCTCTTATGCCCAGCCTACCAGCTGTTTCCACAATGTCTGTTTGCTCTTCTCCCTTGCCGAGAATAACCAGTTTCGTGTTCGGGTACTCCTTTAAAACGCTTGGCATTGCTTGTAAAAGGTTTCTTACGCCCTTTACCCAAGTGAGTCTCCCTACGAAAAGAAGCATGTTCCAATCCCGCGGCACATTGTATCTTTCACGGATTTTCTCAATGTCTTCCCTGCTGCACTTACGTGGGTCGTAACGTTCAGGATCCACGCCATTCCAGACCACGCTGATTTTTGATGAAGGCCACCCGTGTCGTATCAGATCCTCTTGCATAGCGTAGCTAACTGTTATTATTCTATCAGCGTTCTGCGCCATAGCCCATTCCAGATGCGACACCACTTCAGAGCCTTGGCCACCGCTTCTTCCCCACTCTGTGCTGTGAACATGGAAAACTACGGGGATTTTTGTTTGATTCTTAATCACCAAGCCTGAAACACTGCTCAACCAATCATGCACGCATACTACATCGAACTTGTAGTGTTCCTTTTCTATTAGTTGATGGATAAATTTTGTTGCGCTGAGAATGTTGTAGATGAATATGTCGTTGAAGAGTCTTATGTTGGTGCCCCAACGCTTTAAGTCGTCAATCACAAACATTGGAAAAACATTGCTGGCGTCCGCAATTAACGGCCTGTGAACCTCGACGCCTTTCAGAATCTCCCGCGTTCTCAAATTGCCTGGATTAAGCGTGAAAACCGAAACGTCATGGCCTATGTCAACGAATTCGTGTGTTATGTAGCCGGCGTACGTGCCTAAGCCGCCGACCAGCTGAGGCGGGTATTCCCAGACAAAAAATCCAATTCTCAAAATTTTTCACCGCAAACGCTGCATTTATTATTTATGTAGCTCCCAATTTATAGTTTCTTTTAAGTGAGGGGCTTGTACTGACAGCTTAGTCCCTGTTAAAGTTAATTAAAAGGAAGCTGGTTTAATTAGATATAGTTGCCTTCGAGATTTGAAGTTCCATGCTAGGCGTTGTTTCTTACAAAGTTGCTACTGAACTTCCAGCTAGCTACATAGAAAAATTATTCACCTTCATCCACACGCAGTACCTGCTACCTCAGAAACAGCGTTTCGCAAATATTCATCGAGAAACTGTGGACGGCATTGAGGTTCTTTCTTATGTGGTTCTTGACGAGCAAGGCGCGCCATTGCTTAAAGTTGAAGTGAGAGGCACTGCGCCGCTGGAGTTGTCGCTGACGCCAATCGCCGGGACGGTTTCTGCCGTTGCGCTGGAAGAGGCGAAGCAAGACATCGTTATTGCAGTGCAGATTTTCGAGGAGCACGCCCGAAAATCAACCTTGTATTTTGCTTGGAGCGAGGGCGAAAAAATAGTTCCTGAAAGGCTTGAAAGGCAAGAGAAGACTTTTAGCCGATTGTTTCTTGAAACGCAAATCCTCTTCTTTATTGTTTTTATAGCTTTCGGCATGATAATTTTCCTTTTGCTATCGGCGCTGTATCCTGAAGCATTTTGGATTGCACCGCTAATTCTTATCGCGGTTCAGTTTGTTTTCGTTTTCTATTCAAGCAACTTTATTGCACGGATCGCTGATTGGCACATCACTACCGCTAATCCTTCCATATACATTTTAAAGTACAATTTACCCCTCAAAGCAGATGAAGAATTTAGGCAGAGGCTCCCGCTCTCTCAAATTTTGGCGATAAAAAAGGAAATTTACGATGAGATTTTAGCTAAGCGCGGCGAGATTGACTGTGAAGCAGCACAGAGGGTCTTTAGTAAGTACGGAATCGCTTGTCAACCAGAAAACCTTTCGGCGAAAAAAGTGAACATATATGCGCTTGTGAAAAACGTCGCGGACAAATTCGGGTTTCCAACTCCAAAAATTGTGGTTTCAAACACTATGATTCCCAATGCTGCAGCAGCAGGCCCAAGCCCACGCCGCGGCATAGTTTTGATAACCACTGGCCTACTGGTTCAGCTTGAAGAAGACGAGATCATCAGCGTTTTAGGCCACGAGTTCGGCCACCTCAAGGGGAGAGACCCGCTTATCCTCTACGGATTAACCTCTACCGAATTTCTCTTCCGTTTCTACGTGCTGTTCCCACTGTTTCCGTTCATCTTCTCCTCGTTTCTCTTCTTCATTTATTTCTGGGCTGTTATGACTGTAATATTCTTCATAGCCAAATTCTTCGAGGCACGCGCCGACCTCTTATCTGCCATCAAAATGGGGCAGCCTGAAGTTTTAGCAGGAGCTCTAGAAAAAATTGGTTTTCAGCGGCTTATGTATGAACGAACGCCGTCTTTCCGAGTTCAAGAATGGTTAGGCTTGGATCCACATCCGCCCATTTACTTCAGGATAAACCGCTTAGAGAAGCTTAAAAGCACCGATAAAATCAAGCGCCCCCTGCTTCAGTCAATCAAGGATGTTGTTTCAGGATTCAGGGAAAGCCTATGAGGGTTACGATGAATTGATTATTTTTGAAGGCAAAAAGAAATATGTGCAAATGATGTAGAACTCTGGTTTGAGGCTGAAGCCTTTGAAACTGATCTATATCGCCATTGATGGCATGGGTGACCTGCCCATCCCTGAGATTGGAAATCGAACTCCCTTGGAGATGGCGGAAACTCCCTACATGGATTTTCTCGCCAAAAACGGAAAAACTGGTTTGATGTATACCGTCCGCAGAGGCATTGCGCCCGAAAGCGACGTTGCAGTCATTTCGCTTTTGGGTTATGACCCCTTCAAGTACAGCACAGGCCGCGGCGTAATCGAGGCCGTCGGCGCAGGCTTAAACGTTGCGGATGGCGATTTAGCTTTGCGGTGCAATTTCGCCACTTTAGGCCCAGGAAGAAGAATAATCGATAGACGAGTAGCACGTAGCTTAACCACAGAAGAAGCCACCGAGTTGAGTAAAGCAGCTAACGAAAATATAAAATTAGAATCATGCCCTGCAACGTTTGAATTCCGAAACACGCTGGGTCACCGCGCAGTTCTCGTTTTTAAGGGCAAAGGACGATGCCTCTCAAGCAAGATAACGAACAGCGATCCAGCTTACACGGTAATAAACGGTATAGGCGTGGCCACGCCTAACGTGGAAATGGTTCTCAAGAAGTCTGAGCCTCTGGACGACACAGAGGAAGCACGGAACGCGGCAGCACTTGTGAACGAATTCACCGAGAAAGCCCATGAGCTGTGGGATAATCACCCAATCAACCAGAAGCGCGCTGCCGAGGGCAAACTGAAAGCGAATGTCGTGCTTAGTAGAGATGCGGGAAGTCAACTGCCCAAGTTCTTCAACATCAGTGAACGATACAATGTGCGTTTTGCAGCTCTTGCGGACATGCACGCAGAACGTGGAATCGCCCATTTAGCCGGTATGCACGCGTCTCTCTTGCCGCCACCCTCAGGCGATCTTGAAAGAGACTGCGAGCTTAGAGTGCAGAAACTAATGGAGATACTTCCAAGCTACGATTGTTTTTACATTCACCTGAAGGGACCAGACGAACCTGGACATGACGGCGACTGCTATAAAAAAGCCGCGGTAATCTCCGCCATTGACAAATTCTTCTTTGGCAAACTACTAAAGGAGATCTCGCTGAGGGACTACATTATCTGCATCACGTCGGATCATGCGACACCCTGCACTTTGAAAGTCCATAGCGACACGCCGGTTCCAGTACTTATCTCAGGCGGCAAAGTGAACAGCGACGGAGCAAGCAAATTCTGTGAAAAGACCTGTGCCCGCGGAAGCCTAGGCGTTATAGAACATGGCTACGAGCTTATGCCAAAACTTATGAAGTTACTTAAAAAATAAAAGGCGAAGGAAGGGCCCTTTTTCACCCTATTTCAGAGGCTAATATGACCTTGGCCTATCTCTGTATCCGCCGCTGCGCCTATCTCTGAAGCCACCGCCGCCTCGTCTGCCTCCGTATCCGCTGCCGCGCCTGAACGGTCTGCGCTGCTGCTCGTATGTTTTGCTGGAAACGTTGTTTTCAGTGTTAACTTCGCCTGCAAACGGCTCCTTTGCCATTTCAAGTTTTCCGTATTTGCCGACGTTGAGGCGCATGTTGCCCTTGAAGAGTGTTACGTATCCATTTTCCAAGCGCACCGTGTCGTTCTCGTTCACTTTCTCAATATTGTCGTCCCAGAGCGTGAGGTAGATGCTGCCTGTTTCGTCGCCTACCAAAGCGTCGCACACCTTATGCGGCGACCCGTCCTTGCCCATTGGAATCTCACGTATTTCGCTTTTTGAAACCACTTTTGCCGTGACGTTAACTGCTCTTGACTGCGGTGTTAACTCGCCGACTTTAGCTTCCACTGGTTGCCTTTTGCTTTCGAAAAAACCTTCAACAGCCAAATTTAATTCAACCCTTATTTCATTAAACTAACAGACACTAAAACCTCAGCCACACTTAAGTGTTTTGGTGGAGTTGTTTTGCTTTTAAGTGGCACATTCACGTGCTTTAATGGTTCCTAAGCCTTCTTGGCATGCGGAAAGCCTAGGAGCATGTCAGTAATTGTGAACGTGACAGTAAACATAAAAAGTTGAAGTTTTAGCCCACTTTAATATGGACAAGGCAGTGTGCGTGATTTCAAGCTTACTGGTATAACAGAATTGATGGTTGCGCTGGTTAATGCTGATGACAAAACAGAGGAAAGCATGTTGAGCCTAAACTAACATGTTGTTCATGCTTCTCGAATCATTTGCGCACGCTGTTTCCATGGAGTCTAAATCTCTATATCATTATGTGTGTTTTTACATGATGTTGCGGTTTTTCTTCTTTCATGCTTATGTTTACCAGCTGCAATAAAGTAAAAAGAAAAAGAGGAGGTTTTGTGTTTTGGCAAACTTGCTATCTTTTTCTGAGCATTAGCACCATTAAGACGCCAACTGCAATGATTGCTATGAAGAGACCTATCGAAACGGGGATGAAGTATTGATCAGCTATTGACTGTGGCTGAGGCGTGGGCGAAGGTGAAGGCGGTAGCACATCGCTTGCGTAGAAGTATGTTGTGGCTGAAGACCCGTAATAGGAGTTTGATCCTTTGAAGGAGGCGACAAGCATGAATTTGCCTGGAATTTGCGGTGTCCAGACAAAACTGAATGTGCCGTCAGCGTTAGTTGTGGTGGTTCCAATGTCGTAGAAGTTGTTGTTGCTGTCAAGGACGCTTAAGGTGACTTCTACACCCTTAACGTTTTCTGGGTATGGTTGCTGCTGATAAAGATGTTCCATGAATTTGCTTTGGCATTCTTCCGCTACTGCTGGGACACCATTCGGGTAGTTCAGAGCAACTTCTCTTTGTTGTGTGCCGGGGGAAATGTCTATGACGCTGCCTGTTATGGTTATTGGCGTGGCTGTCGTAACGCCTATGTTTGGCGCTGTGACAGTGGTTTTAGTTGGTCCCTTGCCAAAACAGTATAACCTGTTATCATAGGCGTTTAGCGAAAATAGCTTGCCGTATGCAACGGCCGTTGACCTAATGTATGTGCCTAGTTCACTCCATATTAGCTCGCCGTTGGATGCATTTATCGCTAGCATTTGTGCTCCATGGAACAATGGAGGGTTGTATTCGTGGCCAATTGCAAAGTAGGCCACGTCGCTCGTCTGGGCGTCGCAGTTGAAAACCCATAGTGGCCAGATGCCATATGGCGTTTCAAGTCCAGGGTCTCCTATTAGTGTAGTCGTGTTTGTATACCATCTTAACTCTCCAGTTTGCGTTTCAAAAGCCCAGATGTCTCCACCGAGTCCGTACCAATACATTACCCCGTTTGCAACCCATGATTTTAGACTGAACAGATCGTAGGGATTGGGTGTCCCGTCGCCGTAGGGGGTTTTCAGTGTTTGTTCCCATAGTTTGGTTCCTGTTCGTACGTTGTAAGCGACCACCTTATAGTTTACGTCGTTTGCGATAGCGAGTACTCCTTCTCCAAATGAGCTTGTTGTTCTAGTGAACGGTAGTAGTGCGGCGCACTCAGGATAAGTCAAGTTTTGCACCCATAACACATCGCCAGTATTCACATCCATGCTTGCTACCACGAGCCAGCCAGGCACTTCTCCTCCCACTCCTTGACCGTGAACGTAGCCTCCGCTCATGACGACGGCGTCGCCAGTTATCGCATTTATAGCCAATGCTGGGCTGATAGGTTTACCAGAAATCTCTGAAGGCACTGGTTTTGCCCACATTACGCCAAGACCGAAGTCTATCACAGAGTTTACTGATGGGCCCCAGCCCCACGCGTTTCCAAGTGCTTGCGACATATTGAAAGCGCATAGGACAGGCGTAGTAATGTTTACTACACCCTTCAGCGGTGGACTGCCAAAGGATGGAGCAGGACCATATGTTGACATAGTACCGCGTGTTGAGTTAATGTAATAGCCTATCAAGTGACCATGTTCATCTGCTCTAAGCGTCAATGAAGTGCCATTAACAACGCTGAGGACATATTTCCCAGTGAAGGCTGAATACATGTTATACTGCGTTCCAACGTTGGCAACTGTTCTGCCGCCAGTTTCCCATGCAGAAAGAGCGCCTACTGTCCAAATATATGGGCCGATAACGCCGTACATGTTAACAGTTTTCCATTCAGCGGTCATACCGCACCGAAGAACAGAAGTAGTGTTTATCACAAACAGTGTTTCGCCAGTGTATATGTCCACCGCGACGATGCCATTTGAGTAGCCCGTGGTCTCAGGGTACCATGTCGAGTATAATATGCCGTTTATTATTACTGGCGCATATTGCGGCCAATACTGCCTGGTAGACCAGTAATGACCTGACTCTTGATTTCCTGGTATTGGGCCGCCAACTACACCACCTGGGCACCAGGGTTTGGTCCACAGCACATGACCAGAATAGACTGATTCCGTGTAGGGGTTGTAGACGCTACTGACAGCGTATATTCCTGTTTGCGCGAAGGTGACGCCGGCTAGTCCAAGCCATGGTCCAGTTATTTTGTACCAGTTTTCTACGTTCTGCGCTGAAACAGGCGTTTCCCAATACTTTGTTGGGAGTGGCGTTTTTGGGTATGCATACTCATACACAGGTTCTTCTTGCACTGTTAGCTCTACCCAGTCAGTTTCGCTCGGTTGATTCACGAGGCCGCCAAAGGGGTTGGAGGCGCTGCGGGGGCTTAGTGTTTGCCCCAGGTAGACGAATCGGAATTTGTAAACGCCTGCTTTTGTTGGAGTAAACGTGGTAAAGGTTCCGCCTGTTGTGTCACCTGTGAAGTTTCCCATGTATACAATGGTTCCGTCAGGATCCGTGCGGTAAAGCGTCATGTTCGTGGGGCGTTCATTTGTTTCCATTGGTGTTGCAAGGAAGAAGTTAATTGTTGCTGTTTGACCGACGCCTATGGGATTTGGTGCAACATTAATAAATGCATATGTAGGTATCGGGGTTCCTACCGGAGGATAGACCTGACTTAGCGCGATTGGCAGTGTCAATGTGAGTATCAATAGAACTGCAAGAACTATGCAAAAAACATTACCTTTAGCGATCTGCATTCTTCTCTTTCTCCCTTAATTTTAAGACACATTACGTGTCTGATGAGATATCCTTTTAATTGTGTATATAAAATTTGGGTAAACTTTTTAGAGCGCAATAGAAGCCACATTTGAAGCGCTAAGCGCATTCAGTAAAAAGCCCGCAATGGTGTTAATGAAACCGCCGGTTTCTCCTAAATACGCACGGTATGCCGTATTTTTCATAAAGTAACGAGGTTCTGTGGTTCTAAGGTTTGCTGGGGCTTTGGGTGCCAAACTAAGGAGAAGAAAAGAATGGCACTTTGCTGCTGCAGATAAGCAAATATCCCAAAGCCCACTCAGCCCAATGTTTTACATTACTTAAATTCGTGAAAAAAGAGGGAGATTTAGTCTTGTCCTGCTCTAGCATAGCTATCGCTTCCTTAGTATTAGTATGCCGACTATGGCGATTGCGGCGATTATGGCGATTGTAGAGACGGCGAAGTAGGTTTCGACCGGCGCCTGAGGCGCAGGTGTAGCCTCTGTAGTGGCAACGGGCGCCTCTTCTACGTACACAGCAGTTTCAGCAGATGAGCCGTAGTAGGATTCTGATCCTGCGAAGCGGGCTATGATGGTGTATTCTCCTGGTACTGGTGGTTTGAATGTTGCTTTGTAGAAGCCGTTGGAGTCGCTGGTTGTTCTGGCTACTTCGTAGTAGTTGTTGTTGGGATCGTGTACTTCGATGATGACTTCTACGCCTTTCACGTCGGTTGGCTTGGGCTTCTGCATGTAGACGTATTCCATCCAAGCGCTCATGCTTTCGTCGCTGACGGCGGGTACGCCATTCGGGAACCGTGCAGCTTGCTCTTTTTGTTTTGTGCCGGCGGCTATGTCGGTGACTGTGCCTTCTACGAGGATTTTGTTGCCGTGGACCGTGACTTTCGGGGACGCTGTGACTGTGGTGGCGCTTGGTCCCTTACCGATGCAGTATATCTGCATATCATAGCAGTTGAGGTATACGAAGAACCCGTCCGCAACGACATCGCAGGATCCAACGTACATGCCTGAACCCCAGCCTAGCATAGTCCATATTTCCTCGCCAGTTGTAGCGTTAATGCAGCGGTACTTCGCGCCCTTATAGTATGGCGAGTCAGGAGAATGTTCAGTGGTGCCCACGTAAACTTTACCATCAGCAATAACGTCTACAAAGATTGGGTAGTGACCCCATGGTGTTTCAAGACCTGAGAAAGTGCTGTTGCCTTCTCCGCCATTACCATAAGTCCACAATAAGGTTCCGTTTGACATGTCATAGCAGTAGAGTATTCCGCCGAAGCCCGACACGTAAAGCTTGCCATAAGCAGCTAGGGACACTGACCGTAGTGTATCATATGGGTTCACAGGATCCGTATTAGTCCACAATAGGCTTCCGTCGGCGAGGCTGTAGCCATAATGAGCTAAAGTTTCCTTATCTTCCATGACGAATACGCCAAGCTCTGGATCCCATGCGGTTATTTCGCGGGTAACGTTGTTTGGTGCCGCCGGATAGTGTTTGGTCCACAGTATTTGCCCTCTTGATTCTGGCTTTAGACTTATTGCGGTAACGTTTGCTCCTTGGTCGCTTATGGCTCCTGCACCATAAACACCTACATGCGCTCCGAAACTGCCTTGAATGAGCAGCATTATGTTGTCAAGGCTGGCTTCTCTCCAAGCGCTCCATGTTCCAGGACCCAACCCTGATAGCGATATATTCCAGTCGTAAAATCGATCTTGGCTTGCATCTATAGTTCCCGGATACCAATTGGCCGCGCCTATCTGTCCTGCTGTTTCAAAGGTTATGTAGGAAGAATTCCACTGCAGTAGGCGGTACTGTGGGTTTGAAGCTGTGCCTACATTTTTAAGAACATAGCGGATTATCTCGCCTTTTGGACCGACAACCGCTGTGCCAGAAGGGACGCCTGTTATGTTCGTGTTTGTGGGTTTTCCTGTGGCTGGGTCATACGCATTTTTAAAGTTGCTTGTGAATAGCAAGCCGATTGGAAGAATTCCATGCTGATTACCATCGTCATAACAGTAGTAATAGCCGAATGCGGGGTCGTCCAGTCCAGTCCCAGAGGCGCCTATTTGTGCATTGTACCATATTTCTTCTCCAGTACGTAGGTCGACGCATATCCATCCTCCGCCTCCGCCTGAGTTGCCATATGGGAGCTCGTAGAAGAGCCTTCCATACATAACCAGCGCGTTGCTGAACCTAGTATTGTATGAGCCTCCCATGTAGAATGTGTTGCCCTCGCGACCGACATTGCTTCCTCCAACGACACCGCCGTCCTGAATTGGCCTAGTCCACATTATGTGTGGACTGTTAGGTGCGGTGCCGTCTGGCTGGAACCTAGCATAACCTGCGCCGCCAGTGCTGCTTTCACCAGTGCGAATGTATGGTGGACCTAGCCAGTTTGATGCGATAGTGTACCAGTATGAGTTTTGTCCTTCTATGGGGCGTGTCCAGTATTCTGTTGGAAGCGGGTAGCTAGTTGTGGGTTCAGGTAAAGGGTCTTCTTGAACAGTAAATGTCGCTGTCGCGCTAGCAGGTGTGAAAAAGTCTCCTTTGTAGTCTCCTGTCCAAGTGTATGTTTGTCCAGGATACTCAAATAAAAGCTTGTACTCGCCTATCTGATTGGGAGTGTAGGTAAAGTACTGGAAACTTGTCGTGTCCCAAACAACGTCCCATTCGTGTACTTCTTTGCTTCCGTCAGGTTTTGTTATAGTTAGCTTGTAATCATGTCGTCTGATGTCATTAGTAACGAGTGCGTTAGGTAAGGGCGTGTCAACCCACATTACGATGGCTACGCGTTGGCCAAGTCCCACGGGGTTAGGTGCTGGAACGACGTAGGCATAGGAAATAATTGTCCAAGCTGGATCATGTGCGTTTGCAGTGGGTATCGCAACAAGTACAAAGACCATAGCTGAGATCAGAAATAACGCAATCAAATTAGCCTTCGTCTTGTTTCTTGTATTTCCCATTTTCTTCATTCTCCTTTAAGTATATGCCTTTATAAGGCAGTTTCTTTATGATTGGCTAGTGCTAATAAGTAAAACTCACCTATTGTGTGTGCAAATTATTAGAGAACTTGGGAAAAATGTTAAAAACCGCACAATGGGTATGTTAGCATTATGTACGATGAAATACGGATTGTATATGAAATTATTTCAGCTATTTTATGCTTTATCCTCGTAAAATTCATGATTAAGCCTTATGCGGTAACTGGGGAGAGCAGGTATCTTGGTTTACCTTTAGGATTTGGTTTTCTTGGAGCGACATACGCTTTTTCTGCCTTTTTGTACTTCCAACCTTATTTTTTCGGTCGCCAATCACTATATCTTCAGCTTGTTGTAAGAGCGTTCGCATTTATGTTTCTGACAATGACTTATTACTTTTCAAGGAAAAAAGCAAAGGATTCTAGATTTCTCTGGAATATAACTATAACAGTATTGCTTGTTGGGCTTATAATAACTCTGTTGCTGTTGCTTAGCATTCCTGCTGATGTCCTTCCCAGTTACCAACTTATGAGTATTTTTATCCGCGTTTTTAATCTAATTTGCATAATATACCTTTGTGCTCACACGCTTAGAAGCCATATAGAAGCTCCTGATCCCGAAACTATATGGATTCCCTTGGCTTACATTCTTCTCGGAGTAAGCCAGTATTCTCTATTAATCTGGATCGTCGATAGTAGCCTCTTTGCATTTTTTGCGGCATTAGCAATTCGTTGGGCTAGTCTAGCCATTTTCCTGTTCGTTTCATACAGAACCTTTTACTGCATAGAAAAGAGGCGGTCAAATGAAGCAAATTGCACGGAGAGACCGATTGAAAATTTACGGTGACCTTTTATCAATACTTTACGCTGAAAATAAAGAAGGAAAGATAGTTTTAACGCGTATTCAAGTGCAAATGAGGGTTCCCTTTGATAGGTTAAAAACTTACATCTCAGAGCTTATTGACTTAGGTTTGATTCAAGATGAGACGTCGCTTAAGTTAACAGAAAAAGGTAAGCAGTACCTTGCTGAGTACAAGAAAGTTCTTGATTTCATGAAACGAATGGGTATCACATACAAATAGCAAACCGCGAATATTCTTGATAACGCCTTTAACAGTTGCTGTCATTTGAATAAATGACATAAAATTTGAAGAGTGCTTGGTAAACTTGGAAAATGGAAAGGTTATGCGGGAAATTCCGTTTCGTATTCAAGCTTTTTGTCGGTCTTTCACATTGCAAATGCAAGCCGCTTAACATCAAAAATTAGAAAATATTCAGTAACTTTAGAGCAGCAACAATTGCGGCGACTAATGGCAATAAAAAGAGTAGCTTTCGCTTTCCCATAAAAGATTCGCTCTGGATTTCGCCTTCTTGCACTTCGTATTCTTTAACTTCTTTTGTTTTGCTGTCAATTTGCACTCTGGCTGTTCCTCTCGGCAACTTTAGCTCTACAATTTCATTTTCGCCTTCCACGTAGACTTTTGTTGGGAACTGCCCCTCGGTATAGCCTAGGCGCTTCATGAAGTCAACTGCCGCTCGTGCTGCGCCTTCAACAGTAGACTGTGGCTCATCGTTTGCTTCATATGGCTCAGGCTGTGGAGTGCTTTCACCTCCGACCCGCATAACGGTTGCGCTTTGACTTTTACCCTGATTATCAAATGCAGGTACTACGACATATGCGTCATCAAGCGGTTGTTGTTTTGGCTCTTCACGAAAAAACTGCGCAATTTCCTGTGGATTTTCACGAGAAACTTCCATGGTTGTGTCGATTTGCTTTTTCCTTTTTTTGCTAGAAACCTCTATTTCTTCGTCGCCTAAGTTCTTGAATACTTTCGCCTCGAATTTCCCTAAGAGCACTTCTCCGCTTACACTATTTATTAATGCCGTAACCGTTTGCCCGTTCTTAACATTTTGAAAAGTTAGCTCGTAAATTGGATAATAAACTATCATTCTATCGGTAATCTCAAAATTTTCTCTGATTATCTCTGCGGCATTGCACGGTCTTTTGGCAACGCGAGAACGAAGCAGTGCAATTTCTTCTTCTATGGAAAATTTGGGCTTCCTTAAATCATACTCAACCTTTAACTGGGCTTCCAATGCGCTTTCAAATGGTGCAAAAACCAATTTTTCCGTAGGAACCTCGCGTAATGTTCTATCCAGAACCAAATAAGTCTCATTTTCGTAATGCGCATGCTCTTCACCGGCAAGCTTGACTACACTTGTGCCTGGCGCTACAGGTTCAGGTATTAACTTTTTTCCGTCAATGAAAATTTCCTGTATTTTATCTTCAACCTTAAGTGCAAAATTATGTTTTTTGCAATAGTCAACAGAATACTTGCCGCCAATAACAATGTATGGTTCATAATACTTGTTGAATGCGACAAGCAGTATATCTTCGGATTTCGGCTTTGAGAACCTGTTATTATCGAAAAAACTTGTCTTACTTTTTTCACCTTGTAACCGCACTTTATTTGGGTCCAGCCGAGGTTTTAGAATAATCTCTCTTGTATCAGCTATTTTCTGCGGCAAGACCTCTGGTTCCGCCATAAATTTCACTCGCGTTTTTCTCTATTTTTCGGGAGCTTAAATAGCTCTTATGAATTAGAACTCCACATTAGGATTCAAAAACCATAGTTTACTGCTTTCTATCCTGCGCTTTCGCTTGTATGCGTTTTGTAGTTACTAGAAAAGAAAGGAACAGCGAAAAAATTCTTTACTTATTGAACCCTGATGGCTACTTTTTTAGTTTTCTGCTTTACGTCTCTAAAGGGCGTTTCTGCTCCTCGGCGCTTCTTGATTTGACGCCTGGGCCATGCGGGAATGTGGGTACCGTGTATACTTCAGTGACACCGTTGAGGTTTTTAATCTTTTTTTGGACGAACTCTAAGACTTGGCTACTGTTTTCAGCGTTGATCCACATGCCGACATCCCAAGAACCGAAGATATTCATGCTGTAGCAGAGATCTACGCCGGAAACAGGTTTCTCTTCCAGCTTTCTTATGTCGCCTAGTGTGTCTACTATTTTGCCGGGGTTTAGCTTCATTAGGACTAAATACTCGGGCATCCTTTTTTCCTCCAGTTTCTTTTTTGATTATTTGATACATGACGTTTACTTAAATATTGCGATTTACGAATCATGATTTGGGGTGCATCTGAAAAACAAACCCCCCAAAAAAGAAAACTAACAATTATCCCCAGCGATACGCAAGAAACCCGGCTGCGAATAATCAAACACCCACATCTGAGACCGCCAAATCTCCCTAAAACAATCCCTATGATAATAAGCCTTAATTCGCCCAAGAGAACTCTTAAGCGCAACCTCCTGGCCAGGCTCAATAAGTTTACCACACTCGCTGCATACTAAACTTTCGCGGCTTCCCGACTGCAACTTCAATGCTTCACATTTCTTCCTTAACTCAGAAACCTGCCCTTTCAAAAATTGAAGCCTAGCCAAAATAGACTCAACTTTTTCTTTTCGCTTAACTTTACTACCATGACCCCTGACTTCAATCGCTTGCATTTCTCAAACCTTTCTTTACCTTCAGTTAATCAAGAACAACTCTAAGTATGAATACATAATACTTTATTTCGACAATAGTAATATTTCAAAACCCATGTTAACTAATCAACATGCTCCAATACACAATTTAAAGCAAAATCATGAAAATACAAAAAAAGAAAGAGGACAGCTATTTCTATGACTCGCTGCCTACGCTTTTATTTTCGAGGAATTTATTCATCAACTCTGTACGTTTCTCAATCAGCTTTTGCAGATCATTTTGCAACTTCTCAGCGATTCCCGCAATCTCCGTAGCCTCAGACACCACTGCCTCAGCTGTTTTTCCTACAGCATCAGCTTCTTTTATTATTTCTTTTGCCGCTGCTTCAACGCTTGATGCATCAGCTACCACGCCAAATGCTAACTTAGCAACATTTTGCGCGTCGGTTATGACATTTTGAGTTGTTTTCGCTACGTTTTCCGCTGTCTCCGAAACTGACTTTGATACTTCCACTATCTCGCCTGAAGCGGCTGTCTGCTCTTCAACTGCTGCGGAGGTTTCTTCAGATGCTGAGGAGCTTTCTTCAGCGATGCTGGCCACTTCCTCAATTGATCTTACGACGGAGCTTAATGAGTCAAGGCCTTGTTCAACGCTGCTCGTTAGTTTGCTGACTTTGGCGCCCATTTCTTCAAGTATGCGTGCTATTTCCTCTACCTCCTTTATTGCGCCTAAAACAACGTTTGCGCCTTCCTCCGCGCCACTTTGAGATTCCTTGGTAATTGCGCTGGTTTGTGTACCTGCATCCTTTATGCCTTTCACAAGGTTTATGGCTGACCCTGCAGCAGCTTTTGATTGCCCCGCCAAGCTCTTGACTGCATCGGCGACTACTGCAAAGCCTCTACCGGCCTCGCCTGCACGTGCTGCTTCAATAGCAGCGTTTAAAGCAAGCATGTTTGTTTGGCTAGCTATATCGGAAACGGAGTTTGCCATCTGGCCTACTTGCTCTATCGAGTTAATCATCGAGGCTACCGCTTCAGAAACCTTTTCTATATTGCTCTTTATGGATTCGATTGCCAGCAGCCCTTTTTGTGCTTTTTCATTGCTGTCTCTGGATTTCTTCAGCACAGCGTCAGTAACCATCGAGGCTTCCCTAGCGATGCTGCCTGCAGCGTCCATTACTAGTTTAAGTTCTTCTGTGTTCTTTGCGGCTGTCTGCGCGAGTTCAGCAAGCTTTTGCGCTCCTGCAGCTACCTGCTGTGAAGCTGCGCTGACCTGCTGCATACCTACAAGCATCTGATTGGACACTTGTGATGCATGTTTACCCATGTCAGCAACTTTGAAAAGTGCTTTTGTGGCTTCATCTGCGCTTTGCGCTAATTTATTGGCTACATTGCCTACGTCTTTTGCTGTGAGGGAGACTTTGTTCACTATTTCTGTTGCGCTAGTGGTTAGTTCGGCGACTTTAATGGCAGCTTTCTCCACGTTGAGAGCGAAGTCCGCTGCTTTGGCGGCATTTTGTATAAGATAGTCCATTGTAGTGCACATTGAGGTGTATCCATCGATAGTGTCTTTGTGAAGGGCGATGATTTCTTCTTTTAACTGTTCATTTTCAGCGAGAAGGCGTTTATTCTCCTTTTCGAGCTGCTTTACTTGCTTTTCTACATCAGAATTACGTTGCTCTTGAGGGCTATCGGTCATTGTGATAGGCTCCTATTTTGGGCTTCAAATTTTGTGTTTTACTTATATGTAGGTTATGAAATGCGCGTAATTAGGTTAAGTTATTATTACTAACGTGTATTCAAAATCAGAATTCAAATCAGACACAGAACCAAAAATAACAAATTAGCAATAAATTTTCAGTGTTTATGACCAAGAAATTCTTAATCCTCGCAGGCTTTAACAATTAATTTAGGAATGTAATCAAGAGGCAAAACAAAATCAACACATCCCGTTTTAATGGCGGCAGAAGGCATCCCAAACACTACGCAAGTTTTTTCATCCTGAGCGATTGTTAGTCCACCTTTCTTTTTTATGGCTTCAATCCCGCCGGCGCCATCTGCGCCTATACCCGTCAGAACTACCCCAATATTTTTGGATCCATAAACCTTGGCGGCTGATTTCATCATGACATCTGCTGATGGGCGCACGTAATTTACAGGCGGGCCCGTGGCAAGCTTGACTCTGCCACTTTTCGTCACCATCATGTGCAAACCACCCGGCGCAATCATGGCAAGGCCGTCTCGAATTAAGTCTCCATCTTTAGCTTCTTTCACTTCGATTTTGCATTCTTGGTTTAGCATTTCAGCGAAAAGTTTCGTCATCCCCTTCTTCATGTGCTGTACAACTAGAATGGGCGGCGAGTTTTCTGGAATATTCCTAAGCACATACGACACTGCTGCTGGCCCTCCTGTTGAAGCAGCAATTAATATCACTTTTTCGCTGCTTCTTGCTGTGGTTGTCGTCACCTCTGCCGCTTTTGGTTTTTCTCGTCGTATGTTTGCAGAAGCCGCCGTCTTAACTTTTGATATAAGTTCCTCCTTAACCATGTCCATGTTAAGCGAGATTGGACCAGATGGCTTAGGAACATAGTCAACTGCGCCAAACTCTAAGGCCTTTAATGTCAACTGTGCTTCTCTTTGTGTTAAAGCGCTAACCATCACCACTGGTAACGGATTTGTTTCCATAATTCTTCTGACGGCTGTTAAGCCGTTCATTCTCGGCATTTCAATATCTAGCGTTACGACATCTGGCTTTAGAAGTGCAATTTTTGAAAGGGCTTCTTCTCCGTCGCGGGCTGTTCCAACAACTGTAAGCTGTGGATCAGATTGCAATAAGTCAACAAGAACTTTCTGCATAAGTAATGAGTCGTCGACAACAAGGATTTTGATTTGATCTTTCAATTCTCACCACTTGATGTTAAAAATCACTCAGCTTAAAAAGAATTAAAATTTAACCTTAAAAAAACCACTTTATTGATTATCTTTTTGTTTGTTCATTTGAATTTGGAAACCTTTTATGCTTTCTTTCATGCTGTCCAATTTATCATTTGATAATATCTTGATTATGTCAAGTATGATTATCAAGTCTTTTTCATGCTTGGCGATACCTACTACGCCGTCTGCTCGGTCGTTGAGAAGGCATTCCGCTCCTGTTTCTACGTCTTTCCTTTGAAGCGTTAGAACTTCGATGACTGAGTCAACAATTACTCCTATGGGATGCTTGTCTTGGACGATTATCATGATGCCAGCGTTTTCATTCCCTTTATTATCGTCAAGCCCAATGCGCTTTCGCAAGTCTATTACTGGAATTATTTCGCCTCTAAGGTTCGTTACGCCTTTAACGTAAGGTGGCGCATAAGGAACAGGCGTGGCACCTTCAAAATTTTTAACTTCCCTAACCTGATGCACATCTACGCCGTAAAATACGTTATCAAGTGTGAACGTAAGCATCTTCATTTCCGCTGCTGTTGCTGTCTCGTTGTCTGCATTTGACATACGGCACACCCATTTAGCTTTTTCAGTTAGCCTATTCAGAAAACGCTTATTTGTTTATTATGAAATCTCTATATATATCCCAGATTATTATCAGCAGTTTTGAACAATGAACCATTAAAAAGAACTCTGCAAGGCACATTACTGACTTTCATATAAAAACCATAAAACTGAGCAACAGTTTCGATTTCGCTATCTCCCAATATGATAGTGCCATCATATTTGGCGGCTAATAGCCAATAAATGCAGAAACCAGTAGAGGGTAGGTCTGCAGCACACTTTTCAGAACTATTTAAAGAGATAACATATAAGGAGGCTATAAACTGCGCCGAGCATAACAGCATCGCGACATTATGCAGCTAAATTTTGCGCAAGAGCCTGTTGAATAGGATGGCTTTGGTTTTCCAATTGGTGCTTGTGATAATCAATACCTTGTTCTCGTGAAAGAACAGTTTGTTCCGTAGAGAGAGTATTAAGCCTCTCAGCATTTGAAGAGAATCAAGTGATCCACATGGATAAGCGAGGCAAGGGCATTTTTGCTGTTACTTTCCTTCTTCTATTAGTAATGGTTTCATGTGCCGCTTATTCTTTGACGCTTCATCTGGAATTGCTTCAAAAAAACTCAAGAATAGACGAGTTAAACAGATTAAATATTGAACTTAAGAATCAGTTAGATGCCCCGCAGAAACCCTACTTGGTCACATCTCTGGGTGTTTCAGTAGAACCGAGAAATGTTACTTATCCTCATCCTCACTTCACATTTGAAGGTGTAATTTTCAATGTCGGCTACAGAACTGCATACAATGCGAGGCTAGAAATAGCTGCATATTACAAAAACGGGCTTTCAGCTTTCAACCTATCAATCCCTTTGGGAAATCTGGAAAAATGGCAGGTAATACAAGTAAGCAGGATAATCTCCACTTCTGACTGGATAGGCAACTACACTATTACTCCCGTCTGGGATGACTTCTCATAGAAAAAGCGAAGAAGCACTATAAAACATCTTTAACCGCTGCTGGTGCATTTGTAAAAATATCCTGTAGGGCAAAATGTGGCTTCAGTGAATGTAAGTTAGGTTTTTGTTCTGGTTTTCCCTGATTTCCTTCAACGCTTCGTACTGTGCTTCCAAAAGAATCTTTAACGCGTCAATGTTCTTTTTCACGTCCTCAAGCTCAGCGGTCTTCTGAAGAACCCCTGACTGCACAAGCTGATTATTGATGTTGTCAACGGCTATCTGCAGCACTTTCGCTTTGAAAGCAAATATTTGAAGCACATAAAGCAAACTCAGCTGAGATGACAACCGCTCTAGACGGTCTAGTTCAAGCGTCTTCCTCATAAAAGCCTTAATTTTCTGCTCTTCAGTTGTTCCTTCCGTTTTGAGCAGTGCCTCATAAGCAGCTGCATACTTCTGTGCCGTTTCTTTGCTTTCGTCAAGAGCCTTCTGGATTCTCTTGGCGGTTTTGTCCAGCATCTCTAAAACTTCATCCAAACCTTAAGCCCTCTTTGTTGCCTCTCTAAGTGATTTAAGATGCTTTTCAATTTTTCTCCGGTTCAATGCAAAAACTAAAATGACAACTTCATGCCATTTTTAATATTTTTTTAAAAAAGCAGGTGGTGCTTGAAAGCAAATTGTTGCTTCAACGCGTGAAATCTGCCTACTTCGAAGGGCGATACAGCTCTTTCATCGCAGGCAGCAGCTCTGGAACATTAAACGCTATGTCAAGATAGGTAAGCATGCCCACGAGTTTGCCGTTTCTGGTTACCGGTAAATGCTTGATTTTCCATTCTTTCATCAGCTTGGCGGCTTCTTCCACTGTTGCAGTCTCCTCAATTGTCACCAGCGGGTTAGTGTATATGGCTCTGGCGATAACTACGCTTGGATCTAACCCTTGAGTTAGCATCCGCACTATAATATCATGCTCCGTTATGATGCCAGTCGGTTGCCCACTCTGCTCCACCATCACATAGTCAACGTCGCAGCTTGCCATCCTCTTCACAATTTCCAGCACTGTAGACTCGTTCCGGAAGACATTAACGTTCGTAGACATCAAATCCTTCACTAAGATTTTACTTGTCATGCAATTTTTCTCCTGGTGCTATGACAAATGCCCTTTGGCATTTATCTATTTTTTGTTTGCGCATCAAACATTTTAAGATGTTTCTAAACTGTGAAATTTTTACTGATTCAACGCGCAAAAATGGATCTCAGAAGACAGATAGTAAAATTTTTAACAAAATAAAAGGGTGCTTAGTGATTTACATCATCCACTTTGGTGTTGCACAGGCTTTACTTGAAGGCTTAGCCTACGATTTTTTCCCAGCTGGCGAAGAAGTCTAATACTTCTTGGCATCCGTAGGTGCGTAGTCTCTGTCTCAGCTCAACCTTGTCTACTACTGCCTTCTGGAAGTCATAGATCTGGCTAGCCTTGTCTGCAAGATACAATATTCCATCGATGCCTGTTCTTCCTGCACGAACTGAAAGCGTTATCAACTCGCTTGGAGAAGGCACTTCGCGTGGGTCGTCGCCTGGACCGAAAACGTAAAAGCTAACGTAGACAGGCTTCTTAAGTAGCTTCTTAAAGGCTCTGCAAAGCATCTCCCAGTACCATGGAGTCGCATAGTTCTTTGAGAACATAACAACGTTGAACGCGTCAGCGTATGGTGCAAGAGCATCGAAATCAATGCCAAAGCGCTCGTAAGAGTTCACCGGGTCAGGAAGCAAACCTATTACTAACTCGTTTTTTACGCGTTCTCTGATTTGGGCAATGTAGTCTGTGACTTCTTTTTTGCGCCACTCAAACCAGCTGAGCCCGCTTTTCTTCCATAATTCGTTGCAGCGTGGGCAAGTGCAGTGGCCATGATCAGCAAAGTGTATGCTGTTCAGCCAAACGCCCGGCGAGCGCTTGGAAACATCTTCAATGTAGTCAAGCTGTTCCGCTCTGTGTTCTGGCTGCGTGTGGCAGAGAACGTCCCAGCGCAGGTTAAATTGGTCATTTGTTCTCCAAGCAGGGCCAAGAGGCGACTGCGAAATCCAGTCTGGATGGTTTCGTGCGGTGACGTTGTCTCCGAAAATTGCAACGTTGCTGTACATGTCTGGTACAGGCGGTAATCGCCTGCCAACTTCTGGCTTCACACGGAACAAATGGAAGTCAAAGCCTTCTGCCTTCTTTGGCTCAAATACGTATGTACCGAATTTCAAGTGTTTCCACCTTTTTTAGAAATGCAAAATGCTGGGCAATGTAATAAAGTTTTGCATAATCAACCCTCAAATTCACTCAAAAACAATCTAAGGCATACAACTTGGTTGATCAATCGCTTTCCGTGCGATTATGCAGTTAACTGATTAAAGTTTACTGTGATAGCATGCGCCGTGGCAGTCTTTTCAAGTATCCTTGACGCATCATACTGCAACATGCGACTTCAACGCTTTCAGTCGGAAAATTAATTAAGATAAGATATGTGATTACTCCATGCCTAACAATGGTGATTATAAATGACCATAAAAGTAGGAATTAACGGATTCGGAAGAATCGGACGTCTTCTCTACAGAGCAGCACTTGAACGCAAAGCAAAAATAGACTTCGTAGCCATAAACGACCTTGCAGATGCAAAGACAAACGCGCACCTTTTGAAATACGACTCGATCCACGGGCGATTTCCAGGCACTGTTGAAGTCAAAGGCAACGACCTAGTCGTCAACGGCAAACTCCTCAAAGTCCTAGCCGAAAAAGACCCCGCGGCGCTTCCATGGAAAGATCTTGGCGTATACCTGGTAGTAGAGTCTACTGGCTTGTTCACTGACCGCGAAGCTGCATCAAAACACCTACAAGCTGGCGCAAAGAAAGTTCTCATCAGCGCACCAGCAAAAAACCCTGACATAACCATAGTCATGGGCGTAAACGACAAGCTATACGACCATGCAAAGCACAACATACTCAGTAACGCCTCATGCACCACAAACTGCCTTGCACCAGTCAGCAAGGTTCTCGACGACAACTTTGGAATAGAAAAAGCATTCATGACCACCACGCACTCATACACCAACGACCAGCGGGTTCAAGACTTGGTTCACAAGGACTTGCGCAGAGCCCGTGCAGCCGCATTAAACATTATTCCCACAAGCACCGGCGCAGCAAAAGCAATCGGCGAAGTTCTGCCCTCATGCAGCGGCAAAATGAACGGCATCGCACTACGCGTGCCAACTGCAGACGTATCCATCGTAGACTTAACCGCTGTACTAAAGAAGGAAGTCACCGCTGAAGAAGTCAACGCCGCAATGAAAAAGGCAGCAGAAGGACCGTTGAAGGGAATATTGGAATACACCGAAGACCCAATAGTCTCGTCAGACGTGCTGCACTCCACATACTCTGCAGTCTTCGACGCGCAGTCAACAATGGTCCTAGGCGGAAAGAGCAACTTCGTCAAAGTACTCGCATGGTACGACAACGAATGGGGCTTCTCCTGCAGAATGGTCGAACTAATCGAGCTAGTCGGCAAAAAAGCAGGACTCTAAAAAGCTCCAAATGCAACTTAAACTTTAAAAGCCCTCTTCCTATTTTTCTTTTGACCTAAAAAATTAAAGTGATGTAGTATGGCAAAGTACCTAACTTTAGATGATGTACAAGTCAAAGACAAAGTAGTCCTCGTCAGAGTAGACTTCAACAGCGAAATAGACCCAACAACAAAAAAAGTCACAAGCGACGTACGCATCCGAGCGCATGCTGAAGCCACACTTAAGGAACTCGCGGAAAAAGGCGCAAAAACCGTTGTCCTCGCACATCAGGGAAGAAAAGGCGACCCAGACTATACGCCGCTGAAGGAGCACGCAGCGATTCTCGGAAAAATCCTGAAATGCCCCGTGAAGTACGTGGATGACGTTTTCGGCGAAAAAGCAAAAAAAGCAATAAACGCGCTCAAGAGCGGCGAAATTCTCGTCCTTGAAAACGTCCGCAGCTGGGACGGAGAAACCAAAAGCGGCACACCCGAACAGCACGCCAAAACCGAGCTAGTGCAGAATCTCGCGCCGCTAGCCGATTTATTCGTTAATGACGCCTTCGCCGCGGCGCACCGTGGCCACGTTTCCATGGTAGGCTTCACCGCCGTGCTTCCTTCCGTTGCGGGCAGAATAATGGAGCGCGAGTTGAAGTCGCTGGCGCGCGCCTTAGAGAAGCCTGAAAAGCCCTGCGTGTACGTCATGGGTGGCGCCAAAGCAGACGACTCATTGGAAATCAGCAAATACGTGCTAAGCAACGGCATCGCAGATTACGTAATAGTCGGCGGCGTAACAGCACAATTATTCCTCGCAGCTAAAGGCGTGGACTTAGGCAAGAAGAACATGGACTTCCTCGCGAAGAAGGAGTTAACCGGCTTGATTCCAGGCATCAAAGAGCTCATGCAAAAGTATCCAGACAAAATCATGGTGCCTGTTGACGTCGCGCTGGACATGAATGGCAAAAGGAAAGAAATAGGCGTGGACAAGCTGCCAACAGAATACTCAATTTTCGACATAGGCGCGAAAACGGTGGAAAACTATGCCAAGCTCATAAGCAAAGCCAAATCTATAGTTGTCAGCGGCCCAATGGGCGTATACGAAAACAAAGAATTCAATTATGGCACAAAGAAAGTTTTCGAAGCCATCGCCAACTCGAAAGCTTTCAGCCTAGCAGGCGGCGGAAACACCATCGCAGCCATACAAGAATACGGCTTAACAAGCAAAATCAGCTACATCAGCACCGCAGGCGGCGCTTTAATTGAGTTCCTCATGGGCAAGAAACTCCCAGGCGTCGTAGCACTGGAAAACGCCGTTAAAACCAAGAAAATCTAATCTTCTCCTTCCTTTTTATTTTATCCAAATTGCCTTTATACCCGGCGCATGCATTTTTCGCTATTATTAAATCCTTAAAACGCATTCTTTAAACCGGTGAAGAAAATGCAAGACACAGCTTCCGGTGGCAAGCAATATCATATCGCATGCGCAAGAGGCGACTTGGCCGAATACCTGCTGGTTCCAGGCGACCCAGATCGCGTTCCAAAAATCGCCAGTTTCTGGGACACTGCAAAAGAGGTTTCCGTCAAACGCGAATTCCGCAGCTACACAGGCACCTATAAGGGCATCGCTGTCTCCGCATTGTCCAGCGGCATAGGCCCAGCTTGCATGTCCATCGCTGTAAACGAGGCATCCGCCATCGGCGTGCACACATTCATCAGAGTAGGCAGCACAGGCGCCATACAGCCAGGCATCAACTGCGGCGACGTCATCATTGCGTCTGCGGCGGTGCGATTGGACTACACAAGCAGCTGCTACATCATGCCAGAATATCCTGCCGCAGCAAACTATGAAGTTCTGCTGGCGCTTATCGAAGCTGCCGAAACCCTTGGAATCTCGAACTATCACGTTGGCTTAACGGCAACAACCGCCGACTTCTACGCAGGCCAAGGCCGAGCCAGCGCACTTTGCGAAACCTGCGAAATGACCGACTTGGTGCCCAAGCTGCAGAAGGCGCATGTGCTAAACGTGGAAATGGAAACAGCAACCCTCTACACGCTAGCCAGCCTCTTCGGGCTACGCGCGGGCGCAGTGCTCGCGGTTTATAACAGTCACTTCACAGGCGAGTTTAAGGCTGGCGCAGGCGAAGAAAACGCCATAAAAATCGCAAATGAAGCCATAAAAATCCTATCAGAATGGGACGCGAAGAAAAAGAAAAGCAAGAAGCAATGGCTCTTCCCTTCACTGCTAACCACAAAAGAGAAATGAAAACTCTTTTAGATGCGACCGCAATTTTTCTAATCAAGCCGGGGTGGCGGAGTGGTTATCGCGCTGGCCTCGAGATCCACATAGACACAAACAGGGCCTATGTCAAAGACAAGCCAGCCAGTGGGCCTTTGGCTCGCAGGGGTTCGAGTCCCTTCCCCGGCGCCACCAACATGAAAGGACATATTGAAAAAATCAAAACAGACCATGTGAAACCACAAGAAGGAACAGCAAACTTCCTCCGACTTCCTACCCTCAGAAGCAATATACCAATACCTAACAGAATGTGAAATGGCGCTCGTCGCAGACGCAGCCAAAGAAGGCGTCCTACTTGTGTCTCCAGCCACGCTTGCCATAAACCTAAACCTCCTCACTGTCGGGCTCCAAGCAATGGAAATATCTGAAAAAGCAGAACAAATTCAGAAGAACGTCGGCAAACTATCCGTATCGCTCAACGATATGGAAAAAGAATGGAACACCCTATACGATCACATCAAAAAAGCTTACAACAAAGCCGCCGACGTAGACCAAAAACAAACCCATCTGAAAACAGTCTTCGAACAAATAACGCAAACAGAGGCGCAAAGCCAAAAATGATCAAGAACAAGAAAGAGCACCGCTGTGAAAGATGCGGAAGAGCAATAACAGAAGAAGAATACGAGACATATGATGGCTTATGCGCGGAATGCCACGAAATAGAAATAGACGAACTCGACTACGAAGACGAATATGGCTAATTTACGGGATACTGATGCCTAAAACAGAAAACAACACAAGAACAAAAAAGAAAAAGCGCTGCGAAAACTGCGGCACAGAACTCGACGAAGACCAAGCCTACGAACTCGACGGAGTAATTCTGTGCTGGGACTGCTACAGCGAAGAAGAAGACCTACGCGCAATAGAAGAGGAATGGATAGAATAGTAATAAAACCCAAAGTACCAGACAATAATGTATTCAATAGGGGTTTGTAAAAAGGCTCTTAGCGCATATACTCCTTATAAGTAAAAAGCAATAACACCTACACAAAAAAGGAAAATACAAATTCATGCAAGTCCAAGACACTGAAATACAGAAAGCAAGAGAAACAATCATATCGATAAAAAAAGGCATAGATCAACTCCCGTAATCTATCGCAGAAGTAGGCATATCCAAAGCACTATCTGGGAACAACTCCCAGAAATAATTTATAAGTAACCATCCACACGAATAAACTCGGATGAAGGTACCTGAAGATCGCATGTCCAGCGGGTAATGTGGCCTCCAGAGGAGGCAACATCCGCGCCATAAGATCAACGACATGCGACACCCGAAAACCGAGTTTTATAAATTATTGTTTGCTGTCTTGGTGTTTTAAGCTTTAATCGTTTATGTCAACCGCAAGGTCAGAATCGCTAATGCGTGGCCCAAGTTGCTTTAGAGTTGAAAATAGGACGCCATCCTCAAAGTCAGGCTTCTATTTCATAAGAGAGACTGCTGCAGTTATGGCTTCCTTCAGCTTCTGGTTAGCTCTCTTTTTTCTTTTCGGTCTTATTCTTAAGTCTTTTTTCCTCCAAGAGCGCAAGCATTTGCTCAACAGTTGTTATCTTAATTCCTTTAAACTCCTTTAAGGCTAAGAGGTGTCTATCTCCAGTTACAATTATTTCGGCATCGCCATCGTAGGCGGTTTCAATAACTATGTTATCTTTAGGGTCCTCTTCAACTACCTTAAGTTTTGAAGTAACATTTACAATTTCAGCTGTTTGCATCAACGCAATAATGATCCTATTAACCTCATCTTCAGCGGTCTTAAATTTTGGTCTTCGAAGGACAAGACCAAGCTCCTTCAAAATCAACTCTGAAGTAACAATGGAAAACTGCTTAGATATGCCTCTCCTTAAGAGCTCTCTTGGCTTGCCATCAGAAATGATGGCGCTCACCAAAACGTTGGTGTCAAGCACAACTCGAAGCATCAAATCATCTGGCTGCCTTTCTAACTTCTTCTATTTCCTTCTGGACTTCTTTTTCTGAAATCTTGAGCTCTTTCTTGTCCATCAGCTTAAAGATTTCTTCCCACTCTTTCTTTAAGTCAGGAAGCTCAAGTTTCTTCATTATCACCATATCGCCTCTGCCGTAAACTAGAAACTTTGTCTTCGGCTTTATCCCAAGCTCTTTGCGTATAGACTGAGGAATAACTACCTGCCCTTTCTCGCTCATTGTTGTTACTTCAGGCTCTGCCGCCATATTCATCAGTAAGAATATTTTACTTTCCTACTAATAAACACTTTCCTTGCTGTAACTCTTCAATAAAATGCACCACCCCACTGCTGCTCTGAAAACCTACGACCACAATCTCGACAATAATGACGCTGTATAACTCCGTTTGAGGTGTACCGTTTAGCGTCTTTCCACGTTCTTGTGCTACCGCATCGAGGACACTTAACGATTCTCTTATCCGCTTGGCTCTTCTCGTGCCAAAACTCCTTTGGCAATACTCGCCCGCAATACGGGCAATTAATTACTTTTTGGCTCACGTATTTCATCTCCTGCCAAACTTGCTCTCGGAGAGAAAAAAGAGGGAGATTGTCTGCGGAGAAACTCCGAATGGGAATATCTCCTCGTTTGCGAGTGTTCGAGTCCCTTCCCCGGCGCCATTTTTTGCTCGTCTTTATGGTTTTGCAGTTGCTAAATCTTCAAGAAGTAGCTGGGCTGTGTTGCCAAGAGCGCAGGTTGTTCGTGGAATTGATGTGTTGCATCGATGATTGTCTTGTAATAATTCCACGTATATTAAAAATGTAAGCAGGCGGTGTGCCCTGTTGGAATCGTTTTTTCAAAGTTTAATAGGAATTATTTATCTGCTGAGATAGCTGTTGCGAAATATTGCGTTTGAAGTTTATTTTCTGGTTTGGCTTGCCACATTACTTCAAAATATCTATTTGCCAACTCTACCATTGCCGGGTTTTTTGTGCATAGCCAGCACATTTTGTTTATGTCCTTTTCCTTTTTTATTGAGAGGTAAATCTTATTTTTGTCGAATATCATCAGCTCCGCTAAATTGAGGTCTTCTGTGTATTTGAATTCCACGTTTTTCAGGTATGGCTGAAATGGCGAGAAAATTTCTGGGCTTATTGCCGTTTGCTTTAGTAGCTTCTGTTCTATGAGTATTCGCATTTTCACATTTCTTTTTACAGCCTCTTTGAGGCTCCATTCTGCGTAGTGTTGCGACCATTGGAGAAATTTTCCTGCTGAGAAAGTTAAGTCTACGCTTTTCTGGACTTTTTTGTATTCCTGACTAATTCTGCATTGTTCATTTCTTCCCGTATGGATAAGGCTGATTTCTTCTTGGTTCTCCTTTCCGTTAAAGCTTTCCTTTTGGTGCTTATGTAGTGTTTCTCTAATTCTTTTGCAGAGTTCTCTGTTTTCTTCCTTTTTGTGTTGGAGTAGAATGGCGTAGACTTCTTTTATGGTTGGTGCCTTGAACTTTTTTGGTGATGTGATTAGTTCCTCAACTATAGCTTTTTCTTGTAGTTTTGGCATTGCTTGGTAGACAACTTCTCGCGCTACTCCTGAGACTTGCGCGATTTTTTTTGCTGTAGCGGTTCTTAATTGGCAAAGTGCAATGATAATTTTTGCTTCATTTATAGTAAGTCCTAAGCTATTCAGCAGTTCAATGTCGTCAGAGGTGTTCGCTAAATTCATAAATATTTTAACCTGCCCCTGTTTCTACAATGGCGATTAAACAATAAGAACTTTATTGCCTTCTTTTTAAAATTGTAAGTAAGTTTGTTACTCACCAAATTTTTTATAATTAACGAAAGATACTGTGCTGCGCAATAAAATGAAAGGAGAACAGATAAATGAGCAAAAAGATAGCGATTACTATAAGTGCTTTGATTCTGGCATTGACTTTCACTCTTGTTGCGTTACCAGCTACTAACGCGCAAAGCTCAGGGGAGAAAACTTCTTACGCTTACATCTTTGCTGCACCTAATCCCGTCGGTGTGGGACAGCGGGTCTACATTTCAATGCTTGTCGATCTGCCTCTGCCGGATTCAAATGTAGACAATGACATAAGGCGACATGGCTATACATTAACAATTACTAAACCCGACGGTAAGACAGAAAAATTTGAATGGGCAGTCGTCCAAGACACAACAGGCGTAGAATTCCTTTCCTATGTCCCTGATCAAGTAGGCACTTACACGCTCAAATTTGATTACGCGGGTCAAGTTTACACATGGAATGCCACAGCGACTCAACGCGCTTGGACTGGTGTCAGGTTCCTTCCAGCAACAAGAACAGTAACATTAACAGTGCAAGCAGAAAAGATACCTGATCCTATAGGTAGCTATCCGCTGCCCACAGAGTACTGGACGCGCCCAATAGAAGGACAGAACACAGTTTGGTATACAATAGCTTCTAACTGGCTTGGCGGCGAACATTTTGGCAGATTCTACGTTCAGACAGGATATAACCTATGGCAGCAAAGCGGCACTGGGCCGGAGTCGCCACACATTTTATGGACAAAACCAATTGAATTCGGCGGGGTAGTCGGCGGCAACACTTCTATTTCTGGCGAGACATATTACTCTGGTGGCTCTTACGAAGGAAGATTCGTTAACTCCATAATCATGCATGGAAGGCTTTACTATCAGCTTCCGCTTGGGCACTCAGGCAGTGGCGGAGGATATTCATGCGTTGATCTGCGCACCGGCGAAGAAATTTGGTATCGCGCTGACTTAGGCGTAACCAATAGCCCTGCCCCAAGCAAAGGACAAATTTATTCCTTTGAATCTCAGAATCAGCACGGCGCTGGCGGCGGCATACTGTGGCAAGTCAACGGAACAACCTGGAATGCCATTGACCCGTTCTCTGGCAAATGGATGTACACATTAACAAATGTGCCCTCTGGCACGGAAGTTTACACTGAAAAGGGCGAGATAGTGCGCTATGTGCTTAATTATGCAGGACGCTGGTTAGCTCTGTGGAATTTTTCTGCAGCAATAGCTACACGCGCTGGGCCTACTGATACATCGCGTGATCAGTGGAGGCCAAACGGGAAAACCATTGATACAAGCGCTGCTTACTCGTGGAACGTTACTATCCCCGACTTGCCGGGAAATGCTGCGCCGACGATAGCTGCAATCTTGCCCGGTGATGTAATCCTTGGTGTAAGTAGTAACGTGATGCCTGGGGTAACGCGTATGGCTGTAACAGGCCTTCCGTATACGGTGTGGGCTATGAGTGACAAACCAGGAACTCGCGGCCAACTGATATGGATTAAAACGTACTCTGCGCCTCCAGGGAACTTAACGCGTACCCTTGGACCGCTGGATCCAGTAAATCGTGTGTGGACTATGACTGATGCAGAAACGATGCAGTGGCTGGGATACAGTCTTGATGATGGCAACCTGCTATGGGGACCGACTAATATTCAATTCCGTGATATTCAATGCTTTGCAAGCGGCGAAGGATTCGGTCAAAGAGCTGTGACAGCTTACGGCAACCTCTACATTCAAGGATATGGTGGAGAAATCTTCGCGTTATCAACCAAAGATGGAAAAGTGCTCTGGAAATATAACAATACGGACAGTGGTCTTGAAACGCCGTGGGGTCTTATGCCCATATTTATAGCTGCAGTCGCGGATGGTAAGGTCTACGCTTTCAATAATGAGCATTCGCCTAATACGCCATTGTACAAGGGCTACAAAATATACTGCATTGACGCTTTCACTGGTGAAGAGATTTTCAGATTGACTGGCTGGGCTGGTCAAACAGGCGGAAGAGGCACTTCAACATCAGTCCTCGCAGAAGGCATCTTTGTCTATTATAATTACTATGACAACCAAGTATACGCTATTGGTAAGGGACCAAGCGCTACTTCTGTGTCGGCGTCTCCGAAGGTTTCTGTGCACGGCAGCAAAGTCCTCGTGGAGGGCACTGTGGTTGATATTTCGGCTGGTACGAAGCAGGCTGAGCAGGCTACGCGGTTCCCGAATGGTGTTCCGGTTGTTGCGGATGAGAGTATGAGTGCTTGGATGGAGTACGTGTATATGCAGAAGCCTAAGCCTACTGATGTTAAGGGCGTTGAGGTTACTGTTACGGTGCTTGATCCTAATGGTAACTGCTATGATGTGGCTACGGCTATTACTGACTCGAGGGGCTTTTTCAGCTGCACTTTTGAGCCGCCTGTTCCAGGCAAATACACTGTAATAGCCACGTTCCAAGGTTCTAAGGCATATTGGGGTTCGTCTGCTGAAACGGCGATTTTCGTGGAGGAAACGCCACCGCCAACGCCAGAAGCTACGCCTGCGCCTCAAGAGCCAGTAGGAACCTACTTTGCCATCTCCACAGTCGCCATAATCGTTGCTGTTGTGCTTGTTGGGCTTCTGATACTCAGGAAACGGTAGCCATGCTGAAAATGCGCAAAAACTCAATTTCCTCCTTTTTTCGTAAACTTTAGCAATAGAAAGCAGTGGGCTGAGTGGGCTTTGGGATATTTGCTTATCTGCAGCAGCAGATTGCCATGTTTCTCTTCTCGTAAAGATCTCTCCTTTAGTTTGGCTCCCAAAGCCCCAGCAAACTCAGTGCATGAAACACCTTTCTATTTGCCAATGGCATTAAATGTGCTTTTGTATTGTTTATGGAAATCCGCAAGCATTTAGCTACTAGGCTTGCCCAATAGATGCTTGTTGTTGGCGGTGTCGTTATAAACTTGGATAAACGAGACGGATTAACGGTTTTGCGCTCAAAATGTCAGTGCTCTTTCACAGGCCTTATGGTTTTGTTGCTGTTCTTAAGACGAAAACTCCTGTAGTTGCTTGGCAGCTTGAGCTTATTAAGAATAGCGGCTCGAAACCAATTTGGCTGACTATTATCGTTGATGTGACCGCGGCTATGGCTTCGGCGATGTCATAAGCTGACTCGAAAGTGCCTAAAAGGAATCCGCGCTTGTCTTTGTCGCTGGCGTCCACGATGAAAGCCAGAAGTGCGGGGCGTTGAAGCGCGTAGGCGGTTGCAAAGAATAATTCTACAAAGTATAACTGGAATATGTTCGTCACAACAGTGTACGCGAGGGTGCATGCGGCGCCGAGCATGAGTCCTGAAAAGAAAATTTTCTCCTTGCCGTATAGGTCGACCAGCCTGCCTGCTGGCGCCTTAACAAGCGCTGCCGTCAAAAGAATAACCGTGTATAATAGGCCTACGTCTATGAGTGATGCGGAGAAGCGGTTAACAACAAATATGGGGTAGACTGGACCTAGCAGTCCTACTCCTAAAGAGCTGAGCGTGCCCACTGTAATTAATGGCAGGAGTGTTTTTTTCTGCATATGCATTTCTCCTTTCTGGTAAGGTGCATATGCTTCTTAGACTGCGCTGGTCCATTTTCGGGTCAGTTTGCCTCCGCAAAATGAATTAGGTAAAAGTAAAAAAGATAAATTTTTCTCAGCGACATTCAGAACTTAAAGATTAGTTGGAAGCATAAAAAGGCATTTTGTGTTGTTTTCCGTTGCTCTCTAAGTGATTATCTGATGCTTAATGTGCCCGTCACTGCTTTAAAAGCCAAATATTGTTCTCTCTTTTCCGCCATGCTCCTGTTGCTCATCTCCATCTTCTTCGAGTATGTGATGTGCAACATGGATTCCTAAACCCGTGGCGGCGCCTGCTGCCAACCCAAGTAACGTTTCAATCAACCAGTCATACTTGTTAAGCAGCGCCACTATGACGAGTACGTCGAAGATTATGGCGATAGCGAGGTAACCGTAGCACCATGTTTTAATGCTTGTTCCTCTTGGCTGTGTTATGCCTATGCCAGCGAGCGCGCCGAACATTACTAAAAAGCCTATCAAAGCGTAAATCAATTTTCTCCCTCATGATTTAGGCTACTGTTTTAGCCTCACGTGCTTAATAGTTTATCTGCTCGCAAACCGCTTTTAAGTTAAAAATGCGCATAAACCATTAACTTTTTTTACTATTACTGAGGTGATAACCTCTAAGGCTGGTTACATCCTTGGCCAAGTTTGATGAAAAACATTGCCACAAATGGGCTTTACTATTACGCGAAAGACAGGAAAAAATCGATCAAGCGTTGGCTGCCGTAGCCCGCGAAGATTTTGATTATGCAAGGCGCTTGTTTTCCGAGATTTTTTATGGTGTTTCCGGAAAACGTGCTGACCCCGGCATGGCTGGTTCTCTCCTGTATCATATGGCTATGGTCACTAAGATGGAAACGGAAACGCGCTTACTTCTAAACGAACTACACCTAGCGCCGCCAGACATCGCTGAAGATTTATCATGTTACACCAACGAGTTCGTTTCTGACATGCAAGAGCTTACAAAAACAATTGCGCCAATTAACTTTGATCTGCAGGCTGTTACTGCTAAAGCAAGTTTAAGCAATGATGAAAAAATTGACCTATTTACCAAATTAAACAAAAAAACCAAAACGTTAGAAGCCATGCTTGCCAACAAACAGGCTGAAGCAAGTAAGCTTCTTGAAGGCCTGTTCTCCGAATGGGCGCAGCACATCGCCGAGATGCGGTTGAGGCAAGAATATGAAACCATTAAGGGCTTCCTAATCACCGCTACGCTGGCAAAGACTTTGGGCACCCAGCGTCTAAAAGACGCCATGATAAAGGTGCAAGAAAGGTTCGGTGAGGAAACCGTCCGCATTGCTCTAAACGTGACGCTGAAGGTTGGCATGCGCAGAGAAAAACTTCAATCAGTCATGCTAAGCGACCACTTCATCAATTATACGATGAACATGGAGCAGCTGGATGGTCGCATGCAGTTTTTGAACTGTCCAATCTTCGGGAGCCACAAGCGCATCGCAGAGGAATCGGGCCTAAGCGGTGAAGTTGCGTCTCTTTTCTGTACTCATTTCTGCTTTGCCCATGCAAAAGCTATGCTAAACACGGTTCTTCCCTTCACGTTTGAACTGTGGCAGCCTCGGCGAATGGCCGCTGACGGAATGTGCGAATTCTATCTCAAACTTGCCTACTCGCCTGCAGCGTCAGCGTCGACGGAAAAGTATGTTCCGCTTGTTTTGTCTTGGAACTTTACGAGAAAATGCAACTTGAAATGTGCTCACTGTTACATAAATGCCACCACGCAGGTACTTGCCGATGAGCTAACCACTGAGGAGTCAAAGCGGCTAATAGATCAAATATGCGAGGTCAGCAGGCCGCTGCTCATCTTAAGCGGCGGCGAACCTCTTTTGCGCTCTGATGTTTACGAAATCATCAGTTACGGCGCTTCTAAAGGGTTAAAGATGGGCTTAGGCAGCAACGGCAGCCTCATTGACGATGCTGTGGCAAGGCGGCTTAAAGAGGCGGGCATAACAACGGTTTCAATCAGTCTGGATTCACATATACCAGCGCAGCATGACGAGTTCCGCGGCGTAGCGGGCTCATGGGAGAAAGCTGTCGGCGCCATCAAAGCCCTACGCGAAAACGGCGTGCTTGTCCAAGTGAACACGACAGTGACACAGCAGAATTACAATCAAATCGATGAGATCATGTCGCTTGCGGAGTCGCTGGGCGTGGAAAACTTTCACCTGTTCTTTCTGGTGCCCACGGGCAGAGGCGCCAAAATCGCTGACATATCTCCAGCCAAATATGAAAGCATGATTAAGACGGCGTTTGCGAAGGCGGCTAGGCATAAGCTTAATGTGCGTCCTTCATGCGCGCCCCAATTCATGCGGATAGCAAAGGACATGGGCTTGGATATGCGACAGTGGATTAGAGGCTGCATTGCTGGTTTATACTACTGCCGTGTTTACGCAAACGGCGATGTCACGCCATGCCCGTATCTTCCAATTAAACTTGGCAATGTCCGCGAGAAGTCTTTCAAGGAAATATGGTTTGGTTCAGATATGTTCAAGGCTTTGCGGGACTTTAATGCTTTGAAAGGCAAATGCGGCATCTGCGAGTATAAAGCTCTGTGCGGCGGTTGCCGTGCACGTGCATATGGGCTTTCAAGCGATTTCATAGACTACTGCGGCGATCTACATGAACCCGCGGAAGTGAAAGGCGATTATCTGGCTGAAGATCCATGGTGCATTTATCAGCCAGAAAAGCGCTGAAAAATTACTGTGTATCTGTAAAGCGTGCACTTGCATCTCATGCAGAAACTTATTTAAGCAGTATAATGCACCACAATAAAAGTTTGGGAGTGCACTTTAAAGTGGATCTTGGCAGCCCGCAAGCGCTCGCGTCATCGGCAGGGTGCCTGTGGATGGCCGAAAAAGAACGCCTACTAGAAGGAGAGAAAAATGAACGGGCATCACATCGCCTACTGGCAATTCGATTTTTCAGAAGCGATAGCGCTCCACAAAGCTGTAGCGCCCGGCCTTAATTCAATCAATTTCCTTTTGCATAATCTCTCAAGTTTTCTTGTTATGCGTGTTTTTTCTTCCTTAATTGCATTAGAACTCAGCGGGAGAACTGAAGCATGACGCACGCGGGCGCATCAAAAAGTTTCTTGGGAATGTTCAAAGAAACCTCTTTAGCTTATTTTTTTGATATAGGCGGAATATTCGCAGGCTTTATGGTGGCCTCTCAACTTGACGTTTTTCAGCTTTCGCCATGGGCTATAGCCCTTTATCCAGCAGTTGTCAGCGCGAAAGGCGTCATCGGCGGCTTGCTTAGCGGAAGGTTGGGCACAGCCTTGCATCTTGGCATAGTTTATCCCAGATTCTTTAAGAATACAAAGAACTTTTATGAATTAATTCAAGCTCTAATCGTTATAACTTTGGTCACAAGCGTCGCAATGAGCTGTGTTTCTTTAGTTTTCGGTTATCTATTTTGGGAGATAACATTCGCTGATTTTCCAGCTATTCTATCAGTTGTTTTGGCAACTATGGCTTTAGGTCTGGTTATTACCTTGCTGACGATTAAGGTGGCGTTTATCTCCTTCCAGCGAGGCTTAGACCCTGACATCGTGGTTTACCCCGTAATGTCCACTACTGCGGATATTATCATAACACTTTTCTACATTGCAGTGCTTAACATATTCTTCTTCGGTTTTATGGGTCCATGGATAATTGCCGCGATAGCTTTCGTTCACGTTCTACTTTGCTTCTATATTCTGCCCAAGAACTTACGCCAACTTGAGTTTGTAAAAACCATCAGAGAATCTATAGCTACCTTGCTGTTTGTAGCTTTCATCGTTAACGTAACCGGTACCGTTCTTAAGGATATTAGTAATTTTGTGGAGAACCGCAAAGAGGTCTATACTGTTTATCCTGCCTTGATTGACATGGTTGGTGATGTTGGCTCCGTAGTTGGTTCTACAGCCACAACAAAACTTGCCTTAGGCTTACTTTCACCCTCTTTCTCTTCAATCCGAAACCATGCAAAGAATATTTTCAGCGCTTGGTCAGCTTCAATTATGATGTTCGTTATCTTGGCAGTTTTGTCTCTGACAATGCTTGGCCTATTTTCCTTAACTTCTTTTCTAAGTCTTCTTTTAATCCTACTGATTACCAACGTCATCGCTGTAGCTGCAATTATGATTGTGTCTTACGCAGTTTCAATATTGACCTTCAGTAAGGGGCTAGATCCGGACAACTTTGTTATTCCCATAGAGAGCTCTCTCGCCGACAGCCTAACCACCGTTGCCTTGCTAATAGCTTTGCTCATGATAGGCTGATAAAAGTATAATTAAAATATTTAATGAGTCAATATATAGTGCGGGGCGTCTCTGAAAGGAATGCCAAAATTTGAAAAAATAGAATACAAGCCTATCCCTGTCCGCGAGCTTTTACTGGAGATGAAAAATCTCTCTGAGCTTATGATAGATTTGGCCTATTCTGCCGCCTTATTTAACGACCACGATCTTGCTGAAGACGTTTTAGAGCTAGAGAGCCGCATTGACAATTTGGCTTACCTTCTGGATATAGAAATTATGATCGCAGCCAGAGATGCAAAGGACGCGGAAAGCTTGATAGGTGTTTCTACAGTAGCCGCTGCCGCAGATAAAATTTCTGATGCTGCTGCTGATATTGCGGCTATAGTAACGCGTAAAATCGGCGTGCACCCAATTGTTGGCGAGATTTTTGAAAAGGTTGAAGAGCGTCTCATGAAGGCAACGGTTAAAGAAAATTCCGTGATAATTGGAAAGCAGATAGGTGAACTTAATTTAGCGCCGAAAATGGGCGTTGATATAATTGCCATCCGCCGAAACAAAGATTGGATAATAAATCCCAGCAAAGCTGAGCGTATATTTCTGGGCGATGTGCTGATAACACGAGGCGCCCCGCTTGGCATCAGCGAATTCAAGAAGCTAGTTGAGGGGCAATCAAAAGCGGAGGCTTCTACATGACTGAGCTGAAGCGATTCGAAGAAATTGTGGAACGCTTTGTTGAGCTAAAGAATACTTCGGAGCTTATGATTGATTTAGCTTACTCTTCGCTTATGTTGAACAGTAAAGAATTGGCAGAGGAAGTGCAGCGTCTCGAGGAGTACGTGGATCAGCTGCATACTGATTTTGAACTTTTGGCTTTGACAAGCGATTTTAAAAAAGAAGAGGCGTCTGGCTTTTTAGGGCTTATCCGGCTTGGCGTGGCAACTGAAAAAATTGCAGATGCTGCCGCCGAAATAGCCGAAGTTGTCTTAAGAGGTATTGAACCGCATCCTATACTAAAATTAACTATACGCGAAGCGGAGGAAACTGTTACTCAAGTCTGCGTTACAGAGGGTTCGCCGCTTGTGAACAGAACTCTAAGAGAGGCACGGGTGCATGAAGAAACGGGCATGTGGATCCTCGTTATAAGACGAGGTGAAAAAAGTTTGCGCCCGCGGCCTGATACTGTTATTCAGCTAGGCGATATTTTGCTTGCTTCAGGCTACGCTGAAGGCGTCGAGGACCTCAAAAAGCTTGCTTCGCCAGAGCAAGTCTGCAACCTTGAGTAGCTTAGATACTTATTTCAAATTCATTAATACTATAAGCATGTAACCTGCAATTTTTCTATGGGAGGGTTAGCTATCTCCAAGCTTGAAGAGAAACCCCGCAGAAGTAGTGCATATACTTGCCCGAACGTTTCTTGCGGTAGAGTTTTCACTAAACCTATTAAAGTTTTAAATCTGCAACAAACCTCCCAAGCGCCATATGATGCGTGTCCATTTTGTTTTACTGAAATAGCGATTGAAGATGAAGTGCCAGTTTCTGTTGATGAAGCCAAAGAAACCGTGGCTGAAGAGGAAATGCCTGCAGAAGCGCATGTTGAAACTTGCCAGAAACCTTCTGGGTGCAGTTACTACTTGGGTTATCTGAGTGAAAGGTCTTCTAAGGACAAGATTCCCGATGAATGCATGATGTGCAAAGACATAGTTGAATGCATGTTGAAGAAAGCGAAGTAGGTATGTCTTGCCGTGATACGCACACTTTCTTTTAAGCAGTTAATCGTTTTTCTAAAGAATAGTTAGGAGACGCTGTTGTTGGCAATACCTTCACAAGAAACAGTTCCAGACGCAGTTGTCACTTCCACGGCAGCGCAGCCCAAAAAATTGAATGCTGAAGTAGTCACGACGCTAACTACTGCTTTTCTGAAAAGACTAGGACACAAGGGCAGCTTGAAACCCAAGCGGGTTGCTTTGGAAGGTGAGGTTTACACTGTTGAAGTTGAAACGAAGAGGTTCACCGCCGTTGTCCGCATTGACGCAGCGGCTCGTGAAATTAAGGAGTACGATGTGCAGCCTAAGAGTGAAGAAAATGCTTTTTCATTCTCGCCAAAACTTATTTTAATTGTCCTTGTCGTCTCCGCTTTGGTTAACGCGGTGCTATATTTTGTTTTTAAAACGCTTGGCGTATAGCATGTTTTGCTTAAAAATTGAAGACTATAAAAATTAAAAAAACTAATAGAATGGAATTTCTAGTGTTAAATTTGGAGCTAAGCCTTCTTCTTCTTTTCTTCTGAAGCTTCGGTTGCCTTCGTTTCCGCTGTTTCCTCTGTCTTTTTCTCTTCCATCTCCGCTGTGATTTCTTCGATCGGTTTCGGCGGTGGCGTTGTGGCCATTGTCCAGCCTATCCAGGCGCCTATGAGCAGTATCGCAATGAAGGCTATGAATACGGGTATTGCGACTACCCATAATTGTGGAAATTCGTAATCAATTCCGATCCATGATGGCCAGTTTGGAACAAACAGCGAAAGCGTGTAGCCTACAGCGACAAGTAAGCAGACAACTAATATTGCTCCACCTATTGCTTGATCTTTACTCAAAGCTTTTCACCACTTATAGGGCATGTTTATATTCTTAATCCATTTAAAGTTTACCATAAATGCTGATATACTTTTGCTATGTAGTTCCCATTTCCCAAGTAGACAAATACTTCCGCTGCTCAGGCGTAAGTTCATCGATTTTTATTCCCATGGCTTTCAGCTTCAGTTCGGCAACTGCTTCGTCTATTTCTTTTGGAACGGTGTAAACTTTCGGCGGCATCTTCGCGGTTTTGGCGATGTGCTCCACGCACAGGGCTTGATTTGCAAAGGACATGTCCATAACCTCGGATGGATGTCCTTCAGCCGCAGCCAAGTTTACCAGTCTTCCTTCGGCTAAGAGGTAAAGTCTTCTTCCGTTTTGTAGCGTATACTCCTGCAAGTTGGGTCTCACTGTTCGTTTTGCCGTCGCCAGTTCTTCTAAATCTTTTAAGTTAATTTCCACATTGAAGTGCCCACTGTTTGCGATTATGGCGTCGTCTTTCATCTTCTGCATATGTTCTTTTCTTATCACGTTTATGTCGCCTGTGGCTGTAACAAAAATATCGCCTATCGCGGCTGCCTCCGCTATCGGCATAACGCGCAGCCCATTCATTGCTGCCTCCAAGGCTCTGAGCGGATTAGTTTCCGTTACCACAACGTTTGCACCCATTCCTTGCGCCCGCATGGCTATGCCTCTTGAGCACCAACCGTAGCCGCAGACCACGAAGGTTTTGCCCGCCAAAAGCGTGTTTGTGGCTCTCAGAATCCCGTCTATGGTGCTCTGTCCTGTTCCATATCGATTGTCAAAGAGGTATTTTGTGTAAGCGTCGTTTACAGCTATAATTGCGTACTTGAGGCTTCCCGTCTTCTCCATTGCCCGCAGCCGTAGCACGCCCGTGGTTGTTTCTTCTGTTCCGCCCTTAACATTTGCCAATTCGTCTGTTCGCTTGCTGTGTAGCGTACCGACGAGATCAGCGCCGTCATCAAGGGTTATCACTGGTTTAAAATCTAACACTTGGTTGATGCACCAGTAGTATTCTTCCGTTGTCTGTCCGCGCTGTGCAAAAACGTGGACGCCATTTTCTGCAAGCGCCGCGGCGACGTCGTCCTGTGTGGAAAGCGGGTTGGAACCGCAGAGGGCAACTTTGGCGCCTCCCGCCATTAACGTGTCAACTAAAACTGCCGTCTCCTTCGTTACGTGCAAGCATGCGCCGAGTGTCACGCCTTTCAGCGGCTGTTCCTTGCTAAATCGCTTTTTGATCTGGTTGAGCACGGGCATGTGTGCTGAAGCCCACTCTATCTGTAGGTGACCTTGTGGCGCCAACTTTTCGTCTTTAACTTGAAATTCCTTCATGGCATGTTCCTTCTTTTTCAGAAAAGAATTGCCCTCTAACTATTTAGCTTTGTCTTTGTAGTGAAGCACTGCAGCGTATTTGCTGTTTTTCTCTTGTGCTTTCTTGCTGGAAAAGTTTAATTATGTTTTCACCTCAACTTCTCTTTGAGAGGATGCTATTGAAGGAACCTTTTGTTGAGTTCGTCAAGAGAGAGTTAGGCTCCAACGTTTTGCTAATCACTTGCGGGTTGCCTGGAACCTGGAAAACCGAAACTTCCGAGGAAATCTCAAAGATCAAGGGGTATCCGATTCTCAGGAGCGATTTGATCCGCTTGGAAGTTCTCAAAAACGAGGATGTGTTTGACCCGAAAGTGGCTGGGAACATGAGCAAGCGCTTGTCCGTGTATGATGAAATGTTCCGGAGAGCAGAAGATCTAGCAGGCAAAAGCAAGCAGGGCTTAATTTTGGATGCTACTTTCGTTACGCAGGATCTGCGGAGACGCGCCGCTGAAATTGCCGCTAAACACGGCATGACCTTTATTATTCTTGAAACTCACTGTTCCGAGGAAGCGTCTATTGCGCGGATTCTTAGACGAACAAAGGAGAATTATGAATCAAACGCTCTGACCAAGGAAGCTTATTACAATAACAAGAGCAAGTTTGAACCTGTTGACGTAGATGACCTGAAGAAGCGTTTCCCGCAGCTTAGCATTATGCATTTTACAGTGGACACGGAGCATGACGCCCCAGAGGACTGGTACATCATCGGCGTGGAGAAAAAATAGCCAGGCAGCTCCATGATCATAGATTTGCATATTCATTCAAAGCAATCTGACGGCGCCTTAACTGTCGAAGAAATCTTCAAGGAGGCTAAACGCCGAAATATCAGCTTCATGTCCATCACAGACCACGATTCCATCGATTGTCAACCAGTGGCGGTTGAAGCCGCTGCAGAGGCAGGAATCCGCTACGTTTCGGGCGTTGAATTAAACGTAACTTTCTCGCACCAAAGATATCACCAGGGTAAGTCAATATCGCTGGATTTTCTAGGCTACCAATTTGACGTAGAAGATAAGGCGTTAAAGTCTAAGCTTGAGCAGATGGCACGTTACCGCGAGGAAAGAGCCGCCAAAATCCTCAGCAACCTTAACGCAGAATTCAAAAAAGAAGGTATTCCGCCGCTAACGAAGCGCGATTTCGACGAGATCCAAGCCTCCGTTGACGGAACCCTTGGCAGGCCACACATCGCGGATTACCTTGTGCGGAAGGGTATTGTTCGGAATAGACAGGAGGCTTTTGACCGCTACCTCGTGAAATGCGACGTGCCCAAGTATCCGCTTTACCTCGAGGAGGCATCGCGGCTTGTGAGAAACGCTGGCGGAAAAATAGTGCTGGCGCATCCCAACGACCCTCATGGGACATCTCTTGTGACGCTTACCAGGTCGCTGGATGAGCAGACGCAAATAATCGAGGAGGCAATGCTGGCGTATATCGATGGCGTGGAATGCTGGCACATCAGAAATGACGCGGAAACCACTGCGCATTACTTGCGATTTGCAAAGGTGCATCGATTAATCATGACTGGCGGAAGCGACTGTCACCAGAAGCCCATAGTCATGGGCACAGTAAAAATCCCAGAATACGTTGCGGAGCAATTTAGGTAATCGTGGCTAAAGGTTCTTCGCGTAAGTAGTGCCTAGTTTGAAATAGGCAGATGCTTCCTTTTTTGCGGCGTCCTTTTCTTCACTACGTACATTTGGGTCGTTTAGTTTGAAGCTGACAACTTTCCCGCGAACGTAAGCTCGGTAGCACTTGTAGAACGGCAGAACAGCTATCAATTCTCTGTCAGCAGAGTATTCCACGTATTTTTCAATAAATACTTCAGAAAGGTCTGCGCGTCCTCTGAAGTCCAGGTCCATGGCGAGAAACGCCACGTCAGCGGCGACGTCGGAATATCGGAATCTGTCGTTGAATTCTATGGCGTCGAAGATGTAGATGCCGTTTGTTATGAAGATGTTGCCCGAGTGGATGTCTCCGTGGCAGTCTCTGACTTTGCCAGTTGCGACACGTTTCGCGAAAACCGCTGCGTTTAGCTTCATGAAATTATCGACTTTGCTGTGGATTAGCTCGAAGTCTTCCTTAGATACTGTTTTGCCGATGAACTCCACAGTTTGATCGAAATTTTCTCTCCAGTTTGCCTCTATTATAGGTAGGGCGCCGAACTTGCTTATCTGCGGGTTTGTCTCCGCTTTCGCATGGAATTCCGCGATTCGCTTAGCTATCCTTTCCACAAGTCTCGCGTCCACCTTGTTCTCTTCGAGGAGTCTGCTCATTATCTTCTCCTGCGGCAGTCGTTTCATTTTCACCGCGTACTCAACCGTTTCGCCGACACCTTTGATCTTGATCGCATCAGCCTTATTGATGGGCACGACTTCAAGGTACATGTCGCCGCACAGCCGCCTGTTCAGCTCCAGCTCCTTCTCGCAGAAGAAACGCCTCTTCTCCAGCGTTGTGAAGTCGAGAAAGCCGAAGTTCACAGCCTTCTTCACCTTGTAAACAAACCTTTCAGTTAGGAAGACGAAGGAAATGTGTGTCTGCTCAAGCTCAACTTTGCCCACGTTTTCGTCGTAGGCTTCAGGCTTCATTAAAGCGTCCACAATTTGCTTTTGAGCCAGCATTTGTCTTCACCAAGCTTGTTAATATATTGCCTTATTTTGTAAAATTTCCTGCGGTATATAGGAATATTCCACGGCAAATAACAAACCTTGATTAAGCAATGTAGGCTTCAACAGCCAATAAGCCCAGTTTGAGGCGCCTATTCGCATTTCTTGACATATTACGATTTCGGAATACAAAGATAAATACTGATTCAAAACAACTTTTTTCCGGGTGCTGCTGTTGGATATTGAAACCGCAGATGCCCTGCAGAGAGCCCTCAAAGATGCAGGTTACTCTGATAATGCGATAGCAGAAATTATGAAGTGGTACACTTAGGGGCGCTCCCAACTCAATTTTGCGGTAACTTCGTAGCTTCGCTTTTAGCTTTCCAACTGATTTTGACGAAATATGTAGGCTCCTTCTACAAGCCGTGTCTCCGGCGAGGGCGGCATGCCAAATCTAAAACGGCAATCTTAATAGCGCGATGCTTGAACTTAGCTTATAGGGGATGAGTTATGGTTCAGCAAACAGCGCTAACTATTGCTTTGGAACAGCTGAGGTTAGCTGCTGAGAAGCTGGAGTTGGATGCCGGGATACATGAGTTGCTTAAGAAGCCTAAGAGGACCCTTATAGTGTCGGTTACCATAAAGATGGATGATTGCAGCATTGGCGTCTTCAACGGTTGCCGCGTGCAGCATTGGGACGTTAGGGGCCCATTCAAGGGCGGCATTCGGTATCATCCTGACTTGACTATCGATGATGTAGCTGCGCTTGCAATGTGGATGACTTGGAAATGCGCCATTGTTGATCTTCCTTATGGCGGCGCAAAAGGCGGAATCGCTTGTGATCCTAAAAAGATGTCTCAGGAGGAGCTGGAGAGGCTCACGCGGCGCTATGTAAGCTTAATTTTTGATTATCTTGGGCCGCATCGGGATATACCTGCGCCTGATGTCTACACTAACGAGCAGACTATGGCGTGGGTAATGGACACATACAGTCAGCTTAAAGGTTATAGCGTTCCAGAAAGCGTTACTGGAAAACCCATAGAGGTCGGCGGCTCCGAGGGCAGAGTGTGCGCAGCATCATTGGGCTTGGCTCTCTGCATCAGGGAAGCTGCTAAACTTTTGAAATTGAACCTTAAGAACGCTAAAGTGGCGGTGCAGGGCTTCGGCAACGTGGGCTACAACGCTGCAAGTATAATGCACAGCTTAGGCTGCAAAATCGTCGCGGTAAGCGACTCATCTGGCGGAATTTACTGCGAGGATGGCATAAACCCATCTGATGTGCAAGCGCACAAGAAGAAAACGGGTTCTGTAATAAACTACAAGAACTGCCGGAACATAACAAATGAGGAGTTACTGCAGACTGAATGCGACATTCTAATTCCCGCAGCACTGCAGAACCAGATCACGGGAGATAACGTGGATAAGATCCGCGCGAAGATAGTGGCGGAAGGCGCGAATGGTCCTACAACGCCTGAAGCGGACAAGGCGCTTCATGAGAAGGGCGTGTGCCTCATCCCTGATATCCTCGCGAATTCCGGAGGCGTTATAGTAAGCTATTTCGAGTGGGTTCAGAATTTGACGCGAGAGCATTGGCCGTTAGCCGAAGTTAACGCTAAGCTGGAAAACAAAATAGTCAAGGCGTTCTATGAAGTGCAGAAGTTATCACGGAAGGAAGAAAGCGATATGCGAACAGCCGCGCTGATGCTTGGTGTAGGCCGCGTTGCGCAAGCGATTAAGACGCTGGGCTTATGGCCATAGTAAGCAGTGTTGCCGCGTTTTCCCTAAAATCCCAAATTATTTAATCTAAACATTTAAACTACTCATCTTATATTCTGCTTCGCCGCAATAAGTTAGTGCCGAAGGGGGAAAGAGCCGTGCCATTACTCGTTAAGGATCTGGATTTTTGTTTCGAGAATTTACTTGTAAAAGTAATTGCTGACCGAAACTACCCTGAAATTCAGCTTGCCGGGCTATCCATAGGGCCCTTGGAAGAAGGAAATGAGTATGAAGTTTATTACTGGGTAGCACAGGAACTCGTTAAGGCGGGAATTGCCCATTTCCGCGAAGATGACTGCCTAGACGCAACTAAGCTTTACAAGATTCAATGGAAAGAGCGCGTTCAAGTGGCGGGGCAAATCTCCGAGTTGCCAGAGGATTTCTATCCGAGGCTTCGCCGTTACTTGGCATATATAAAAAGCGAAATAGCTAAGCATCCGGAGAAAGTGCAGGAGTATGAAAAGGCGAAGCATTCCGCATGGGACATAGTGAATTCTCGATTAAAGAAAATTGTCACGTTATCTTCTGGCCCGCCACAGTCTGATCAGATTCAAAAGAAATTTACATGCGAAGAGCGTTTTATTTACGTTCAACTTAGCAAAATTATCAATGAGTGGAAGGCGCAGATTTTAAATTTTGAAGGAGAGCGTGAAGTAGGATGGCCAGAGAGTTAGAGACAGTAGATCCGCAGAAAAGCTTTCTCGAGTTCTTTAAAAAGGAGAAGTATCGCCAGCGAATCTCGCAGATGGCCATAGCTGGGCGTGAATCAGTTACCATAGATTTCGAAGACCTCTTCGCATTTGACCAGAGCTTAGCCGAGAAGCTGATGGAAAAGCCAGATGTTTTCCTGCAGTATGCCAGCAACGCTGCGCGTGAGCAGCTTGAAATAGAAGATGCGGAATACGCCCAGAAAATAGACAAAATCACCGTAAGAGTCGTTCAGCTTCTTGGCAAAGAGCCGCTGCGCAAGCTCGGTTCAAAGCATCTTGGAAAACTAGTCATGATCGAAGCCATAGTGGTCCGAGCCACACCAGTGCGGCCTATGGTGATGAACGCCGCTTTCAAATGCAAGCGTTGCGGAACTTTAACAAATGTGGAGCAAACCGGCCCATTTCTGAGAGCGCCTTTTGAATGCAGCGACCCCAATTGTAGGCAAAAGGGGCCTTTCGAGTTCATGCAAGACGAATCCACGTTCGTTGATTCACAAGACCTCCGCTTGCAAGAGCGCCCTGAAGACTTGCCTCCTGGTCAGCTGCCGCGCACGGTAAATGTTAAGCTCGTTGGCAGCGACATAGTTGATGTTGCCCGACCAGGTGATCACGTTTCGATTGTTGGAATCGTCCGTGCGGTTGCGCCCTCCAAGCCTGGAATAGGTAAACTGCGCACTTTTGTTTTGCATATAGATGCTAACTCAATAACAGTGTTAGGTAAAGAACCAGAGGCTTCTCCACCCACACCTGAGGAAGAAGAGAAAATCCTTGCGCTTGCAAGAGACCCGTGGGTTCACAGGAAAATAATGAATTCGATAGCGCCTTCAATCTACGGCTACGAGCATATCAAGGAAGCCATAATGTATCTTCTCTTCGGCGGTGTATCCAAAAGCCTTCCCGACATTACCGTGCGTGGAGAAATAAACACGCTCCTGATCGGTGACCCAGGCACCGCCAAATCCCAACTTTTGCAGTATGTAGCTCGGATTGCTCCACGTGGTCTATACACTTCGGGTCGCGGAACAACCGCTGCTGGCTTAACTGCAGCCGTAATCCGCGAAAAAGGTGGAAGCATGAGCCTTGAAGCAGGCGCTTTGGTGCTGGCTGACAAAGGCATAGCATGCATCGACGAGATGGATAAGATGCGCCCAGAGGACCGCGTTGCTATACATGAGGCCATGGAGCAGCACACGGTTTCAGTCGCTAAAGGCGGAATTGTCGCCACATTAAACGCTCGCACAGCCATACTCGCCGCAGCTAACCCTTCCTTAGGCAGATATGAACCACACCGAACCGTAGCCGAGAACATCTCTTTGCCCGTGACAATTCTATCCAGGTTTGACTTGATTTTCGTGTTGCGGGATATCCCGAATAAAGACTCAGATGCAAAAATGTTGGAGCACATCCTTGAAATTCACAAAAGAGGCGCAAGCCCCCTGGAAGCGCAAATAGAGCCAGATCTGCTGCGGAAATACATAAGCTATGCCAAAACCATTAAGCCCGTGCTAAGCAGTGCCGCTGCGAAGCGTCTGGGCGAGTTCTATTTGGCTATGCGTTCTGCAAGCGAGACTGAGGGGTCGCCTGTAGCGATTACCGCGCGGCAGCTGGAGTCGCTTGTTCGCATCGCTGAGGCAAGAGCGCGTGTAGCTTTGAGGAAGGAGGTTACGGCTGAAGATGCAGAGGCGGCGATAGCTATTATGAAAAGGTCGCTAGAAGAGGTTGGAATAGATGTGTCCTCTGCTAAGATGGATATAGACCTTATAATGACTGGGAAACCTAAAAGCGTCAGAGACAAGCTGCAAGTTGTGCTCTCCGTGTTAGTTGAGATGGAGAAGGAAATAGGCATGGTGGAGAAGGCTGCGCTTGTAAGCGAATTGGAGTCGAAACATCAGATTCCAAAGGCTGAAACAGAACGCATGCTTAACCAGCTGCTACGTGAAGGCACCATTTACGAGCCAAGAGAAGGATATCTGAAGAAGACTTGAGAGGCGTAGAATCATGAAGACAGTGATTGTTGTCGCGGGCACGAGACCTGAAATAATAAAGATGGCGCCTGTGATACGGGCTCTGCAAAGAAACAAAATTCCCTTCACTTTTGTCCACTGCGGTCAGCACTATGATTATAACATGTCGCAGCAGTTCATTGAAGAACTAGCACTTCCACCACCAGACATCGCTTTCAAAATCAAGATTGCCTCGCCTGCTGCGCAAACAGCGCGGATAATGCTGAACATGGCTGATTTGCTAAAGAAAACCGCGCCAGTCTTGGTTCTGGTTGAGGGCGACACTAACAGTGTACTAGCAGCAGCCCTTGCAGCGAACAAACATGGAATTTCCGTGGGGCATGTTGAAGCTGGTTTAAGAAGTTTTGACCTACGCATGCCAGAAGAACATAACAGGCGCTTAACTGACCATGTATCAGAGCATTTGTTCGCTCCTACACGCCGGGCAGAAGCCAATTTGAAAAACGAGAATGTTTGGGGTAAAATCTACGTAACTGGAAACACAGTTATCGACGCTGTGCATCAACATCTACCCATAGCGAAAAAGAAATCCCGAATCCTTGAAGAAATACGTTTTGAAAGGTTCGCGTTGGCAACAGCGCACAGAGCCGAAAACGTGGATAACCTACTGGTACTAAAGAATTTCATGGAAGCCTTCGCGGAATCGCCGCTGCCCATTGTCTACCCGATGCATCCGCGCACCAAAAAGCAATTACACAAGAGCGGATTATACTCAAAAGTCAAAAAGAGCCGGAATATTCAGATTTTGCCGCCTGTTGGCTATTTGGACTTTCTTGTACTAATGAAAAAATGCGAATTAATCATCACCGACTCAGGCGGCATCCAGGAAGAAGCCACCGCGCCATGCATAAAGAAGCCCATAATAGTGATTAGATTATCGACAGAAAGACCTGAAGCAGTAGAAGCTGGCTTCGCCACGGTTGCCGGAACCGAAAAAAACGGGATACTCTCCGCCATAGATTCAGCCTTGACGAGCAGAAAACAGCTCCCAAGTGAATCTCCTTTCGGCGATGGAAAAGCCGCTGAAAAAATCACAGAAATCGTCAAAACCCTCTTTTAACATAAGCGGAAGTTGCCTGAAGACCGCTATGTCTCCACCGTTCGCACTGCTTAGGCACTTAAAGTGAAAACTATTTATGCCTCGCATCTAAGCATGTTGTAAAGGATGCGATTATCAGTGCCTACCTTTCAATGTAAAAAGTGCGGCCGGAAAATCATTGGCGACTACGAAACCTGCCACTGCACTCATGAGCACAATTGTCACGAACAAAAGAACCCTACATGCTGCGGCCAACCTATGCTCGAAATAATAGATGACTAGCACCCACAAGGATACGCCTTATTCTCCTCTTTAAACATGAGACCGCCATGTCCTTAACCAGCAGCGCTGAAAGCACAGTCCATCATAGGCTCTCTTTACCAAATCAACCCGACAAACGTTAAACAGGACACAAGCATCTCCACCGCACGCATCTACCCTATTTCCCGTCTATATGAAAAAGGAGGTATAAGCTTGCGCAGAGCACAAAACTTTGCAAAAGAAACACAAACCCTAATGGTAACGTTTATTACTCTAGTTTATTATTGCTAAAAGACGCGAAGCGGGAATACAATGGGTCACAGAAAAACTCACGCTCCAAAACATGGTTCACTTGCCTACTTGCCTAGGAAACGTGCCAAACGGCCAGTCGCAAGGATACGCTACTGGCCAAAAATCACCGCAGACGCTCCCAGGCTTTTAGGTTTTGCAGGTTACAAGGCGGGAATGACTTACGTCTTCACAATAGAAGACCGAAAACGCAGCCCAAACTTCGGAAAAGAAGTAATGCGCGCTGCCACGGTAATAGAAACGCCGCCCATGCTTATATGCGGCATTCGCGCTTACACGAAAACCCCATATGGACTTACGAACCTAACTGAGGCTTGGATGAAAGATCCGCCAGCCGAGCTTGACCGCGCTTTGGTGTTACCTGAAAACTTTGACACCGAAGCGATGCTTCAAAAACTTGAGCAGAACTTGCCGAGCACTGCTGTCATCCGGGTTATTGCGGCGACACAGCCTAAGGAAGCAAACCTCTCAAAGAAAAAACCCGAGATAATGGAAATTGAAATAGGCGGCGGTACCATAGCTAAGCAATTTGAATATGCAAAATCACTTTTAGGGAAAACAGTAACTGCTGAAGAAGTCTTCAAAGACGGCCAATACATCGATGTTGCAGCCATTACCACAGGCAAAGGCTTCCAAGGCCCAGTTAAACGCTGGGGCGTCACCATACTTCAGCACAAAGGCAGAAAAACCAAACGCGGCATCGCCACGCTAGGCCCTTGGAACCCTCACCATATCATGTACACCATCCCACGTGCAGGTCAAATGGGCTATCATCAAAGAACCGAGTACAATAAGCGCATACTCAAAATTGGCAAAGACGGCAAAGAAGTTACAGTTAAAGGCGGCTACATACGCTATGGCATACTCAAAGGACCCTACATACTTATAGACGGCAGCATTCTAGGCCCAGAGAAACGTCTTATACGTCTACGTTATCCGGCGCGGCCGCCAAAAGAAGTGCCTGAAACTCCACCGCAAATCACCTATATATCGCTTGATTCACCTCAAGGGAAGTAACGGAGACTAAAGATATGCCTGCTAAAAAAACCGCGAAAATCTTTGACCTGCAAGGAAAACCCGTAGACAAAGTAACGCTTCCGGACGTTTTTGAGACGCCAATAAGGCCTGACGTGATAAAACGCGCTGTCCTAGCAGTTCAATCCAGAAGGCTCCAGCCCCAAGGACGTGATCCAATGGCGGGAAAACGGACAAGCGCTGAATCTCGCGGAACGGGACTGGGAATAGCACGTGTGCCACGCGTGAAAGGTGGCGGCGGTAGAGCCACTTTTGCTCCAAGCACTGTGGGCGGGCGGCAACCTCATCCGCCGAAGGCTGAGAAAAATATTGTGCGTCGTATCCCTAAAAAGGAAGCTCGGCTTGCGTTGTTTTCCGCTATAGCTGCTACTGCTTCTAAGGATGCTGTGGCTGCGAGAGGACACCGTGTGGAGGATGTTCCTGAAATTCCCTTAATAGTTGCCGACTCAATTGAGACGTTGACTAAAACAAGTGAATTGGAAATGGCGCTTACAAGTTTAGGCGTATTATCTGATGTTTGCCGCGTGAAAGAAAGCCGAAAGATTCGTGCTGGAAAAGGCAAACGTAGAGGTAGAAAAATGAAGCAGGCTGTGGGCCCGCTTATTGTTGTGGCTGAAGATAAGGGCATCTGCTCTGCGGCAGATAACTTGCCAGGAGTAGACGTCGTTACAGTCAATGGTCTCAATGTGGAGTTGCTGGCGCCCGGTGCACAGCCGGGAAGGTTGACGTTGTGGTCCAGCAGCGCAATTGCACAGTTAGCTAAGCTTTACGGTAGAGGAGAGAGTGAACAATGAATATTGATGAGGTTATACTTCACCCGTTAATGACGGAGTCCGCTAGCCTCATGGTGGAGCGGGATAACAAGCTAATCTTCATAGTTAATCTCAATGCTACTAAGGCTGATGTGAAGAGAGCCGTTGAGGCGCTTTATGAAGTAAAAGTCGATAAGGTTACTGTTCAGATAACTCCGCAAGGTGAGAAAAAGGCTTTTGTTAAGCTTAAGCCAGAGTATAAAGCGTCAGATGTCGCTATCAAATTGGGTATCCTGTAAAATTAATGTGGAGGCATGATTAGTGGGTAAGAGAATTCGTGTTCAGAGGCGTGGTCGCGGCGGTTCGCCTTTTAGAGCTGCAACTCATAAGCGTGTTGCTCCCGCAAAGTATCCTGTTTCAATATCTTCCAAGGATTATTTTGAGTCTTCAATCAACGGTGTGATCGAGTCTTTTGTGCATGATGCTGGCCGCGGTGCGCCTTTGGCGTTTATCCGTTTTGAGAATGGCGAAGAATGCTACATTGTAGCTCCTGAAGGTGTTTCTGTAGGGCAGCAAATTAGCCTAGGCGGAAAGGCTCCTTCAGAAATAGGCAACATTCTGCCTTTAGGGAAAGTTCCTGAGGGAACTTTGGTTTGCAATCTCGAGCTTAAACCAGGCGACGGTGGCAAGTTAGCCAAGTCTTCAGGCGCTTACGCTACGGTTGTTGCGCATACACCGCAGGGCACGATGATTCGGTTGCCTTCTGGCCGTACACGTTACATTAATGATTATTGCATGGCTACTGTCGGCGTAGTTTCTGGCAGTGGCAGAACAGAGAAGCCGTTTCTTAAGGCGGGGGAAAAGTTCCATCTGATGCGTGCAAGAGGCCGCAAGTATCCGCGGACTAGAGGAAGAGCTATGGTGGCTGCTGTTCACCCCTATGGTAGTAGCAAGCGTAGTGCTCGCAAGGTTACTACGACTTCGCATGGTGCGCCGCCAGGGCAGAAAGTCGGGTTGATTGCTGCGAGAGGTGCAGGGCAAAAGCGTAAACGGAAAACAGCGTGAGATAACGTTTATAGCATTAAGTGCATGTAAAATTAGGGTTGAGGAAAGATGCCGAGAGAATTCATGTATCGTGGTCATACATTAAGCAGTTTGCAAGCCATGTCTATGGACGAGTTCATTAATCTGCTTCCCTCAAGGCAGAGACGAAGCCTTCAACGTGGCTTAACACCTGAGCAGCGAATACTGCTGGAAAAGATACGTGAGGCACAAGAAGCCGCTAAGAGGGGCGAAAGTGTTACAATAAAGACTCATGTGCGCGATTTAGTTATCCTACCCGAAATGATCGGCGTAAAGATTCATGTGCACAACGGTAAGGAATTCTTGCCCGTGGAAATAAAGCCTGAGATGATTGGGCACTACCTAGGCGAGTTCGCCATAACAAACAAGCCTGTTAAACATGGAACTCCAGGCATCGGCGCTTCACGGTCTTCAATGTATGTACCGCTGAAGTAAGCCGTTCAACCCTTTTTTTCACTCACTAGCGGTTGCAGCAGTCCTTTACTAGGACAAGTGTTACTGATCAACAAACAAGATAAATCTATGCCATCTGGGCAAGTGGCAGTACTGACCTTTTTGGTCTTGTGGATTTGAGAATAAAAGAAAGGTGTTAGGCTTTGATTTTTGCGGCTATTTGCTGCCCGAGTTCAAAGCACTTCTTTAGGTCCGCTTGGTCGGGAACGTACTTCACTTCGATGCTGGGCTCGTGAATTTGGAAGCCTGCTTTCTGCGCCATTTCCGTCATGCCCTTCACTGTGCCGCCTCCCCAGCCGTAGGAGCCGAAGAAGCTCCACAGTTTGCCTTTAGGCTTCAATCCCGCCGCGTAGGTTAGGAAAGAGCTTATGGTGGGGAACATGCCGTTGTTAAGCG
>JAOZIH010000011.1 GCA_026014545.1 Candidatus Bathyarchaeota archaeon
TTGTCTTCTGCCAGAAAGGCATTGACGACATGGTTCAGCACTTCTTGGCTAAAGAGGGCATAATGGCTGCTAGACGCATTAAGGAGTCTGACATGGAGAAGCTGGCGCGTGCAACCGGCGGACGCATTGTTTCCGACCTGGAGGACTTGTCTGCAAAGGATCTTGGTCAAGCAGGTTTAGTTGAAGAGCGTAAAATCGGCGAGGACAAGCTGATCTTCGTTGAGAAATGCAAGGATCCGCATTCAGTGGCTATTCTCCTGCGTGCAGGGCTGGAGCGGATGGTGGACGAGGCTGAAAGAGCAATGACTGACGCTCTCTCAGTGGTTTCCGATGTTATCGAAAACAGCAAAATCGTTGCTGGCGGCGGCGCAATCGAAGTTGAAATTGCAAAAGAACTACGCAGCTATGCACCAAAAGTCGGCGGTAGAGAGCAGCTTGCCATAGAAGCTTTCGCAGAGGCTGTTGAAGTGATACCAAAGACGCTGGCGGAAAACGCAGGATTAGAGCCAATAGACATAATCGTGGAACTCCGCGCGGCTCATGAGAAGGAAGATGGCAAATACAAGGGCATCAACGTTTTCACTGGTAAACTTCAAGACAGCTTTGCGAACGGCGTTATTGAACCGGCAGTGGTTAAAGAGCAAGCTATTAAATCAGCCGCTGAATCAGCAGCCATGATATTACGCATAGACGATGTCATCGCTGCCTCAAAACCAAAAGAGGGCCCAGGTGGAAAGACGCCGCCAGGCGGTCCTGAAGGCGAAGAATAAACATCCATTTTTTCTTTATCTTCCTAAATAATCGTTTTTAATTGCCTGTTTCAGCGTGCAGCGTAACATCTTGCCTGACTTGTGAACTGCGCTGTCTTTTCTTGCAAGGTGGTTTCTGCTGCCATGGCCGCGGGATAGACCCTCCTATAGGTTTCTGCAATGAACCACTAATAGCCGCCAAATAGGTTTGTCAAATTTGTCAGCCCTTAGACGCCACGCTTACAGTAATAGTCGCATAAAAGGGCGATTAGGCAATAGGTCTATTCGGTTTTGTATTTGCCCTTTTTAGCAAACTGTTGCTCATAAATGTGCTTGATTTTCTCGATTGTGTCTGCCTCTTCTGCTGTTTTGTCTTCTCTTATGCGGCTTATGCGTGCAAACCTAAGTGCCATGCCTGACTTGTATTTCGGGCTTTTCTGAATCTCGTTATAGGTAACTTCAACTACGATGCGGGGAAGCACAAACACGCGATTGCGTTCCTCATGCACAGCCAGCGCTTTAAGTCGCTTGGTCATCTCAGCCATTTCTGCGTCAGTTAAACCCTTAAATGTCTTGCCTACGTTCAGAAACTCGCCAGTAACAGCATCCCGCGCAGCCAGATAATAATCAGAGAGCCATTCATGGCGACGCCCATAGCCGTATTCTGCGGCTGTTATCACCAAATCCAGCGGCTCCAGCACCGGCTTAATTTTGAACCAGCGCTTTCCGCGTGCTCCAGGCGTGTAAGGGCTGTCAAGCTTTTTCGCCATTAAACCCTCGTGTCCAGAGTCTATGGCTTCCTTCAAAAACGCCTCTGCTTCCTCCTTTCTGTCAGTGATAACTTGCTTAGTTAACGGTATTCCCCCTGCGTTTTCGGCTAATATCCTCCTGCGCTGCACGTACGGAAGGGAGATGAGGCTCTCCCCGTTAAGATAGAGCATATCAAACAAGTAAAGCGCCACAGGAATTTCTTCGGCAGTATCCTGTACTTCGCGAATTCGCTTAAATCTGCGCATCAAATGCTGAAACGGAATAGGACGGCCGCCATGGTCTACGGCTATAACTTCGCCCTCGAGTATAGCCTCGCTCGCGTTAACATTAGCCTTTACAGCTTTAACAACCTCGGGGAGACTACGCGTTACGTCGGTAAGCCTGCGGCTGAAAACACGCACGTCGCCGCCTCGCTTATGAATCTGAACCCGAGCGCCATCATATTTGTACTCAAATGCTGTTTTGCCGCCGTGCTGCGCCAGCACTTCAGCAACATCGTCGGCACTCTGCGCAAGCATTAGCTTCACAGGCCTAAAAACCTGAAAACCCAGCTGCTCCAATTGCGCCTTGCCGCCGACCTTTGCCATGGCAGCTACCTCAGCTATGTCGCCCAGCGTCATGCTTGCTTTCTGTACTGCTGCAAGCGGCACATTAAAAGCCAGTGCAACCGCCTGCTCCATCAGACCTTCATGCATGCCAGTGCGCATTTCACCAATGAAAATCTTCACTAAATACTTAACTTCTACAGGTGATGCTTGGCTTAAAAGCGTCGTTATCAATCGCTCTTTCTTTTCTCTCGAGCCTGCACCCGTAGCGCTGGCTATGGCGTCCAGTAATCGCCTAACTTCGAGAATAGTCAATGTCTCATCCTGCAGCAGCGTTTGCCTTTGCACGTTGGTTTTCTCGAAGAGTGCTTTCGCTGCGGCGCCAACATCGCCTGTATGTGCGAAAGCCTCGTGAAAAACGCTCCAGTCTACATCGGTTATTCGCTGAAGAACGCCGCTTAGAGTTGTCCAGCTTACATCTAGGGTTTTCTGGCTCCATTTCGGGAAAGCTCGCCCAAGAATCAAGGAAACGGCTGGCTCCACGTCCTCAGCGTCCAAGCTTTTCAAAAAGTCAGCGGCTATGGCTATTATTTCAAGTCGCTTTTTAGTAGCCTCTACCTTTTCGAGGAAGACTGCTAAAGACTTGAAAAGCGTGGCCATAACCCTCTGCCTCAAAACCATGCTGCTAAATGGGCTAAGCTATTACTTAGCGATTTCAAAGTAAAAAAGGTGAACGGTGGATGCTGCTAAGAAACGCGAAAAACTTTTAGAAGGTACTTTCTAGCTTTGTTTTAACCTCTTTAATCCGCTTATCCAGTTCTTCAACTTTCGCCGTGTTTCCTAGGGCTTTATAGCAGTCTCTTGCAAAGTCTAAAGCGCTCAAGCCGAAGCGATCATATCCCTTCTCAAAAGAAAGCTCAGCAGACTGCATAAAATGCTCTGCGGCTTTCTCATACTCTTTCAAGCCGAAGCCGCACTCGCCAGCCTTGTAAAGCATAGTGGTAGCGTCAAAGAAGTTCTGCTTCTTCCGGTAAAGCTCTGCGGTTTTCAAGAAAAGCTCACGTGCCTCCGTAAACTTACCAGCGTCCAAGAGGTTATTTGCGTCCTTGTGCATCTTAACTGGATCTTCTTTTTCACTCATGACATTCAACTCTTACGGCTATATCAAACAATGAGCCCCAATTTAGAGTTTCCTCTTTCCCGTGGTCTTAAAAGGAGAAAATGGCAAATATATAACACAAAAGCATGTGTGCCTCTTAGGAGACGGCATGAAGTGCTTAAGTGCATTCGATGCGGCGCAGAATTCCCGACCTACCCCTTAAGAAGTAACTGCGAAAAATGCGGGGGAATATTAGAGTACACTGGAGACGCCGTTAAAATTGCGGGAGTACAATTTTCTGGCTCTATGGGCTTCTGGAGATATAAGCCGCTGCTTCCATCTGTCCATAACACTGTAAGTTTAGGTGAGGGCGGAACACCCTTACACAAAGCTGAAAGATTAGCAAAGAATCTCCGTTTGAGAGAGCTTTACTTGAAAGATGAAACACGCAACCCTACCAATTCGTATAGAGACCGTGCTGCTGCCCTTCTGACATCTAATGCACTTGACAAAAAATTTGACACGTTGATATGCGCCTCAAATGGGAATATGGGCGCCTCATTGGCTGCTTACTCAGCGAAAGCAGGGTTAATCTGCCATGTTATTGTTCCAGAAATAGTTGATATGGGAAAGCTAGCACAAATGATTGCCTATGACGCGATCATCGAAAAATCCGGTGAAATTCTCGATGACGCAATACGCAGGGCCGTGGCTATGGCGGAGGAAACAGGCTGGTACCAAGCCACAGCGGAATTGAACCCGCTTGTAATCGAAGCACAGAAAACGATTTCTTATGAAATCTGCGAGCAGTTCGGTGTTCCAGAATGGGTTTTAGTGCCCATGGGAAGCGGTGGCACAATTTATTCTATCTGGAAAGGCTTCAAAGAGCTAAAGCAATTGGGCATCGTTAATTTGTCTCCAAAAATTGTAGGCGTTCAACCGGAAGGATGCGCCGCCATAGTCGATGCGTTGGCTAAAGGCGCTTCAGAATCCGCGAAAATCCAGAAACCATCCACGCGGGCGCTCGCCGTTCTAGTGGCGAAGCCCTTGCAGAGCGAATTAGCTATAAAGGCAATCAAGGAATCAGATGGCTTGGCTTTAAAAGTTTCAGACTCTGAGATCCTAAGCGCAGAGCTGCAGATAGCTAAGACAGAAGGTGTTTTCGCTGAACCTGCAAGCGCTGCAACAATCGCTGCACTAAAAAAATTGGCCGAGGCGGAGAAAATCTCTGGGGATAGCAGTGTCGTGTGTCTTATTACGGGTAGTGGACTTAAAGCAACTGATGTACTGCAAGCGCTTACTAAGAAGCAGAAGACCGCTGTTATAGGCTTAGAAATAAGCACGAAAGAAAAAATCCTCAGGATTCTCAGCCAAAAAGACAGTTACGGTTATGATTTGTGGAAAAGCTTGGGGAAAACTATGACTCGCGCTGCTATCTACCAGCATTTGAATGAGTTGACAGAGAGGGGATTGATTGTGGCTTACGAGAAGAGCGGGCGACGGTTCTTTCGTATATCGGAGCGTGGAAGGAAGGCTCTTGCGGCTATTGATGACTTAAAACTTTTAATTTAGGCGGCAAAAGTTTAATAGTATAGTTATAACTATACTATGCCGGTGTGCTTACATGAACAAGCAAGCCGCCTTACGTACGCCTCTTAAAATAGCCCTATCCGCAGTTCTCGGCGCACTTGCCGCTGCCGTAACAATTTCATTCGTAATACCCATACCCGCAACAAGCGGCTACTTCAACCTTGGCGAAGCAATAGTCTACATATCAGCGCTCATCTTCGGACCTTTCGTGGGCACCTTTACAGGAGCCAGCATAGCAATAGCAGACATTCTTGTTCCCGGAGCAGCCCAGTTTGCCCCTGGCACGCTGCCGATCAAAGGTCTCGAAGGAGCTATCGTCGGCATTCTGTTCAAAAAGCTACATAAGCACATCGCGAACACTGGTTTATGTGCCTCCATTTCTGTCGTGGTCGGCGGTTTAGAAATGATAGCAGGCTACTTCATCTACGAACAACTATTTCTTAGCTATCCAATGGAAGCCGCCTTAGTGGAGGTCCCGTTTAATATTGTGCAAATGGTTATTGGCTTGATCATAGCAGTGCCAGTGATGTTCATGGTTCAGCGTGTTTTCCCACAACTTAAAAGCTAGACCTGCACCATTCTAGCAAGTGAGCTAAAATGAAGCTTCCACCCGGCAAAATCCCCGTTGACATTCTGAAAGAAGTTGTTTTCAAAAACTTAGGCGCAACCCGCAAAGAAGTCATCATAGGCCCCGCCGCTGGAATCGATGGCGCAGTCTTAGACATAGGCGATAAATCACTGATAGCCTCAATGGACCCAATCACCGGCGCAGTGGAGCGCATAGGCTGGCTAGCCGTCAACGTGAACGCTAATGACGTAGCCACTTTCGGCGTTGACCCCGCCTTTCTATTCTCATGTATGCTGCTGCCAGAAAACGCGGACAAAGCGCTCGTTGAAGCCATAAGCAGCCAGATGAACGCGGCTGCAAAAGACCTCGGCATCGCCATAGTAGGCGGACACTGCGAATCCACACCAAGCTTAACAAACCCTATAGTTGTAGGCTGCATAATTGGCTTAACAGCGAAAGGCTGCTATGTCACCGCAGGAGGCGCAAAAGCCGACGACAAGCTCATATTAACGAAAAGCGCGGGAATAGAAGGCACTGCTATACTCGCCACTGACAGAGAGCCTATGCTCAAGAAAGCCATGGACGCGCAGATGCTTCAGGCGGCAAAGAGCTTCTACAACCAAATAAGCGTGGTAAAAGACGCGTTAATCGCCTATCGGACAGGCGGCGTCCACGCCATGCATGATCCAACCGAGGGCGGCGTAGCAGGCGGCATCCACGAGATGGCAGATGCCTCAAATCTAGGCGTAAAAATCTTCAGAGAAGCAGTTCCAGTTCAACCTGAGACAGCGCGAATCTGCGGCATCTTCCAGATTGACCCGCTGCAGTTAATCAGCTCAGGCGCGCTGCTCATTGCCGCAGAACCAGAAAGCGCCGACGCAATAATCTGCAGCCTAAAGCGCGAGCAGATTCCAGCCGCAGTCATTGGCGAATTCACAGAAAACACGCGACAAAGAGTGCTCATAAAGGAAGACGGCGTGGCGGAGGCGCTACCGCGGCCGTTATCAGATCATCTTTGGGTTGCGTTGAGGCGTTAAGAGATTTCTGGCGCCGTGGATGGAAAGCTGTAGAAACCACTGGATCATAAAAATCGGGTAATAAAAGATGTAAGAGTACAGATGCGAATAAAGCACGCCGCATCTAAAGTCCACAATAGCCTGCGAGACGCCATTCTGCAGGCTCCAGTTCGCTGGGGGTTTGAAATGCAAACAGAAAATGTCGTCGCCAACCACTATTTTGTAACCTTTCGCTTTTATCCAATTGATTATGTATGCGTCTTCGTAAGCATGCAACTGCTCAGGAATATGGATGTCCTCTACAGCCTCGCGACGAATAAGTGTATCATGCATCCCGCCTCTTAGACTAAAACATTGCCTGGCGACAAGGCTCTGCAACTTTAAAATGCGTTTATCTTTCATGTTAGGGATAACGTCGATGTTTACGCCCCAGACTGCGCCGACGTCGGCGGCTAAATGTCGCTCAGCATTTCTGAACCAGCTTCTGCTGAGGATTACATCGCTATCGACAAACATGAACCAGTCGGTGGTAATCTGCCGCAGTCCTTTTTCTCTTGCACGTGCTCTTGAGCCTTCCACGGCTATAACCTTAACATTCCCATATTTCTTGTTGAATTCTTCGACAATTTTCAGGGTGCGGTCAGTTGAAAAACCATCCACTACTATCAAGTTCTTTACAGGCACATTTCGATAAACAGATGCCAAGCACCTATCAAGCAAGTGCTCGCTGTTCTTCGTAAGCACCACAACATCTATCGACTGCACCATTGTACCACTTCATGCTTCTTCTTTTGAAAGTCCACTTGATAAACGGTAATGTATGAAGCCAATTAGAAAATAAGAGTTTACCCAGATTCATCCTAAAACAGGCAGCGGAAACGCTACCTGCGCCGTTGGTTCTTCCTTTTGATAAAAAGTTGATAAAGCGAATATGCAGTGTAAAAGCCGTATGCAAGTGTTAATTTAGCCAGCAAAGTTAGTTTACCAGCGCTGATTGCATCGGATATTATGCTTAAGCTTCCGCGAAGAGTCCAGACGCTTTCAGGGCGATAATGAATGCAGAAGGGATCATAACATGCAACCAGCTTGTAGCCTTTCCGCGTTATCCAATCCTTAATGTAAGCATCCTCGAAAACATGAAGATTCTTTGGGATTTCTATGTCTCTAACCGCTTCTGTGCGGATAAGCGTATCATGTGTTCCGCCCCTGATGTCAAATATTTTCCGTGTTATCCATAAAAACAGCTTAAGAATCATGGAGCTTTTGATGGTAGACCAAACTTCGATACCCCAGACTGCGCCGACGTCGGCGGCTAAATGTCGCTCAGCCTTTCTGAACCAGTCTTCGCTTAGAACTACATCACTGTCAACGAACATGAACCATTCTGTTTCCACGTGGCTTATGCCCTTCTGCCTTGCTGTGGCGCGATTTCCCTTGTCTTGAAGCAGCAGGACGTTTCCATGCTTACTATGAAACTCCTGTAGTATATCCAATGTTTCATCAGTTGAGTATCCATCAATAATGATTAGGCGGTTGACTGGAACATTGCGATAAACAGATTCAAGGCATTCTCTAAGCATTCTTTCGCTATTTTTTGTAATTACTACCACATCAACAAGCATATTCTCTATTCAATGTCCATCGCCTAATTAAGATTCATGGCAAAAAGCATGGAGCCAAAGCGTAAACCCGAGTTATCCGCATTCAACCGGCAGCAGCTAAACTCAAAAGAGGATAATGCTGCTCCTTTGCCGTTTCATTTAAATTTACCAAATTTGCCCTTATGACTTATATAAGTGGAAACTAGGACTATTAACCCAGACAACAAGTACATGCACGGTGCTTATAGTTGAATATGCGTTTACAAAAGGCTTCTAGAATCGCAATTAGCGCACTTACACCAAATAGACCTCATCATGCGCAGTGGATGATTACGCGTAAATGCAATTATCACTGCAGAGGCTGCAACGTCTGGAACGAACAAGCCCATGAGGAATTAACAGCCGAGGAGATAAAACGCGGAATGGACATACTAAAGAGCCTCGGCATCGTGGAGCTTGTAATCTCAGGCGGAGACCCACTTTTAAGAGATGATGCCGCTGAAATAATCGACTACGCTTCGAAGCTTTTTGTAACCACAGTATATGACAACGGGAGCATGGCAGCGAAGAAAATTGAGGCTCTGCGAAACGTAGATTTCGTGGCAATTTCAATAGACAGCTTAGACGAGGCAAAAAATGACTACATAAAAGGCGTTCCAGGCTCATGGAGAAGAGCCATGGAAACCGTCGAAGCGCTGCATAAAGCGGGAATAAAAGTAAGCGTTACGCCTACAATTTCACAGTTAAACCTTTACGAAATCTTGGACATCACAAATTACTTCACCCATAAAGGGATCCCAGTTTGGTATTGCCTCTACTCCTATGATGCAAGTGAAGATAAAAAGCAACTTTTCAGAATTGGCAAAGCAAATGACGAGTTCATTATACGAGATAATCAGGCAATGGTAAAGCTCTGCGACTCTCTTATGGAGATGAAAAAAAAGAATAATAGAATTCTAATGACAGACGAACTATTGAAGACGCTTAGAACACTATTTTCCGAAGGCAAAAGAACATGGCGCTGCCGCGCGCTTCGGAACTTTTTAGTCATAGACCATCTGGGCAGAATCGCCGGCTGTCATGTCCACAATTTTGCTGGCTCACTATTTGATTTGCCTAGACTGTGGAACAGCCAAAAATTCAAAACGCTACGTGAAATTTACATTAAATGCACGCAATGCTCTTACTTATGCTACATCTTCTATTCGATTCACGGGAGCCCCTATGGTCATCTCATGTTAGCTAAGGATCAATGGAAAAATGCAAAGCTGCTTTTAGAAAAATAGTTGCTAAACATCCAAATTTGGTAATGCTTCAAGCGCCTTTGCTAGGGAGTGCATTATTGAAGCGTCAATTTTCTGCTCTTTCTCAAGGTCTCCAATTCGAATGTGATACATCAAATATGCATTTACTACAGGCGTGTTTTCCATTATCAGACGTGGACCCGTGTCTCGTGGTTTTTTCAGCTCGATAAATGCGGGTAGAAATGTGATGAAAATTAGAAGCGGTATTGCCACGCTGAATAAGACTAAAGTCTGAGTCAGATTCAGAATCATGGCAATCTTTTGAGCAATATTGCTTAATTTCCAATATAACGCTTTTCGTCGCCTAAGTGATGCGTTTTAGCCCAGCAGACATGTTTTTTCCCAAGGATTTTAGCAGCAAGAAGATCCCAAAATGCCTTTGTACATATAAAAGTATTATACAAGTACAAGAAAAGTAGCAGAGGAATCAGCCACTGAATCCGCGTTCTGCCATCTAGATAAGCTCCTATTCCAACCTCAAAGAATGGTGCAAAATTTCCTACAAAGCTATAGAAAGATAGTGGCACTAAAATCCAGAGTGCCACAACCAATTGGGAAGGTTCAAGAAGAATAAGCAATGTGCCTGCACAAAATGATATAAGCGTTATAATGGGCATAAAATACACATGTAGAAGAAGAATGCCGTCAATTTTTTCTTTCAAACTTAATTTTTTGCTTTTTAATACGCGGAGCACATTTTTGAAGCAGACTTGCATGTGCCCTTGTGCCCATCTGTGCCTCTGTCGCCAGTACGCCCTCCAGTCAGCAAATGCCTCCTCATAGCATTCCGCGTCAGCTACATAGCGAACCTTAAAGCCAGCGAGATAAACTTGAAACGTCAAGTCCGTATCTTCAGCCAACATTGCTTCGTCAAAGCCGCCTAGCGCTTCTATAATCCTCCGTCTGAAGCCTCCCACGGTACCGCCGAATTGTGGTATGAGACCTAGTGCGACGCGGGCTTCTTGGTCGATTCGGTAGCCGCCGATTCGCTCTAACGTGACCAAGCGAGTTACAAGGCTTTGCGCTTCGTTCAAGACAACTGGGCGTCCCTGCACGGCGCCAACCTCAGGGTCGGCAAACTCCTTAACGAGTTTCTTCACGCTGTCTTTTGGGGGTAATAATCTGCATCGAAGCAGAGCACAATTTCGCCTGTTGCGTGCTTTAAGCCGAAATTCAAAGCGGAAGCTTTCCCTCTGCCGCCATCCTCTTTACCTCGATGCAGCACAGTAATGTGCTTGCAGCGTTTGGAATATTCTTCAGCGATTTGTCCAGTGCGGTCAGATGATGCGTCATCAATGACTATTATTTGGAGCTTATCCTGCGGATAAGCTAACTCGGTCATTCGTTGCAGCAGTCGTTCTATAACGTTTTCTTCATTGTGCGCTGGGATCAGTATCGAAACGGTTGGTTCATAGTTCAAGATTGCAGCGAGCGCGTCGGTTCGGTGTTTTTTGATTTTTCTTAAAACGGTTAGTGTGAAAATGTAATGTCTAACAAGATACGCAGTTATGAGTGCCGCTGTGAGCAAAAAGATAGCTTTCAAGAATTCGGTGATCAAGCTTTCACCGCTTCGCGCATATTTTCAGGCGTGAAAAAGGATAGGCTTACTGACCAGAAGGATATGATCCACATGAAATTGAAGATGGGCTGCAGCAATGCGTAAAAAGCGGTGAATATTTCTCCGAAAAACTCGGTGCCAGTGGCGGCGAAAGGTTTAGGGAAAAGTTCCAAGCCAAGCCTATAATGTTGCCTAAGGCGAGCATGCTCATCTTTCTACTGAGCGATCCATTCAATTGGAAAGTGAGGGAGAGAAAAAGTAAATTGAAAATCAAAAGAGCAATTGTGGATTCTATGTTAATGAAGCGGAGAGAAGCTATCAAGCATAGCGCGATTACTTCCAAAAATAAAGCTGTGACTATGTGCGTACTTCTAAATTTCATTTTCCCCGCCCTCCTTGTTGCATGATATGCGGTTTGTAAAGGTTGTTCCCAAAAGTTAATTCTATAGAGGGATATTCGGTTTTAAAATTTACGTATTCCTGTGTTTAAATTGGAAGAACCACTAGAGCTTGCCTATGGATTTTCAGTTTTGAGAATAATATTATCCATAACCATGCAGAGAACTTGAAAAACTTCGCTTGCATCTAAGTTGTCGGTGTCCAAAATTAGGTGGAACGGCTCGAAATCTTCGCCCAGCCTAAAACCGTATAGTTTCTCGTATATCGCTTTTGTTGTTGCCTCTTTCTCCCTCAGCACTTGCCGTGCCTCTTCGACGGAGATCCTGTCTCTTTTGGCGATTCTCCACGCCCGTTTTTCTTCAGAAGCAGCCAGCCATATCTTGAAGCCAGTTTTAAGCAGCCAAGGCATAGCCCAACTGTCTAAAATAACGTTCCCTTGCTGCGCGTACTGCAAGAGTTTCTCGTCCACGGTCTTGTCAAATTGCGGGTTGCTTTCCCGTTTCTTTAAAAAGCTGAGGCCTTCAGGGCTCTCCCACCAGCCGCGGGTGGACGGATTGTATCCTTCGTCTTTCGCTAACTCCTTCAGTGCATCTCCGCCTGAATAATAGCGCAGCCCGTATTTCTGCGCGAGCTTCTTGGCCAAGGTGCTTTTTCCAGTTCCAGCCATACCTGAAATGCAAACCACAATTTTTTTCTCAGTGGTGGTTTTCCCGTTTCTGCTCATGGTGTCTGCTCAACCATGCATAGTGTTTATTCTATGGGCGTTATGCCTATTACGCGGGAGGCAAGAGTTCCGAAGAAGAAGGAGCATATCATGTACCAAATAAGAACTGGAATCCCGCCGAAGCCTGGAACATAAGCTACGGCGTTTCCTCCGTAAACTGGAATCAGGAAAACCCACCAGATGATTACGTAGCTGAAGGAGATGGGAAGAAGAACTGTCTGAGGCTTCATCATTTTAGCCTGCATGTTTCTTATCTGCGATTCTCTCTTTTTCAGTTTCTCAATTTGCTTTGTGTCGTTAGCGCGCATGGCTTGCAGCAGCTGCGATTGATACTCAGCCGTTTCCCTTCTCATTGCCTTGTACTCTTCCCAGCCGCACATGCGATTTATCAGCAATCGCTGGATTGTCATGTTAAGAAAGGAAACAGCAAATGCAATAATCATTACAATAATTGTGGCTAACGGAATATCTGTAATGAGCATGATTCTCTTTTTCTCCTTGCGCTGAAACGCCCAGGGTCTTTTAGCCTATTTTTCTTTTCTTGTTAATAACCATTTTTGCTCCTGAAAACCGCAAATCCTTCTTTTGGCTCTTAAAACAGAATAATTGTGCTATTCAAGAAATTTTGTTTCATAAAAAGTTGACATGGTACTTCGACTACGTAGGCGTCAACTATGTAGCGGAGGGTTTACAGAGACTTCGAACAGGCCAAATAAAGGAGAAAAGGGAAACGCGGTTGCCGCAAAGCAAAACTGCTATTTGCTGCTTTCACGTCCGAAGCCTTCTCAGCCCCTCTATCACCATGTCTGGCAGCGTTGCATGCGCTGGGTTTGCTGGGGCTTTGGGTGCCAAACTAAAGGAGAGATATAGGAGAAGAGAAGAATGGCAATCTGCTGCTGCAGATAAGCCGTATTCCCAAAGCCCTCTCAGCCCTCCACGCTTGGACAGTCAAATAACCCAAAAAGGGGGGGAATTGAGTTTTGCGTGTTCTCAGCATAGTTATCGCTTCCTAGGTATCAGAAGTCCAACAAGGATAACAGCGGCGATTATGGCGACTGTGGAGATGGCGAAGTAGGTTTCGACTGGCGCTTGAGGCGCAGGCGTGGCTTCTGCGGTGGCAGCGGGCGCTTCACCAACTATTAGGGCGGTTTCAGCGGAAGAGCCATAGTAAGCTTTAGAGCCTGCAAATCGCGCGATGACAGTGTATTTGCCTGGTACTGGAGGAGTGAATGTGGCGCTGTAGAAGCCATTCGCGTCGCTTGTTGTTCTCGCTACCTCGTAGTAGTTACCATTGGGATCGAGCACTTCAATGATGACTTCAACGCCCTTTGCGTCTGCTGGCTTTTCAAACTGCTTATACACATAGAGCATCCAGTCACTCATGCTTTCGTCCGCCACAGCGGGCACGCCATTCGGGAAGCGTAGTTTTATGGCTGTGTCCTGTGTTCCTGGCGAAATGTCTGTCACTGTGCCCTTCACTAGGACTGCTTTGCCCAGTTCCACTTCTGTATCAGGCGCAGCAACCGTTACAGCCGTTGGTCCCTTGCCGATGGCGTATATGCGTTGGTCATATGTGTCCATGGTGGCGATTATGCTGTCTCCGATGACTGAGTTGCCGCCCCAGCGGGTGCCGCGGAACATGCCGTTAACACGCCAGACCACATCGCCTGTTTCAGCATCAAGACATATGTAGGGTCCGCCGCGTGGTAATGGTTGCTCAGCAGAATGCTCAACAGTTGTTACATAGACTTTGCCGTCGCTGATCAACGTTATCCAGCCCCACCAGTTATTGCCCGTAACCGGTTCACCATACTCATCGCTCATCGTATAGGTCCATAGTGTATCCCCTGTTTTAAGATCGTAGCAGTAGACTATGCCGCCTACGCCGACTGAGTATAGCTTGCCATAAGCGAAGTACCATGTGTGTTCAGCGTTGCCCCAGCCATAAGAGTCCAAGAAGTGCTCGGACTCGGTTTCCCACAGGTAGTCGCCTGTTTCTACGCTGAAGCCGTAGTGCTTGCGAAGCTCTTTAGACCAGACCGCGATTACTCCGCCTTCAACCTCATTTGAAGCGCCCACATAATGCAGCGTGTTGGAGCCCTCAAGCCACTCTGCAGGCGCAGCCCATGTCTTATCGAATAGCAAATAGGTGGATGCGGAAGTCTTGGTTAAGCCCTCAGTTTTTAGAGCCCAAACTCGAACTTGTGTTTGGTTGAAAAATACAGAGACCACCCTGTCGGAGTAGACCTTCAGTATCGGCGTGAAGAACGATGTTGAAGCAGTCAAACCAGCAGGTATTGACACGTTCCACGAGTAAGCTTGCGGAACACTTGCGTTAAATGTGCGTCCAGCAACAAATCTGCCCCAGCTTCCGAAGTCGCCGGCGCTTGTCAGCAGAGATTGACCAGCTGCGGTTGAGTTCCAAAGAGCCATCCAGCAATTAGCATAGTCAATTTGGTAAATCAGGATTTCACCGTAAGGACCGAAGACGCGCGTTCCTGAAGGCACATTTGTGAACGAGAAAACCCATTCGCCGTTGAATGGGTCATACGCGTTGTATGTGGTGCCGCTTACCGACCAGAGGTATGTGTAAACGCCGTCATAGTTGAAGCTGTCAAAGTAGAAAATTTGCCCAAACGAGAGTGTAGTTGCGTTTCTGAACCATAGTTGCTCGCCAGTGTGTAAGTCAACTGCCACTATGCCTGTCTGAGGCGTCTGCGCGTCGCCGATATTGTAGTAGAGAATGCCGTTCAAAACCACCGAGTTCTGCCACTTGCCCTCATAGGCGTCTCCTGTTTCGGAGCCTGCGGGAATCTGTGATGTACCCCAGTAGTCGCCCGTTAAGCCGCCAGTGGTTAGCTGTTTCGCCCACAGCACGTGAGCGGTTTCAGGCGCGTCGTTGTTATCTGAAAGCGAGTTGTCAGGCCGCGTCATCCAGTTTCCAGCTATTGAAGCCCATTCTCTTAGTTGCGAGTCTATAGGCCGAGACCAGTATTCTGTCGGCAGAGGATACGCTGGATATGTTGCCGTTGATTCTTCTTGCACGACGAGTTCTATTGTCTCGCTGGTGCTTGCTTTCATTATGGTGCCTGCGAGAAACATGGCGCCTCTTTCGTAGTCATAGTAGGTATATGGGTTTTCTTGCTCAGGGAAGTGTGCCGTCAACTTGTATGTGCCTATCTGGTCGGGAACATATACTATTGCGGTTCCGCCTGTTGAGTCTGTATTGTATGGTCCGAGAGTTTCAGTAGAGCCGTCAGGTTTAACAATTGTAACCGTGAGATTTTGCCAACCATATTGGACGCTTCCTAGCTGCTGTGTGATTCCAAAGCGAATTAGGACTTGCTCGCCGACACCCACAGGATTCGGCGTTGCATCAATGAAAGGATAGGTTTTCTGCGTTATCTGCGCATTCGCGCCCGGCATAGCGACCAAGGAGACAGCGAAAATTGAAGTTATAAGCAAAGCGATTACAGCTTTCGGCTTTTTCAAAGTTTCATCTGCAAGGAATGTGTTTCTCGGAATTTTCATGCCCTCTTTATTCTCCTTTATTTTTTGCGAGAGCAACGTCTGCATGATTGAGCTATAGTACATTTTTCAGAATCTTACCAGAATTATGTCCAAATTATACCAAAAAGGAAGCTGTGAACTTGAAAATCTTCTGGAGCCTCTTTGCGTATGTTAGCAAAAACAACTCTCAAAATAAACGCAGACCTTTAACAAAAAGTAAGGATTTGCGGCTTAATCCTCTAAATTAGGCAAAAATGCGATAACCTCAGCCAGCCGCACAACTATCTCGTAATCAAACTTTTGCTCTAGCTCTATGTTCATAAGTGGAAGTTCCATGACCGTATTCATTAGTGGAATCTTTTATAGCGGTTCCTATAGCTCAAACTTCGAACTTCGAAGTAACAAGGCCTTCTCCGCAGAAATTTTTGACATTTTTAATTAATTTTTAGTTATTTGATTATGCCAAAGTTGCCGTTTTAGAGTTTACGTGTATGGTAAAAACATGGAGAGTGCATCACTCCACGGTAATTTTCGAAGTTTTGCCACATAGCTGCTGAAGAATAAAATAAAGGCGAATTAGGGTTCCGTAATTTATCTATCGTTTATTTATTCGCCCAAGATTCTTCTGAATGCCGGGAACATCTCAGCTGCTCTCTCGCGCATTAACAGCTCATAGTACTGATAGATTATGCCGACTGCCAGCAGTATACCTGTTCCTGAGCCGAAGACACCGAGGAAATCGGAAATTCCAGCGACTAGGCCTACAACTATGCCGCCAAGAATCGTGACCACTGGAATATAACGTCTAAGGATGGATTCAACAGGTTTTTCTGACCGCCTGTAGCCGGGGATTTGCATTCCAGAGTCAACAAGCTGTTTCGCCACTCTTGACGGGCCGAGACCGCCGACTTCAAGCCAAATCAGCGAGAAGACCGCGCAGAAACTGACGAGAATAGCCAAGTAGATGGCAGCGCGTATTGGGTCAGCTGCCACGTCATGCACGCTTTGAGGCGCCGTCACATAATAGGCTAAGCCGCTTATGGGCTGATTGTTGGTGGCGTTATATTGGCCGAGAAAGTCGATTAAAATGTTCTGGCCGGGTGCTGGGCGTCCCTGCGTGCTCCAGATAAGCTGGGAGAAGAAGTACACGTTGGCGAAAAGCGCAGACGCGAAGATGACTGGGAGGTTAGAGACGTAAAGTAGCTTAATTGGGTAGCGGCTGCGGAAGCCCTTGTAGCCCGCGTAAGTCAGTGGAAGCTCAACTCTGATGCCTTCCAAGTAAATTATCACAAGGAATGTCACTATCGTTGCAATGAACCCGATTAGTGAGGGATAAGCGCCCGCGCCTATCACCCAATCCACTAATGTTTGGTTACCCCGCAGAAGCATGTCAAGTGAACCCACGAACAATCCTGTTCCAGGGTTAAACGTTTGCCAGAGGATGTTCTGGGCGACGCCGGCCATGATGAAGAGGCTGATTCCGCTGCCGAGACCCCAGCCTTTTTGGATAAGCTCGTCCAGCAGCATCACGATTATTCCGGCGCCTAAAAGCTGCAGAAATATCACGATGGTTGTCGGCCCGGAGAGTGCGCCGTACATGCCGCTGATTATGTACGCTGAGGCTTGAATGCCCGTTAGGAGAATTGAGAAGAATTTGCTTGCGGTCGTGAATAGGCCTCTGTCTTCAGGATTACTCATGTCACATTGGATAATGGCAGAGCCGACCAGCAGCTGCAGAATTAAGCCCGCGGTGACTATGGGGCCTATGCCAAGCTCCATTAGGGTGCCGCGGTTTGAGGCGAAAATTACTCTTAGAGGCGCAAATTGTTCTTTGACGCCGGCGGGAATGCCGTAAAGCGAAATCTCTGACATGATTAAATAGACTATAAGGACCAGGGCGGTCCAGAAAATTTTCTCGTTGAAGCTTACTTTGCGTTCCGGCGCCTTTATTTCAGGCATCACTCTTCCGAGTGGTTTAAACAGGTTTAGGAATCTTCCCGCCATCGGCTAATGTTACTCCTAGGATTCTTCAACCGTAGCAACTGCGGTTAAGACTTCGCCGCCAGCCTGCTTGATCTTTTCAGCGGCAGTTTTCGAGCATGAAGCCACGTTCACTATAAGGGCTTTTGAGATTTTGCCTGTGCCGAGAAGCTTAGTATAGCCCAGGCTTGTCAGGTCTATGTGTAGTTTGCCCTTTTCTTTTGCTGCTGGCATTTTTTGGGCGAGCTCTTCGAGTTCTTTGAGGTTTATGACGTTCTCTTTGCGTTTAAGGCTCTGCGGCGAAGTGAAGCCCTTTTTGCCGAAGTAATCAGGCTCATAAGTTACAACGTAGCTCCAGAGATGCTTGTGCCGCCCCACTTTCCTGTAGCCTTTTGAGCCGGCGTCTCTGTGCTGTCCTACTCTGCCGTAGCCGTGAGTGCGGGAACCACGCATTTTCCTAACTTTTCTAAGTTTGTGAGGCATATCAATCAGCTTTCTTGTTGATGGTTTCTTCCTTTTTAGCCTTTTTAAGCTTGATTTCAAGCACACCATTCTTATAGGTGGTGCGCATTAGGTTTGGAATCACTACCTTCGGTAAATTTAAACTTTTGTAGTATCTTCGGTCTTTAGCCTTTGCAGAGAGCGTTATTTTGCGCTCTTTCACATTTATTTTCAGGCTTTCCTTATTAAAGCCCGCGATGTCCGCGACTATGGTTATCCAGTTTTTCTCTTGGAAAATGTCGATAAGCGGCTTGGGAGCCTTCCATTTCCGCTTAGCATAATTCTGCGAGAGCCGGTAGCCCTCCGGGTAAGCGCTTCTTGCCGCCCATTTCGGTTCAACATGCAGAACTTCAGAACTGTCCACATTGCCTTTCAAGTCTAGCCACTTCAAATGCTTTCTGCTTCTTCGCCACTTCGCGCTCAATTTCGGTCTCCCAGATAAAATGGCATCTCCACAGTAACTATAAAATGTATCGCATAAAACCCAGTAGAAAACAAGGTCGCGCGAGCACTGTTTCCACATAAATTTAGTTTTACAAGCACTTATTGGACATATTTTGTGTTGCAACGTATGCGCTTGGAAAAGACTATACCCTCATTATTTAAGGTATAAATGGCGCTCTGGGGAGCCGCTTTGCTATTTTCTGTGTTAGTTACCGAGCAGGGTTTTTACGAATGCATGGATTTCTGCGGCTTTCTTGATGAAAACTCTTTTTAATTGCAGAAACAACTTATAGGTATCAGGGAAAGAAAATAATGCGAAAAAGCGCTGCGCTGCTGCTTATTCTCGCCTTTCTAACGGCCTCATGCCTGGCCGACGCTAAGCCCTCGCTGGCAGCCACGGCCGATGCGGCTGAGGACACCTGGACGGCGAAGGCGCCGATGCAGTAGGCAAGAGCAGGCCTAGGCGTAGTGGATGTGAACGGCAAAATCTACGCCATAGGCGGAAGCACCGCAAACGGAAGCGCCTACCCGCCAGACATATTTGCCGGAGGCTTCGTAGGAACAAACGAGGTATACGACCCAGAAACGGACACGTGGAGCTACAGGACACCTATGCCCACGCCTAGGGCTTACTTCGCCATAGCCGCCTACAAAAACAAGATTTACTGCATAGGAGGCGCCGCCGGCTTTTACATACTTGATAAAAGCACGGGGCTAGAGGGATTCTACGGATATGTCATGTCAGCAGCCAACGAAGTATACGACACAGTCACGGACACTTGGGAAACCAAAAGACCCCTGCCGTATGCTGGCGTGCATCTGCAAGCAAGCGTGGTAAACGGGAAAATCTACGTGGTAGGAGGCGGTTTCACCTATGTTTACGACCCGGAAAATAATTCATGGGAACTCAAAAAACAAGCGCCTCTGTCTCACCCATGGCCAGTTGTCTTAGATAACAGATTGGTTGTTACGGGTGAGGATTCATCAGAGCAGCAGGGGATTGCGATTTACGACGTGGAAAATGACAGCTGGAGCAGAGGCGCATCTTCACCGGCCGCACTGGCTTGGGGCGCGGCCGCAGCAACCACCGGCACCAAAGCCCCCAAAAAAAGTTTATGCCTTAGGGTTTATGGTTAGGGGAGTAGCCAACCAAGTCTATGATCCCGAGACAGACACTTGGACCACAGCTACTTTCATGCCTACAATCCGCTCGGACTTTGGCATCGCAGTTGTAAACGACGTCTTATACGTGATCGGAGGCTATGTTCATTCTACCCTCGGCATATCGCCGACCGCGGTGAACGAGCAGTACTTCCCCCTCGGCTACGGCGTCCCACCAAAAATCAAAATCATTTCCCCAGCAAACCAAGTATATAACGAGTCCAGCGTAGCCCTGGTTTTCGCTGTGGACAAGCCAGCCGCATGGATGGGCTACAGCCTTGATGGGCGAGACGTCGTGATGGTCGCGGGCAACATCACGCTGAGTGAGCTGCAGAATGGCGCGCATAACCTAACGGTGTACGCAACCGACCAGTACGGCAATACGGGCGTTTCTGAAACTGTCTGCTTCCGCGTAGAAACCCCACAGCCCCTCCTAATACTGCTGATAGCAGTTGCTTCTGCGGTGGCAACCGCAGGCGTCATCACCTACGTGTTTCACTATCGTAAGAGGCGCAACCGTCAAGCCGCGCTAGAAGCCTAATGCACAAAGCCTAATTTTTCAGCTAATTCAAGCGCTTTTCTCCGCTCAGCCTCAGTGAGCCGCCTGCGCAGTTCTGGAATCTCATGAGCACGCCACTCCGGCCGGTATTGGAACATAACGTTGACGCGCGCTGCCCCGCCCAAGTTCTCGGCTATCCAGTTCAAAATTGGCTTTGTACAGCACTCCAGATGGTTCGGCAGAACAAGCACGCGGATTAGCAACTCGCCGTGTCTTTTGGCTTCCAAATGATTGCGGGTGCAAACCTCCCAGTAGCCTGGTGCATCAGAAATCCTCGCCGCGCAATCCGCTGGTCCATACTTGAAGTCCAGCAGGTACACATCAACGAAGCCAGCGAGGAGCATTGCGGTTTCCCTGCTGTAGTATGTGTTGGAGTTCCAGACAACGGGCACGTTAACTTTAACGTGCCGAAAGGTTTCCAGCCAATGCCTAAACCAGGGCGTAGGCTCGCCGCCCACGAGGTTTACGTTTCTGCAGCCGCGCAAGCGCAAACTTTCAACTTCCCGAGCCAACTCTTTGGGCGTGTACGTGGTTCCAGGCTCCATCCATTGGCTGATTGTCCAGTTTTGGCAGTGGCGGCAGCGTATGGTGCAGCCCATCGTGAAAATTGTCCCCGAGGGCACAAGCTCGGGTTCTTCGCCTAAATGCTCAAAAATGCTGGAGACAACCATGACGTTGCCGCAGCCGCAGTAGCCCAGATTTCCCGCTGCCCTGTTAACTCTGCATCTGCGAGTGCAAAAATGGCAACGCTGAAGAATTCGGCTTGCAATTTCAATTTTAAGGTCAAAATACGACTTTTCAGGCGTGGGAATCTCGCGCAGGTCTCTGCCGCCGTCAACCTCCCGCTCAAATTTAGCGTACGCTTCGGTTCGCTTCTCATGCTCGCTCCAAAGCTTTTCCAGCGAGTCGCCTTTGTCGAATTCTGCGGGAAGCTTCTGTGCTATGAGGAACTTGGCTGTTTTCTTGTTTTGCATGACGTCGAAGTATCTGGCTAAACTCTTCTTTGCGTGCTCGTCATTGAGTACGGCGACAGCGTCTGGTCTCAAAAGTTCCCACATGCTTATCTGCTAAAGAACAGTAGCGAAGGATGTACTAAAACAGTGCGTAGGGAAAACGTGAACCCGTCGGATGCAGCCGCCCCTTTATTGGAATCGCGTGTCCGCATACTGGGCAACGCATGTCCTTAGTTAGGTTCCACCGTGTAATCTCGAAGCTATACCGCTTAATTACGAGTTCATTGCAGTTTGGGCAGTAAGTGTTCTCCGCCGGATGCCCCGGAACATTGCCGAGGTACACGTAGTTTAGCCCAGCGTTTTTCGCGGTCATATACGCTTTCTCCATGGTCTCAACCGTTGTAGCAGGCGTCAGCGTCATTTTATAATCTGGATGGAAACGCAGCAGGTGGAAAGGCGTGTCTCGGCCCAGCACATCTTTAATCCATGTTGCCATCTCTTTTATCCTGTCCATTGAATCGCCAATTTTTGGAACCACCAAGTTTGTGATTTCGATGTGGACGCCGTTCCGCTTAAGCTCCTTTAGCGATTCATAGATTGGCTCAACAGTGGGAACCGCGGAGTAACTCTTGTAGAAGTCCGGGTCGCCGCCGCCCTTGAAATCAACCGTGGCCGCGTCCAAGTAAGGCGCAATCGTCTTCACAGCTTCAGGAGTCATATACCCGTTCGTTACGAAAGTGTTGAATAAACCGACTTGATGAGCAATTTTGGCGGTGTCATACGCGTACTCCATGAAAATCGTCGGCTCAGTATACGTGTAGCTTATCCCGTGGCAGTTCTGCTCTCCAGCTGCCTTCACGACCTCCGCAGGCGGGAAAAGCTTGCCTTCCACTTCACGTTCTTGGCTTATCATCCAATTGTCGCAGAATTGGCAGCGGAAGTTGCAGCCAGCCGCAGCGATGGACAAGACTAACGCGCCGGGGTTGAAATGGGAAAGGGGCTTTTTCCCTATGGGGTCCACGGCGGCAGAAACCGCTTTCGCATAATTCAGCGAGTAAAGCGTGCCGCCCTCGTTTTTCCTGACTAAACAAAAGCCTGTTGCGCTATCGCTTATTAAGCATCGGCGCGCGCACAAGTGGCATTTTACCTTCTTATCCTTCTCCTTTTTGTAGAGCATAGCTTCATGAAGAGACATGTCACACACTTCCCGTTAAAACGCTTCTAGCATAAACATGCCTAATTATGTAGCTTATTTCTTAAAAACTGTTAGCTCATAAAATCGGCGTTTTTGGCGCCAAAGCGCATCCAAGATGTGCCAAGACTTATCTGCTCTGACGATAAATGCTTATGGAGATTAGAATTATTATGGTTGAAAAAGGAGTTTTTAGCAACGGAGTTTCTTATGTCCGCTTCGGCGAAGGTAAACGGCCTCTTCTTGTCTTCAGCGGCGGACCGGGCAATACTCTTCCATCAGGCTTTATGATTCAAGTTTCAGGCCAATTTAAGCACTTGTCCAAGCATTATGTGGTTTACGTTTTGGCTCGTAAAACAGCGTTGCCTGAAGGCTACACGACCCGAGATATGGCTGAAGACTACGCGGCAATAATCAAAGACGCGTTTGCTAGCGGACCAGTTGACGTGGTAGGCGAGTCCTACGGCGGCTTAATTGCACAGCACTTGGCTGCTGACCACCCTGAACTAATCCGACGCTTAGTCATAGCCTTGTCTGCCTACAGATTCAGCGAAGAAGGAAACGAGTTGGACATGAAATATGCCCGGCTGCTAAGTGAAGGCAAAAAGAGAGAGGCGCTCAAAACTATGTATCCTCTGATAGAGGGCGGAAGAATAACGAAGGCGTTTATGAAGTTCTTTATGGGTTACGTTGCGCCTCTCATGTGGAGCACACACGATAACCCGTCAGATTTGCTTGTGGAAGCAAACGCAGAAATGGCGCATAACTCCAAAAACAGGCTTGCGGATATTAAGGCGCCTACGCTAGTGATTGGCGGCGACAAAGACTACTATTGCCCAGTGGAACGGCTCCGCGAAACAGCAGCCGGAATCCCAAACGCAAAGCTTATTCTTTATAAAAGCAAAGGGCACATGAACACCATGGGAAAAAAGTTCGACGAAGACATCCTCGCTTTTTTGGCTGAGAAAAGCGACTAACTCGGCATATTTGGCGGCTATTAGTGTTCATTGCAGAAACCTATAGAGGGGGTCTCCCCGCGTAGTACAAAACAAGATATTAAAATCAAGCGCGCTTGTCTTTTCGCAGAATCATGAATAGTGTCTTCAGATAAGCGAGTATGAACTGCGCTAAAGCATACGCGCTGAAGCTACTTTCTGAAGCATACAGCGGCATATCCGACTACGCTGGAGTAATCGCCTGTTATGTCGCCGCTGCTTTTGTAGCAAAGCAGCTTCGCTTCCTTGGCGCCTAACCCCTTCGCCGCAGTAATCACCGCGGCAATCGGCCCATAGCCGCACGCAGATACATCACGCGCCTCAACAATTGCGTAAAATTGCTGTGCATCCATGGCTTCCACAGCCTTAAGTGCCACCAAATCTTTCGCTGCCGCGCTCTTTTGCGGCTCATAATGCGTCATGTCTGAGGAAGCAATAACTACGGCGTTTCGGCTGGCTAAAACTTCGGCAAGCGCCTGCCCAACCTCCATTGCAGAGGGCAAATCCTGCAGTTGGAAGCATATAGGCACAAACCTAAATTTTGAGCCATAAATGTACTGAAGAAAAGGAAGCTGAACCTCGATTGAATGCTCAAAACGATGCGCAAGCTCATCCACATCCACTAAACGCGCCTTCCGCACTATCTGGTCAGCTAATTCGCCGTCGATTTCAACATCGCCCAGCGGCGTGCGCCACATGCCCTCGTTCATCAAAGCCAAAGCGCTGCCATAGCCCGTGTGATTCGGACCTAAAATTACAATAGTGTCTGGCCTACCGTCTGAAGCTAATTCGTAATAGGCATGTGCCGCCACAGGGCCAGAGTACATGTAACCGGCATGTGGGCAGACAAGGCCAACTATTTTTCGTTGCCCTTTCTCGTTGACCGCTGGAAGCTTTTTTGGGCCTAACTCGTGAAGAAAGCAATCTCTGATCTGTGCTTTCAGCTCTTCGGCGTTCCCTTCATAGAACATACCTGCGACACGAGGACGCCGAATCGCCGTCATCGGCTCAGCTTTCTTCCTCCTCTTCCTTTGAAAGCTTTGCTTCGAAATCTTCAATGGTCGCCGCGGGATCCTTGTCCGCTGCTAACTCGCCTCTTTCACGCAGAACCTGCCGAGCAAGAAGCCAAAAGATAACCGCCAAGGCTCTTCTACCCTTATTATTTGTTGGAATAACAAAGTCTACTCCAGCAAACTCGTTGTCAGTGCTGCATAACGCCACCACTGGTATCCCCATCTTCGACGCTTCCTTAACAGCCTGCGCGTCTGCTCTCGGATCCGAAACCACGATAACTTCAGGGTCTATGCGGTTAGTATATAGCGGATTTGACAAGAGTCCAGGAATAAAACGGCCCACAATAGGCGTGGCACCGGTTAGCTCGCAGAATTTCTTCACAGGCTCATGTGCATAAAGCTTAGCAGCCGCCACCGCCACCTTTGCGGGCTCAATGCGTGCTAGGAATTTGGCGGCAATCCTTATGCGCTCATCTGTCTTTTTAACATCTAGGACAAATAACCCATCTGGTCTGACACGGTATATGAATTGTTCCATGTCTCTTGTCTTCATTCTTGTTCCAATATGTATTCCCGCTGACAGAAGGGTATCCCGCGGTAGCAAAAGCCCCTCCATCATCGGTTCTTCTTGTTCTTTTTCTTTTTCAGGTTTGACTTCAGGCGAATTTCCACTTAATTCTTCTGCTGACATCTCATTTTTCTCCATTAAAGTATTTTTAAATTAGCCATCTTGGCTTTATCACCTAAGAAATGCTCGATCCTTATTAACTCATTTATCTTTGCAACACGTGCGCCTTCAATGACACCTGTTTTTATTATTGGACATCGGAACGCCACAGCCAAGTGAGCAATGTGCCAATCGCATGTGTCGCCAGAGCGATGCGACATCACTGTTGTGTAGCCATGCTTCTGCGCGGTTTCAATGGTCTCCAGCGCGTCAGTGAGCGTGCCAATCTGGTTAACCTTGATTATAATGGCATTTGCCGCATTAAGCTTTATCCCATTTTGCAACCGTTCACTGTTTGTCGTAAATAAGTCATCGCCGCAAATTAGGCAGTCCTTAACCTTTCGGGTAAGCTCGGCAAAACTTTCAAAGTCCTCTTCATGAAATGGATCTTCAACATAAACAAGATGATACTTTTCTATTAGGTCTAAAATAAACTCAAGCTGCTCACTGCTATCCCGCTTTTTCCCTTCGCTTTCATAAACGTACTTATCTTCTTTTTCCTGCCATAAGGAAGACGCAGCAACGTCAAGGCCGAAGCCACACTCAAAATCAAGCTCGTTGCTTGCTTCCTCACATGCCTTAGCCATTATCTCCAGCGCGTCCACATTTCCAACATTAGCAATCCACGCGCCCTCAGAACTTATTCCACCGCTGAAAAGCTTATCCTTCTTTTTTAATGCATCTCCTATTTTTTTATGAATCTGGGCATTCGCCGCTGCAGCTTCAAGAAATGACTCCGCACCATAAGGAAGTGCCAGATACTCCTGAATGTCTGGCGCTTTGCCACGCGCATGTGCGCCTCCGCTCATGCAGTTACCAAGCGGATAAGGAAGCTTGTTAGCAATGCTTCCACCTAAAAACTGGAACAAAAGCAGACTATGCGAATTCGCCGCTGCCTCCGCGCTGGCTAAAGATATGGCAAAAGCAGTGTTTCCGCCGATGTTGCCAAAGTTTTCTGTGCCATCAATCTCATGGAGCATATTATCAATCTCTTCCTGAGAATCAGCGTTTAAACCCACAATTTCAGGCGCTATCAACTCATCGACCTTCTTAAGCGCCTGGTCTACGCCGCCTTGCGGATAATAAAGCACTTCAGCGTTGCCACGGCTTTTCCCAGAAGGCGCAGAAACCCTGCCGAACCCTGAGGCGGTTATAACGTCAACTTCGATGGTTTCTTCTCCTCTACTATTGAAGATTTTCCGGGCGATTATATCTTCAATTGTTGACGACACAGTTTTTAGCCTCAAGCGCTATACCTTTTATTTAGCCATTATTTACTCTTTCGGAAAAATGATGTTTAACTCCATGTTTAAAAAGAAGACGCGTCTCATAGGTAGATAGCGCTGGCAGAAACCGCTGTATAGATAAAATTTTGACGAAACTGGCTGAAGCTTTCTGAAAGTAAGGCATAGCTAAAAATAAATCTACACGCGTATTGTTTGATACTATGCGTCTAATGCTTAGCTGCTCTGAACTCGGTTTAGGACACGTTTCTAGGCTTATACCGCTAGGGAAAAAACTAGAGGAAAATGGTCATGATTTATTCTTCTTCTCTGGAGGCAAAGCCTACGAACTGCTACGGAAAGAGTTCAAGCATGTTTATCCATGCACGCCTGTAGCATGGTATGAAAACGCAGCGGGCATAGTCACCTCGGCATCACTCATCAACATTCTGTTTCCTCTTCCCTACTTCAACTATGAAAAAGGCAAATTCGCGATTAAAAACTCCAGCGGCATGGAAACAATCCACCGCTACTACGACCTTCGACGGCACATCAGAAAAATAAAGCCTGACCTGATAATCGCCGATGGCGATATACACGCGCTGCGCCTCGCGAGCAGATGGAATATTCGCTCAGTCTACATAACAAACGTGGTCAGACCAAGCTACAGCTTTTCCGCCGCGCTTAGCCCTGGAGAGCGAATAGTCGAACGCTACGTAAAGCAATGCACACAAATAATCATCCCCGACAATCCGCCGCCCTACACGATTAGCGAATGCAACATCGGCGATTTGGATAGCATAGGCATACGCAATAAAGTCGAGTTTGTAGGCAGCTTCCTCGACACAACTTACGCGTCTGGCGCAGAAGAGCATATATTCGTTCCCATAAGCGGGCCTTACGGAACACGCGCCAAACTGATGCGCACCGTTTTGCCTATGCTTGCGCAGTTTGAAGCAAAAAGCATAATCAGCCTAGGAATGCCCGGTAAAAAAATCACAGTGAGAAAAGGCAAATGTGAAGTGCATACGTGGCTCTCCGTGCAGGAACGCCAAGAGTGCATGCGAAACGCTAGGCTGGTGGTCTTCAGCGGCGGGCATATGAGCTGCTTTGAAACCATAAAATATGCGAAACCAAGCATTTGCATGCCAACGCAGCCTGAGCAAATGGGAAACGCGGCGAAACTTCAAAAACTACGCTGCTCAATAACGGCTAGGCGTGCGCCGGAGTTCAGGGCTGCCGTCCAAAAAATCGAAGACGAAAGACAAATCTTTAAGCGAAACGCCATGAGGCTCAACGAGTTTTCTACCAAGTTTAATGGCCTAAAAAGAGCTGTTGAGCTTATTGAAAGCTTGAAAAGATAGGCGTCAGCAGGTTTATTTTTTGCTTAGGCTCAAGCGTTTAACTTTGCCTTCAGGTGTTTCTTCCTCGAAAATGATTGCGCTGAACTTGTAGATGCGGGTGCCCTTTGTCAGCCAACTGTCAGGTGGAAGCCCAGCTTTGATGCAGCATTGGCAGAGAAATTCCTCTTCGCACCAGCCCCATTCAACAGGTACCTGCGGCAGCAGCAGCCCCTTAAAAAAGCCTTTCTCCACGATTAAACCGTCTTCGCCGACTTTGATTTTTGACACGTACTCTTCTGGATTTCTCACTTCCACCAGCTCGGGCGGCGTTAGCACGCTTACTTCGAAAACCACGCTGCCAAGCTCTTTTAGGGAAAGCGGATGAAAACGTGGGTCTCGCGTCGCCGCGCTTATGGCTGAGTCTATGACTGCTTCCACAAGCGGATTCGTCGGGTAAGGATAGCCTATGCAGCCACGCAGACTTTTTTCGCCATCTTCCACGCTGTTTATCGTGACAAAAACGCCGCAGTGCTCGAACAGTTTCTTAGGTGCATCCGCCGGCGGTTTAATGGCTTTTCCTGTTTGCAGGTACTCTTTCACGGCTTTGCGTGCAAGCTGAACAAGAAAAGTGCCATCCTCTAAGCTTAGTTCGAAGGGCAAATTCAGTTCTCCCTCAAAATGGACAATACATATTCTTATGCGGGCTTAGAGGCTATATGGCTTTTTCTGCTAAAAATTTGCGGCTTAGAATTTTATTGATTCCTCTGTTATGCCATCTTTAGTTATTATCAGGAAGTCTATGCCGTCGCCGCTCATAGAGTCTCGGCTTATAGCTGATTTTATGGCGCGAGTAACCAGAGCTTTTGCCTCTTCCACGCTTAGCCCATCTTTGTAGCCTTCTTCCAGAACGCCCACAGCTATTTCTGTTCCAGAACCCACCACAGCATATTTATCAGGTATCAGCGAGCCCAGCACGTCCAACACGTAAAGCGACGGGCCATCTTCATCTAAACCGCCCACAATTGTCTGCGTAATCAGTGGCGCGTAGCGGCGGTTGAAGAGTATAACAGACATGAGTTTAGCTGCGGCTTTCACAGAGATTTTTCTGCCCGTATCCATGCTAAACAGGTTAGCCTGTGCTTCCACTTCTCGCGCGAGAATTTGCATGTCGCCAACTAGTCCTGCGCACGCTGCGCCTATTTGGTCGGTGATCTTGAAAACTTTTTTGACACCCTTGCTTACTACAAGGTAACCGTATGTTGCACGCTTTTCAGAGGCCAAGATGACGCCGTCTTTGCAGACAACACCGACTGTTGTTGCACCGGGAATCCAAACGTATCCTTGCTGTTGTGCTTGTGCGCCGTATCCTTCCATAAGTTTTCACCTTTGCCGTTGATATACACATGCAAACCTATTAAGGTTACTTATAAACTGCTTCGAACATTCTTTTTCAGTTAGATACTTTTGGACTCTGGGGCTGAAAATTTAGCTTTATTAAGAATGCTGCTTGAAAGGTTCTTGTTGATGGAAATGTCCGTTTCCAAACCTGTAAGGTGCCAAAAATGCGGGAAACCAGTGGGCTATATCACGGTGTTAGCAAAAGGTTTACTGCTTCCACAGCAGCCTCTTGAGAACGTTAAAATCGTCGCCATCTGCATGGAATGTTTTGAAAAGAGCAAGTAGCCGCCAACATGCAAGCAACAAAGCTTTTACAACAAAGCCACCTTCGATATATGCAGGGGCACAACAAAGTGATAGGCCTTTATGCCAAAAATGTAGGCGGAGTTTGGTTTGGTGTTGCTTGTGATGAGCACCGCGTTTTCAGCACTTCTTTTGCTGACAGCGAACAAGATGCTTTAAGATGCTTATTGAGTGGTATACCTTTTAATGTTCCCTTCCAAGTTTTCCAAGCGCCTTCAGCCTTTGCCGAAAACGTTCTTGCAGCTATGAAGAATGTTTACGATGGAAACGGCATACCGCACGCCTTGTGCTTAGCCATGGAGCATTTACCTGAGTACACAAGGAAGGTGCTGGAGGCAACAAGCCTAATACCATTAGGCTACGTGTCTTCTTACGGCGCAATCGCCCAAGCAGTCGGAGGCAGCCCAAGAGCTGTTGGCAACGTAATGGCCAAGAACCCCCTCGCGCCTATTATCCCATGCCACAGAGTCGTCAGCGCGGATTTCACCTTAGGCGGCTACGGCGGCGGCTCAGCAATGAAACTCGGCTTACTTAAACGCGAAAAACGCGGGTATACTTCGCCGTGGCGGATCACCGCGTGTGGCATAAACTTGCAGGTTTTTCCCGTCGAGTTTGTGTTAAGAAAGCTTGAAAGAGCGCCTTGATTAAGTGGTTTTTAGAAGAAGCTCTGTATGGGAGAATCCTCAGTAACGACCGCTGTTTTGATTTCTTCAATTTTAGTCTTAGTTAAAGCCTTTATCCTGTTGAAGTCTGCTAGTTCGCCGTAGCTTACCAGTGTTATGGCTGTGCCTTCTTCGCCTTTACGTGCAGTTCTTCCCACACGATGGAAGTAGACAGGCGCGTCCATTGGCACATCATAATTGATTATGTGCGTTATGCCATCTATGTCTAAACCTCTGGCTGCAACGTCGGTGGCTACGAGAAGACGCAATCTCCCACGTCGGAAATCATTGATCACGAAGTCTCTTTGCGACTGCGTGAAGCCAGCATGCAACGCCTGCGCTTTGTAGCCCTTGCGGCTTAGCTGTTCTGAAAGTTTGCTTGCGCCGTGGCGTGTGCGACAGAAAATTATGGCTTTCCCCATGTGGTTTTCGCATAGTATTCGGCAGAGTGCATCAAACTTGGCATGCTGATTGACCATAGTGTAGTACTGTTTCATCTGCGTTAGCGCAATCTCGTCTTTGCTTACCAGTATCTTCTCAGGATTCCTCAAGTATCTGTTGCAGGCGCTCATTACCGCCTCATCTATAGTAGCCGAGAATAGACAGGTCTGCCTTTCCCGCGGCGTTTTCGCAAGAATATACTTTATGTCATCGATGAAGCCCATGTCCAGCATTCTATCTGCTTCGTCAAGAACTGCCATCTTAACTGACGAGAGGTCTAGTACGCGCCTCTCAAGCAAATCGATTACGCGGCCTGGCGTACCCACAACAATTTGGACGCCGCCTGCGAGCTCGCGTATTTGCCTTCCAATTGGTGCGCCGCCGTAAACTGGCAACACGCGCAAGCCAGTATATTTCGCAAAGCGCTTAATGTTCTCTGCAACCTGCACAGCAAGCTCGCGTGTAGGCACCAAAACTAAGCCCTGAACCTTTCGGATTTCTAGGTTTAACTTTTCAACCATGGGCACGCCGAATGCCGCGGTTTTACCCGTGCCCGTTTGTGCTTGCCCGATGACGTCTTTGCCTTCGAGCAACGGCACTATTGCTTGAGCTTGAATTGGAAAAAGACTTTTGAACCCAAGCTCCTCAACACCCTTCAAGACCTCCAGGCTTATGGGTAAATCTTGGAATGTTTGTATTTTCATGTTACTCATATTTTTCTCCTGCCACAAAATTTTCTCATGACCTTTTCTAAAGCTTGCAAAAGCTTCGTTAATGACATGATTAATGTGACGTATCAACAGCCTTAACGCGCCTATAAAAAGGTTTAGTAAGCTTTCAACCAAAAGAATCACTATTAAAGCCTAATTACCCAAACAACATAAAAGCGAATTAGCCAGCAGCGCGCTGAGGCGCTCTTGAGGAATTAAAGTCTGGAGAAATGCATGGCACGGAAAGCTATTGGACAGCAGCTTCTACCGGGATAACCTGGATTTCCACGTTTGCCTCTTTTTCAGGTAAGCCATAAGCTGAAGGCGACTTCGGCCTCGCCACAACAGCGGGTCTATCAAGCTGATGGGTGATAAAGAAATCAAAAAGCCTCTTTACCTCCGCTAAAGTGGCTTTTTCCTCTGTGCAGGGATTCCGCTCACTAACCAGCCGTTTAGGATAGTAGTATAGCGCAAAGTAATGTTCGCTGCCTGCTTTTTCCTCTTTTATTTCCATCCACGACATCTTTTCCCGCTCAAAGATCAGCTTCAGTTTGCCTGCAAGCGCCAAATCTGAATCCCTAAACACTTTCGAGCCATTGTGGTCCACGGCATATGCTATCGGCGTGCAGAAGTACGCGTCTCCCTTAACAGGCTGAACAAAGGTCACATCTCTTATCTGGCGCTTATTCTTACCAAACATTCCTACCACGATAATAAGCTAGCTGTAAGCTTCTTTTATGAGTTATTAACTCTAGTAATGAATTCAGAATAAATAATAGCAACCGCCAAGGCCAAGCGCATTTCCTTACAAGTTTACGCTACTATTTTTCATCTGCACAGCCGCTTCATTTTGAATCAGCCAATTTTTGTAAACAAAACTATTTGCAAATGTTGATGATTAACGCTGTTCTCGTCATGTTCGCTTCAAGTAACGGGTCATTCGCCTTATTTTAGAAAATTTTAAATACAAATTAAAAACAAACGCTTCCTTGTACATCTTGATGGTGTACTAAAATTAGGGAGAATAGGAGAAAAATGACGCAAAATCATAAAGTAAGGTTAGCTATTGCTATCTCATGCCTTATGCTTGCTGCGCTTCTTGCAGCGCCAACATTCGCTCAAATGACAGCGCCCTCTACGATAAAAACCCATGCCGTTATCGATGCAGTTCCCAACCCCGCAGGAGTTGGCGAAGACGTTCTGATTCGTTTCGGCATCTTGATGCAGACGCCTAACGTGGCCTTTGGATATTCCGGTTTAACATTAACAATTACCAAACCTGACGGTTCCACCGAGACACTTGGACCATACAAGACAGACTCAACAGGCGGAACCGCAATACTCTATAAGCCAACTCAAACTGGCACATACAAGCTAAAAGTCAACTTCCCCCAGCAAGTTTGGACTTTCGGAGACTTCGTCAACCGTGAAGGCCTCTTCACAATTCTCAACGGTACAACACTGCTGGCAAGCAGCGCTGAAATGGAACTCACAGTTCACGAGGAACCGTCAAAGCTTTATCCAGGTCATCCGTTGCCCACAGAGTATTGGGGCAGACCGATTGACCCGCAGCTACGCGAGTGGGCCACAATCTCTGGCAACTGGATGGCGCGACCTGGCAATTCACTGGCACTCTATAATGATGATGCGCCTGAAACTGCCCACGTATTATGGGCGAAGCCTTTGACGACAGGCGGATTAACCGGCGGCTATTGGGGAGACGGTCAAGTGCCTGCCTCATCTGAAACAGGCGACGCGTATGAAGGCAAATTCCCCAATGCAGTAATAATGAACGGAATCCTCTATTACACGAGAACCGATACCAGAATGGAAACGGCTCCAGCAATCATCGGCATAGATTTGCATACCGGCGAAGAAGTCTTCTTCAAGAATAATACCGCGTTAGCGTTCGGTCAAATTCTCTACTTCAACAGCTTCAACTACGATGGTGTATTCACATATCTAGTTCAGACGGTTGGAACAACATACAACTTCTACGACCCGTTCACCGGCAACTGGCAATTCAGCTTCACAAACGTGCCTTCAGGAACACGCGTCTTCGGTCCAAGCGGCGAAATCCTCATCTACCAAATTGACTACACAAACGGCTGGATGGCCCTATGGAACTCAACCGCAGCGGGTCACTCGCACTTGGGCGCTATGGGCCCGGACTACGGCAGCTGGGGCAACTCAGTTCACGGGAGAACAATAACCGCAAACGTGTCGAGAGCTTATTCATGGAACGTTTCAATACCTAAAGGATTAACAGTCACAGTCAGCCCAATCAGTGGTGCATCAATAAAGATTTACAATGACGACCGAATAGTAGGCTTATTCTTTAACTGGACCACAGTGCGATGCTGGGCAATAAACCTGAAACCTGGAACAAGAGGCCAACTGATATTCGACAAGACGTGGACGCCACCAGCAGAATGGAATGAAGGCACCAACACGCTACACTACGTAGGCGCAACCAATAATGTCGAAAAAGGCGTCATCGCAATCTGGAACAAAGAATTACGACGGCACTACGGCTTCAGTGTAGAAACAGGAAACTTCATGTGGGAAACCGAGAGCGAGCATTGGCTTGACGCTTATGGTTGGGGTAATGCTGAGCACACATGGTACTTCGCCTACGGCAAACTCTACTCAGTCGGCGTAGGCGGCATATTGTACGCCTACGATGATCAAACAGGCCAGACTCTGTGGACATATGAACTAAGTGATGAATACGGTGAACCGGTAACTGGCAATAACTGGTGGGGCTGGATAACACTAATCGCTGACAAAAAAGTCTACGTAGGCCACCTCGAGCACAGTGCTGAGCAACCTCTGCCTCGTGGCGCGCCATTCGTATGCTTAGACGCTGATACGGGCGAGGAAATCTGGCGCGTTAACGGCATGTTCCGCGCAACCAGATGGGGTGGTAACGCTGTTATCGGCGACAGCATAATCGCAACGATGGACACCTACGACCAGCGCGTATACGCCATTGGCAAGGGTCCAAGCAAAACCACTGTTGAGGCTTCGCCTGAAATCGCTGTGCATGGCAGCAAGGTGCTCGTGAAAGGCATGGTCACTGACATTTCACCTGGCACAAAAGATCCGATTTTGACAATGCGGTTCCCGAACGGTGTTCCCGCTGTGGCGGACGAGTCGATGAGCGACTGGATGCTCTACGTGTACAAGCAATTCGAATGCCCGGCCAACGTGAAGGGTGTCGAAGTCATCGTTGAAGTCTTGGATCCCAACAACAATTACTATGAAGTAGGCAGAACCACAACTGACGGAACAGGCTTCTACAAGCTAACGTTCACGCCGCCTGTTCCCGGAGAATACACCATAATAGCCCGCTTCGCCGGATCCAAAGCTTACTATGGCTCTTACGCTGAAACCGCCGTGTTCGTTGCGGAAGCGCCGCAACCCACTCCAGAGGCTACGCCTGCGCCTCAAGCGCCAGTCGAAACCTACTTCGCCATCTCAACCATAGCCATAATCGTGGCTATTGCGGTTGTCGGCGTCTTACTGCTGAGGAAAAAGTAGCAAGCATAACTCCGCCATCTAATTCCCCTCTTTTCTTTCTTGGAAAACACTTTTTCAATTTTGAATACAGGTTTAGCAAGCCTTTCTTTCTGTTTTAAGGGCAGTCTCGGCAAAAGCTCTTTTAGATTTGAATGTATTACTTAATGGTGATGCTGAAATGAGGAAAGCAGCGTTAGTAAGCATCTTGTTGCTTGTCGTTTCGGCGTCAATAGGATTGGTTGCTTTTTATATGGTTGAAGCCAATTTTGTTCCCGGCATACCCTTCATCCGCATTGTTTCTCCAGCGAACAAGACTTACAACACAAACTTGATCCCGCTGAACTTCACAATTAGTACTTTTTTTGATTTCGGCAGAAGCCCCAGAATCGTTGAATATAGCCTTGACGGAAAAGAAAATGTTACGATAAGCACTGAGTATCAAGGCTTGGATGAGAACTATTTTTCAACAGTAACAGGCTTCACGCAGTTGCCTGAACTGTCTGAGGGATCGCATACCATAACAGTTTATGCGACTTACCGTTTTCCCGACTATGGCGAGTATGCCACGTCAGATAGCAAAACAGTTACTTTCACGATAGATCTTGCTTCGCCCTATGTTACAGTTCTTTCGCCAGAAAACTATGCTGAATATAACACAACAGGTGTTCCGTTGATTTTCACAGTTGATAAGCCCTTTTCAAGTCTGAGTTATCGTTTAGACGGCGCCGCCGACATTCCCATAGATGGAAATACTACGTTAACTGGTTTACCCGTAGGATTTCATAAGCTCGTCGTTTACGCTACTAACGCACAAGGGGTTACGGGAATTTCTGAAACCATTTCCTTCGAAATACTCGAAGAACCCATCGCGTCTTCACCTTCACCCTCACCTACGCCGACATCCTCACCAGAAACCACATCCATGATTACTCCATCAATAAATCCAACACCAACTTCCTCCTCAGAGTCGCCGCCAGCAACAATAGCGATCTTCGCATTTGCAGTTTCAGCTGTTGCATGTTTAGGTCTGCTGGTTAGCCTCAAGAAACTTGCAAAGAATTGGAAACTTTTGTAGGCGCATTTTTACTTAAAAGATGGGTGAAAAACTACCCATTTTCTGGCGCGATTTGAGCTCGGTGTGCGCTCTGGCGGGCGGGGTGGGATTTGAACCCACGACCCCCACCTTAGGAGGGTGATGCTCTATCCGTCCTGAGCTACCCGCCCATAAGCGGCGAGAAATATTTGGAGTCTTTAGATTTTAACTTGCCGCTTATGGATGCAAAAAACTTAAACGTGTTGAGCAGTGAAGTTTAGTGGCTGGTGCGGGGGTACCCGAGCCAGGTCTAAATAGGTGGCCAGATGTTGAAGCGCCTAGGATATGGGGGAGGACTTAAGATCCTCTGGCGTAGGCCTTCATGGGTTCGAATCCCATCCCCCGCACCATGGTTGATGTTTTGTTGGTGGTTGTGTTCTGGTGTCTGATGGGTGTTGTCTCCTGTAATGTTTCATGTTTCGTAATATAGGTTAAATCTTAAAAGGAAGTTATGCGAATACTGGAATAAGGTTAAAGTGTGGTGTGAGTTGGTGATGATGAAGAAGGTTGGAGACGAGGAGAAGGTTAAGCATATTCTTACTGACCCGCGGCTGTCGGCGATTAAGGCGATGCTGGAGAAGGACCATGCGATTGACTGTCTGCTGCTGCTGTATCTTAATCGCGGGAAGTGGAAGGAGGCTAAGGATTTCATGCGGGAGAATAAGCTGACGTTGAGCGATGGCACTTTCCGTGCGCGGATGATTGAGATTGAGCAGCTTGGCTTGGCGAAGAGCGAGCGAATCGACCCGCTGAAGAAGTACTATATGATTACAGAGTTCGGCGAGAAAGTAGCGGAGCTTCTTCTCGAATTCTTCGATAAAGTTGCCGTTTAGGCTTCTTTTGTGTGTGCTTCGCCCTTTTTATGCTTTCTTTTTGGGTTTAGGTAGTTGTTTCTGCCATTAGTTTTTCAAGTAGGGGTTTTATTGTTGGCAAATCGGTTTTTACTGTGTCCCATAGTATTTTTCGGTCTACTCCAAAGTATTCGTGGATGAGTTTGTCGCGCATGCCCGCCATTCTTTTCCATGGGATTTTGTTGTGTTTCTTTTTGATGGCTGCGGGGATGTTTTTTGGCTGCTTCGCCTATGACTGCGAACTTTCTTATTGTTGCGTCTATTGTTTTGTTGTCTTTTGTGAATTCTTCGAATGTTCGCTCTTTTAGCTATTAGTCTATTCTTGTGATGGCTTCGAGGATTTCTTGGATGTAGATTTTGTGGTTGCGTTTCAAGCGTAGATGGTCTCCTTGAGTAT
>JAOZIH010000012.1 GCA_026014545.1 Candidatus Bathyarchaeota archaeon
GAAATCTTTGACGCAGAAAAATTTGTGGCAATGAGCGCCAAGGCAAAATACTGCGCCGTTAAGCGGCTTAAGGATGCTGTGAAGCTTAAGCTTCGCACGCCAAGTGGGCTTTATACTTTGAAGGTGGAGCCGCTTAAGGCAGAGGAAATTATTAAGAAGCTCAAATGTGAAATCAAAGAGTTATAGACGTTTTCTTCTGTTATAGTTTCCAGCAATTGTTAGAAATTCCAAACTTCAAAATTCGAAATCTCAAGAAAACGAGAAAGAAAATTGTGGTATGGGATTTTAGCGTTTATTCGGTGGTCTTCGGCTTTTTCGGTCTTAACGATCGCACGGTTGCGCCTGCACGCCACATCTCCGAATTGCCCATAGCAGCTAATTCTTCGGCAAGTTTCTGCCTGTAATCTGGCGCTTGGCTTTTTTCAAGCACAATTCGTGTTTCTTCGCCTGAGGCTACAAGCTCGTAAAGCGACTCAAATAATGGCTTGGTGCAATCTCGGAATCGCTCCTTCCATCGTAACGCGCCGATGCGTGCAGTTTCGCTGCAGTTTGCGTACATCCAGTCCATGCCGTTTTCGTCAACCAAGCGTATAAGGCTCTGCGTGAGCTCTTCCACGGTCTCATTGAAGGCCTCGCTTGGGCTATGCCCATGCTCTCGTAGCGTGTAGTATTGTGCTTCCATTATTCCGGCTAGGGCGCCCATCAAAACTCCGCGCTCGCCAGTCAAGTCGCTGTAAACTTCTTTCTCGAACGTAGTGGGAAAGAGGTAGCCTGAGCCTATGGCTATTCCAATGGCTTTGGCGCGGTCTTCTGCTCTGCCCGTATAGTCTTGGTAAACGGCGTAGCTGCTGTTTATGCCGCTTCCATCTAGGAAATTGCGCCTAACAGATGTTCCAGAGCCTTTCGGCGCAACCAATATCACGTCAATGTTTTTTGGCGGAACCACGCCTGTTTGATCCTTGTAAACTATTGAAAAGCCATGTGAGAAGTAAAGCGCATCGCCTTCTTTCAAGGTCTTCTTGATGACAGGCCACATTTCCCGCTGTCCCGCGTCGGTAAGCAGATACATTTTGATGGTTCCGCGCTTTGCGGCTTCTTCCATGGGAAACAAGTTTTTTCCCGGTACCCAGCCGTCCTGCACTGCCAAGTCATAGTACGCTTTGTGTACGCCTGTGCTTTCTTGTCCGATGATGACGTTTATGCCATTATCGCGCATGTTTAACGATTGCGCGCGACCCTGAATGCCATACCCAAGCGAAACGACAATCTCGTCCTTCAATATTTCTCGGGCTTTTTCCACAGGAAACTCTTGCCTTGTGACAACATGTTCTTTTACGCCACCAAAGTCTAATTCCACCATGGCTGATTCCTCAAATCCAGTGGTATGAGACACATATGAAGTAATTAAGAATTACTTTCGCATGAACACATAACGGTTCAGCGGCGGGCGCGCTCTTTATGGACTCAGCAGCTGAAAAGCTTTCTTATTCCCCACTATGTTGCAGTCACCAATCGTAAACGCCGACTTTTACCTATAATTGAAGATGGCTGGGTCCTATTCTGCAACGGCTGTATAAACAAACCTGTTGCCTTTCGCGGTCTGAAAAGCTATCTGATAAGTTACTGCTTGAACAGAAGCGGTAGATACTCGCAGAACAACTAGTTCGCCTCTGCCTATTTGGCATGTTCCAGCGATATAGACCACTGCAGCGGGCTGAGAGTTCACCTTAACACTTCTCAACAGCACGGTTTGCGTACCATTGTTATATAATGCAACATCAATATATGCGCAGTTTGGCCCCCATCGATAATTCGTAACCTGCAAATTCTCACTGTACAGGTTCGCTGTTGGCAAGCCATTTATCCAAGCCACAGTGGCTAAAGAAACCGAGGTGGCTATGCATAACAAAGTCAAACTGGCCGCAAGTGACAGAAAACTTTTGCTTGTGTTGCGTGGAGCCATAGCGCACGTTTAGGCGCACTTAATGGATAGCGTTTATGAATTCAAAATCAGAATTGGCAGTTAGCTTTGCCAGACCTTTCTATTGAAGCTTTTTGCTGGCACAGAACCTTTAAGTTTTATTAGAGCCGTAATAATTTTACCTTTAAGTTGCGGGGTAGTCGTCTAGCTTGGTTTAGGATACCAGCCTGGGGCGTTGGCGATCCTGGGTTCAAATCCCAGCTACCCCACCACTACCAAAGTCAAGGGCACGCGTACCCGTTCTGGCTATTGCAATTTTCAGCCAGAGTTGCACGCACTTTCACAAAGGCAACCTTCGAGCACAAAGCCCTCAACCTGCTCGCCGAGCACGTCCACAACCCAGAATCCGCCTTTAAGGGGCAGTAGGCCGCGCTTTTCCACTTTAACTGGCCTCTCCACGGTTAGGTTGCTTCTTTACGAACTGGGCGACGGTGGCGCCGCATCGGGGGCAGTGCACGTGGAACCCGTAGGGGTGGCCCGCCCAACCGCTGACTTCAGCGCCTTTCTTGGGGAAAACGTAACCGCACTGGCTGCACGTGTAAGAATCTTTGCGGCGCCGCAGTAGCTGCAGAAGCCGCTTCAAAGGGTTCCCCAACCCGCAACCCACAACTGAAGCGTAGACGCCAGCAAGCTTTATGATTTATGACATCTTCAGAAGCTGAAGCTGCAACGCTTTGGATACTGACCCTTTGCATTGGAAAAACGTCGAGTTCCATGTTGCAAACAGAATCCGCTTCACGTTTTATCCGAAGTCATTTTCTTGAAGTTTTAGTAGGCTTAAATGACGCCTTCTAGTCAATGCCTGTTTATCTTGGGAAAAACCAGCCTGAGGAGCCAATCTGTGTCACTTTGCTAGTTATTGTGAACGTGGTGTACTTTGTTCCAGGAGTATATACTCCTCCTAAGTAAAGCCCGTCTTTGAGTGTGCCTGTATGGCTACCGCCAATATAGACGTCATAAGTGGCGCCTAATGCCAGTTCTGGCATAGAAAACACGATTGACTGATACTGCTTTGTTGGTCTGAAAGTAAACAATTCAGTGCCATCGCTTGCTCGAACACTTACCAGCGTGCCTGCCCGATTTACTGTTCGGAAATTAAGCAACACCGAATATTGCGCAGATAAGTCTCCAGGAGGCAGCGCCATTCCAGCGCTTCCCCCAGCCACCAAATAGCCCATGGTCATGTTAAAGGCAACGTGATCCAGCGCCGAGTTCATATCCGATGATGGGCCGTCCACTATTACAACTCCGCCGTTCATCACAACCGCACCGTTTGAGTCGATGCCGTCGCCTAAGGCGTTAACAAAGATGTAGCCGCCGTTAATGTACAAGTAATAGTCGCCTGAGTAAATGGAGAATCTCGCGCCTGGCTGCCCTGCTGGCGGAATAGTATTCGGGTCAACGCCCAAGTTTATGCCGTCATCGCTTGAAACAATGTGAATGGTTCCGCCGTTGATTGTTATGATCGGCGCTTCAATGCCTTCGTAAGAATTCGTGATGTTGATATCTCCATTGTTAATGGTAATTGCTGTTTCAGCGCGGATGCCGTCATCCGCCGTTGAGAGCACGAAAGACCCGCCGTTCACGGTTAGAGTGCCGTCCGAGTGAACTGCGTCATCAGCCGAATTAATCGCAAATGAGCCGTAATCGATGGTTATGTCCACTTTTCCTTTGATGCCTTTGGCCGAGGTGCCTGCGCCTACAGTCATGGTGCTTCCGCCGCCGCATGTCAAATCAAAGTTTCCGCCAGTAATCAAAACATTTGTTTCTGCTTGAATTGCGTCGCCGCCAGCAACGATGTTTACTGAACCGTTTTCAATCTTCACATATCCCAATGTGGCATTTAGCGCGTTATCAGCTTTCAGTCCATCTCCACCCGTGTTCAAGGTGAGCTTGCCGCCCTTTATGATTAAGTAATCTTTGCCTCGAATTCCATCGTCAACTGCGCTGACGAAGATTGTGCCGCTCTCTATGATTAATCCGTCTTTACCCGCTATGCCATCATTATATTTGCCGGTAACTCTCAGCGATCCAGAACCTGTAATCTTCATGTCGGCTCTGCTGAAAAGTGCCGCGTTTGGCTCGTCCGCGTTTGGGCTTGCAAAAACATACAAGGCGCCATCCGTTACAGTATTTTCCGTTCCGGCTTCAAGCTGGATAATAACTTCATCCGCAGCTAAAACACAGATTGGCGCGTTGTTGGAGCAGCTGATTTGTGCATTGTCCAAGATTAGCTTCACTGCTCCTGCATCTTTGGTATTCACGATTATCTGCCCATCATTTAAGGCGCCAGTTATTCTGTATGTGCCCGCTGATCTAATCATCACTTTGTTGCCGCTGACATATGCCGGGCGGGAAGCACTAACCTCAATCGAGTTGCCTTTCAAACGCACATCTACAATTGTAGAGCTGTTCCATGGGCCATCTCCGTGATCCCCGGGAGCATTTAAAATTTTGATGTCTCCGCCAGTAACTGCTACAGAACTGCCACCATGAATTGTGTCGTCTCCTGTCAGGAGAGTGAAAGATCCGCCTGTAATTGTTACTTTGCCGTCTGAATGGATGGCGTCATCGGCTGAATCAATCCTGAAGGTTCCGCCGTTTATGGTCAAACTAACAGCCGCCTTGATGCCCTTGGCTGAATCATTTCCACCTATAATGCTCAGACTGCCTCCAGCCGCGATGAGGTTAAAGTTTCCGCCAGTGATCAAAGCATCTGTGCCTGCTTGCATAGCGTCTCCACCAGATTGGATACTTATCGCTCCCTTCGTGATTGTTAGGCTTCCTCTTGCGTCTATGCCGTCATCGTTTGAGGCAATGCTGATTTCGCCGCCGTTGATAGCTATGACCTCGCCTTCTATTCCCTCAAAGGCTTTTGCAATACTGATGCTGCCGCCGTTGATCTCTATGGCGCCATCAGCGTGAATCGTGTCGTCGGTGGATGAAAGAATAAGGGTGCCCGCGTTCACTGTTATTGCGCCATTTGAATGGACAGCGTCGTTAGCTGAATTAATCGTGAATTTTCCGCCTTTAATCGAGATGCCGGCAACACTCTTTATTCCCTTCGCGGAAGCATTAGCAGCCACGGTGCCACCGCTACCGCCTCCAGTGGTGAAAACAAAATTGCCATCTATTATCGTAACGTTTCTTTCGGCTTGTATCGCGTCTCCACCCACTTTAATTTCTATGGTCCCGTTTAGAATAATGGCGTCTCCAGAGTTAGGATTCTGTAGGGTTAGAACTGCGTCTATGCCATCATTAGATGAGGTAACACGTATGTCTCCGCCGCTGATCGTGATGGTGGCGCTTTCTATACCCTCAAAAGATCTGACGATGTTGATGTTTCCGCCTGTGATTTCCACCCGATTGTTTGCATGAATGGCATCGTTGCCAGAGGAAAGGGTCAGCGTTCCGCCATTAACCGTTATCGTTCCATCCGAATGTAATGCGTCATCTGCTGAGTCAACATCAAACGTGCCGCCGTCAATTGTCACGCTAGCAAGCGCCTTAATGCCTTTAGCTGAAACATTACCTGCCAGTACGCTGTTGCTTCCGCCGCCCGTTTTCAAGCTGAAGCTGCCGCCTTTGATCAGAACGTTCTTTTCAGCTTGGAAGGCATCGCCACCTGAAAAAATATTGATAGTGCCATTCTCGATGGAAATGTTGCCTAATGTTGCGTTTTCTGGATTATCCGACTTCAAGCCGTCGCCGCCTACTTCAAGATTCAAAACGCCACTTTTGACTATAATGCAGTCTCTGCCTCGGATGCCATCGTCAACTGACTTTACATTGATGATTCCACTTTGTATGATCAATGTGTCCTTGCCGGCTATGCCATCATTATAGTTGCTTTTCACATTGAGCACGCCGTTGCCCGCTATGGTAAGGTTGGATTTGCAGAAAATGGCTGCATTCGGCTCATTTTTCGCCGCGTCATCAAAAATGTACGAGGCTGAATCTTCAATGAAGTTCTCGGTGCCGTCAGCTATGATTATGACCACTTCTTCTGCATTCATGATGCATATCGGAGCGCCAGTAGAACAGCGAAGATTGACGCCGTTTAGAACGAGCTTAACCGGGTCTTTATCGTTTGTGTACACAATTATGCGGCCGTCGTTTAAGGAGCCTGTTATCCTGTATGTGCCGCCAAATAGGATTGTGGCCTTGCTGCCGTTGACGGTTACAGGCTTGGAGTTGCTGACCTCTATTGAGTCTCCTTTCAGTGTTAACTCCACAGTAATGGCTGGATCCCAGTCAGCAGCATCGTCTGCCCCTGTTTTTCTTGGAGAACCGCCTGTAGAGATCTGGTAGCCTATAAAAAACGCCAACATCACAATGCACGCGATGGCTACGGCTATTAGTCCTTTATCCAAGCGGCTCACACTCGTTTCTTTCAAGATAGCTTAGCAAGACTTGAATAGAAAAGGTCATGTTATCCGCTACCTCTACATTTCAAGTAGCAAGCAGGATTGCCTGTCAATGTGAAGTACTGTTCTCTGCACATCACAAATTTTCCTATGGCTGATCTTGGCTGAATAGTATCAGGGAATAAACCGCTGATGAAGGTTGGCAGCACTTCATCGTATTTTACTTCTAAAACGATGCTTGGCTCGTTAATTATGTTGACTGTGCAAATGTTTGGGTCAAAAAGGGTAATTTCTCCTAAGCCCATACGTATTTCTTTGTCAAAGGTTATGCGAACATTGCCTAGTGGGTGAACGTAGGCTACGCGATTGTACTCTACAACAGCAACGGGTTTCATAAGGTCGCATCGAGCTTTATGATAAAAGCATCTGAGAAGCTTATGCTGCGAATTAGCTAAGAAATCCACGTCACCAGCGATAATGCGGTCTGCTTCTTTCCGTGTGATTCTCACGCTTTCTTTGAGAACATAATTGTGGATTTTCGTTTTCCGCTCAAACTTTATGAATGCATCGCTGTAATTATAAATGCGAATTCGATACTTATCTCGACTGTATACGCCTGCTTGCTTCTCCCAAAAAGCCGAGTTTCTGAAGTCATCAAAATACAAACTTCTAACATGATATTGCCCGGCAGCGCCCATGTTCGGATCTGGTTTTAGAACTTTGGCGAGGTTCTTCTTTAGAACATCAAATTGTAAGCGGTCAATCTTGTATTTGAACTCGTGTCTCAAGTAAAGCAATCGAGTGCTCATAGTTTTACTTGCTCCGCTTCCTTCCATGTATAACTATAAACGCGCAAACGGCAAGAACTCCGCCAATGAATGCCCAAATTAGCCAATTAGTTGCGATGCCAGTTTGAGGATTTGCTATATTTGGTTTGCCCGGTGTTGGATTTACTAGGTGGCACCAAGTGGATGCCCCGTCGGGGATTCGCCCATACGACACATCCCTAATTTGTTTTTTAAATGTTACTTGATCAATCACTGTGGTTCCATCTGCAGCCAACAGCGTTAATGTGCCCCCGTTTGCGTTGGGCGAAAAGTTTGTGTGAAGCATATCTGGTCCAGAACCTCTGTTACCCCAAACTATAAGGAACTCCCCTGGCGCTAATATGGTGCCGTTGGGGAACCTCCATGGGGGGCTGTCTAAATCCTCGGTGAGTATCATCCCGCTTAGATCAATCGGCGTGCTTCCGCCGTTGTAGATTTCAATCCAATCAGGGAAAGTCATATATGGCCCGGGAACGGCGCCGTCGTTGTCCGCCATGAACTCGTTAATTACAAGCCCGCCCTCTGACTGCCCTGATGCCGGTACAAGCATTGACGGCAGTAAAAGTGCTAAAATCAAGATGATGCACAACGGGCTTTTCAATATACTCGCCTTCCGGTGTTTCTTTTTTAGATGTTTTTCTCTAATGGAGCTATTTCTCAGGTAGAGTCAGACCTGTAGCTGACTAGTGAAACATCCTTTACGCCTTTTATCTTCAAGAGTTCATCCACTTTGTTTGCCTCTTTCGTGCTCATTCTAACTTCTCCCATGAGCTCTACGCCGTTGGCGCTGACGGTGCGTGATCGAAGCTTATACCTTGGAAGGGCTGCTTGAACAGCTTTCTCTGCTTCGTTATCGTAATGGATCACCAGCAAGTATGGGTCGGGGCCGCGGAAGCTGGTTCGTTCCAATACAAGTAGCAGTAAGCCGATTACTGGGGCTCCTACGATGGCGATCATGTACAATCCTGCGCCGCAGATAATTCCTACGGCTATTGCCCAGAATGTGAAGACTATGTCTTTTGGGTCTTTGATGGCGGTGCGGAAGCGAATGATGCTTAATGCGCCAACCATCCCTAATGAGAGGGCGATGTTTGAGCTGATGGGCAGGACGACTAGCGTTACTACGAGGCCTGTGAGGACTAGTCCCACATTGAATTCTCTGGTGTAGATTACTCCTTTGAAGGTTTTTCGGTAAATGTAAAAAATAAACATGTTGATAATAAAAGATACAAGTAAGGCCACCAAAACCCGGTCTACAGTCAACTGCTGGTAAGTATTTGGTGGGTTCAAAAAATCTGTGATTAGTTGGTTCCAATCGATCATGCTTTGCCCACAAAAGCCTAAACATCAGTTTTGTTTAAAAAGTTTTTTCTGAATTGGCTCCGAATCGGTTGCCTTTTTTTGTGGAAAAGTAAAAATTTGCCTTTTTTGCGGTTTATAGCTGATATTTGTGATTAGAATCGACAAAGCAGGTCTTAAAGGGTGAGGCGCGGTGGAGTTAGAAATTCACGGTTTCATGTTTTGCTGTGCGCTTTTTTGCTTTTTAATGAAATGCTTGCATTGATTGAATGAGCAACCTTTGAACTACTTTTTGCCGAGTAGCGTTTGGGTTGCTTACTTGCTTTTTCTGTTCCTTTCCCCATCGTTTTTGGGAACATTTGTAAAGTTAAGTGTGTATTTCGTATAAATATATGCGCAAGCATTCCATTTTTTATAGGAAATGTTTATATAATTTTTAATTAAATGAACAATTGTTTAAAAAGGTTTATGAGGATGGCAGCGAGGTGCAATTAAAGTGCAAACAAACTCGATTGAAAGTATGCATTCTATTGATTTCCAAATAATTAGTTTACTTCAAGAAGATTGCCGATTAAGCTTCAATAAAATAGCGCGTAACCTTGGGATATCTGTTGGCACTGCATTTAATCACGTCAAAGATTTGGAGAAAAAGGGTATAGTGAAAAGCTATACGGCAGTTGTTGACGCTGCCAAGCTTGGTTACACTTTGACTGCTTTAATACTGGTTCAAACCGAAGGAAGTCAGCTTTCACAAATTGAACAAGAAATTGCTAATACAGCAGCTGCAACGGCTGTTTACGATATCACAAGCGATTACGATATTGCTGTTATCGCCAAATTCAAAGACCGCGCCAGCTTAAACACCTACTTAAAAAATCTGCTGGCCAGCCCTCATATAAAAAGAACCGTCACCAATATTGCTCTAAACGTAATTAAAGAGGACATGAGAATTAAATTGTAATTAATTTTGAGGCGAAAAAGCATGAACCCAACAAGAATAACCGTGGCCTTCGACCCTGCAACCGCGGCTTTACTTGAAAAGATCAGCAAAGAAACCGAGCTTTCACAAAGCGAAGTAATGCGGCGTGCTCTGCGGTTTTATAGCGAAAACAAGATGCTGCTGGATCCGGCTGTAAAAAGGAAAGTTTACACTTACATGGACTTGTTGCTAAGTGGCGAGCATGTCATTTTAGATGTTGACCATTGGATTCTAATTCTAAATTTGCTTAAGTCCTTGCCTGATCAAGAAAAGTTTTGGGATGCGCATAGGACAGTAGCGCAATCTCACAGAGATCAATTGAAAAGCAAGTTTCATACTGCCGAAGAAGTGTTGGTGAGGCTGGAGGCATGCAACTTTTTTAGGTTGATAAAAAATTCTGATAAAGATTTTACTTTGATCTTGGGCTTAGAGCAGTCTAAAAAATTTGTCAAGATCCTGCTCGAAGAATTCTTCGCTGCAATAGGTGTTCAAGCTGAAATTAAGGAAAACTTGACGAAGCTGAACGTCTATGTTAAGCCATAATTAATGAACATATGAAGAGTTTTACTTCATTTTTCTATATATTTTTTTATTTTTTCATAAATTTTATGAACAAATCATAAATAGCTTTATATGAAGTCCCAGCGCTTTCCTCTGTCAAAAATAAATTGGGAATACACTATGCAAAAAGGAAAAACATCAAAAATACGTAGAATAGCTGAAACAGCAATAGCAAAGCATTCGACACTTTTCATGCGCAAAAAATGGTTCATACTAACAGGTATTCTAGTGACCTGCCTGTCAATGAGTGTTGGCCGAGCATGTGCGCAGACAACTAACCCATTGGCAGATACCGGTACAGCGATAAGCATCGCTTGGACATTAGCAATGGGCGCATTAGTCTGGTTCATGCAGCTGGGCTTTGCCTTCTTAGGCGCAGGCTACATTAGACAAAAAAACCAAGTTAACTATTGGTCAAAAAGCTATCTAGACTTTAGCATAGGCGTAATAGTCTTTGCACTAATAGGCTTCGGCTTGATGTTCGGCGGTTCAGGCGCCACTTTCCCAACAGGTTTCGACGCAACAGGCGCCATTATCTACACACCAATTCCGGGACTGGATCACGGCAACGCTTTCATAGGCTGGAGCGGTTTCGCGCTTGCAGGCGAAGCGTATAACGGCTTGACACTGGTTTTCTTCTTCTGGCAAGCAGTCTTTGCAGCAACTACAGTAACAATAGTCGCGGGTATGTTAGCTGAACGCTTAAAATTCCAAGCATACCTACTCTACACAGTGCTCATCAACATATTCATCTACCCAATTTACGGTCACTGGGTCTGGGGAGGCGGCTGGCTTGCAACACTACCCTTAGGCGTAGGGGTCAGAGACTTCGCCGGCTCAAGCGTAGTTCACGCAGTGGGTGGCTTCACGGGGCTCGCTGGCGCATTGCTAGTAGGTCCACGCATAGGCAAATACGATAAAAAAGGCAGAGCAAGAAGTTTCGGTTACACAAACGTACCATACATCGTCATCGGCACCATGATTCTCTTCTTAGGCTGGTTTGGCTTTAACCCAGGAAGCACATTGACTACACTCGATTTCAGGACACCTTTAGTTGCGGTTACCACGTACTTGGCAGGCGGCGCAGGTGCTACAATGGCGCTTATAATCTCTTACTTTGACAAAAGCAAATTCAAGGGTCCAGACGTTCAAGCAGTCTGCACTGGGGCATTGGCAGGTCTCGTTGCGATCACCGCACCGTGCGCATATGTTCCACCATGGGCGGCAATAATTATAGGTTTGCTTGCTGCGCCCATAGCCATCTACGGTAACTTCTTCGTTGAACGGAAACTGAAAATTGACGATCCAGTAGGCGCTTTCGGCATACACGGCTTAGGCGGTCTCTTTGGCATGCTATCAGTCGGCTTGTTTGCTGATGGAACTTACGGCGGCGTGCAAGGCGTCCTCGTCAATGGCGCTGCAGGTTTGGGTCAACTTGCTGCACAGTTAATCGCTATTGCCGTCGTCGCTTGTTTCAGCTTCGGTATGGGCCTTATAATATTCGGCTTAATTAAGTACACTATAGGCTTGCGGGCACCAGTAGAACATGAAATTGAGGGCTTAGACTTAAGTGAGCATGGCTTTGCTGCTTACCCTGAGATTGTCATGAAACCTGAAGATCCTGAATGGGTTCGCAAGGATACTGAAGACGATTAACCTTCCCTTCCTCTTTTTTTTCTTTGTAAAATCTTCTTTCGACTTTTCATAAAAACGTTTGTCGCAGGTTTGGCTCATAACTGTTCACAACCGTTCAGTTATAATAAGTTTTTATGGTGATTTTTCTATTTTTTCATAAAAATTATGAACAAATCACAACCAACTTTATATCAAGCTCAACCTATGGATAACCAAAACAGGACCATGAAGGTTGAGCCATATTGCCACTTGACGCCAAAATCATAGTGCTACCCATATTCATCGCATGCTACGCTCTCGCCATCAGCCGCAAAGTAAAACTTGCCTACATATCAACAGGAACACTGGCGACACTAATACTCCTAGGCATAATGTCTTGGCAAGACACGATCTTTCAAGCGATACAATGGGACGTACTCGCGGTTATCTGGGGCTTCATGATGGTTTCATTCGTATTTTCCGAAAGTAAAATGCCTGAACTCATCGCAAACAAGATTCTCACACACATAAAAACAGAAAAGTACGCGTTGTTAGCTTTATGTGCTCTTTCAGCGTTTCTTTCAGCGTTTATGGCAAACGTAGCGGTGCTTTTCCTAATGGCCCCAATAGCTATGCAAATGGCAAGAAAACTTGGCTCTCCACTCTTTCGCTACATAGTCTCTGTAGGCGTATGCGCAAACATGGTAACAACCACAACAATAATTGCCGATCCACCCGCGCTAATTCTAGCTGCTCAGACAGGTTTACAACCCCTAGATTTCTACTGGTTTCAAGGTAAATTAGGGCTGGGGTCAATCACAATCATCGGCGTAGCCGCCGCATTATTGGTTCTTCTCTTTTTGCTGAAAGATATGACCAAAAAAATCGAAATTGAGCCTGAAACAATAACAGTGTCCAAGCTGCCCGGTTTGCTTTTTGTACTTGGGATAGTTGTTTTGGCCATAGCACCACAAATCGGGGTAAGCACAGGAATAGTGGGAATAGCAGTTGGTTCCGCTGCATTACTTCTAGGACGGAAAAAGCTAAAGCAGATGCTTTACGATTTCGATTGGAACTCATTTATTTTCTTAGCAAGCATATTTGGCGTTATCTACGCTGTAACCGCTTCTGGGTTACTACTAGATTTTGCTCAAGCCGCAGTAGACATGGGTATAACAAATCCAACTGTTATGTTAGCTTCTGTCATGTGGCTTTCTGTGGGGTTATCCACCTTTATCGACCCTAACGCTTACACGGTATTCATGATTCCCTTATGCCAGCAACTAGCAAAACTAGCGAACATAAGCGCTTGGCCACTGCTTTTCGGCACACTGGTAGCTACAGGAAGCGGCGCCAACATACTGCCGATGGGCGCTGCTACAAACGTGTTTGCATGCGGTTTACTTGAAAAACAAAACTGCTTAGTCAGCACAAAAGAGTACATGAAGATAGGATTGCCACTTTCCGTTACTGCCGTTGCAACTTCAAACATAATACTATGGCTTGTATGGTTGCGATAAGAATGCATGGAACCTTAACAGCAATTTATATCACTGGTGAACCATAATATGTCAGAAGATGAATTGCCACCCAGCAAAAGTTTCAAAGAAATAATCGCGGAAAAACAGAAAAAAGGAAAAACACGCAAGAAACTGATGAAGCTGCTCACAAGCCTCAATTCATCAGTAATATATTGCTTTCTCTTCCTCTGTCCGTTCGCAACAGCGTCCATAGTATTCTATTATGTTGCTCTGCCTGACATCTTACTTTGGGCGCTGTTCCTCGTGGTTATCGCAATAGTTTGCTCTATTACCGCACAATACCTAACAAGGGCTATAAAGAAAAGACAATGGCGCTATGCGCAATACTAAAATTTTTCAAAATTATACAAGCTTACTTTGGACCTGTTGTATAGCAACAATTCTTTCTATGATCTTCTAACGTTGCTGTGTAGTGAATACCGCAAGCCATGTATCGTATTTCACCTTTATAAAATAATTACATAATAGTAATTTGGGGAAGCTATAGTGGGGTCTAAAGTTAATTTCGGCGTATTTCTCCCATTCTATGCTTTTGGCTTTAAAGAGGCCCGCTCTTCTGTGCTGTTTAGTCGTGTGCGCGATGTTGTTTTAGAGTGTGAGCGTTTGGGTTATCATTCCGTGTGGCTGGATGACCACCTAATGTTCGGCAATAGCCCCGTACTCGAGTGCTGGACTACTCTCACCGCACTTTCCCAGCTAACCACGAGGATACGACTGGGCACAATGGTGCTGTGTGCCTCGTTCAGAAATCCTGCTTTACTTGCCAAGATGGCCGCTACGCTCGATGTCATCTCAAGTGGCAGATTAGAGCTTGGCATAGGCGCCGGCATCCAAAAAGAGGAGCACATCGCTTATGGCTTCTCATTTCCTGAAGCGCGAAGCCGCATAGAACGGTTAGAGGAAGCAGTTGCGATCATAAAGGAGCTATGGACTGAGGAAAAGGCCAGTTACAAAGGGAAGCATTACGAGATTAATGAGGCTGTTTGTGAGCCTAAGCCCTTGCAGAAGCCGCATCCCCCAATAACGATAGGCGGCAGCGGAGAAAAATTAACTTTAAAGGTAACGGCGCGGTACGCTGACAGATGCGACTTCGGCTACTTGCCCTCAATAGAGCTTTACAAACGCAAAATAGAGGTTTTAGAGACACATTGCCGTGGGGTAGGAAGAGACCCCAATGAGATAGTGATGTCATGCTGGCCGGGTGGCCAAGTATTGATTGCCCGTAGCCAAAAAGAGCTAAGCAAAGCAGTTTTAGCGCACAAGCCCAAAAATGTCAGTCGAAAAGACTTCGAGCGTCTTAACCTTATAGGAACTCCAGAAGTCTGCCTGAAAAAACTGCGGTCATACCTTGATTTAGGCTTTACCCACTTCATGCTGTTTTTCGGTGACCTTCCTTGCTTGGATGGTCTGGCGTTATTTGCTGAGTATGTTATGAAAAAGCTGAAGTGAAACAATTCTACTTAAAAGAAGTTGCAGCAGATTTTCTTTTTGTCACCAAAATAAACTATTTTGGCACCGAATTTTTTGCTTGTTTTAAGCTAGTTCCGATATTAAATCGAAGTCGTCTAGCCAGCCTGCTTGCTCGTTAACTGGGCGCTTGAACATCATGCCCAAGTTTTTTCTATCTTTAGCTTGGTGATATTTGAAATATACCTCGTTGTTCAGTATACCAAGTATCTCTATCTTGCCTGTTCTGTGCGCCATGATATACTTGAAACGTTTACTTATGCCACTGCAGTTTTCTTTTGCCTTCTCCACTATGCGCACCCCTTCACAAATTGGAACTTGAAAGTGATGTTTAACTCGCTTTACTGGGCGACATTGAAAAACATAGTAAGGTGTAACACCGATACTTGCTAACCTATTCATTAATTTCGCAAGAGTTTCGGGATCATCATTAACTCCTCTTAAAAGAACCGTCTGATTGCACAACAATACGCCTGACTTAATCAAATTATTTATCGCCTTAATAGACTGAGGAGTAATTTCGCGTGGATGATTAAAATGCGTAACAATGTAAAGTCTCCTTTCACTCTTTGAATATTTTCTGAAAATTGCCAGTATCCCCTGATCAAAGAGTCTACGTGGAAGGGTTACTGGAACCCTGCTGCCAATCCTCACGAACTGGATATGTTTTATGCTCGATAGTGCTTCGAGAAATCTTTCGATAATTTCGTTCTTAAGCACCAGCGGATCTCCACCGCTAATCAATACATTATTTATTTCTTCGTGCTTAGCCACGTAAGCGACTGCCTCTTCGAAGCGCTTCAAAATTTCATCGGTAGGCAACCCAACAAGTCTTTTCCTGAAGCAGTGTCGGCAGTAAACAGCGCAACGATTTGTCGCCAGAATTAACGCGGTTTCATTGTATTTGTGCTGCAGCCCTGGCATTTTCGTGTTCTCCGCCTCACCGCTTGTATCGTACACCCCGTCAACATTAAGCTCCTCAATAGACGGCAACGCCATTTTCCTTATCGGATCATTCGGATCATTCCAATCTATCAGCGATAAATAGTATGGGCTAATTCGCATTGGATGAATTTGAATAACTTGCTCCAGCTGCCGCTCCACTTGTGGCGGAATGGTTGCGTGCTTCTTAAGCTGCTGTAATGTTGAGATGTTCTCCTCTAATTCTTTATGTTCTGGCATTTTACTCTACCCCTATTGAAGTTCTATGCTTCGGAAAACCAGCAGAAATAAGCAAAGCGACATAACATTAATCAATTCAACTGGTTTTCCATGACTAAATTACTTTTTATCACTTAAAAAAGTTATGCTGCAGCTAAGTTTCATCTACTGGCGTCCTTTCGAAAAAAATTTAAGCTACTAAACTTATCTGATTATAACTTGCAGACTTGTGCTGAATAGTGCTTGGTTGCAACCTTTTAGGTCTAAAGCGTGCAGTTGCATGCTGGTATATCATGTTGCAAGGGTTTCCTTGTTTCTGCACCAAGCACGGCAAGCTGTCTAGTAGTCAATGTCTGGTGAAAATAAAATGGCTACGACTGAAGATAGGATAGTAATCCGTGGGTTAAGAGATGTTGCCGCAGCTGAAACCAGACTTAGCTTTGTAGATCCTAATGGTGCTCTATACTATTTAGGCTATAACATTGATGATCTTGTAGGTCGAGTTATCTACGCTGAAATTGCTTACTTGCTAATCCACAAGAAGCTCCCTAACAAGGATGAATTGGCTGAGTTTAAAAGTAATCTTATTTCTGCGATGCAGCTCCCTGATGCTATTGTCGAAAGCATTAAAGCGGCGCCTAAAAATTGCCATCCAATGGATATTTTGCGCACCGAGGTTTCCCATCTTGGAGAATATGATCCTGAAGGATATGATCTTTCGCGACCTGCAAACATCCGAAGAGCCACGAGACTAATAGCTCAGGTTCCCGCTATAGTTGCTACCATTTATAGGAGCCGTATTGACCAAACTGTTCCAGAGCCAAGGAAAGACTTTGACTTGGCCAAAAACTTCCTTTACATGTTCCGTGGATCACCACCTGATGATAATGAGACAGCTGTTATTCACCAGTTTATGGTGCTTCACGCTGACCACGGTTTTAACGCCTCCACTTTCGCTGCACGTGTGACCGCAAGCACAAATTCAGATATGTATTCTGCGGTGACTTCTGCTATTGGAACACTTAAAGGTCCATTGCATGGAGGAGCGAGCGAAAAAGTGATGGATATGCTTGACGATATAAATCTGGAAGAAGAAGTTGAAGAGTATATTCAAGGAATGTTGGATGAAAACAAGAAAATTATGGGTTTTGGTCACCGCGTATATAAAACAGAAGACCCGCGTACCAAACATCTGAGAGGCATTGTTGAAAATCTCTGTCACCGCGAAAGAACTTTGAGTTTATATAATAAATGCATAAAAATTGAAAAGATTGTTTATGAGCGGAAAAAGATATATCCGAACGTAGATTTCTACGCTGCAGTTGCCATGGACGCGCTTGGTGTTCCTAAGGAATATTTTACTCCGTTCTTTGCGTCAAGCAGAATCTCTGGTTGGGTTGCTCATGTAATCGAGCAATATGAGGACGCTGTGCTTCTACGGCCCTCATCAAAATATGTCGGCGAATATGGAAGGCCTTTCATTCCAATCGCGCAACGATAAACATTAACTCTTGCTGCCAGGTGATATATAAAAAAACTGGATGAGAAGTGGGCAGCTAAGAAGCAGCGCTACTTCATGATTGCCTTTAAGTCTTCTTCCGCTGTTGTTATGGGCATTATGTTAAACTTTTCCACCAGCACTTTAAGTATGTTCTGTGTTATGAACGCTGGCAGGCTCGGTCCTAAACGTATGTTCCTTATGCCTAGGTAAAGCAGCGACAGCAGTATGGCCACGGCTTTCTGCTCATACCACGATAGCACCAGAGAAAGCGGCAACTCATTCACTGTCACGTTGAATGCTTCGGCCAACGCCTGCGCGATTTTAATTGCTGAGTAGGCGTCGTTGCATTGTCCTATGTCTAGGAGCCGCGGAATCTCGTCAATTGTGCCTAAGTCTTTGTCGAAGAATCTAAATTTTCCGCAAGCAAGTGTTAGCACGACGGTGTCCTTAGGCGCTTTTTCCACGAATTCTGTGTAGTAGCTTCTTCCAGGTTTCGCGCCGTCGCAGCCGCCGACGAGCAGAAACTTTTTAATGCGGCCGCTTTTCACAGCAGCTATTATTTTGTCTGCCACGCTTAGCACTGCGTTTCTGCCGAAACCGGCGGTTACATACTTGCCTTCTCTATCAGCTGAAAAGCCCGGCAACTCCAACGCCCGCTTTATCGCCGGAGAAAAGTCTCTGCCTTCTATATGCGGCGTTCCCGGCCAGCCAACTGGACCCGAGGTGAAGATGTTGTCTTTGTAGCTTTCTATTGGCCTCTGGAGGCAATTGGTTGTCATGACTATGGCGCCGGGGAATTCTGCGAATTCGCGTTGCTGATTTTGCCATGCCGTGCCGTAGTGACCGTAAAAGTGCGGGTAAGCTTTCAACTTTGGATATCCATGCGCTGGCAGCATTTCGCCGTGTGTGTAAACGTAGATTCCTTTTCCTGCACTCTGTTTTAGAATTTCCTCGAGGTCTTTGAGGTCATGCCCTGACACGAGGATGGCTTTGCCCTTTTTCACTCCAAGCGGCACCTTTGTTGGCACGGGATGCCCGTAGGTTTCAGTGTTTCCAGCGTCAAGGAGCTCCATGGCTCGGAGGTTTATTTCTCCGCATTTCATGGCTAAGCCTACAAAATCGTTTATGCCGAGCGACTTGTCTAATGGTGCAGCGAGTCCTTGGTGGATGAAGTCGAAGACTTTCTCGTCTTTTTTGCCAAGGATATATGCGTGATAGGTGTAGGCTGCTACGCCTTTTAAGCCGTAAGTGAGTAGCCACTGAAGCGAGTGTAAGTCCTCGTTTACGATGGGTTCCGATTTTATTCCATACAGTTTTCCTTGCGCTATTAAGCCTTCTCTGGTTTTATCTAAAGCCAAGTTGGCAGGACCATCGCTTGCATCTATGTTGCCTCCCACAAGCCGTATTTGTTGCTTCAGTTGATCGCGCAAATCCGCCGTTTTCTTAATGTACTCGATAATTCTGTCTGGGTCGAAGTTCACATTCGTTAAAGTAGAGAACAGTGCTTCGCAGGTGAATACGCTGATTTCTTCGGTTCTGATGCCTGCCTTCTTCGCTTCGATGACTAATTGTGAAAGCCCTCTGAGCAAATAAACAAGCAGGTCTTGGAGTGCAGCTACGTCTGGAGTTTTCCCGCAGACGCCGATTATTGTGCAGCCTTGCCCTTTAGCGGTTTGTTCGCACTGGTAACAAAACATTTGTTCTTGACTCATTTTTCTCATTCCTCGTAAGATTAATAGTCAGCAGTGTCAAATAGCGCTTATCCCTAAAATGTTAGGGATTGCCTGCCAGTTTAGCCTGTTCACTTTCAAAATACTGCTTCAACAACCTCTTTGTTCCTCTTCGAATAATCTCTGAAAGAGTTGAAGGCCTCACGCCTAGTTTAGCAGCCAGCTCGCGTAAACCAATTTTCCGTGGATAATCAAAAAACCCGCTTTTCAACGCTAACCAAAATATTCTCTCCTGATTCTCAGTCAAAACACCGCTTTTTGCTTCAAAACTTCCACGCTTAAGCACGTTGACTTTGTGCCCCGCCTTTTCTAGTGCAGATATGATGCCCGTGTACACTTCAAACGTGGGCACGATGAAACTATACATTATCGTATGCTCCTCTACGCTTCTGCCTGAAATCAGAAAGGCACCATGAGATAGGATGGTGTTGCAGACTTCGCAGCCTTGACTTTCAAACCACAGCGAATGCTTGACTTCACCTTTACGCTGGGCTGTTGATTTCCAATCTTTTGAGATTTTCTCAGCAGCTTTCGCGTCAAGCTCCACCAAATGCTTAACTGTGCCGCTGCTTGAGCCCCTGATGTCTGTTACTTTAAGCTGCTTTAGTCCAAGAGAAGCAAATTCTTCCAGTATTCTGCATTGCTTGTTTTCCACCGCGATAACTACGTGATACGGCTTAAGCCAAGTTTCCGTCATTAAGTCTAACATGCTCCATGGTATTTTTTGGGTCTGGCCTTGAAAGGTTCGAGTTTACGTTGAAGGTGGGGGTCTCCGTCCCAAGACAACATCTACATCGATTGTTGAATTGCCGCGCACAACAGTTATTCTTAAAAGCTGCCCCGGCAACGTGTTCTCCGCAAGATAACTTGCCAAGTCATCATTATTCCTTATTCGAGTTTGATTCAGTGCAATTATTATGTCGTTAACTCTCAGCTTGCCATCTGAGGGGCCTCCGGCGACGACTGAAGCTATTCGCCAGCCGTAAGTAACTGATGCCCCTATCTGCTGGGCTATTCTGTAGCTCATGTCCTGGCCTGTAACTCCTAGATACGAGTGGTCGCGGTAGGTTCCAGTTGTAACCAAGGCTGATATTTCCCTGAGGATTGTGTTTGATGGAACAGCGAAGCCTAAGCCCTGTGAGTCTGATAGGATAGCGGTTGTTACACCTACCACTTTTCCCGCCGCGTTCAGCAGTGGTCCTCCAGAGTTTCCAGGGTTTATCGGCGCGCTTGTTTGTATAATATTTGCGATTGCGAAGCCGCCGGCGTATTCTTCTTCAGTAATTGTTCGGCCTACTGCGCTAACTACGCCTGTTGTTAATGAACCGACCAGGCCGTAGGGGTTTCCTATGGCTATAACGGGGTCGCCTACGCGTAGCGTGGATGAACTGACGATTTCGACAGGTTTAAACTCACGCTCCGGCGCGTCAACCGAAAGAACCGCCAAGTCAGCATAAGGGTCGCTTCCCAGAACCCGTGCTGGATAGCCGTTGCCATTTGAGAAAGTGACGCTTAGGCTTGTTGCGCCATGTACTACATGATAGTTAGTTATTACCACGTTTCTACCAGAATAAGTGTATACAAATCCCGAGCCCTGTGCTTCGCCGCCGCTTGTGGTTCCTTGAATCAAAACCACCGAGTCGCGGACACTCTCGTAAATGTTCGCCAACTCGGTTTCATTCTGATAGATTATGATGTTTTGATAGGTGATGTTCTGTGTGCTCGTGAGCCCGGCTACACGGTTTTGAAGCGCTGACACTTCAGCGCTTAGTTCTGCCATTTCTTGATATGTGATGTAGAAACTTGCTAGTGCGCCTGTGAGTAAGCCGGCTGCAAATAAGAGTGCCAGCAGACTAAGTGATGTTTTACCATAACCGTTTGAAGCGTACATTTAGCGTTACCTCTAAATGAAGCATAAGGGTTTTTGAAAATAAAGGTTTACTATTTCCTTCTGTCAATGATGTCCAGCGCGTCTGGACCTGTGCCTATTAGAACCACCGGCACCCCAGCCGTTTTTTCAATTTCCCTGATGAACTGCTTAGCTTCCGAGGGTAAAGCGTCAAATTCCCTGATGCCTTGGCACTTTGGAAAGAGGCTGTCAAGCTTTGTGACCGCTGCTTGTGTCGCACCGTTTATTTTCGCCACTTTCCTTGCCAATTCAAAATCAAAAGGCGCAGAACGTCTGTCGCGGCCTGTTCCCGCAGCAGTTTCAAACCAGCCTCTTTTTATGGCTTCCTCCTTGCTTAATTCGCCAGGCAAGGGACCCGCGCCAACACGGGTTATGAATGACTTGTATACTATGAGAACGTCATCTACTCTTGTTGGGCCTACTCCAGCTTCAGAGCATATAGCCGAGGCACCCGTGTCTCTTCCCGTCACATATGGGTATGTTCCGTAAAAAAGCGAAAGCATAAAGCCCTGTGTTCCTTCCAGCAAAACATTTTTACCTGCATCGATGCCCTCGTTAACTTCTGTGGTCACATCCGCTAGATACGGCTTCAACTCAGGAATGTCCCGGGCAAGCTTAGCGGTTCTTCGAACACGTTCCTCAAGGGCGGGGCCAACACCCCAACCTGTGGTGCCCAGCCCCTTCAAGTGAGCGCTAGTTTTATCCTGTATAGAATGTTTCTCTTCAATTATCGAGGCTTGGTAATCCACGCCTATGCGGTTGTGCACTTTAGTTAACTCTACTTCTTCAAGAAATTTTCCAACATGGACGTTGGCGCCTGCACCGATTAGCAAGCGGCATTTTGGGTTTAGGAAGGCAGCTGGCACCATGTGTAGTGCGTAGCGTTTTCCTTCCATCCAAACTGTATGTGCAGCGTTTACGGAGCCTGTTCTAACGCAGAAATCCAATTTATCTTTCAGTGCGAGATAGGAGATTATTTTTCCTTTGCCTTCATCGCCCCAGAAGGCGCCTACAATAACCGTGCAAGGCATATGGTTCCCCGCTGAAAGGTCGCATCAGAATTATTTAAGATTGTTGGAATAAATTGAAATCGTCTTAGATGGAATAAACTTTTTCATTTAAAGCCATCTCGCCGAAGAGTGCTTTCTATCAAGTGTGAAACGCGCGGTGTACTTTTGCAAGTGGGTTATAACATGAAAGTGAGTAAGACTACATAATCCTTTAATTCCTATGTTTGCATCACCATAAATCAGGGAAGGCTACTGACCTAATGGTAACTTTGAACTTGGACAAAATTTTCAACCCCAAAAGTGTAGCCATAATAGGAGCCAGCGATGAAGAAGGATCGGTAGGTTACTTTTTAGTCAAAAATTTAACTCAACTCGGCTACGCCGGGAAAGTCTACTTTGTTAACGCGCATAAGCCTAATATTCTTGGAGTGAAAACTTACCCGTCAATAGAGCAAATACCTGCGCCAGTTGACTTAGCGGTTATTGCTACACCAGCGGAGACTGTTCCAAGCGTTTTGGAACAATGCGGTAAAGCTGGTTTTAAAGGTGCAATCATAGTTTCAACGGGCTTCAGAGAAGCAAGTGCTGAGGGCAAGGCGCTTGAAGAGAAGATTTTGGCGGCAAGGAAAAAATACGGCATACGAGTAATAGGGCCAAATTGTATAGGCGTAATCTGCCCGAGAATAAATCTGAACGCTACCTTCTTGGATAAGATGCCAAAGCCTGGCAAAGTAGCCTTCATAACGCAGAGCGGCGCCTTAGGCTCAGCAATTCTGGACTGGGCTATACATAAGAACATTGGCTTCAGCAACTTTGTTTCTGTCGGCTCGATGATAGATGTAGACTTCGGCGACCTCATAGACTACTTCGGCACTGACCCGCAGACCCGCAGCATCCTCATGTACATGGAAAACCTAACAGAAGCGAGGAAATTCATGAGCGCCGCTAGGCACTTTGCGCGAACCAAACCCATAATTGTGGTTAAGGCCGGAAAATTCAGAGATAGTGTAAAGGCAGCGGCTACACATATTGGTTCGCTTTCGAGTGAAGATGCGATTTATGAAGCCGCTTTTAAGCGTGCAGGTATAGTTCGCGTAGAGGAAATTGAAGATTTATTTAACACCGCTGAAGTTTTGGAAAACCAGCCTCTTCCAAAGGGGCCGAATATGGCGGTGATTACAAACGCTGGCAGCTTAGGCGTGATGGCTACGGATGCCCTGATCGCTAAGGGCGGTAAGCTTGCACAATTAAGCAAAAAAACCATAGACATGCTCAATGGCGTTCTGCCGTCTTTCTGGAGTAAAGGCAACCCGCTTGATATTCTTGGAGATGCTGATGCTGAGCGCTACAGAATCGCGTTAGAAGCGTGTTTGAATGATGAAAACGTAGATGGCATACTGATAATTTTCACTCAACAGTCTACGTCAGAGCCTATTGAAATCGCTAAAAACATAGTTGAGCTTGTAAAAAGTAAAATGTATCAGAACAAGACGATATTGACTAATTTCATGGGTTACGGTGCAGTGCAAGAGGCAAACCGGATTTTCACGGAGAATAACATCCCAACTTATTCCACGCCAGAGCATGCTGTCAAAGCGTATATGTACATGTACCAGTATCAGCGTAATCTTGAGCTCATTTATGAGACGCCTGAGGAGCTTCCAGTTGATGCTGCTCCGCCTAAAAGGCCCATAATGGTTATACTTAGAAATGCTGCAGTGGAAAGCCGTGAGTTATTAACTGAAGTCGAAGCCAAGAAAATCTTGGAATACTACAATTTTCCACTCATAAACACCATGGTCGCGACAACTGCTGATGAAGCTGTGGCTTACGCCAAGCAGATGGGTTATCCCGTGGTTCTAAAGGTTCTTTCCCAGCAAATAGCACATACGGCTGATGCAAGCGGCGTAATTTTGGATATAAACTCAGACGAGGAGGTTAGGCAAGCGTTTAATCTCATTATGCATCAAGCAAAGGAATACGACGGAAAAGCCCATGTAATCGGCGTTACTGTTCAACCAATGATTAAGCATAGAGGTTATGAGGTTATAATTGGCGGGAAAAAAGAGCCGCCTTTCGGGCCCGTAATACTTTTCGGAATGGGCGGAGTAGGCGCAGAACTGTTCAAAGATTACTCAATAGGGCTTCCGCCTTTAAATACGACTCTCATAAGGCGGATGCTGGAAGAAACACGAGTATATCAGCTTCTAAAGGGATATGGGAACTTTCCGCCAGCTAACTTTAAGCTGTTAGAAGAAATTCTATTGCTTCTCTCACAGTTGCTTATTGATTTTCCGCAGCTAAAAGAAGTCGACATTCCGCTTTATATCAGCGAAAAAGAGGCGTTGATTCTCGACGCGAGAATGGCAATCGACAAGGAAGCTGTGTTCAAAAAGTTTGAGCCTCATGAGCATTTGGTGATAAGTCCTTACCCGAAAAAATATGAAACTTTATGGACGCTTAGAAACGGGCAAGAAGTGCTTTTAAGGCCTATAAAGCCTGAAGATGAGCCTTTATGGCTGGAGATGTTTCAAAGCTTCTCTGAAGAGTCCATACGTTACAGGTTCTTCCAAGTGATAAAGGATACGCCGCATGAAGTTCGCGTGCGTTATTGCAACATAGATTACGACCGTGAAATCGCCATAGTGGCTGAACTCACTGAGGAAGGTCGCAGAAAAATCCTGGGTGTGGCAAGACTCAGCATTGAGCCTGACGGGAAAAGCGGTGAACTAGCCTTCATCGTCAGCGACAAGTGGCAGGGGCTGGGATTAGGAACTAAAATGGTGGATTACGTGCTGGAAATAGCCAAAGAAATGGGCGTTGAAACAGTCTATGCCATAATGCTTCCTGATAACAAGCGCGCCTTAAGCTTGACACAGAAAATGGGCTTCACTCTCGAATACCTAAGCGATGGTACAGTCAAGGGCGTGCTGAGCCTTAAAGAAGAGGCCGCTGGATGCGCTGAACCGCCGCGTCAGCAGCAGACTAATGCGCCAGAAAAACAAGCGCCCACAGTTTCAAAAGAAACGGGAAAAGCTGTAGCAATCAGCAGTGGCGCTACTTAAAGAGGGCGCTTCAATTTAGTTATTGTCTATTCTTTTGTCAGTTAAAAGAAAAGAAGAGTTTAGACAAAGTGCACTTTAACGCAGTGTGTAGAGCATGAGATGCATGGGTCATAGGCTCTCACCAGCATTTCTAGGCTTAGCTCGATCTCTTTTGGTGTCTTGTCAAGTATCTTGGGTAGCAATGCTTTCAAGTCTAGCTCAATGTTGCCATGGTTCTGGTTCGTTGGAATAATACAGTTAGCTTTTACGCAAACGCCTTTCTCATTGTATTTGTAATCGTGGAAGAGTATGCCCCTTGGAACTTCAACTGCGCCGACGCCGCGGCCTGCCTTAACTTTTACTTCTGGCTTATAGTAGTCTGGTTGACTCCGTAAACCTGCGGCTTCTAACTCATTGATTAGCTTAATTGAATCTTCTACGCTGTGAACGACTTCAACAAGCTGCGCAATGTTGTTCATGAATGGATTGTGACATATGGGCTTTAGCTTGAACATTTCAGCCGTTTTCTTCGCTAATGGCGAAAGCAGATTATAATTAATGTTGAACCTTGCAAGTGCGCCCACCATGTAGGATTCACGTGCATGTTTTGCCCATTTCGCAGTAGAGTGGGGGACAATGTATTCGTTGGTAAATAGGAGGTACTCGTTTACTGGTGCTGTGCCTGTGTCAGTTGACGCAATTTTTCCATCGTAAAGCGCGTATTCCTCTGGATTGGTTAGCGCGATGAATTCTGTTTCGCGAGTAAAGTCTGGGAATTTGTGCATTCTACTCTTGAATAGTTCTGCGAGCGCTTGAAGATCTGGGATGGCAGCTTTCAGTCTATCTCTGAGTGCAGTTAGTTCCTTCATGGTAGGAATCTTAGAGAACCCGCCTGGTAGCAGCCTCTGCGGGTGCGTTGTCCTGCCGCAGATCATATTTGACATTTCATTTGCTAGTCTATGTACGCGTAAAACAGTTTTTACTTCATTCGGGTGCGTCGATGCAAGGGGGATGACTGAACCGACATCCATTAAGTCAGGAAGAACCAGAAAGCCCAAGTGTAAGATGTGACTTTGCATGTTCTCGGCGTGCAATGCAAGTTTTCTCAATTTAAGATCCTGTTCGCTGATGGTTATACCCATCGCGGCTTCTGTCGCCTTTAAAGATGCAAGCGTATGCCCTATCGAGCAGATGCCGCATATGCGCGAAGTTATATGATGCAGCTCATTCCATTGCCGACCTACTACCATGGCTTCAAAGAATCTTGGCGCCTCAGAAATCGCCCATTCGCAGCGTTCTATGGTGCCATTTTTTACGTTTACGTAGATGTTGCCGTGTCCTTCAACCCGTGTCACGTGGTGTACTTCAATATTAAAGCTTGGTTTGTCTTTCATCTTTTCCTCTCCTGCCAACCGAAATATAACCTAAACTTGTTTATTGCCTCATCAACTGTGAGGCCATACTTGATTAGAACTTCTTTCTGCGAATTCTCATTCGGATTGTCGACAAGCCCGCGACATCCCCAGCATATCGTTCCCTCGTTTACGCAGCATGAGTTGCAGCCTGCTCTGGTTACGGGGCCTACACAGAATTGGCCTCTTTCGAACGCGCAGACATTCTCGTTTTTCTTGCATTCAACGCAGACAGGATAATTGGGTATGTCTGGTTTTTTGCCCAGCAAAAGCGATTTAACAACGCTTAGAAATTCTTCCTTGTCTATTGGGCATCCATGTACGTAGGCGTCAACAGGAATCACCGCGTCTATCGGTCTAGCAGCATAAGTATCAAACAAGTAAGCTTTGTCTCCGTACACTGTCTTTCTAACTTCGTCTAAGTCTTGGTAGTTTTTTAGCGAGTTGATACCGCCTATTGTTGCACATGAGCCTATAGCGACCACGATTTTTGCGTTCTTTCTTATCTGTTTCAACCTATCTTCGTCCTGAAGCCGCGTACATGAGCCCTCAATGAAGGCTATGTCATAGTTGTCGCTGTGCTCTTTCATGACTTCTCTGAAACTCACAACTTCCACTTGACCTAGAAGGGTAAGCAATTCCTCTTCTAAATTGGCGATTTGCAGCTGGTCTCCCTCGCATCCTGCAAAGTCAAAGAAAGCAACTTTCGGTTTCATCATAACGCCTCCGGTATTCCTTTAATTTTTGAGTAATTGAATACTGGCCCATCTTTACACACATAGATCTGGTTGATTTGGCAGTGGCCACATTTCCCGACGCCGCATTTCATTCTCCGCTCAAGCGAGAGAATTATGTGGTCATCTGGAACCTTTCTGCTTTTGAGATCCGCGATAACAAACTTGTACATAATCGGTGGGCCACATACTATTGCGTAAGTGGTTTCTGGGTCAAAATTGACTTGAGGAATTAAGGTAGTGATTACGCCTATGTTACCTTCCCATAATTCATTTTCAGGGCACCAGTCTACAGTGGGCTTAAATTCCACATCATTCCTTTTCGCGAGCGCCCGAAGCTCATCACCGAACAGCATTTCTCTGGGTTCTTTGCAACCGTAGAGTAGGATAATACGGCCGTAATCTTTTCGGTTGTCCAAAACGTAGTTAAATAATGACCGCAACGGTGCAATTCCAAGGCCGCCGGCTATGAAAAGCAGGTCTTTGCCTTTCAACTGTTTAGCGTCAAAGCCGTTTCCAAACGGGCCTCTGATTCCTACTTTATCGCCTACGTTAAGCGCATGTAATCTGGTTGTTACGCTTCCTACTTTGCGTACACATAGTTCAAATGTGCCCTTTTTTGTTGGCGACGACGATATAGAAATTGGTGCTTCACCGACGCCGAAAACCGAGACTTCAACAAATTGCCCGGGTTTGTGGTTTAAGTCGGTTCCATCATCCAGCTTGATTTCAAACAATGTTTCTTTAGCCGTCATCGGCACTTTTCTGACAATAGTTGCTAATTTCGGAACATAATCTATATTGCCTTCAGTTTGGATTTCCACTTCCGGCGCAGCAGCAGGCGCCACCTGCTCGCCCATGCTGCGAAGTTCATGGTACATATCGTTGAATAATTTGATTGGATTAGCTATGTCCGGCAGGCAATTTGAAGAGCATCTGCCACAGCCAACGCATGAAATGAAACCAAATCTGTCAAAAAGGTATTTCCCCTTCTTAAAGTACCTATGTCTATATCTAGTCGGCCTAGTGGGGCGGAAGTTTTCGCCTGAAGCAATTTTGGCAAAGTCTTCCAGTAGGCAACCGTCCCATGTTCTTATTCTTTCGCCGTATTCCAGTGATAAGTCTGCTTGGTCTTTAACGTCAAAGCAGTAGCATGTAGGACACACTAGCACGCAGGAACCGCAGGCTAAGCATTTTTCGGCGTGCTTTTCCCAAAAACCGCTTTTTTCATAGCTTTTGCTTAGCAATTCGGGGATTAGTTCTGGTGGGAAATCAAACTTTTGTTGAGCCATATCCATTACTTCACGCTTCTTCTGCCCAACCAGCTGGATGTCCCGTGCAAGCGCCGGTTTCACATTCTTAGCATATTTATCCAGCAGTTGTTCTCCTTTCTGCGAGCCAATATTTATGGCATATCTATTCCCAAGGTCAGTCAACATTAGGTCGTAGCCATAGTCAATTACAGCGCAGCCCATGGCTGGCGCAAAGCACCATTTTGACATTTTTTGAATGTTGATGCCTATGATTATAGAGGCTTGTCTTTTCTCGAAGTAGTAGGGGTCTGATTTTGTTTCTCTGAATATCTCATCCATATGTAAAAGCGCTACTATGTCGTAAGGGTGAACTCCAATTATTACCATCGGCTTGGCTTCGGCAGGGCTCTTAGCGGCGAATCCCTTAGCTAAATCATAGGTTACCAATGTTTCGCGTTGAGGGAAAAAATACTTCTTCGGCGGAAGAATTGTTACATCATAGTCCAATCGCAATTCGCTGGCGGATTCCAATGGGCCAAAGGCGAATTTGTCTCCTTTTGCTTTGACGCCTATAACATTTAATGTCTTATCTTTTATTAGAGCTTCGACAAAATTAGCGAAGTCTTCTTTGGAAATTATGCGCATTTTTATTCTCCCTTTTAATGCTCCTAATTGGGCAAATTTATTGTAGATAATGCTTAGTCGTAAAATTTAATCCTTTCTAATAATGTATTTTTTGGAACTGAATCAGCGCATTCGGAGTTGGCATATTTTTAAAATTGTTTGGATAATCTGGGCAAATAATGCCCGTTGTTACTGCTGTTTCCAATTTTCAATTTTCCAAGAAGATTTCGTGTTTTTTGTTGCTCATAGTTTATATATCACAGTTTTTCACTACAGCACGAGATATGTGGGTGTGTTTAGACAATGCTTAACCCTCACTGATCTGGAGGTCTGATTTTTGTCAAAAGAGGATAATCGCCGAATGTTATTAGAAAAAGCATTGAAGGAGTATGACTTTCAAGCAAGCGCTCTGCTAGAAATTCTTCACAAAGCTCAAAGCATCTACGGCTATTTGAGCAAAGACTTGCTAATGGATATCGCTCAATCGCTACATCTTCCACCGAGCACAGTGTTTGGTGTAGCCACCTTCTACAGCTTCTTCAACTTAACAAAACCTGGCGAGCACATAGTTACCGGATGCCTCGGCACTGCTTGCTATGTAAAAGGCAGCGAGCAAATCATGCAGGCTATTGAACGCGAATTTAACGTGAAAAGAGGTGGCACGACTGCGGATGGAAAACTCTCGCTATTTGTAACTCGTTGTATCGGAGCTTGCGCATTATCGCCAGCTATAATCGTGGATGACGAAGTTATAGGTAAGGCAACAAAGGAAGTTGTAATAGAACGAATCAAACAGCTTCTTGGAGGTTCAAACCAATGAAACTTGCTGACCTGCAGAAAATCGCTGAACAAGAAGTTGACTTCCAAAGAGCCTACAAATACAGAATAAATGTTTGCTGCTCAAGCGGTTGCATGCCGCTAGGCGCTTTGAAAGTCTTAGAAGCATTCGAAAAGGCAGTTAAAGAGTTTGGCGTTGAAAAAGAATGCAAAGTTGCCCGAACCGGATGCCCAGGCACCTGCTCCGTAGGCCCAGTTGTGGTGGTTGAGCCCGGAGATTATCTTTACCAGAACGTTACTCCCGAGAAAGCGAGAGAAATAGTTCGAGATCACATTGTTTTAGGGTTACCTGCAAAAGATCTGCTCTACAGCAACGAGCAGTTCTTTAAGAAACAGAAGCGCTTAGTCCTAAGAAACGCTGGTAAAATAGATCCCTACCGAATTCAAGACTACATTGCGATGGGCGGGTACTCTGCTCTTGTCAAATGCTTAGCAACTATGACACCTCAAGGTGTTATTTACGAAGTAATGACAAGCGGCCTTAGAGGTCGCGGCGGTGCAGGCTTTCCAACGGGCCAAAAATGGAGTCTAGTCGCGCGCGCACATGGCTCACCTAAGTATATCGTGGCTAATTTGGACGAAGGCGACCCAGGCGTCTTTGCAAACCGAACGTTAGCTGAAGCGGATCCGCATGCCATTCTTGAGGGCATGGCAATAGCAGCATTTGCAGTGGGTGCAGAAAAAGGATACATCTACATACGCGCGGAATATCCACTGGCGATTCAAACACTGCAGAGAGCTATCACTCAAGCTCGTTCAATGTCCCTTTTAGGCAACAATATTCTCGAGACCTCCTTCAAATTTGACGTTGAACTTAGGTTAGGCGCCGGCGCATTTGTCGCTGGTGAAGAAACCGCTATACTTGCTTCAGTTGAAGGCAGACGCGCCATGCCTCGACCACGCCCGCCTTACCCTGCAAACTCTGGTCTATGGGGAAAGCCGACTTTGATACAGAATGTGGAGACATTGGCGAATATTCCTCTGATAATCATGAATGGCGGTTTATGGTTCTCCAAAATTGGCACGCCAAAATGCACAGGCACTAAATGTTTCTCCTTAACAGGCAAAGTCAATACTCCAGGCTTAATAGAGGTGCCTATGGGCATTACGCTTCGAGAGGTAATCTTCGACATAGGTGGAGGAGTGCAGAAAGACCGAAAGTTTAAGGCAGTCTTGGTCGGCGGTCCCTCAGGCGGCTGCATTCCTGAAACTCACATCGATCAGCCTATAGACTATGAGTCATTGAAGAATCTTGGTGCAATAATGGGTTCAGGCGGCATAGTGGTGCTCGATGATCAGTCATGCATGGTGGACACTGCCAAGTTCTTCACAGAATTCTGTGTCGACGAATCCTGCGGCAAATGCACACCCTGCCGTGTAGGGCTCACAAAGATAAAAGGAATTTATGATGCCATCACCCAGGGAAACGGAAGAATGGAGGACATTACAGTGCTGGAGAAAACCAGCGTTTACATCAGGGACGCCAGCCTTTGTGGTCTTGGGCAAACAGCGCCTAACCCTGTGCTTACCACCTTACGCTACTTCAAAGATGAGTACATCCAGCATATTAAGGACAAAAAGTGTCCTGCTGGTCGTTGTTTCAAAACAAAGGAGGGTGAACAATGAGCGCATTAACTGTCAAGCTGAAAATAGACAACATTGAAGTTGAAGTACCCGAAGGCACAACAATTCTAAAAGCTGCCAGAGACAATGGCATTGAAATTCCAACTCTATGCTCATTGGAAGGCTTAACCAACTATGGCGGATGCCGCTTATGCCTCGTAGAAGTCAAGGGCGCGCCTAAACTCTTCCCCGCTTGCACAACACCCGTAAGCGCTGGCATGGAGGTCATAACAAACTCCGAGCAACTCCGCGAGTACCGCAAGATGACCATCCAGCTGCTTCTTTCTGAAAGAACGCATGTATGCTCCGTTTGCGTAGCTAATGACCATTGTGAATTGCAGAGCCTAGCAAACAAATTGGGCGTTGATCACTCAATCTTCGAGCGCAACTGGACCCGAAAAGAGATTGATTCCTCGCATGACTTCCTTGTTATCGACCGAAACCGGTGCATATTGTGCACGCGGTGCATACGTGTTTGCGATGAAATAGAAGGTGTCCACACACTGGATTTGAAGCAGCGAGGTAGAAAAGCCGAGGTTATAATGGATCTAGATGAAGATTGGGTAAACTCTTGTTCTTGCACATCATGCAGGAAGTGCGCCAAAGTTTGCCCTGTAGGCGCCATCTACATTGAAGGCGAACCCATCACACGAACCAAGAATAAGGATGTTGCTGAATTTATATTGACAAGGAGACAGCGGAAATGAGCGCCCAAGAAAAAACCCGAGTTGCAACCATCTGGCTAAGCGGCTGTTCAGGCTGCCACATGTCATTTCTCGACCAGGACGAGCTAATTCTAGATTTGGCTAAAAAAATCCAAGTGGTTTACGGCCCCCTCGTGGACACGAAGGCTTTCCCAGAGAACGTTGACGTAACTCTCATTGAAGGCGCAGTTGCGAACGAGGAGCAACAGAGCCTACTCAAAGAGGCACGCGCCAAAACAAAAATCCTAATTTCTCTCGGCGATTGCGCTGTGACAGGAAATGTTCCTGCTTTGAGGAACGCTTGGGAAGACAGTGCAAAGTTAGTGTTAGAGCGCGGTTACATCGAGAATGCTGACGTGAATAAGCAGATTCCGACAGAAGTTCCAGGATTGCTGGAGAAGGTTAGACCGTTACATGAAGTTGTGAAAGTAGACTACTTCATTCCCGGTTGTCCGCCGTCAGCCTCTGTCATAAACTATGTGCTAACAGAATTGTTGGCTGGAAGAACTCCTAACATGGAGGGTAGATCCAAGTATGGTTGAGGGGAAGAATATGGGTAAAGAAATTGAGATACATCCAGTAACGAGAATAGAAGGACACGCCAAGGTAACCATTCATCTGAATAAGGATGACAGCGTCAAAGAAGCACGATTCCACGTTCTTGACTTCCGAGGATTCGAGAAATTCAGCGAAGGCCGCCCGTTCTATGAGATGCCCGGCATAACTTCAAGATCATGCGGCATCTGCCCAGTTAGTCACCTGCTGGCTTCAGCAAAAGCATGCGATGCAATTGTTGGCGTGAAACCGCCGAAAGCCGCCGTCCTCTTACGCCGTCTGATGCACATGGGGCAATTGATTCAGTCGCATGCGTTGAGCTTCTTCCATCTTTCCGCGCCAGACCTGCTGCTGGGAATGGACGCCCCACCAGAAACAAGAAACATTTTCGGTCTAATCGAAAAGAAGCCTGACTTAGCTATTCAAGGGGTCAAACTGCGAAAGTTCGGACAAGAAATCATCGAAAAAGTAGCTGGCAAACGTATCCACTCATATGACTGGATAATTCCAGGAGGCGCAAAGTGGCCTTTATCCAAGGAAAATGCTGATTACCTTCGCTCTAACCTGCCTGAAGCATTAGACATTGCGCTTAAGACGCTTAAAATGTTCAAGAGTTCCTTACAAGGATTTGACGATGAGGTGGAGAACTTCGGCAACTTCCCCACTTACTACTTGGGTTTGGTAACACCGAAGGGTGGGCTGGAACATTATGATGGCAAGATACGCATAGTCGACGCTGAAGGCAAAATCGTAGCCGATCAGCTTGATCCAGAGGCTTATCAGGAGTATATTGGCGAGGCAGTTGAACCATGGTCTTACATGAAGTTCCCCTACTACAAGCCGCTGGGCTACCCAGAAGGAATCTACCGCGTAGGCCCATTAGCTCGGCTTAACATAGCTTCGCACTGCGGCACACCATTAGCGGACGAAGAGCTTAAAGAGTTTAAGAAACTCGGCAAAAAAGGCGTAGTCCAAAGCACTTTCCACTATCACTACGCGCGACTAATAGAACTTCTCTTCTGCCTCGAGACTGCGAAAGAGCTTCTTGAAGACCCTGCCATACTTTCTGAACGGGTAAGCTCTAAGGCTTCCGTCAACAACGAACAAGGCGTCGGCGTGGCTGAGGCTCCGCGCGGAACATTGATTCACCATTACAAGGTTGACGCGCAAGGCAGGATTCTGTGGGCTAACATGATAATCGCAACGGAGCACAACAACTTGGCTTTCAACAAGGCAGTAACGCAAGTTGCAAAGAAGTATGTGAAGGCAAAGCAGCTGCAGGAAGGCATGCTCAATAGGGTTGAGGCGGTTATACGGGCGTTTGATCCATGCTTAAGCTGCGCAACCCATGCCGTTGGGCAAATGCCCTTGCAAGTGCAGCTCATTGACGCAGAAGGCCGCCTTGTAGACCAAAAAGTCCGTTAACTTTTAGGCTGCCTTCAATTTTCCCTATTTTATTTCGGTATTGTTCATTTGTAGCAAATAGTTACGGTTTGTTTTTAAGCCATTTGAAAACAGAATGGAGACGGTTATGTCAATTGTAATTCGTTATAAAAAGTGGTTACTCGAGGTAAAAGCATATATACCTTCGCACGCGCCTTTTCTGGTCGCAAGTTAAGGCGAAAAAATGAGCTTAACTGAAAAAATCCTGAGCTTGAAAAAGGAAAAGAAAGCTATAATTCTGGCGCATAATTATCAGAGGCCAGAAATTCAGGATGTAGCCGATTACGTAGGCGACAGTATAGAGCTAAGCCGCAAAGCCATGGAGGAAAAAGACGCGTCGATCATCGTGTTTGCGGCTGTGGATTTTATGGCTGAATCTGCTGCTATACTTAATCCTTCAAAAAAGGTGCTTTTGCCTTCTTTGGGCGCGCGTTGTCCTATGGCGCAGATGCTTACGGTTGACGAGATTAAACGGTGGAAGGTGCATTATCCTGACGCGCCTGTGGTGCTTTATGTGAACACTTTAGCTTCAGCCAAGGCTTACTGCGACATTTGCTGCACATCCGCTAACTTTGTGGAAGTCATAAACTCGCTGGATGCTGATACTATTCTTTTCGGGCCAGACCGCAACTTAGCCGAGTATGCAGCGGAGAAGACGGGCAAGACGTTAATTCCTATTCCCGAGTGGGGCTTCTGTCCGACGCATCTGCTTTTCCAGCCTGAGGATGTGATGGTGCTTAGGATGAAGTATCCTAATGCTAAGGTCATAGTGCACCCGGAATGTAGCGCTGAAATGCGCAAAATAGCTGATTTTGTGGGTAGCACCTCAAAAATGTGTCATTACGTGAAAGAGTCTGAGGCTCAAACATTTATTGTTGGCACTGAAGTGGGGCTTCTGCATCGCTTAAAGAAAGAAAATCCGCGTAAACAGTTCATTTCTGCCTACAAAGACGCTGTTTGCCCAAACATGAAGTTAACAACGCTTGAGAGACTTTACGACTCGCTTAAGCATGAAAAGCACTTGGTTAAAGTTCCCGATAATGTAGCGCGGAAAGCGCGCATTGCATTGGAAAGAATGTTTGCGGTTAATGGTTTAAAGCGTTAGACGGAAATTATCATTTCTTTGAGGATTTTTACGCCTCTTTTTGTGGTGAGTTCATCGCTTAATTCTCGAATATCCGAGGCCTTGCCCTTAACGGCTATCACTTCCAAGCAGTCTCGCTCGCCTAGGTGAATGTGCATTGTGGACGAAATTAAAGGTGCATGGCGATGCTGTATCTCTGTAAGTTCGCTTTCCAATCCTCTGACTTCGTGGTCGTAAACCATTAGCAGCACGCCTACCTGGTCGGCTTTTTCTTCTCCAAGCCATTTTTTATCTGAAACGTAAAGCCTCACGGCATCTTGGATGGCTTTTGAGCGGCTTTCATAGCCCATTTTGCTGATAATCTCGTCAAACTCCTTCAGAAGGT
>JAOZIH010000013.1 GCA_026014545.1 Candidatus Bathyarchaeota archaeon
CGCGGAGGAACCCACAGAACGAAAGCAATCATAGTGCAGCGGCGGCTAAGCCATGAACCCTCAAGTTTGGAAGAACTCAGAAGACTTGCAGAAGCAGCTGGATACACAGTTGTCGCAGAAATAGAGCAAACACGCGCGCCTGACGCCCGTTACCAGATAGGCGCAGGAAAAGTGGAAGAACTCGCTCGGCTTGTCAAGGAAACTGGCGCCGAGAAAATAATTTTTGACAATACACTTAGAACTGTCCAAGCCTACAACTTGGCGAAGGCCACGGGCGTCGAAGCCATCGACCGCTTCAAGCTTATCCTTGAAATCTTCACGAAAAGAGCCACCACCACCGAAGCGAAGCTGCAGATTCAGCTGGCAACGCTGCAGTATGAGCTTGCACATGCTAAGGAACGCGTAAGATTAGCCAAGCTGAAAGAGCAGCCTGGATTCATGGGGCTCGGCGCATATGAAGCCGACGTCTACTACGAAGCCGTGAAAAGACAAGTGCACACCATCCAGCGTAAACTCCGGAAAATTCGCGAGAAACGGCTTCTGCACCGTGAGAGACGAGCAGAATTAGGTTTTTCCACAATCTCCTTAGCTGGATACACAAACGCTGGAAAAAGCTCGCTGTTCAACGCACTAACCGAAGAAACAACGCAGGTAGACAACGCGCTGTTCACGACACTTTCAACAACAACCAGGCTTGTTGAAATCTCGAAAAGAAAGTTCCTGCTCACAGACACCGTCGGCTTCATAGACCGATTACCCTTGACATTAATAGAAGCTTTCCACTCCACTCTTGAGGAAACCATCTACGCTGACCTCATAATACTGGTGCTGGACATAAGCGAGCCATTAGAGGCTATTGAAAAGAAAAACCGCATCTGCATAGAAACAATCGACCACATAGGCGCAACGGGCATACCCATCATAACCGCGCTAAACAAAATCGACCTGCTAAGTGAAGCGGAAGCAAAACAAAAATTTGACGCTTTAAAAGAAAAAACAAAAAATCCCGTTCTTGTGTCGGCGCTGCACCGAACAAATCTTGAATTACTAAAGAAGTCGATACTAGAAAAACTGGAAGATTATGTTCAAGCATCCTTTTCTGTGTCGCTAACTCCCCAAACCATGCCCCTTGTTTCTTGGGTGCATGAAAAAGCAGATGTAAAAAAAGCAAACTTCATGAACGATTCTGTGCAAGTCATCTTTGAGGCGAAACCAATATTCGTTGAAAAAGTGAAAAAACGAGTGGAAGCGCTTAATGGCAGATTCGAGCAATTCTACAAAAATCAATAATAAAATTTACGACCAAGAAATTGTCGTGTTAAGATGGGGGCATAGACCACAGAGGGATGCCCGCCTTACAACGCATGTTGCTCTAACAGCGCGGGCACTGGGTGCTTCGGGATTTCTCCTTTCAGACATAGTGGACGAGAAAATAAAGGTGACAATAGAGAAAGTTACAAGGAACTGGGGTGGAAAATTCTTTTTTGAAATGGGCACACCATGGAAAAAAGCAGTGAGTTCTTGGAAAGCCAAAGGCGGCATCGTTGTTCACTTAACAGTCTACGGCGAAAACATACAAACAAGCGATGTTCTTGAAAGAATTAGAAATCTGAGGAAACCAATTATGGTACTGGTTGGAAGCCAAAAAGTTCCCAAAGAATTTTATTCCAAAGAAATTTCTGACTTCAACGTAGCCATCGGAAATCAACCGCACTCTGAATGTGCAGCCCTCGCCGTTTTCTTAGACCGCTTTTTTGAAGGAACAGAACTCGCCAAAGATTTCACAAAAGCTAACATAACGGTCATCCCTCAAAAAAGGGGTAAAAAAACAATAGTTAAACGTTGATTATTGCTTAAAACGTGAATAAGAGTTTTATTGAAGCATCGTACTAATTATAGTAATAGGAAAATAGACTATGTTATCAACCATTGATGACGCTATGCTAATAAAAGTTGCAACAGCACTGGGCGACGAAGACGCCGTAAAACTAATTGAACATCTAAAAAGCGTAGAGGAGATTACAGACGATGAAATCGCTAACAAAACAGGCATCCGATTAAACATCGTTCGCAAGATTCTCTACAAACTCTATGATCACTCGCTCGTGAGCTTAAGAAGAACACGCGACCCCAAAACAGGCTGGTTTATATTCCACTGGAAACTCCAACCAGACCAGCTTGAAGGCTTCATTCTAAGCCAAAAACGCCGCGTTCTAGAGAAACTTACCATTCGGTTGGAGTACGAGAAAAACCATGACTTTTATTACTGTAACACTAATGGGTGCAAAAGAATTCCGTTCGAGGAAGCCGTAGAACTAGTTTTTCACTGCCCCACCTGCGGCAAACCATTAGCGCACTACGCAAATGAAAAACTTGTTCAAAAACTCTCAGAGAAAGTTGAGCAGCTGAGGAAGGAACTGGGTGAGTGAAAAGCTTCCAACAAGGGAGCAAGCACTGCAGATTCTCAGGGAATATAACTGTTCCGCAGAAGTCATAGCGCACTGCGAAGCAGTCTCAAAGCTTGCGTTAAAAACAGCCTCTACTCTCAAGAACAAAGGCTTCAATATTGATATGGCGCTGGTGGAAGTCGGCGCTCTTCTCCATGACCTCGGCCGTTCAGTAACCCACACAGTCCACCACGCAGTCATTGGCGCTACCCTCGCAAAAAAAGCAAATTTGCCTAACGCGGTGATTTCCATAATTAAACGGCATGTAGGTGGCGGCATCACCGCAGACGAGGCAGAAGCATTAGGATGGCCAAAGGACGTTTATGTGCCCGTCTCCCTCGAAGAAAAGATTATTGCATACGCCGACAAGCTAATTGAAAAAGCTGATGTTGCACCCATAGACGTAACCATAGAGAAACTTCGCAGAGAAAAGAAATATGAAGCAGCTGAAAGAGTTCGCAAACTATACGAGGAAATAACAAACCTCATAGGCGACGATCCATGACTCTGCTAACACTGCTGGCAAAGGCATACGGAGCTAGCCAGTTGCAACAAATTGATGAAGCCCTTAAGCTAGCGTTTGAGGGCGTAGCGGTGGAAGCAAAAATTTTGGGCACCATAGCTGACGGCTGGGTCCAAATAGCGGTTGCAGGTGAAGACGAGAAAATCGCCACAAACTACCTAATCAGGGAAATAGGCGTTTGCCCACGCAGCTTCGGGGGGATGAAAAAATTTTCGACGCAAAAAGGTTACATATCAAACTTTGCTGTGGATGGCAAAGAGTTATTGGTGGACATTGGAGTTTTTGAGCCGACAGCTATTCATGCAGCCATACCACTGCCGCGTCTGCAGGCGCAGCTCACGGGCGGAAGACAAGTTGCTCTTGGAAAAATAGCTGAACTCTTCGGTTTCTGTAAAGGCTTGCCTGTACATATCAAGGTAATTCAGTTGAGCGAAGAGGGTAATTACATTGAAGCTGAATTGTCAAGCAAACAAGTTAGCAATTACGAGCTTTGGCGAGAATCCCTGCTTGATAGGCTAATCACTCTAGGCGCCTCTTTCAACGAAGTAAAGATAGCTCTGGCGCATGCAAAAATGTATAGAGACGTCATCGATGTTGAGTCCTTAGGGCTGCTTGAGCATGTACTAACATGCAAGCTTGGAACGGACGCAGCAGGATTAATACCTGTGCTCGGTAGAAATTTGACGCAAGCATCATTCGCTATTTTCGACGCAAAAAAGAATTATGAACTTTTAAAAAGCTAAAAACACACGCTTGCCATCTGTCCGCCAATAAAATAAAACACATATTCTTCAAATCGTTTTATTAACCAAAAATGCTGTGAGCAGTGCTTGCCGCTTTCATATAGTTTCCAGCGACCGCCGCCTTTATGAGACTGTTAGCTGCTGGTAATAATCGAGTGTGCCAAAAAAGCATGTCGAACAGCGCAAACCCGACTAAACTCAAGGTCATTGCCCTCGACTTTGACGGCGTAATCACAAACCTTAATGTTGATTGGGACGCGGCACTACGTTTGGCATCCACCGCCGCAGGCTACAATATTGAAAACCTTATTCCTTTTTACGAAGCTACCTATGGAACACTAATTTTTCAAAAAGCCAGCAAACTAATCGAACAACTTGAATTGGAAGCACTAAAAGACGCTGAACTTGCACCTTACACAATGGAGTTTCTGGAAAAGCTTGCTGAATTAAAGGTTTCCGTCTACATAGTTTCAATGCAAAGCAGGCATGTAGTATTAAAGTTTCTCAGCAAACACGGCTTGTCAGCTTACATTAGCGATGTAGTAACTCGCGATAAATGTCCAAGCAAAAAAGCCCAAGTTCTCTATGTGCTGGAAAAATCGCATGTCCGCCCTGAACAAGTTCTACTAGTCGATGACTCCGCTGGAAACATCACCAGCTGCAAAGAGTTAGGAATAAACTGTTTCTACTTCGAGAAACAACAAGATCCACAAAAAACAAAGGAAATGTGGGATACGATACTGAAACGCGTAAGAGGCTAACAGACCTCCAACCATTGAAAAATAATGTTGCGTTTAATGGCGTGGCCCTCAAAACTGCAAAGGTGGGCCGGGCCGGAGTTGAACCGGCGACCTCAGCCTCGTAAGGGCTGCGTCCTAACCAAACTAGACGACCGGCCCCATTTCTTTTCCAACTCTTATTAGGATTGCTTAAATAAGTTTTGAGCGTGGCAAATAAATATTTTATAATAAGTTGTAGCTTTAGTAGCTAAACCAAGCCAAATAAAAAGGTGATGTGTTGAAAAGAGTTGTCGTTACTGGCGCCGGCGGACCTGCGGGAATAAATTTCATTATGTCGCTTCGCATTGCGCCGGAAAAAATCTTCATTTTAGGAACAGAAGCCAATGAATATTTCATTCACTTGTCACCCGCCGATAAGAAATATCTAGTTCCAAAGGCCAAAGACTCTGGATACATTGACAAGTTGAACGAGATCCTACGAAAAGAGAAAGCCGACTTCTTGCATGCTCAACCGGATGTTGAGGTGGAGGTTGTTTCGGAAAATCGTGAAAAACTAGAGGCAAACACGTTTTTGCCTTCGAAAGAAGCCGTCAAAACATGCCAAGACAAACTTAAATCCGCTGAGGTTTGGATGAAAAAGGATGTGCCAGTAGCAAAAACCTTAGAGATAAAGACAGAGCACGATATTGAGCGGGCGTTTGAAGAGCTTGGAAGCCCCTTGTGGATTAGAGCCCGTCATGGCGCCGGCGGCATAGGAAGCACCCCCGCGTACAATAAAGAAACAGCCCTTGCGTGGATAAAATATTGGAGAGCGCGAAACGCCGGCTGGGGTTTCATTGCACAGGAGACTCTTCCGGGAAGAAATGTGGCTTTTCACAGTATTTGGAAAGACGGTGAGCTTGTGACGTCCATGGCAAGAGAACGCTTAGAATATATATACCCCCACCTCGCTCCCTCTGGCATAACGGGCACGCCTGCTGTTCAAAGAACCATACACGATGAAAAAGTGAACAAAATTGCGACAGAAGCTGTGCTTGCCATAGACCCAAGCTTTAATGGATTAGCGTGCGTGGACTTGAAAGAAAACAAGGCTGGGATTCCATGCGCTACTGAAATTAACGCTGCACGCATGTTCACAACTTCCTTCTTCTTCTCTTATGCCAGCAAAATTCTAAGAAAAGATCCATATGCAAACTTTCCCTATCTCTGCGTCAAACTCGCATGCAACGAGCACATACCAGAAATGCCCAAATATAATATACTGCCCGAAGGCGTTTACTGGATCCGGCATATAGATGCACCAGCCAAGCTTGTTAAAGACGGCTGCGTCCTCGGAGAAATGTATCACTGGTGAAACCATGCAAATATGGTATGATGCTTGCACAGGCAAACACATGCGCTATGGCGCTGCAATAGCGAAAAAGCTTAGGGACCACGGGCACGAAGTAATATTGACCACGCGGCAACATCCCGACACATTGCAAGTCGCAAACTTTCTAAACGAAAAACCCATTGTCATAGGAAAATACGACCCAAAATCCTTAGCGTCTAGGCTTAAAGCGGGGCTTCGCCGCCAACTTTTATTCTGCAAATTTTTCGGTAAAAACCCGCCTGACATTGCTATTTCCCATGGCTCCGTTGACCAAATAAGGGTGGCTTTCGGCTTAGGCATTCCAGTAATCACAACTATCGATACGGCATACGCTGAAGCAGTGAATAGGCTTACTCTTCCCCTTGCAAGCTTCATAGTTGCCTCGAAGGCTATTCCCGAAGAAATTCTAAAAACCTACAGTGCAAAAGGCGAGATCATTAGTTTTAACGGCGTGGACGAAGTTGCCTGGATCAAGGATTTCAAGCCTTCAGTTAGCTACGCCTTCAAGAAACCGTTGATTGTTGTGCGGGAAGTTGAAGAAAAAGCCGCTTACACCGAGAAAAAATTCTCCCTAATGCCTATAACAAAAAAGCTGGCCAATCTCGGAAATGTTGTTTATCTGTCAAGATACCGCCGAAAAACAATTAAAGGCTTGACTGTTCCGAGAGAGTTTGTTGATTCTGCAAGTTTAGCTGCGCAGGCAGATCTATTCGTCGGAGTCGGCGGAACAATCACACGCGAAGCAGCGCTGCAGGGAACACCTGCAATAATCGTTGACTTCTTTCAGAAGCAGCACGTAAATGATTATTTAATGGAAAGGGGTTTCCCAATTTTCAAGGCCGCGCCTACAGAAGCCTATAGATTAGCTGAAAAGCTAATAGGTAAAAAGTGGGATGTTAGCTGCAAACTCCGTGAGCTTGAAAATCCAGTAGATACAATTGAGCATGTAATCAGCCAGAAAATTAGAAAAAGTACGTAATTGCTATAGCCAGAAAGATTTTTCAGCCCTGCTCTCTCATGTTAGCATTGGCAATGCAATAGTTGAAGAAATCCTACCTGGTTATTGCAAAATTCAGAACAGTGGCAAACTAAACCGGGAGTTTAAAATATATGATTTAAGCTTTCGTGATTTTAAACTTAAAATAGCTCTATTATGGTTAGTTGTGTTCCTAGAGGTTAAAACATGCGCAAGCAGAAGGTACTTGTAGTTGGATTAGGCGAAGTTGGCAGAGCGTTATATGAGCTACTTGAGGAAAGCGGGAAAGTTGATGTTTATGGTTTTGATTTAAGCGAGGATAAAATGCGCGATGTCGCTGGTAAAGTCAAGTTGCCTAGCGCTTTTGATATTATGCATATTTGTTATCCATGCGTAGATGTGGAAAATTTTGTTACCGCAACTTTGGATTATATGCGAAAATTTAATCCTCAACTGACAATTATTGATAGTACTGTGCCTCCTGGCACTACCCAGAGAATCTGTAACCGCACAAAATCTCTGGTAGTTCATTCTCCAATAAGAGGCATGCATAAAAATTTGGAGACAATGAAAAGGGACATTATGTTTTGGAGCAAGTATGTTGGTGGTGCAACGCGGGAGGCAGCAGAATTAGCGCGGAAACATTTTGAGCAGATAGGGCTGAAAGTAAAGGTCTTGAGCAGTCCAGTTGAAACTGAGCTGGCGAAACTGTTTGAAACAACTTATAGAGCTTGGATGATCGCTTGTTTTCAAGAAATGCACCGTATTTCAAGGCATTTTGGAGCTAATTTCGACGAGGTTGTGGACATGATCGAAGACATTCACCGAGTGCACTTTAATAAGCCCCTTCACTATCCAGGAGTTATAGGCGGGCATTGTTTAATCCCAAATACTAAACTGCTTTTGAAGGTTTGGGATTCTGAATTTCTACATCTGATTTTAAAATCTAATGATAAACGAAAGGAGGAAATAAAAGACAAAAACGTGTACGAGGAAGTGGAGCAAATTCGACGGAGAGCTGAAGTTCTTCAGAAAGATTTAATGAACCTCCTAGAAAACAGTCAAAGCCAACATACATGAATTTTCGGCAACAACAATATCTAATCGCTAAACTACCCCCCCTTCTGATATGAGGTCGAACAAAATTCTTTATCCCTTAATCTATGATACGCATTCTAGGCATGTGATGAAAAATATTTTCCTACCACTTGTTATGAACATATATAAAAATTATTTAAGCATAAGCGCTTTTAGCTGCAGAAATGAACCCTTTAAGAAATGTTACCGTCCGTATTATTATAAAAGGTATTAAAGGCGGATATCTATATCGTATTGCTAATCTAAATGCAAAAAATGGGCTGTAAAATAATGATTTTACTGCTTGATATAATGTCCTTGTTTTACTGATTGCTGCTCTTTTTCCGCCGTAATACCACTTTCGCTTTAAAGATTTTAAATCTACAGCAAATACATGCTTAGCTGTTAAAGGTAGCGTCACAACCTTTAAATGAAGTCTTCTCACATCTCTGCTAAATAATGTGTCCTCATCAGAAAACGTATCGCTCCTGAACTTTACTTTATTAAAAACTTCTCTTTTAACTAGCATGCATCCACAACTAAGCCACCATTTATTCGGTCTAGTTTCATTGTATTTCCAATACAGTTCTTCACATTTAGCCCAAACACTTTGAATGTAGCTTTCAACAAAACTTACACAAGCAATATCTGCTCCTTTCTTCAATGCGGCAATAAAAGCTTCTATCAAACGGTTTGAAATGATTATGTCTGAGTCTAATACGAGGATATATGGCTGCGTAGCTTTTGTGACCCCAAAGTTTCTGGCGTATCCAACACCGTGGTGCGCTATGGAATAGTAACGAATTTTCGGCGATTTGGCAATGTTGACATCAAAAGGACTTCCATCGTCGATTAAGATTATTTCTTTTATTTGTGCGTGCTCTACTAATGGTTGCAGACACAATGGCAAACTAAATCTTACGTGAGTGTGTAGTTTGGGGTTGGCGTAAAAAGGGACAACAGCACTTATCATAATTTTCAACTCTTAATAGCAGTAACAATAACATTTTTTTCACTTATTGCTGAAGGCAAGAAGAGCCTTGCAATTTTATCCAAAATCTTATGTGGACTAAAAACTAAAGGCAACGTCGTATATTTGAAACAAATGTTGGAAAAACCAGTGTTCAGCAGAATATTCTGCAGTTCTGCCATGCTCCAACAAGCTATATGCCCTGTGTCGCTTAGAACTTGCGGCATCCCTCTTATTTGCCTGAGTATTATTCTCCAGTGAAAAATATTTGGAGTACTTAATTCCAGGATTCCTTTCCTCTTTAAAACTCTTTTTACTTCCTTTAAACATAAAAGGGGGCTTTCTACATGCTCTATTACTTCGTAAAAGCATATTTTATCAAATATTTCTGGTTTAAATGGAAGAAAATGGGCGTCCGCACGAATAAAATTTTTAGGCTTATTTTTTGGGCGTCTACATAAGTCTATGCAAACGTCACCTCTTGCAATGTCACATTCATCTGTACCGGAACCCACATCCAATATCAACATTTATCCTTACCTATCCCTCAGTAAGGTATTATATATGTTGTAAACTTTTCTGGCGTGGGCTACGAATGAGTGATTTTCCAAAACGTATTCTCTAGCTTTATTCCCTATCTCAGTCATCAAATTTTTATTTGTAAGGGTAAATTCAATAGTTTTCGCAATCATTTCTGAATCCTTTTCTTTGATTAGAATACCATTTTTCATGTGCTGAATAATTTCCCCCATGCCACCAATGTTTGAGCATATTGTAACCTTGCCACAAGCCATTCCTTCCAACATTGCAAGTGAAGTGGCTTCTTGAATTCCATGAGAGGTTATTGAAGGTATAAGAATAATATCCGCCATCAAGTAATAAGGTGTTATTTTGCTGTGAGGAATTATTCCAACCAACTGGATTCTATTATCTCCACGTTTTTCCTTAACTATTTTTTCTCTCTCTGGCCCGTCTCCCGCAATGACCATTTTTACTTTTTCATTTTTTATATGTTTCATGGCTTGTACTGCATAAATTACACCGTTTTTTTCTACAAGTCTTCTAGGTACTAAGATGATGATGTCATCTTCTCCGAATCCAAATTTTTTTTTCAACCTCTTTTGTTTTTCTTCTGAAACTGGTTTGAATTGATTTGTGTCGATGGCATTATGCATTACGCTGATCTTCTCGGCAGGGTAGTTAAATTCTGAAATGACATACTCCTTTATTCGCTGGTCAACGGCGATCACATAATCTGCTTTTTCTATTCCTTCCTTCTCAAGCTGTAAAAGGTAAGGATATATCTGTTTACGCACTTTTTCATTTTTTATAAATTCTATGTTTTCCCTTGCAAAGTAACCGTGAAGAGTTAATACCTTTTTTTCAGGCCTTCCCACTGCACTTATTAATGACAAGACATCATGGGCATGAATCATTTCAAAAGCGTTTTTCGGAATATGCTTTCTTAAGTATTTTATCATCCAATTAAGTTTGAGCTTGTAACCATACTTTCCTCCTAAAAGAAGCCTCGTGCTTCGCTTGATTATTTCCCCTAAACTCTTTGGGTTGTAATAAACCGTAACGACTTTAACCCCTAATTCCTTTAATCCTTTTTCAAGTAACAATAGATGAACGTGCTTTCCCCCTAATTTTGTCATGTACGGATTATCTGTGGACATAATAAGTATGTGCAAAGTTTCATTCCTGCTTTTGAGCAATAATAATCATGTTTCGACCAGTTATTGGCGAAGGAAAAATTCTATGCATAAACTTGTCTAGAATAATATGCTTGCGGCTATCCGTCCTTTCAGTAGCAGGTAGAATTGTGTAATATATGAAAATATTCTTAAAATTAACATTTTCAAGCAAAATTTCCATTTCTATATGTGTCCAAGTTGCGATGTGTTCCTTTCCACTAAGTTGCAATTTTCTACCTCTTGCTACACGGAGAGATTCTCCAATGCAAAGGATTAGGTGTGGATATTTCGACTTTTCCACCATTTTTTAAAACACGATATATTTCTCGCAAGCATTTTGTAGGATTTTCCACATGTTCTATTACGTCGTAAAAATATACTTTCTCAAAAATTTTATCTAAAAACGGCAAATAGTGTGCATCAGCCAAAACAAAATTCTCTGGTACTTTAAATGGTTTGCAAATGTCTATATTCACGTTTGCTCTCGATAAGTGGCTACTTAAATGACCACAACCCACATCAAGCATCATTAGGCATCACCGGAAAAGGTGGTCGTAGATTTTTAAAAGTTTTTTTATAACAACACTTACCTTGTGCTCTTTTAACAAATAAGCGTATTCTCTTTCCCACAACTCCCATAATCTAGTATCTGTTTCCATTATAATGTTAACAATATTCTCTTCTGTATTAACATTTTTTAAAGGAAAGTTACTATATTCCTGAAAAGTAGATGATACATATGAGATCACGGGCCTGCCACATGCTATTGCTTCTAATGAAACAACTCCTAACGAACCGAGTTTAAACCTATCAATGACAACATCCGCGTACCAATAGTACTGTTTTAGTTTTTCATGGGAGACTCTTGGCAGTATATTTAAATGCAAACCGAGTGAAGAGGCTAGAGATAATGTTTTATTAAAATCGGTGCCATACTTAATGATGCTTACCTCCACTTCATCTCTAATTTTGCTTAAAGCCCTTATTGCCACATCTGTACCTTTAACCTTCCAATTTGAATCGCTTGCAATAAGCACTTTTTTCTTTCCATCATGCTTAGCTACCGGTTTTGGATAGAAAAGTTCTGTGTCAACAGGGTTAGGTAAGTATTCCGCATCCTCCCTAAACTTTTTAGCTATACCCAAAATGTCTGGTGTGCTAACCAAAACCTTGTCACACTTTCTCAGATTATACCTAACAATTCTGCCCCACAAGGGATGGTTGAGGCTTGAGCGTAAATCGCTTCCATGTGCATGACCAATTAACGGCTTTTTTCCAAGTTTAGCCGCAATGTAGCAGTCTTGAAGAAGATAGTGTACATGGTAAATGTCTGCCTTAATCCTCATGATATTATAGGCTAAACCTAAGGTTTTGCTCCATAAGTTGCGGCTTCTTTTAACATGTTTTCCCTTGACGCTTGCTGGCAGATACTTAAGTAAAGTCTCGCCTACATAAGCGCAATCATTAATCATAGCAATTTCAAACATTTTCCATTTCAACCATGATAGTTTAAAATAAACTCTGAAGTAGACATATATCAATATTACATTTAAGACGAAAAAACCGTGAGATTTAGCATAGACTTAGTATACAGCTAGTTGGAAGCAGAATTAGATCCAATTATTTGACTAAGTCCTACCTAAACTGCTTTATATGGCCCAAAGAAACATTTCTATTTCATAATTGTATGTTCATGAATGTATGGAAACAAAGAAATTTTTAATATAAATTTTTGTAAATAATAGATTTAAATGGTTACTTTTTTCATTTAAAATCAACAGCTCATCAAATGTAAAGAATGAATCTTTTATGGGCAAACTTCGACTATTCATCAAAACCTTTAAGAAAAGCATAACTTGCACATATATTTAATATATTTTCATTACAATTCGTTTCGTAAAAATACATAAGATAAGGAGACAAATTGCTAACTCTAAGAATCGATGTTGACTATCCTTACCCTTCGAGGCTTAGAAGCTTCATCTACACAGCCTTCGGCATCCGCTTCGGCAAAGACTACCTCAAAAACTCCAAGATACTCGCGAGGATGATTAATGAATCGCCACGGCGTGTTAAAGCCTATTGGTTTTTTACTCCCAAAACAATTCCTGACATGGAACTGTTAAAGCTGCTTAACCCAGAGCGCCATGAGGTTGCGCTTCATATAGCAAACAATCCGTGTAAGGAGTTGCGGCTTCTTGAGGAAAGAACGGGGCGAAAGATACGCTATTACACGGTTCACGGCACCTCACGTTTTCTCGCCAGATTAATGTGGAAGCGATGGCGATACAAGTCGCCACCAATCCCCCAAGGCTTCCCACCACAATCATTTTATCAATTTACTTCATTCAGTCTAGACGTTATATGCCACATTTACCCTGCAGGCTACGCTGCGAAAATCGCTGAAAAAGCCGCTGCAAGCGGGCAAATTCTCCATATTCATCCAATCTGGCTTTTCCAAAGAGGAAAAATAAATCATAGAGGCCCATTCTATGAGGCGTTAAGGAGAATTTTGGCTGTGGATAATGAACTTGAGACGCTGGCTCTGCGGCGGAAAGCGTTCTTCACGATGGCGAGAGATAATGACGAGTACGAGCGGGACATTTTTCCCACGGACGCGTTTTTGGAAAAGCTAAAGCAGAGAGGCATCGACGTATTCACGTTCATAGAGCGAAGCTGGTGTTCAAAATTGCCTAATCTGCCAAGCCGCTGGGTGCGTGAAGAAGATAATGTTGCGACTTTGCGGATTACAACGTTTGAGGATTGGTGGAAAGCCATAGATAAGAAGACTCGCAACATGGTTCGTAAGGCAGAAAAAAGCGGAATAGAAACGAGAGAAGCGGAGGTTAATGACAAGTTCGCTGAGGGCGTATGGAGGATTTATAATGAAACGCCTATACGGCAGGATCGAGGTTTTCCACATTATGGAATCTCTCTGAAAGCGGTTCAGCAGGGCGTATTTTCAGCTGTAAACTGTGTCTTTATAGGCGCGTATTTGCGGGATGAGTTAGTTGGGTTTGCGCAGCTGGTTCAAGGCGATAACATTGCCATTTTGTCTCAGTTGCTTTCGATGCAGAAGCACTTTGATAAAGCCGTGAACAACGCGTTAATCGCTAAGACCGTAGAAGTTTGTGTAAAAAAAGGGGTAGGGTGGCTTATGTATGGTCGAATTGAAACTGCGCATCCGTCGCTTGACCGCTTTAAGAAAAGTAACGGTTTCTTCAAGTTTCCGATAACAAGGTTTTATGTTCCTTTGACAAGAAAAGGTAGGCTTGCTGTTAAGCTGGGATTGCATAAGGATTTGAAGGATGCTCTTCCCAAATCCATACGGTACACGCTTTTGCCATTATACTGTTGGGCAAGCAGAGTAAAAGTGAGAATTAAATTAATGCTAAAAGAGAAGTAAATGTATGAGTGCGCTAGAAGAAACCTATTGGGAGCACGTTAACAGAGCAACTAAGATGGGTGTTTACCTAACAAGCGTTGAAATGCAGTTTATCTTGGTTCCCAGAGTTTAAAAGCAGAGGGTCTGCTTGTTGACATTGGCGCTAATGCCGGACGCTTTTCTCTTCCTGCTGCCGAAATTATGCATGTGGTTGCTATGGACTTGGATTTATATGCGCTTAAGAGATTAAGGTTGAAAAATCAAGATGTTGATGTCATAGTGGCAGATGCAAGGTTTATTCCGCTGAAAAATGGTGTGGCCGATGATGTTATAATAATTGAATTATTAGATTATATTGAAAACTCAGCCGAGGCAATAGCTGAATGCGCCCGTGTTCTCAAAGTTGGCGGCGTAATTTTCCTTTCGTTTGGAAACAAATCCAGTTTGAAAGGGACACTTAAAAGTTTTCTTGGAAAAACATATTCTTTTTCTTATGGAGAAATTTTGTGTGTTATGAAGGCTTAAAAGTTTAGGATTGTGAGAAAAATGGGTTTCAATTGGTTGCCCTTTGGACGTAATTCCAATAATCCTACAATTTCTTTGTTTGCTGCGGTGGAAAGAATTTTTGGGTTAAGGAAGCTTGTGCGTTTTAGTCCTTGGGTGATAATTCAAGCAATTAAGGTTGCTGAATGAAAACATTTGCCTTTTGGCAAAGTTTACTCTGTCTGTTTGTAAGAAATTCTGAAGCATATACACCTGACAAAATGGTAATCTATGGCTTTACGCTATTATAATTGGCTCGTGGCAAGAGCGGCATCCATAATTTACTTTTCTTGGGTTTTGGCAACAATGAGTGGGAAGTAATCATAGAATTCGGTTTCATTTTCTTTGTAAATCAGGTAGGGTGTGTCGCCTATGCCGTCGCCGTCCGCGTCTGTGCCATTGTAATCGCTCCAGTAATTGCCCTCTCTACCATTATCCCACACGTTTGGCAAATCTCCTGATACGTGGCCCGATGGCATGTTATCTATGAAGCTGTTATGGTAAAGGACGTTATTAGTGGATTGGTAGAGGAAGATGCCCATGTTGTTGTTTTTTATGTAATTCTTTGTTATGGTGGTTTTGTTTGCGTATCGCATGTAGATGGTGTAGTTGGCGTGGCGCGTAAATGTGTTCTCAGAAATGATGTTTTCTATGGATTCTTTCAGCCAGATGGCATACATCTTGTTCTTTGTCAGATTGTTTTCGTAGATTATGTTGCCGTTTGAGGATGCTTCAATCCAGATGCCGCAGTGATTGTTTGTTAACGTGTTTTTGTAAATCGTGTTGTTTGACGCGGCGCTTAGGTAGATGCCGAAATCAAAATTTTGGATTTTAATGTTCGTTACTGTCACGTTCTTTCTTCCAGTTAGATCTATGCCTCTAGAGAGATATTCTTCTGTGCCATTGAGTGTGTATCCGTTTCCGTCGATTATAATGCTGTCTCTTCCGACTATCATTGGGTTGGAGATGTCCGCGGTGAAAGTGTAACGGTTGTTGCCGTCATATAAAATTGGGGCGTTAGATGGGTTAATGGTTCCGTCGGGCATGATAATGATGTAGCCGCTTACAGGCGTTATCGGTGTCGTGTCATCAGTAGAAGCGGGCGGAGTTGTAAGCTGCCATAATCCATAAACTCCTAGAATTACAATGAGCGCAAGAACTGCCAGAAGTATTTTACCTTTAGGCACTTTCCGCGGCTTTCTCTTGGCTTCTCGTTCCATCTGGATTTTGAAGGCTTCTTCAGCGCGTTGCTGCCTTTTCTGCCTCTCGCGCTGTATTTCTCGCCAGCTTTTCTTTTTTTCTTTTTCAGGCATACTTTTCTCTCTTGCAACCTTTCAAACTGGTCTCTTTATGCCTTCTCGATGGAGGCATTGCCTATTAAAGATTTTTCGAAATTAAGCCCGCATCTCTAAAAAACAGCACATGGTTCAGCAAGGACACAATCTGCAAGCCGTGCTAGCCTTGCATTTTGAATCGTAGAATCGCTGCTATGCCGCCAAATGCGTTCTTCAGCATTTGTCCTTCTTCGGTTTCTGTTGAGATAATTTCTACATCTGCGTTGGCTTGCTGTGCTAGCTCTGCTAGCTCGTCAATTATATCCTGCTTGTCCGCGATAAACAGGGATGGCGCCTGACACTTTGGACAAGCTTTCCCGATCAAACTCTGTTCAAACTCCATTAGCGATTGCGTTTTAACTGTGTGCTTCTCTTCGTAGCCGCATGCGCTGCACTTAACTGTAACGCGTAAAAGATCAACTTTCTCAGAGATAAGTAGTGTTCGGACGGCGGTTGCGGCAAGGGCATTGCGGACTTCAGCTTCGCCGTAGGTAATCATTCCTGTGTCGTGGCCGACTTCGTAAAGGAACTGCTGCATAATCTGCTTCTCCTCGATATAGCGGACTTTCCGCATTATTTCAGGCGCTTTCTCCACAACTTCCTTAACGCCCTGCTCTTCCACGTAAGCCGTGTCAATTGTGTCGATAATCTTGTTCTTTAACTGATAATTTAGGTAATCGCCCTTTACAAAATCGTACTTTGTCGGTCCAGGACCAGCAATAATTATTCCCTTCAACGTGTCTATGGGCAAGAACACCTCATTTGCGTGTTGGCCAACACGCGTAAAATACTCATTGAGCTGCATCTCCCGCAAACGTTCATATCTCCGCGCCGACTGTCCACCTGCACGTGTCTTTCCGCCAACGCCTGAATACATCTGCCTGACTATCTCAAGCCGTTTACCCTGAAGAGTAGCGATAGTAGCGCCTGTAGCGTCGATGAGAAGAATTCCATAAGTCTCTTTTTCCTTAAGCAATTCCTGCAAATGTTCGGTGTGAAAACGTGAGTCGCAGCGGTAAAGATAAATCCTAATTGGCTCAGGCGGTATAATAACGTAGGTCTCCATTCTTTCGCTGCCTGGGCCTCCGCCTTCCTGCGGAATGGCGCCGCAGAAAATAACAAGGCCATTTTCTCCAGAATCCTTAAACAGCTTAAGTCGCTGCTGCACCTTCACGATTGCTTCCTGCACATTCTTGCGTGTAGTAGTTGACTTAATGTTCGATGCTGTTCCATACTCGTCACGCAGCATATTGATGACATCGCTGATCTGCTTTCCAGGAGGAATATAAAGTGAAATTAACTCTGTGTGACTGCCTGTTTTGCTGGCTAGAATATTCAGCATTTTCCGTAGTCTGAACAGTTCCAGCGAAGATTTTTTTGCGGTGCTCACGAATTTTCACTCATTATGCTATAAACCATATGTACGTTCTTAACGGTTAAAATAAAAGTTGCTACCCTAAAAAGGGAGGTAGTTATGGAGCCTGAAGCACTTCCTTCAGAAAAGCCTTGTAAGGCCCTAGCTTGCCGCCATAGTTTCCTGATGAAATCTTTACCACGCCATGCACGCTTGCCGCTGCAGTTACACCTTGCCTCATTGCGTTCTTTACGGCATCAAGCGTTAAGCCGTTAATGACGATCTCGTAAACACAATTTACGTTTTCTGGAACAACCGAATCCGGCACTACTGACCGCAGCGTTGGACAGTAAGGATGATTCGTTGAAGCCTTCATCTTGTACTTAAGCGACCCCGCCTTGCTGCCTGCACGGCATATACCGCCCGGAAACGGCATAATAACATCAGGTGCCTTTGCGCGTATGGCATCCGCGGCGGCTTCAGCTGCTTTAAGCCCAGACGCTTGGTTCTCAGCGAATATCATGAAGTTGCCGCCTGCCACTGCCTCCTGCGCGCCAAAGCCGTCTTCAACTATAAAGTTCCCTTCCATAACTGGGATCTTCCAGCATCTTCGTTCGCCTACCATGGTCTTTTTCTGGAAACCATCGCCAAAGTAACGTAGGCTACTGCCGACTCTTAGGACACGCTTCGCAGTCGTCAAGCCGTTGAAAGCAGCGGTTGTTGGGCAAGTCATTACACATTGGCCTATGCGCTCCATAAGCTGATGCTTAAGCTCAAAGCGATCACGATTGTAAATTTGAACGAGCACACCTGGGCGCTTGTCTGGTGTTTGATCCGCTGGTATCATCCGCTCGATGGCTGCTTCTGCCGGCGCCATAATAACGCTGGTAGCAAAACCCGTAGTCACATTAGCAGCTATTAACGTCCACTTCTCATTTTCCGCTGTAATAAGCACTCGACTAGCCCATAAGGGAAACATCTCCGCAAAGGTGTCAACAATAGTGCAAGTGTGTTCCGTCTTTGTGGATCTCGTAGTGAATGTTTTTGTTTTTTCATCATAATTGAGTATTTCCAGTTTATTTTCAGTTGTGGAAGCCATTTTCCAATTCATCCTTGTCTGTTAATATGCTCAAGTCGTGATTCAGTTATTTCTCGCTCTCATTTAAGAGTTTTCGTGGCAAATCCACCATTTTTCTGTACACTACGTGCATTTTCAGACCTAATCGCTCCTTATTTAAACCATGAAAATTACATTAGCGCGGCTATATCTTTCAAGCCTCAAGAAAAGGATACACTTGACAATAGTGTGTCCCATTGTTTTAGGAAAAAGTTATAGAGCAGACAAACATTAAGCCTTCTTCACTAAGAGGGTTAAAAGGTTTGCCGGAAATACGCGTAGCACTCGTTGGTGTAGGCAACAGCGCGTCCGCCCTAATTCAAGGGACTCAATACTATAAAGACGCAAAAGAAGGCACCACCGTGCCAGGTCTCATGCACGTGAACTTCGGCGGATATCACATAAGAGACATCAAGTTTGTCGCCGCATTTGACGTGAACAAAAACAAAATTGGAAAGGACCTATCTGAGGCAATATTCACTGAGCCTAACTGTTGTCCAAAATTTGCCTCTGTCCCGAATCTGGGAGTTAAAGTTTCTAGAGGCCCAATTTTAGACGGTGTAGCGGAACATATGAAAAAAGTCTTCCATGTTTATGATGAAAAAACACACCATAGCGACGATGTGGTTAAAGTTTTAAAAGAAGCAAAAGCCGAAGTGCTAGTAAACTATCTTCCCGTTGGAAGCCGCGAAGCTACCCGCTTTTACGCTCAAGCAGCCATCGACGCAGGATGCGCCTTCGTAAATTGCATGCCCGAATTCATCGCCTCAGACCAGGAGTGGAGCCGAAAGTTCGAGAAAGCTGGGCTTCCTGTAGCAGGAGATGATATTAAAAGCCAAGTGGGCGCAACAATACTGCATCGAAATCTCGTGCGTCTGTGCCTAGATCGCGGTGTTATAGTTGATGAAACTTATCAGCTGAATCTCGGCGGGGACACAGACTTCTTGAACATGACAGTTGAAAATAGGCTGAAGACCAAACGAATAAGTAAAACAGAAGCTGTTACAAGCCTCGTTCCTTATGAACTGCCTACTAGAATAGGCCCATCAGACTATGTTCCATTCCTGCAGAATAAGAAAATATGTTACATAACGCTTAAGGGCCGAAAGTTCGGCGACCGCCCAATAACCATAAACGTTAAACTAGAAGTTGAAGATTCACCGAACAGCGCAGGCGTTGTCATCGACCTGATAAGAGCTGTGAAAATAGCTCTAGAGCGAAAAATCAAAGGAGCACTCATAAGCGTCTCTGCATACGCGTTTAAGCATCCACCAATTCAAGTGCCTGATTCCACCGCTAAGCAATGGGTCGAAGACTACATTGCAGGTATACGAGAACGCTGAGTCTTTCTGCTTTTGCACTTAAAAAGGGGAATTTATGAAAGCTTTTAAGGGTTGAAAACTCAAATACGTCTAAAGAGGTGCAATTTGCATGGTGAAAGTAGACGGATATGAGGTTCCTGAAGGACTTTACTATTCAAAAGATTTTGCCTGGGTAAAAATCGAAGGCGACAAAGTGCGCATGGGCATAACTGATTACGCACAGAAGCAATTGCGCGAGATAGTATACGCCGATTTGCCAGAGGTAGGCGCCGAAGTGAAGCAGAATGAGCCTTATGGTACACTTGAATCAGTGAAGGCAGTTTCTGTCGTGGTTGCCGCTATAAGCGGAACAGTGGAGGAAGTTAACACAGAAGTTCTGTCGAAACCTGAGCTTCTAAATGAAGATCCTTACGTGAAAGGCTGGTTGATTGTTGTGAAGCCTTCGAATCTGCAGGCAGAATTGCCCAATTTAATGGACTTCGACAAAGCGGTGGAATGGCACAAGAGCCAGATAAAATGAAGGAACCTCAGGATGGCTAAACGAATAATCATTATCGGTGCTAACGCCGCGGGTGTGGAAGCGGCTTCAGCAGCGCGTAAAAAAGACCACACCGCAGAAATCACGCTAATAACCGAGGAGAAAACTGCGGGATATTCCCGTTGCGGCTTGCCCTTCGTGATAGGTGAGCAGATCCCAAGTTTTAAAGATCTAATTGTTTACTCGCAAGCTTACTTCCAGATGATGAAACTGAACCTGAAAACCGAAACCAAAGCCACTGCCATAAACACGAAAGATAAGACAGTTACTGCCGTCGACAAGACAGGCGCCACAGATACACTGCAATACGATAGTCTCGTAATAGCCACAGGCGCCAACGCTTTTACGCCTCCAATTAAGGGCTCAGAAAAGCAGGGAATCCACAGTCTCCGCACTTTGGAAGACGGCGAAAGAATTCTCCAAGCAGTGCAGAATGGCGCTAAATCAGCAGTTGTAATGGGCGCTGGGCTAATCGGGCTGGAAACAGGCGTAGCGTTAACTGAGCGCGGCTTAAAGGTTACGGTTGTGGAGATGTTGCCCCAGATATTACCACAGATGCTTGACGCTGACATGGCGAAGCTTGTTCAGGAGCATCTGCAAGAGCATGGCATGCGTATTCTCACAGAGAAGGCCGTGGAAGAGTTTCTCGGCGGCGATAAAGTGACGGCGATCATGGCTGGAGGCGAAAAGATAGAAGCTGATCTCTTCCTAAGCGCTTTTGGCGTCCGTGCAAACACAAAACTTGCAGCCGAGGCTGGAATACCCTTAGGTGAGACAAGAGGGATTAAAACAAATGCGCGGATGGAAACGGAGGTCAAAGATGTTTACGCTGTTGGAGACTGCGCAGAAACACCGCACTTAATCACCCACAAGCCTGTGTGCCAACAATTAGGCACAGTTGCCGTCAAACAAGGCAAGGTTGCTGGGATAAATGCTGGAGGCGGTTACGCCCTCTTTCCCGGAGTTTTGGGTTCAGCTGTAACGCGGCTTTTCAACATTGAAGCAGGAGTAACTGGGCTGACTGAAGCAGCAGCGAAAAGAGCTGGAATCGAAGTGATCACTGGCGCCATAAGTTCAAAGACAAGAGCTGATTACTACCCTAATGCGCTGCCCATAAAGATTAAGCTGATCGTTGAAAAAGAGTCGCAACGTATCATAGGCGCGCAGATAGTTGGCGGTGAAGAAGTCACGCAACGCATAAACGCCTTGTCCTTCGCAATTCAGAAGGGTATGACTGTGCGTGAGTTAGCTAAGGCAGATACGGCGTATGCGCCGCCGCTGAATGAAACTTGGGAGCCTATGATTTTAGCTGCAGAAATGGTGCTGATGAAACTTCGTTAAAGCTCCTTCTCTTTTTAAGCCTTCAGTCCCGTGAAGCCTTTTCGAGTTTTTCTATCAAAAAAAGGGAATAATGATAAATTAAAGAATATTGTTTTACCTCACAGAAGTGGTTTCAATGTCTAAAACTTATAATATTGCTGTGTTAAAAGGCGATGGAATAGGCCCAGAAGTCACGGATGCAACCATAAAAGTCTTAGAGGCTGTTCAAGAATCAGCGCAGTTCAAGCTTAATTTTCTCTATGGCGAAGCAGGCTATTACTGCATAGAAAAGTATGGCACTAATCTGCCTGAAGAGACAGTTGCGCTGCTGAAAAAGACCGATGCTTGCCTTAAGGGTCCAATGACTACGCCTGAAACGCCCGGCGCGCCTGTCAGCGTGGCAGTGAAAATCAGGAAAATGTTCAATCTCTATGCCAATGTGAGACCTTGCCGCTCGTTCCCAAATGTGGAGGCGTTAAAGCCGAACATTGACTTGGTTGTGGTTCGCGAGAACACCGAGGGCTTGTACTCTGGTATCGAGTATGAAGTTTCTCCGGGTGTTGGCGTAGCCTTGAGGATAATCACTAAAGAAGCTTCTTTGCGTGTCGCGGAATTCGCCTTTAAGCTTGCCGCTAAACGCAAAAAACACTTAACTTACGTGCACAAGGGCAATATTCTGAGAATAACTGACGGCATCTTCAAAGACGCAGTGCAGGAAGTATCCGCTAAGTACCCTGATGTGGCAGTGGACGATGTTCACATAGACGCCATGACAATGCATCTGGTTAAAAAGCCTGAAACCTTCGACGTCATAGTCACCACTAACCTCTTTGGCGATGTAATTTCCGATGAAGCAGCACAAGTTACGGGAAGTTTAGGCTTAGCTGCTGGCGCAAACATAGGCGACGCATACGGCATGTTCGAGCCTGTCCACGGTTCCGCGCCAAAGTATGCGGGACAGAATATTGTTAATCCAATAGCCACTATAATGGCGGCGCAGATGATGCTGGATTACTTGGGCGAAAAAGAAGCTGCAGCTAAAATTGAAAAAGCGGTTATGCAAGTGCTCAGCGAAGGGAAAGTGCGCACAAAAGACTTAGGCGGTTCGTCCACTACAAGCGAAATGAGCGAAGCGGTAGCATCAAAAATTAGGATGCTCTAAAACCTGCACATACGTAGCAGCGTCAATATGCACTTCAAGTTTGCCATTTGCGTTTTCCTTTATCTTCCCGTTTACCACCTGTAAACGCGCATTTATTTTCAGAATTTTCGTAAGCTCCTCTGCCTTTTCGTTCCAAGCTACGACTGGCACTTCTCCAGTTTCATCCGCAAGCGTAAATCGCAGCACGGTTCCCTCGCTCATGTCATTTCTTGTGAACTTGGACGCTGAAAGTAGAGTTTTAACAGTACCTACAAGATGAATTTCCTTGAGTGTTTTGTTTATATTGCCTATTTTTGTGGCAAATTTGCCGATAAAAGGAAAATCCTCTGCCTTCGCATCTTCGGGTTCAATTTCAATTTGGCTTTTGCTGCCAAGATGTAATTCCACTTTGCCTCTGCGGTCTTCGCGGGTATATCCATGAAGTAACCGAACTATCTGCCCTGCTTTAAGCTCACCTTTTTCTACTAGTTTGGCATGATCATTCCATAACATAACGCGTATGGTGGAGGCTTTGTCGGCGATAACTATGCTTGCAAACTTGCCAGATTTTTCACCCTCAAAGTTTCTTGAAGGATAAACTGCGATCACACGGCCTGTTACTGTAACATCATTTAATCCTGAAACTAAATGGCTTACCTGTAATCCGCCTTGAGCCTGGTCTCTCGGGATGTCAACGCCATATCTGGCAGCAATTAAACGTAGCAGCGTCTCCTCTGCTATTAGCCCGCCTGTTTTGTTTTTCTCAACTTTTAAGCTTTCAAGAATTTGGTTTCGGCTGAGTTCTGGATGTTTAGACAGAATCTGCTGGATTACCTCTTCAATAGACATTTTTTCTGCTTCAGCACGATAAAGTGTTAAGTCTGTTTTAAATTTTCTGTATTGGTTTACGTTCATGTGGGTTCGGCTAAGTTTATTAAAACGGTCCGTATTTTCAAGATTGGGCAGGGAGAGAGTGGTGGACTCTGCGTCTCTTTACGCTCTTGGCGTAACGCTGGTTTTCATTGGCGTACTAATTATAATAGTTACTCTCGTTTTGTTCTCTGTTTCAAGTGCCAAAGCTGCGAAGTTCCGTGGCGGCGGAGCTGTCATAATCGGGCCTATTCCGATAATTTTTGGAACAGACCGAAAATCGCTTAAAACTGTTTTGCTGCTTTCCTTGACACTTACAGTTATGCTTATTGTCTTGGTTATTGTGCAGTACCTGTTGCTTAAGTAGAGGGAGGCTAATTGGCGATGGTTGATGAAGAAAACCTAGAAGCCCTCGAGGAAGAAATAACATTATCTAGCAAGTTCCTTTCATTTTTAATTATAGGTCTCACTCTGATAATCGTGGGTATAATGGTTATTGCGTTTGCGACCGCCTTTAATGGCCACGGCTGGAGTGCTGGCGCAGTTATTTTCATCGGTCCGTTTCCGATAGTAATTGGCGCTGGCCCAGATGCCACTTTACTGGTATCATTCAGCATAATTCTCGCTGTTCTAAGTATTGTAATATTTTTTATTATGAATAGAAAGCTAAAGTTTAATGGCTAACTTTTCTCGCTTGTTTGTTCTTCTTCCTTACCGTAATATGAATACAAGAATATTAGCAGTAAGGCGACAAAAGTTGATGCCATAAGGATGTACTCTAACGTCAGGAAGTATGCGCTTAAATCCATAGGTGATTCTCCATCTCTCGCTTATATTTAACGTTTTAATATTTAAACAGTTAGCCTTGTCAGGGCTTTTGCCTGTTTATCCATGATACTTTTTGCTTATTATCCTTAATTTTCTGAGGCCCTTTTACATGAAAATTTGCCTTTCATTTTTTTAGCTGTTTAGTTTGTAGCCTACTTTACCATCTTTAGTTATTTTTGGAATAGTTATGGTGAATTGGGCGCATTCGCCTTCCTTACCTGTTTCTTCTATTGCCCAACCGTAAGCTTGGCATATCTTTTTTATCAGATAAAGTCCATAACCCGTACCGGTTCCGTAGCCTTCTTGGAAAAGGTGCTTCTTAATGTTTTCCGGTATTCCTATACCATCGTCTTCATAGACGAGTTTCAGATGGTTTTCTTCTTCCTTGTAATATACTCGGATTTTGCTAGTTTTCTTGCCGTATTTCAATGTGTTATCTATTAAATTATAGAATAATTGCCGCAGCACCGAGTCAGCAAGAACAATTAGTCCTCGACATTCGTTAACCAGCGTAGCACCTTTTAAATCTGAAAAAAGAGACGCTGCTTCGTTAATATACCTCTCAACGTCAACGTAAGAAAGTTCTTCTGAACCTACTTGCACGTAAGTTTTCTCGAAAGCAATAATCCGCAGTATTTGCTGCGATATTAACTCTGCATCTTTTAACTGCTGCAAGATTTCTGGTTTGTCGCCGAGCCGTTTTTTCAAAATGTAGATGTAGCCATTTAACGCAGAAAGTTTATTTCGTATATCATGCCGCGTTAAGCTTTCAACTACATGCAGCTTTTCATTAAGTTCTACGACTTTTTGGAGTGCTTCATTAGTAACTTGTTGCATCCACTTCTGCTCAGATATATCAGTTGCAACACAGATAGTTCCAATGATCTTCTTTCTGTCGTCAACAATTGGCGAATAGGTCATGATTGTTGGAAAATTATTTCCATCACGTTTTTTAGCGATAAACTCTCCTGACCAGTGTTCTCCTTTAAGCAGCTGATCCATAACACTTTTTGCCTGCTCTTTTGCTGATTCCGCAGAAATGACGTCATTGATATACCGCCATAGAACCTCTGTTTCTTTCCAGCCATAGAGTTTCTCTGCACCGCGGTTCCAATATACGATTCTGCCTTTAACATCAGTTGCGATAATAGCTTGACCAACAGCATTCAGTAACCGTGCTTGCAAACGGTTCCTCTCAGAAACTCTCTTGACATCTGTGATGTCTCTGAAAACTCCAAAAAGCAGTTTTTTGCTGCCAACTTCTATGAGGTTGGCTTTTATTGAAACATCCCTAATTTCGCCTGTTTTGGTAATAATCTGCTCTTCAACTGAGAAGCCTCCACACTCTTTGCAATGACGCATAAAACTTTTGCTGAATTTTCCGTCAATAGATTCTGGAGGATGAAGAAAGCATTGATGCATGCCTATTAATTCTGATTTTGATCTTCCAACCAACTCTGTTGCGGCGCGGTTGCAGTCAACAAGAATTCCTGTTTCGGCGTCAGCAACAAAAATGGCGTCTAAGGCTTCTTCAAAAAGTGCTCTGTATTTTTCCTCAGACTCTTTTAGAGCTTGCTCAATTCTTTTCTGTTCGGTAATATCGTGAGCAGTAATTATAATGCCCGCAACTTTGCCGTCACCCATTAAAACTTTTGATGCTCCATCCATTAACGCGTAGCTTCCATCAGCATTTTTGCAGCAAAGTTCAAGTTTTCCTCCAGAGCAATCCATGAAAACTTTTTCTATAGCACTCAACACTGTTGGCAGGTCATCTGGGTGAATGAACTCGGTAATGGATTTTCCTACTATCTTGTCTGGTTCATAACCTAAAACCCATTTAACCGATGCACTCGCATAAGTAATTACCAAATCTCTATCAACTAATAGCAATATTTCTTGGATGTTCTCCGTGATCAAGCGGAGACGATTTTCAGCTTCGCGCAAAAGCTTTTCAGCCCTCTGCCCCTTCGCTGCCTCACAGATGCTTCGTTTCAGTTCAGCGTATGTGGCTTCAGGGTGCCCTTCCTTTCTAACGTAGCGAAATACTCCAGAATTCAAGGCTTCAATAGCGATTTCTTCTTTACCCTTACATGTAAATAATATGAAAGGAATATTGTTTCCGTTTCGCCGTAGCTCTCTTAGAAGTTCCAACCCTGTTTTCCCGGGCATCTTGTAATCGGCAACGATTACATCATATTCGGCGTCTCTTAACTTACTAAGCGCTTCTTCCGCAGATAATGCTGTTTCAACCTCGAATAATCCTGGCTCCTCTAAGCATTGCTTCGCAACGGCTAAGAAGTCTGCGTCATCATCTACGTGCAGCACCCTGATTACCTTTTCTCTACAGAGATTCACGTATGCTCCACTTATTGACGCAAACTCAGCCTTAGTCATTTAGATCAGCAGTGCTCATTTCTATTGCGATTTAGATTACAGAGATTAAAATTGATTATGAATTAGCCGTATGAAATTAAAATTCAAAATAATAGGCATAAACCCAAGGGTAGTTACGGCTGAACACGCGTGGTTACTATTAGCTTGGATAAATGCTTTAATATAAAAGCACTGTTAAACCTAAACTTGGTTAGCCATGAGCAATAGGCGTACTCTCTTTTATGAGTTAGCTGGAATCATTTTCATAATTGCCTTCGGGAGCGTATTGCACTTTACTTTCGAGTGGTCTGGCCGTCAGGTTGCCGTCGGAGTGTTTTCGGCGATCAATGAAAGCGTGTGGGAACACTTGAAACTCGGTTTCTGGCCGGCCATAGTCTTCGCACTTTTCGAGTTCACGCAGTTGCGAAAGACTGTTAACAACTTTCTGCTGGCCAAGACTGTCAGCATCTACCTAATTCCCACGGTGATTATCATTATCTTCTATTCTTATACTGCAATTCTCGGCGAGAGCATACTCGCCATAGACATTCTCACGTTCATCATAGCCGTTATTGCCGGTCAAATAGTAAGCTACAAACTATTAACTGGAAAAAAGTTAGCACCCAAATTAAGCGTAGTTTGCTTAATTGCCCTGCTCCTCTTGGCTCTCGCCTTTGTGCTTTTCACTTTTTATCCGCCGAGGTTGTCGCTCTTTCAGGATCCAGTAACAGGCGAATACGGCATCATTGTTCATTAAATTTCTACATGTGATTCCTATGCGTATGTGGATGGTTGACCCAAGAATTATGTGTAGGAATCATCTGCTCGGAGAGCATTCTGAAATACACTTGTTTGTTTGGAACATCGATGCTGGGCATTCAGTTAGGGGTTACATAGACAAGGGTTTACTTGAAATCCATAACTTATACGATCGCCATGAAGACCTCGCCCGAGAATTGCGCAGGCGAGGGTATAGGCATAATTCTGAATTGGATGCAAAATGGAAAATGGCAAAGAAGGAAGGTTCCATAGACAGGCAGAAAAGCCTAAGAGCCCTCATCGGAAGATGCGCAAAATGCCGGGAAAGATACAAAAGATTCGCTGTAACAAGGAATGTAGTTTAATTAACCACAGAATCCGGCTGTGTTATCGCGGGTCTTTGCAACAAAAAGACTAATTTGCTGTTTCAGTATAGAGTAGAATTTACCAATTTAATGAACATTAGTTGTTTGGCAAGTTTTTCGCTTTACTCTTGTTTTTTAAGTAAGCGAGCGCTCCTATAGCAAAGGCCACCACCGCAATGATGACTGAAGCAACAAGCAAAAATAGCGTGATAGAAAACTGCTGAGGTGACGTTATTGTGGGTAAGGTTAATGCGAAATTTGGAATTGATACTGGGTTTACCAGCGGATGATTGTCTTGGAATACTCGATTCTCAAAGCCAGTAGAATCTGCGATGGAATGAGGTGTATCCCACACTCCTGAAGAATCAACTTCAGAGGCGTTCGGATACCTCTGTAAATAATCTCTCCAATAGTTTCTTTCAAATGTTTCGATTCCGCTAATAGCCAAATGTGCACCAAAAATGATGTTGTTCTCGACTACAAAATTGTTGCTGACAGCAAAGTGCATGTAGATTGCAGGTGAACCTCCGATAGTGCAGTGAGTGATGTTGTTGCCTGTGCTGCCCCAGAGCGCTATGCCGAGGCTTTCCCATGTGAAACCGCCTGTTCCGTTGTGGCTTATAAAATCGTTTGAGATGTAATTGCCATAAAAGGTGTGGTTTCCTCCGAATTCACATTTTATCCCTATGTGGAAATTTGTTATCCTCAAGTTCCTTACCGTTACGTTCCACACGTCAAGCTCAGAAGGGTGTCTGGTTGCTTCGCTTGCTATTTCTATTCCTGTTCCATTATCGGCGTTAAGTGTGAGACCTGCACCGTCAATTATGATGTTGCCTTTTCGGACTTTAATGTTGCCCGAAACATTGCCAGTGAAAACGTAAACATCGCCGGTACGCTGAATTTTGTCCGTGCCCTCGATGCTTCCGTCGGCCCTGATAATTATGGTTGTATAATCCTGAGCAGTAGCAAAATTAGCTAATCGAAAACTAAGCATGGTAGATGCAAACAAAACTGCCAACGCAAGTATTAACGCTGCTTGCCTCATGGCAAAATCACAATTATTCCAATGCCCAAGCAGATATTTAGCTCTCCCTAAAGAACAAATTGTTCTTTTAGAGGAACAGCAGTTCTAATTATGCCGTTGTGATTTTTGCGAACACATGACCTTCTACTTAATTGAAGATAAACAAGTCTTTGCGGAGCTTATGATGAATACTGAGTTCTTGAAAAGCCGTCGGCATAAGTGATTCTGCTTTCTTTACGGCAATCACTCCTTATATAATGCTATGTTCACAATTTTTGATATATTTAGCATTGAGGGCAAAACTGCTTTTTGCGTAAGAGTGTGTTCGTCAATTTTATTGTTTAGTCCAAACAATAAAAATCTCGAGAATCACTTGAAGTTTGCAGAAGACAACTGATGTCCTTAGTTTTACGTAATTTTTAAATCAAGGTGTTTTCATTATAGCCCAAAAAAGGTGCCTTTAATGAAGGGGAAAATCGTAGTTGCAATAGTAGCCATAATCGCCGTTATAGTGGTTGCAAGTTTTGCGGTAATGTATTTTTCAACTTATAACCGCCTTGTGGCTTTAAGCGCTTCTGTTGATGAAAAGTGGGCTCAAGTGGAGCAGGAGCTTCAGCGGAGATACGATTTGATACCTAACATTGTTAGCGCCGCCAAAGCTTATATGACCTATGAAGGTTCGATGCTGCAAAATGTTACTGCTTTGCGCAGCCAATGGATGAATGCGTTACAAAGCGGCAATATGGATGCCATTAACAATGCGACTGCCCAAATGGAGTCAGGTATTACCGGTTTAATGGTTACTTTTGAAGCTTACCCTGATCTTCGCTCCTCAGAAGTGATTCAATCGTTGATGATAACTCTTGAAGGCACAGAAAACCGCATATCCACCGAGCGTATGCGCTTCAACGAAGCAGTCCGTGACTACAACACTGCCATCCAATCTTTTCCTGCAAACTTGTGGGCTGCAGGCTGGGGGTTCACTGCCAAATCTTACTTCGAAGCGCAGATTGGCTCAACTGAAGTGCCCTCTTTGAACTTCTAAGCTGGCAAGAACCTTGTTCAGAGGAAGCATCGCCATATTTTTTCTTGCATTAATATTAGCATATAGTTTCTTCGTGATCCAGTCAGCTAGCTGTTACATTATTGAAGACGAATGGGTTGAAAAAATCGAAAGCTACGCGCGCGCCATTGACGCTAACACAACAGCTGAAATCGTAGTCTGTGTTTTCCCATCACTTTATGGGCACAGCATAAAAGACTCTTCAGGCGCTGAAATCCACGACATAGTGAAGCTGGGGGTTCACATCTTCAACGAAGAACCACTGGAAGTATATGATGGCATCCAAACAGGCATCGGCAAGAAGGGCAAAGACAACGGCGTCCTCATTTTAATTGCGATGGAAGAGCAGCAGTGGCGCATCGAAGTTGGCTATGGCTTAGAAGGCGACATAACCGATATAGAAGCTAACCTCATTGCCCAGAACTATCTTGTTCCAGCTTTTCAGCAGGGCAACTACGGCGAAGGCCTCTACTACACAGTAGTCGCGCTGAGTCAACAGATTCCCGCGAGCAATGAATCGAACAATCTCGCGCTTAGAGGCTACTACTATTATGAAAGTGTCAATACTTCTGAATCGTCTTCAACTCCTTTTTGGGAGTGGGAAATCTTCGGCATCCCGTTATGGGTCGTAATCATCTTCATTCTCTTTGGTGTTTTCCTTCCAGTTTTCAGGCGAGGCTCAAGCAGAGGCAGTGGACGCTGGAGCGGTGGCCGTTCTGGCGGCGGCGGCGTAGGCGGACGATGGTAAATAAAGACTCAAATGAAGGATCAAGCGTTAATCATGAGTTTAGCCATGCTGATTTTTGGTCTCATGGCTATACGCCCATTAATGAAGTAAAGGTGGGGTTCATAAGGAGGTTTGAGTGGCCGAATACTGTTTATGCAAGTTTTAAGAGCTTTATCTTGCGAAGTCTATTTAAATAAACTATAGAAGAAAACTATCACGAAAAACTCGAAACAAAGCTAAAAGCATCAAACTCGCCGTGTTCAAGTGCAGAAGAGCCAACACCTCCATCTTCGAGATTCCCGCCAAAGAAAACTCCCAAACCATAAAGCAACTCCTCAAACAAGTAACCAGATACCCAGGATTAGAGGAAACCTACTACGCAAGCCTAACCAAACGCCTGCACGCGCTAAAAGAAGCAGGCTACATAAAAGAAACCAAAACAACCCGAGAAAGCGCAAAAATTCAAACATTCTACGAGCTGAAACCTAAAAAGCCTACCTCGCTATGCTGCTCAAAGAAAACAGCATGCAGGACATACTTGACAAAGCCACAGACATACAGACAGCCTCAATCCTGCTATCACTGCTAAACGTGCTGCTCTCAGAAAAAACCAAAATAATGAGGTTAAGCCTTAAGCCCGCCCAGCCTTCCGCATAATTCGTCATATATAAGCTGCTTTTTCTCTTTGCTCAAGTGAAACAGAACTTTGTAAACCATTTCAGCCGAAATAGTGAAAATATAGTTCAGCTTAATGACGCTGTCTTTAACTGCGCCCTCGCTCTTGGACAGTGGGATTCCCTTCATTTTGAGATTGCTGGTTACGCCCGCTACAACCACATTTCCCAACTCTTCAAAAAGAACCACCGCGGGTCTAATCTTTACTTCGGAGGTGTCCGTAAACTGTACGGCTGTGAGTATGACGTCTCCAGCTTTAAGCATGCTCCCAAGCCTCATCCTCAGCGTTATCCCATAACTCGCGCATCTTAGCCTGCTGAACCATATGAAGGAACTCATCATACTGCCTGCGAACTCGGGATTCCTTCGCCAGCCTTATCAAGTTGGAAATGGTCTCGTTGTAGGTTTCTCTGGGATACCGCCTGAGGCTCTTCAACTCCTTAACTACAGCCTTCTTAAGCTGTATCGTCGTAACTTCATCTTCTGTCACTATAGCCACCACATAGTTACCATATAACCCACTATAATAAACCTTTCCGCAAAAACCTAAAATCAAGCAGACAACAACTTAAAAGCCAATTATAAACAAAAACAAACCTGAGGGCGTCTAAAAGTGACATTTCAAATACTAGATGCAACAAAAACGGCAGAAGCTATTCTCGAGTTAATTGATAATTCTGAGGAAGTCAAAATAGCCGCTTACTGCATTAGTAAAAGCGCACTTTCTTATTATGAAGAAGCACTTACTTCTTTTTTGAAAAACGGTGGAAAACTAAGCATACTTTTCGGTTTAAGAACACTTCCCGACGTATTATCAGAAATAGAAAAATTCGAAGCTAACTCAAAACAGAAAATAAGAACTGGACTAATAATAAGCCCAACTTTCCACCCGAAAATTTACCTTTTTAGAATGCGCGCAGGGAAAACAGTTGCAATCGTAGGGTCCTCTAACTTCACAGAATCAGCCTTCACCGAAAACATTGAAATGAATATCAAAATACAAAACGCGCAAAACATAGACAAACAATATGAATTCTACTTCCTGTCTGAAGACATTATAAATGATAGAAAGGAAATTGCAAAGGAATTAAAGGCTATGGAAAAGATTAATCGCCGCTTTGATGCCAAAATGCAGAAAAAACAGCAAATTTGCCGAAGCAAAAAAAGCGTAAAAAGGATTTACGAAAAGATAAAACCTGAGGATTATGAAAAAATAGAAGATACCAAACTAAGAAAAAAATTGCAAGAAATACAAGACAAATATGAAGAAGAAATAAGAAATAACACCGCTTTTGAAGAAAACACAAGAAGAGGAAAAATAGCCTGGCTCAGAGCCAGATTAAATTTCGCCATAGAAACGATAAAGAAACATTCAAACAAATTAAATGATAAAGAGAAATTGTACTTTTTTGATGCCGTTGGTAAGTATACGTTAATGGATGAAGAACACAGTGAGTTTTTAGATGCACCATACTTCAAAGAACTAAGACACTTTATCATCCGAAAGAAAATGGACTCTGACGTGAAAGAAGCGCATTGGTCGAAAGAGCACGCCCTGTTTGGAGTGTTGAAACGAACTCTGAGTGATCGTTTCTAGCCTTTTTTCTGAACTTGCGCTCCATTTAACACCAACCACAAAACATTGCGAACAACCGACCCCCCACAATTAGGCATGATCTACTATCGCTATTAAATGGAATAACGCATGGGAAAGAATAAAACCATTTATCGCAATTCAAAACTCATTCAGGCTAAAGGCATTGAAGAAACTCGCTTACCATTGATATCCGAGTTTTCTGATAACTGCCTATTTTGAGCAGGTGCATATCTCCGCTGACTATGTAATCTGCGCTTGCCGCCAAGGCGCACTCGATAAACTTGTCATCTGCCGGATGCTCCATAACAACATTAACGCGCTTAGACACTTCAACGAACCTGACAAGTTTGAGCACAGCCTCAACAAGGTCTTTATGACGCAAACCAGCAGCCTGATACACCCTTCTAAGCTTAGGATAATTCAAAACCTGGCTAATTTCCCCAACAATCTCCTCGGACGTAAAAATGACAACTTTACCGCCTTCAGCGGCCTTTACGATTTCAGCAGGTTTCCCGCCCCAGAGCAAAGCGGAAACCCAAACATTAACGTCAAGAACTGCTTTGGGCACGCGCTTCCTCGATGAAGGCACCGATGTCTTCCTCCGAAAGCCCCAGCTGCCTAACTTTGCTCCAAACTGGCTTCATGGTTTCTTCAAAAGACTTGTCCACAATCTTCTTGAGGACTACTGTGTCGTCGATGGCTATGGCTAAGATTTTTTCGCCCTTCTTTAGGCTGGCGGCTTTGCGCACGTTAGCGGGTATGACTACTTGGCCTTTGGAGGAAACCTTGGTTGTTGACGCTTCAACCACACTCTCACCGCAAAATAGTAAGAACATTCTTACTTATAACCATACCGCAAACAATCCCCGCCTAACCTAAACAAAAAATAGTGAAAACCTGCAAACAACACTTTTTACAAAAAACAAGCAAATTCCAACAACAACACCAAGAAACACTCTTCTAAATTTGACATTTTCAGACAGTTACCATGAGACCCCCTCACAAGGAAACTCCGTCAAAGATAGCTGCAGGGAGTTTCCGTGAAAGCGCTAGATAGTTTTTGAATTCAGGCTTCACCACAATTTCAGGTGAACATAAATTGGTAAGGTTAATGCAAGACCGGAAATCTGCCGAAAATTTTGTGGCAGCACCTCTCACAGCGCATTTTCCACGCAATAAGGAGGCATTAGCGTATGTCTGACGCAGAAGGCATCAATCGCAAAGAGCTCTCTCGCCTGATGCGGTCCATCGCCAGAGATGTCGCCTACGAAGTCCTCGACGAACACTTAGAGGACTACGTGCACACTGCCAAGAAACCAGCTTTAGCTGAGCTGGAAGGTGACGCTTAATGGACAAGCAAATCGAGTTTCTCATCAAACTACGGGACGCTGGCCAAATGATAGCCGACGCAGCAAACGAGTACCTTGACGCTTTCGCGCCGCCAGAGGCAAAAGACGCAAAGCAGTCGGTAGCTGTTCAAGAAGCAACTTTTAGCATATTGCGTTTTGAGCCTCAGCAAGGCGCCAAACTAGGCGAATACGAGATCGCCTATAGGGCAGGCAACTTGGAAGACAAGTGGCGTTCAGCCTACAACATACTGTGCAACAGCAACGCAACCATGCAAAACCGATACCATGGCGAAGGCTACCAGTACAGTTACTGGCTTTATGGCGAAGACAGAATCTACCGCCAAAAACTCAAACCTAAACCATCCAGCTAGCAGGGGAGCCTGTCTACATGAGGAAATACGCCACTTGGGCTAGCCTGAACGAGGAAGGAGAAAGACAATGGGGAGAAATCTTCCACGACGGCACCGTCCCAATCAAAAGCATCATCCAGATACCCGCTAAACTCAAAGGCGTAAACGGCACCGAATACGTCACTGATATGGATGGGCTTAAGCTCTTTAGGAAGCGTAAGTGAGTAT
>JAOZIH010000014.1 GCA_026014545.1 Candidatus Bathyarchaeota archaeon
TTTCCGCGGGCACCATACGTATCGTGACTATCTCAAGTGGCGGCAGATTAGCCTCTATTCTTTTCTGGTTAATTTTTAAGGCGGTTTTTTCGGTTTCCTCGCTTACAACAAGCGCTTCAATGCACATGTCAGTCAGCGTGTTACCGTAAGGGTCGTTTAGCGGAATAATCTCTGCCCTATCGATTAGCCCTTGCTCTTTAAGAAAAGCTTGCAGCTCTTTTAGGCGCTCTTCGTATGATGCGGTTATATGTGGTTTGCCCATTTTCTTCACGAACTCGTCTGCGCATAAGCCGATTAAGACGCGCGTGCCTATTTCGAAGGCTTTCATGAGCAGGGCTTTGTGTCCTTTGTGTAATTCGTCGAAGGTTCCGCCGACCGCCACTTTTCTAAAACGTTTCATGCCTTACCAGCCTAGCGCCTTGAAAGTCAATCTTGGCTACAAGGATGTTCTCGTTTGGCAAGACCTGCTTAAAAGCTTCTGCTATTTCTGCTGCATTTTCCTCAAGCGTAAGCGCGTGAACAGCCTCGCCGACCATATTCTGCGCCACGCCAACGGCGCCCGCCTGCTCAGCTAACTTTGCCAGACGCCTAACCCGCGGCGTCATAAAACCGGTTTTCTCAGCGAACTCTAGGCAGCATGCCATAAAGTTTTCCACAGAGGGCTCATCTAAAATCGCCTCAAGAGTTTTTTTGCCCCAACGGTTAACTTCACGCCGCTTCTCAGCCGACGCAAGCACTTGCCTCGTTGGGATGGCGCCGAAAACACCCGCGACAATAGCGTAATTATCACTTAGGGGAATGCGGTCGATGACGCTTATTCCCGGCGCGCCTGGCTCAATTGTGAGAATGCATCCGCCAAGCATTAGCGGGCCAACAGTGCCCAGCCCAGTTCTGCATTGCACTTCCGCGACATGTGCGATTCTGCCAATCTGATTGTAAGTAAGCGGCAGCTCAAAGGCCTTCGACAGCGCTAAAGCTGCGGTTAATGCGCCTGCTGCGCTGGAGCCAAAGCCCGCGCCGATTGGAACATCAACTTTGTGATTGACTGTAACCTCGTAGAACTTGCTGCTTCTACGCAGCAGCATCTCGGCGACTGTGCGGGTTGTTTCCGCTTCTGGCGCAGGGACACCGTTAATTAAAACGCGGATAGTGTTTGCTTTTGCCTCGGAAACAGTGACTTCGGTTAGAACGCCCCTTTGGATGCCGAAGCCGCCGCCTCTGGCGCCTACCCGCTCCAAATCCACAATTGGCGCTCCATCGACTGTTCTATCGCAGATTTCAAAAAAGCTGGAGATGCCCGCAGGGCTGAAGGCGCTTGCTTTAGGCAACAGTGCTTCCTCTCACTTTTCAGGCCGAGATACTAATGATGGGAAGGCTTTGTAGCAGACTTTTACAATTGGCGGAACAATGGTTACGAGAAAAGGAATCTCGGTGGCGAAAGTCCATACAAGCCAAAGGAAAATTGCGTAGACGGGCGCGTTACGTTCAAATCCCGTAAGCGGCAATGGCAGGAATTGGCTGTACACCCAGAGGCCGACGCCTATGATGACGCTGCCCACCAAGAGGCCTACAACAGCGGCTAAGCCGTAATTTTTCCATTCAGGCTTCCATAACCCAACGCCAACAACTAATGCCACGCTAATAAAGAGCACGCCAAGGAACATGGCAGCCAAGTCTGCAGTTAAGACTTCAATCATGAATAGGTATCCAATCAGCCCTGTTAGTACTGCGCTACCCACGGCCAATGCGAGAACTATGCGGTGCATGCTCATTTTGTTCCTTGAAAGGTAGCCGATGAGATAGAAGCCTGCGAAATTTGATGGAACGCCGACGGTGAGGCTTAATAGGGCGATTCCGTGTCCTGGCTGAACCATGTCGCTTATGAAGATGCCGATGGCGGCGCTTGTTCCTCCAACCCATGGGCCGAAGAGCACCGCGAAGATTGCGGGCACTATGACCGCGGGCCAGAATCTGACTACGCCAACGGCTGGGCTTACTATTCCCATGTTTGTTAAAATTCCAACTACTGCATAAAGCGCGGCGCTAACGCCGGTCATCGCCACATGCAACGCTTTCATGCATACAGCACCTTTTTGTGAATCATGCAGAAAAGCGTTATAGTTAGATAAGGCTTCCGTATGGATTGTTTATACATGTTTAAACCAAACTGATGTATTCACGACGACAGATTTCAGCGCTTATTTTTTGTGCCTGCGGATTCGTTCTTGCCTTTGAGTTTTTATGCGCCAGTCGCGCTTCCGCTGCGTTTCAAATGTAATCTTAGTTGGGCTTGGAGGGTTAGGCGGCAGCTTCCTGTAATGTGCTATATTCCTGTAAAATGTTTCATAGTCTATTCTGCCCTCTTTGAGCGCCTCGATATTCCGGTTTAAGTCTGCTTTTGCTGTAGCGTCCGCTGCTCCATCAAATAAATCTGAATAAACCGTATAAGCGGCATGGAACTGGAAATTTGAGGTGTCGTCGATCAAAAGTTTCTTTGGCTGTGCGACTTCATTTTTGTTAGGTTCTTCACTCATATTTTTCCCGCATTTACGCAGAGTATCCTTTGGCGCCTCTTCCTTTTATATCTGTCCCCAATTTTAGCCGATTCTTAGCTAGAAAATATCTTGGGCTAAGCATCAAATGTCCATCAAAAAGTTTCCGTTAAAGCTTTAGCCAATAGTTTCAGATGAAACGTCTTATCCTTGCCGCGTCTTCCTCTAACAATTGCAAATCACGAATTTCAAGATGACGCAAGAAGGCGCCGTGCGTGTTCATTGGAATAACATGCACATGAACGTGAAAAATCACTTGACCAGCCGCAGCGCCATTATTCTGCACAATTCGAATGCCTGCAGCGGACATCGCGCCTTTTACGGCGTGAGCTATTTTCTTCACGACCTTGTATAGGTATGCATGCTCATCCTCTGGGATATCAAAGATGTTCTCGTAATGCTTCTTAGGCACAACAAGTGTATGGCCAATATTTGCAGGCTGTATACTCATAAATGCTATTACCTGATTATCCTCGTAGACTACGCTTGCAGGCGCTTCTCTGCGCACTATCTTGCAGAAGATACATGATTCAGACAACGCGGCACACTGCTCCAGTAATGCTGTAAATCTTTAATAAGTCAAGGTTAAAAATGCAGCTATAGATTTAAAAGAATTCCATCGCCAATATAGCCTCATGAGCACATTAGTTGATGACATAGGCAGTTTTCCGCTTCCGCCAAGCGTCAGCAAAGACGCCTTCAACAGGGCATATCAGCTTGCAAGAGATGCCATAATTAGCGGCGGAGACATCAGCAAAAACGAGTTCGTAAGGAAAAATTTCTACGAGGTCACACTTGAGTCATTCAAGAAAAAAATCATGACAGGATTAGATGTGACAAACTATCCCCAGCAGTATGATGGAATCAAGCAGGTCAGCGACCTTATTCACAAGGCAATGGAGAAGGGTTCTTTCTTGGTCGATGAGAAGCAGTCGATTCTTCCCGAAGTGCACCTAATTAACGCGGAAGCAAAAGCGCTCAGCGAAGAATTTAGAAAAAAGATTCTGCTGCGCGTATCAATATTCGGCCCGCTGGAGCTTTACTTGAAGGAAGTAGGAACAACGCCGTATGAAGATGTGCTGAAAAGCTTCGCAGAAACCATCCGCCGCTTCGCCAAGAACGCCATCCTAAACTCCAAGCACATCGAAACCAAAGTGGTATCTATAGACGAACCGAGCTTTGGCTTCCTAAACATCGCTGCCGAGAAAGATTTGATATGCGATGTGCTGGAGAAGGCATTTGACTTTCAAGGAGCAGTGAGGCAGATTCATCTTCATTCAGCATCGCGGTTGCCCGACTTGCTGGAAGTGGCTAACATTGATGTGGTGTCTTTTGAGTATGCGGCGTCGCCGCGCAACATCGAAAGCGTCTCGAGGCGGATGCTGGAGGAGGCAGATAAGCAAATCCGCGTCGGCGTTTCAAGGACCGACATAGACGCAATTATGGCGGAGCTTCATGACCAAGGCGTAGAGAAGCCAACCGCTGAGCAACTGGTTGAGGATGAAAAGACGATAAGAAAACGCTATGAGAGAGCTAAGGAGAAATTTGGAGACCGCATGACCTTTACGGGGCCTGACTGCGGCCTCGGAAGCTGGCCCAGCCAAGAAGCAGCACAGCTTCTGCTGAAAAGAACCGTAAACGCCGTAAAGAAAACCTCTTGAATTAACGTAGCAGTATTTTCTCGCCAGTCGCGATGTACACAATTGCCTCGCAGACATAGGTTGCATGGTCAGCTATGCGTTCTAGATATCGCATTACCAGCACGCTGGAAATGACGCATTTAGGATCAACATTCACTTTCTCAATTAGCCGATTAAGGTAATCAATAAATATTTTGTCAACTTCCTGTTCAAGTGTAGAAACAGTTTTAGCCAAGGCTACGTCGTACTTCCTAAGCGAGTCAATGCTTATCCTAACCATTTTCATAACTTTCTCGCTGACTTCTTGAATGAAAGAGCGCATCCATGTTTCGCATTCCGTTATCCCGCATAGCTTGTCAGTAACATATGAAATGTCTAGGGCGTATCGGCTGTAGCGGCTGAAATCGTAGGCTATTTTCATGTAGGATTTTATGGTTCGTAGGTCAGATGCCACAGGCTGAAATCTGGAGATTAGCTCGAATGTTTTATCTTCGATTTCTTCAGCCATTGCCATAAGAAGCTCTGACATTTCCTGCACTTGTCGGTGCGCGCTCTCGCCGCTTAGGTAGCTTTGAATTGCCAAGTCGACTGTTTCATAGGTTAATTCGGCCATTTTGCAAAGTAGCGCGGACTGCTCTTCTAAACCCGCGTCTATTAGTCTGCTCATGCTTATCCAAACTCTCCCGTAATGTATTTCTCAGTAAGCGCGTTCTTGGGATTTTCAAAAATATCTTTGGTTAATCCGTATTCAATAAGTTCGCCGAGGTAAAGAAAAGCGGTATAATCGGAAACCCGTGAGGCTTGCTGCATGTTATGCGTCACAATCACGACCGTATATTCCTTAGATAAATCTCTAATTAAGCTTTCAATTTTTGCCGTTGCAATCGGATCCAGCGCAGAACAGGGCTCATCCATCAAAATAACCTCTGGATTCACCGCTAAAGCGCGGGCAATGCAAAGTCGCTGCTGCTGGCCGCCGGAAAGGCTGGTTCCCGGCTTCTTCAAATCATCTTTAACTTCATCCCATAAGCTTGCTTGCTGAAGACATTTCTTTACCACTTCGTCCAGCGCTGGACCTTTTTTGGCGTCCATGAGTTTCAAGCCGGCTGCCACATTATCATAAATTGACATCGTAGGAAAGGGGTTTGGTTTCTGGAACACCATGCCTACTCTTCTGCGGATTTGCACAGGGTCAACATCGTCATCGTATATGTTTTTTCCGTCCAGCAGCACGCGTCCTGAAACCTTTGCGCCTGGCACTAGCTCATGCATTCGGTTTAATGTTCTAATTAGCGTTGATTTACCGCAGCCGGAAGGGCCGATGATTGCGGTTACAACATTGGCTCTAATTGAGAGGTTAATGTCTCTTAAAGCTTGTTTTTGCCCGAACCATGCGTTCAATTTTTCTGTTTTTATCTTTTCGCTGTTACCCATGTGCTCATTCACTTTCTAAATTGTCTTCGACTGGCGATTCTTACGCATACATTTAACGTCAGAACTATTAAAATCAGCACTAAAGCTGCGCCCCAAGCCTGCGCCTGCACCGCTACGGACGGCTGCCTCGAATTTAGGAACACCCTTAACGGAAGTGCATCCATAGGTTGATTGAAGCCCTGAAAGAAGTAAGTGTTTCCCATGATTGTCAGCAAGATCGGCGCGGTTTCACCAGCTATTCTGGCTATCGCAAGAAGTGTACCTGTTACTAAGCCTTGCCCTGCTGCGGGAAGAACTACGCGAATGATAGTTTTCCAATGGTGCAAGCCCAATGCTAAGGCTGCTTCACGGACTGAGGTGGGTACAAGCTTCAAGGATTCTTCTGTTGTTCTTGCTACTATGGGAATCATTATAAACGATAGCGCTGCGGCGCCTGCAAGCGGAGAGAAGCTTCCCGTTATGCCTACGACGACTATGCTGAAGGCGGTTATGCCCACCACTATGGAAGGAAACTCTGTGAGGATGTCATTGATGGTTCGCATGACTGAAGCGTACTTGTTGCCGCCGAATTCAGCCAGATAAACGCCTGACATTATACCTATGGGAACTCCGATTAGGCTAGTTAATCCGATTAGAATTAATGTTCCTTGTATAGCTGGGCCTATGCCGCCTTCTAAGCCGTTGGCTGTTAGGAAATGTAGGCTTAATTGCGGCGCGCCTCGTGCAATCACTTCAAAAATTATACTTGCTAAGGGGATAATCGCGATAATGACACAAAGGAGACAAAGAACATATGCGATTTTGTCCTTGAATCTTCTGAAGCGGTAGCTGCTGAGCATTTACTCCACTGCGCCTCCTTTAATTTTTAAGATGCGACTAACCATTACGTGGGCGATTATGTTGATGAGGAGACTTATCAGCAGCAGGACTAAGCCGGCGCCCATGTAAGCGGATTTTTCCAGCGGTGTTGGCGCCTCCAAAAAGCCGTTGGCAATTAGCGAAGGCAATGTTTGTCCAGGCTGGAATAGCGATGTGGGCATGGCTGTTGGGCCGACGGCGTTGCCTATGACCATTGTTACAGCCATAGTTTCGCCTATTGCGCGGCCTAAACCGAGGATTATGGCGCCTAAAATTCCTGAGCGCCCGTAACTTAGAACCCAATGGCGGATTACTTCCCATTTTGTTGCGCCGATGCCGTACGCAGCTTCTCTGATGGAATTAGGAACCGCGCTGATTACCTCTCTGGAAACCGAGGCGACCGTGGGGATAATCATTATTGCGAGTATTATGCCTGCAGTTAAGAGGTCAAGCCCGAAAGGGGTTCCGCTAAAAATTGGAATACCCCCGAGAGAAGCGCTCAATGGAGTTTCAATGTAGTTTAGAACCCAGAAGCGGAGGACAAACAGCCCCCAGAGGCCGAATATAACGCTGGGCACAGCGGCCAGCAGTTCGATTAGGTATGAAACGGGCACACGGATAACTTTCGGCGCCATTTCCACAAGGAAAATTGCGATTCCTAGGCTTAAGGGGACGCCGATCAAAAGCGCAATGCTGGAAGTAACCAGTGTTCCAAGCATGTAGGGAAGTACACCAAATGATTCTCGGCCTTCAACAGGATTCCAGTTTATTCCCGTAAAGAATCCTAAGCCAAATCGTTGCAGGACTATTGTCGAGCCAGTTGACAGAACGTATAGGGTAGCAAATAAAATAACTGCAGCTGAAGCTACTAATACTCCTGCTGCCACTTTGAATATTGCGTCGCCAGTTACGCTTATTCGCATTTTATCATTCTCCCGATGATTAATAACAAAAAAAGTTTTGGTTATTAGGCAACTTACCTAACTCAGCCATTAAGATATTAGCGATTGCCCATTGAATGTTATTGACCGTATCGTTGCTTCGTTAAGCTGAACCAAGTTAGATGGCAGAGGTGCATATTGCAAGCCTGATGCAAGCTGCTGACCGTCGTGTATAACGTACCAGAGAAAGTCTACGAGCTGTCTTGCCTTGTCTAAGGTCATGCCGGGAATAACATTGAGTTCTTTATACACAAGCAAGTATGTTGGTGTCACTATCGGGTAAGCTTGACTTCCAGGCGTATTGAGGAGACTTACTCCTGTCCAATCTCCGCTTCCTGCGGGCAGCCCGCTTGTTGGAAGCGATTCAGCAGCTGCTGTTGTCGAAGCAAGTGAGGGCATCACGAAGTTTCCAGCTGGATTTTGGATTGCTGCCACGGGCATATTGTTCTGTAGAGCATAGGCTAATTCAATGTAGCCTATGGCATATTGCGTTTGGTTTACTGTGGCTGCGACATTGGCGTTGCCACTGGCGCCAACTGTTACTCCTGGCCATTGGACTGAAGTGCCGCTTCCCACTTGGCTATTCCATGTGGGGCTTACGGCGCTTAGGTATTTTGTGAACCAGTTAGTTGTGCCTGAGCTGTCAGATCTGCGAACTTTGACTATGTCCTGGTTTGGAAGCTGGATTGTCGGGTTCAAAGCAGCAATTGCGGGATCATTCCATTTAGTTATTGTACCCAAGTAGATGTCTGCGATTATTGGACCTGTTAACTTGAGCCCGCTTGGGACGCCTGGCAGATTATAGGTTATTACTATGGCGCCTATTGTTTCTGGAATATGCAACGCGTTAGGTGCTGCTTCACGTTGAGAAGCGGTAAGCGCAGCATCCGAGGCTGCGAAGTCCACTGTTTTGCTTGTGAAGGCAGATATGCCAGCGCCGCTGCCGACTCCTTGGTAGTTGATTTGAACGTTTGTTCTAACCTGCGTAGTATAATGCGCTATTATGGCGTTAAGTAGTGGTTGAGGGAAGGTGGCGCCTGCGCCGTTAAGTGTTGCTGGGCCGGGAGTTGGCGTAGGTGTTGGGGTTGGTGTTGGGGTAGGTGTAGCTGTGGCTGTTGGTGTAGGAGTGGTCGTAGGCGTCGGTGTAGCTGTGGCTGACGGCGTAGGTGAAGTTTGTGGCGTTGGTGTAGGTGTTAAAGTCGGCGTCGGTGTTGGAGTTGGGCTAGGCGAAGTAGATGGCTCTGATGCTGGTTGTGTCAAGTACATGTAGCTTACTATGCCCATTACTATTATGGCTATGGCGACGATTGCTAAAGTCATTGTTTTATTCATTATTTCTTCTCCATTGTTTTTCGAATAGGCGATACGCAACTTTAATTATATATATTCTCCCAATAGTCATTATAGACTATATAGAAACAAGCTTTATCTATAGGAATATTTGTATTAGTACAGAGGCAACAGGGATGAACAGCTCTTCGCTGACACATAGGGACGAAACACGAAAATTACAGGTAACAGGCGGATCCACGTACATACTCTCCTTGCCTAAACGGTGGATCACACAAAATCAGCTTACAAAGGGAAGTCCATTACTGGTGCGCGAGGAAGAGGATGGATCTCTTTCAATTGTTTCCTCAAAATTTAAGAAAACGGAAAAACAAGATGAGGCCTTAATACGCGTCTCGGCGGTTGACAAACCAGAAGCCGTAACGAGAAAGGCGGTTGCAGCCTATTTAGTGGGTTACAATATTCTTCGCATAAAAGCTCAGGGACAACAGCAGTTATCCTCAAAGTTAAGGAACTACCTCAAAAGCTTTGCAAGACATTTCCTCGTTGGCACGGAAATTGTGACAGATACGCCTACAGATCTTGTTCTGCAGGTTCTGCTTAACTATCCGGAGCTTTCCGTCCAAAGCGCGCTGAGAAGGATGGCGATTATCACCGCGTCAATGCATAGGGACGCCATAGCCGCGCTTAAAAGCTTGGATTACACCGCAGCAAAAGCAGTGATCGAAACAGACAATGAAGTTGACCGCTTCAACCTCTACATAATCCGTTTGCTTAAGCTAGCTGTGTCAAAGCCACAAATCTTAAAGGAAATAGGCTTAAAAAATGCAAAACATTGCCTTGGATATCGACTCATAACAAAATCCATTGAACGAACAGCTGATCACGCAACAAAAATTGCAGAAAACGTGCTCGCCCTTCAGGAAAAAGTAAGCGACGAATTCATTGAAAGAATAGAAAAAATGAGCGCCACAGCAATTTCCATGTTTGAGGATGCCATCGAATCGCTTTTCAAAGGCGACTTCAACTTGGCAGAAACCGTCATTGAGAAGATACCTCAAATCGTTAAACTGGAAAAAGACGCGGTTCTTGCATCTCATAAATTCGGCGCGGAAGAAATCGCAAATTTGAGCTTGCTAATCGAAAGTGTACGGCGAACAGCCGAGTATGCCAGCGACATCGCGGAGATAGTGCTTAACTTAAATGTAGAGTCAATAATAGGTTGAACCCTTTGTGAAGCTACAGAAAGCAGCTAAACTATTAATCAAACATATATCTAATCCTCAAGTAAAAACGAGAAAATAAAAATATGATTAAGTTCTAGGCAGAACGCTAAAAGGCAGATTTAGTTTTTAGGTGCTGCTTTCTCCAGTGCGCTGTTTAGGCTGAGCATTTCCATGTGCGCTTTCCGGATCAAGTCTGCAATGGTGTCTTTTGTGGGAACTGCGGCGTTCAGCGCGAGCGCATAGGCTTTTTGATGTGCAAGCTGCAGTAGCATGGTTATGTTTTCTGCTGTTGGATAAGCTATACTTAAGGATAAGGCGAATGCTTCACCTTGGCTTTGCTCTAAACTCTTACGTGTTGCGTCAATGTCAATTTTGAGCTGGTCGCCCTCTATCAGTACACCTTCATCTATAATTGCCTTCAGCGATAAACCTGCCTCGACCGCTTTGATTCCAAGCTTTGACAGGACACTTGCAAGGCTCTCGGAAATAACCTCGCCCTTCTTAGCCACAAGAGTGTCCTTGCTCACCCAGACGCTGCCGGATTCAATTCTCGTCGGCAAACCAACAGCATTCAACTGGCTTATTATTGGGCCAGGAGGTTGTCCAGTGTTTCCAGCTGGAACCACCACATCCATGGCGGCGGTATCGCCTGCCTTGGCAAAAGTCTTAACCTTGCCGCGCTCAAGAAGAAGCGCCAACTTGAACGGGTTAAGGTTGGTGAACAAGAAGAGGTTGGGGCCTTCCAGGTACTTCTCAAGCTGCTTCAGCTCTGCACGCTTGGTGTTCTCGATGGCGAGTCTTGTTAGCGTGTTTTTTAAGACTTTCATGTGAACTTTTCCGGCTAAACTTTTCTTTAGCTCTTGAAGCTGTGTAGCGCGAACTTTTTGCAGGCTGGCGATGCCTACTGCTTTGTATTCCATGAGTAAAGCTTTTATTGCGTCGATTTCGCCGCTTTTTTCTTCTAGTACTTGTTGTGAAGGCATATGCGTCAACTCTGTTAAGGAGTAATCTTTACTGGCTCACCCATGGATGCCTTTACATAAGCCACTTTAATGTGCTTGAGGCCTCGTTTAAGTTTTCCTTCAACAACTCTTAGAACCGCTTGAATGTTGTCTACAAGCTCTTCGTCAGGCATATCTTCTGTCCCGATGGAGCATTGAATTATAGGTTGGTTGCGCATTTTGACGACGATGGTCTTGCGCTGTTTGAGTATTAGGTTTGCGATGTCAGCATTTGGCGGAACAGGTACAGGAAGCTTTCCTCTTGGACCTAAAACAGGCCCGAAAATCTTGCCTACAAGCGGCATCAACGGAGTTTCGGCTATGAATACATCGTAGTCGCTTGCTATTTTTCGCAGTTCTTTTTTCTTGCCGGCTAACGCTTCAAGTTCAGGCTTCTCAAGAACAAGATCTGCCTGGGCGTTTTTTGCTTTAAGCGCTAATTCGCCAGAGGCGATTACGCATATTTTGTTTGGTTTTCCTGTGGCGTGAGGAAGTTCGAGAACTTGCTGTATTTTCCCTTCAGGAGCTTTCATGTCAACCTCTTTAAGGTTTAGAATCAGCTCTACTGTTTGCTTGAATTTTTTTTGTCCAGATTTCGCCTTTGCCTCTTTAACGGCGTCTAACAGCGATTTTTTGTCTAAGGGCATCTTTTTGAGCCTCGTGCCAATGAGGTGATGGAACCCGATTATAAAAATATTCGCTTACTCGTTGCTTTTATTAAATAATTCCGCGTATTTGCCTTCGTCAATTTCCGCTTGCACTTCACGCGGGTCTTTGCCCTCAACCGTAACGCCCATGCTGACGCAGGTGCCTAGAATTTCCTTGGCAGCTTTCTCCAGAGTTGTCGCCAGTAGCTCTTTGCGTTTTATTTTGGCTATGCGAATCACTTGTTCCATGTTAAGGTTGCCTACTTTCGCCGTGTTAGGTGTCCCTGAGCCTTTCTCGATTTTCAATTCGCTCACGATCAGCGCTGAAGTCGTCGGCGTTCCAACTGTAACCTCGAAGGTTTTGGTTTCAACATCCACCGCCACTTTCACGGGGACCTTCATGCCCGCGTAATCTTTCGTAAGCTCATTTATCTTGTTCACAACAGCCATTGTGTTGATGCCTAAAGGTCCGAGTGCAGGGCCTAGCGGTGGTCCAGCGGTTGCTTGTCCGCCGCTTACGAGTAATTCTACAATTTTTTTCTCAGCCATCATTCTTCACCAGCCTTTGCTCTTTCAACTAATTTAACATAGTCTGAATGAACTGTGATGGGCAAAGTAAACGTGGCTTCTAACAGCTCAAGTGTAACCTCGCCCTTAGACTTATCTAACCGCGTAATTTTCGCGCGCATACCCTTGAAGGGGCCGCCAGTTATTTCCACCACATCATCCTCATTCAAATCTTCAAGAACAGGCTTTCTGATGATGTAACGCTCAATTTCAGAGAAGCTCACCAAGCCGGGAATACGCGAGCGCACATGCCTTATACCAGCTATGGCTTCCTCCACGAAGTGCGGGCCGTCAGCTTCAATGAAAACATAGCCTTTTAACGCTTCAGGAACGAGAATAGCTTTTATGGGAATGTGCTCCATTTCCACCTTTGCCGCTACAAGCCTTGCCACATTACGCTCTTGCCCTGTGGTTGTTTTAACCACGAAAATTTTCGCCTGCGGCTGCTCTTCAGTTTTTTTCTCCATACAACTCTTCCTTCTATGAGGCAGGTACTGCTGTGGCGCCGCCTAAGGCGAAAGAAAGCAACTTAATTATGAACCCAATTAGGCCGATGGCGCCTATGCCTAGAAAACTAATTTTCAGCGATAGCCAAAGCTCATCTTTCCCAGGTTTCACGGCTAACTTTAGGGTTCTCGCGCATTGAGATAGAAACGATTTTACGCCCATATTTACCGCACACTCAAGATTTCATTAAGGAATAATAAACGTTACTGTAATTTTTGAGGTTTAAAAGCTAACTGCGGCGGAATTATTAAATTTTCTTATATGGAAGACCGATTTCCTGCAGCGCTGCGAGCAGCTGCGGCTTGTCTGCGCTTTTTATTCCCTTCCAATCGAGAACTGCAGCGTCCACAGGCTCCAATGTCTTCTCGAGGCATTGACGGAGCATTGCAGCGTCAACCACTGGAACCGCGTATTTAGGGATTATATGACCGAAAATGGTTTCGCTGTCTAAAGCCATGCGGGTAAATCGTTCATTGTAATGTGTTCCGCCTATGCCGAGAACAGCCTTTTTCTCGGAAACGCCGAATTTGCCGATAGCCAACATCGCCGCATGCGCCACGGCTTCAGCAGCTCGCGGGTCACGCCACTGCTGCGGTGAGCTACCCAACTCCACAAACATTGCTGGCGCATTAAGCGATGGACCATGATGGGTGCATTCATAGCTTACCTCATACTCGAGCTTCATGCCATCTTTGAAGTAGGAAAGCGCCTTCAGCGCGTCGTGCATAGCGGCTGCAGGCGCGACAGAGACATGCCGCGGTAAACCTCCAAATTCCGCTGCGCCCAAGTTGCCTGGTGTATGAACTGAAAGCGTGGGCTTGCCGCTTGTGCTACTATGCCGCGAGATGAAGACAATTAAGCTTGGGTTAGGGAAGCTGCCGGTTAGGTACTGCGCGTTTACGGTTTCTTCGCTGAGTATTATGAGGTTAACTTCTTTGCCGTTTACAACCGCTGCGTAAATAGGGTTTCCCTGGAAGGTTTGGCCGGTCGGCTTGAATGGATAATGCTCCAGAACTTGCCTTGTTATGGTTAAGCTTGCCACGTCTTTAAGTGAAGCCGCAAGCAGTATCATGCAGGGAGCCTTCGCATTAAAGACTCAGCCTATAGAGAAAAAGGTTTCCATAAAGCTTATTTGCCAAACGCAGCTTCAACCTCTCTGCGAGAGACGAGGCAAAAATGCACTTACTCAACTTTAAGGAGTTATCCCCTCAGCAGCTCAATGAGCTAATTGACTTAGGCATCGAGGTTAAACACAACCCTGAGAAATACCGTAAGGCGTTGGATGCGAAGTCGCTTGCGCTGATTTTTCAGAAGACCAGCACACGCACGCGAGTTGCGTTCGAAGTGGCTATGACGCAGCTAGGCGGACATGCACTGTACATAGACTGGCGCACCACAAACTTCACCTTGGCAGACATCTACGATGAAACAAAATATTTGTCGCGTAACGTGGACGGCATAATGGCGCGGCTGCTGCGGCACGCGGATCTGCAGCGCATGGCAGAGGCATCGCGTGTGCCGGTGATTAATGGCTGCGACGAAAAATATCATCCAACCCAAGCCATCGCGGATTTAATCACGATAAAGGAGAAGCATGGCAAGCTAAAGGGCGCGCGGCTGGTTTTCATAGGCGTGCATAATAACGTGTGCAACTCGCTGATTGAGGGCTGCACCAAAACAGGCGTTAAGCTGACCACCGTAACACCAATAATTAACGAGCAGGCGCGGGATGAGGAGCTTATGCAAGCGGCGAAGAAGACGGGGCTTTGGCAAACCACGCTTGACGCGGCAGAGGCAGTGGCGGACGCAGACTTCGTTTACACGGACACGTGGATTGACATGGAATATTTCACTGACCCGAAGTTCGCCGAGGAGAAGGAGAAGCGCACAAAGCAGATGATGCCGTATCAGGTTAACAGGGCGCTGATGAAGGGAAGCAACGCGTACATTATGCATGATATGCCCATACACAGAGGCTACGAAATAAGCGCAGACATCATTGAGGATAAGCGCTCAGTAATCTATGAGCAGGCAGAAAATAGGCTGTACTCAGCAAAAGCAATATTGCTGAAGCTGCTGTGTGCTTAAGTACGCGAAAAAATTGTCCATTCTATATAAACTGTAATTTTTTTTAGTGTTAAATTATAATTGAAATTGGCGAGATTAGATTTAATCTCTAAATCCCAAAATTGAATTTTAATCTAACCAGCACGAACTGTTTCGCTCTGTTATTCCTTAACTATCTCAACGAAAAAGCTGAAGAAGCAATTAGACACCTCGGGGCGCATACTTGAAAATAAAAAAATGGGATGTGGGCTGGCGCCTGCTAATCTAATAAGATATCAAACTCTTATTGCGGCACGTAGTATTAGCAGGGTTATGGAGCTATCAGTTTGCAGTGAACCCGCGATTCTTGCAACGTATAGGTGCCCCCACATCCAGAAGTATCGTCCTGCCAGTTTCAGCGTAACAGGTTGCCCCTCAGGACCTGTACCCTCTGCTTGTAGGAGAAAGACATGCTTATCGCGAAGGACTGCGCCGTTTCCTTCTGTAATTGCAAATTCGGTTCCATTTATTCCGACAGTGCCTTCTACTACATTGAATTTTATAATTGTTTCATTGACCTCTGTAGCCTCTAATGCTAAAGCAAAGCCAGCGGAAGTTATCACAGCTTGACCATTAGCCTTATCAACAGCAATGCCTTTCGCATTCAACATTCTTGCTTGACTTGACTGGGTTTCTTCAGCAGTTGCAGAGGGGACTGAAGCGTAAGCATAGGGGAAAGATATGATGAAAACAAGAGCTAAGGCAGTTGTTGCTATGAGAAGCATTTTTTGTTTCTTGTTTTGGGTAAACATTTTCATTTTTCACCTCCAACATTGTTTCAATGTTTACGTCTCTTTGTCAAGTGTTTAAAAAAGAAGCCGCACTTTTGATGTGCACCAAAGGTGTATGTTAAGACCGCTGTTCGTCGAGTTTTCCAGCAAGTATTTCTTCCTCAAGGTGGAGAAGCAACCCTATTCGGCGCTCCCACTTGCTGAAGAACCTATATTGAGAGTACATTGCGTATATACTGTAGCCGAGGAATACTCCTGCCACAATCAAGAATACGAAGACGCCGAGGCCAAGTTCCATGCGTCTAATGATAAGTATTAGCCATAAAACGACTATAAATAAGAATCCTGAAGAAATCAGACCTATAAGCGTGCCGTTTCTGAATTTGCTCCATTCCTTATCTAACTCGAACAAAAAATCATGCAAAGACTTAATTGGATATGACTTCTCGCTTTTTTCTTCGCTCATTGTCTCTTCCTCACTTTCTTTTACATTGTTGCTCATATACCTAATGCACCAAAGGTGAATTCTTTTTACAAGATAGAGGGCAACGATTTGCGCAATTCAATATAGAGCCGCCGCCCTTCCTCTGTCAACGTGCAACCTCCTTCCTCATTTTCTTTTACCAATTTCTTCTCAACCAGAAAGGCCAAATGCTTCAAGAAATCATCATAAGAGAGGTTCGTGGATTTTCGCCAAACTTGTGTACGTGGCTGGGGCTTTGTGTTAAAAAACAAGAATTCAAGGATTTCAAAGCGAATCTGAGCCGCACCTTTTCGCATATGCCCCATCTATAAGTGCACCATTCCAGGATAGCCAAAGTTTGCTGAATGGGGATATATATAATTCGCGCTTTTGCTGAAAACCAGTTAACCGCTACCCGCATCAGAATGAAGTGCAAAGAATTGAATTCTAATCCAACTATCCTAATGTTCTTAGTGCTTGAAAGAAAATAAGGCAGCTTGCAGCATTCTATCTTAGTATCATCTTAACGAATTTTTCCGGATTAAAAGGTTCCAAATCTTTGTACGCCTGCCCCACGCCGATGAACAGGATAGGCTTCTGCGTCACGTATGTGACGCTTAGGGCGGAGCCGCCTTTCACGTCCGCATCCACCTTCGTCAGTATCGTTGCGTCTATGCCTATGGCTTTGTGGAATTCTTCAGCCTGCATAACCGCATCGTTGCCAATCAGCGAGTCTACCGTCAGTATCGTCAGGTCAGGCGAAACTACGCGCTTCACCTTCGCCAACTCATTCATTAGGTTCTGGTTGGTTTGCATCCGCCCAGCCGTGTCAATCAGCACGACGTTTACTCCATGCGCCTTGGCGTGGCTTATGGCGTCGTAGGCGACTGCGGCTGGGTCCGCACCGTAGTTGTGCTTTATTATGCGCATGCCCAAGCGTTTAGCGTGCTCCTCAAGCTGCTCGATGGAGCCAGCGCGGTAGGTGTCGCTGCCCGCCAACACCACAGAGTAGCCTTTCTCACGCAGGAAGAGGGCAACTTTGGCGATTGTTGTTGTCTTGCCTGTGCCGTTTATGCCTACGAAAAGCAGCACCAGCGGCTCGCCTTTCTTGCGCTTCTCCTCCGCCTTCTTTAACAGGTCGATTTTGTTGTTTGTAAGCATAACCTCCAAGAGCACTTGCCGCAGGTTTTCTTCCACGATTTTTTTGCGGTCTTCCATGCGCTTGACCTGCATGCCCACCAAGCGCTTTTGCAGTTCCTCGCAGATGCGGTCAGCCACGGGGAAGGCAACGTCATTCTCGGCAAGGGTCATTTTAAAATCGGAAAGGATGGGGCTTAGGTTTTCGGCCTTAAGCTCGGTTGTAGTGACTTTGGTTACGAGAGTTTTAAAGCCTGACTTAAGCCGGTCAAACATCGCTTGAAGCTTTCCCTTCTCTCAATTTGGCGACTAAACCTTCGGCACGATTCCTGTCAGCGTTAATTCGTTCGGCTACCTGCGCAAACTGCTGCTGCACCGAATTTAGCGTTTTTTCCAGCTCCTCTAGGCGCTCTTTAACCATGGCTTTTGCCTCCTGCAGCGTTTTCTCGACGGATATGCCCGCGCCGATGCCTACGACAACCTTGTCAGGCGCCGCCAACTTCGCCTTTAGGTATGAGCTTCCGCCTATGGGGACAAGAAGCTCCGTGTTCTCCTTTTCCTTTTCCACACTTTCCAATGTCATCTGGGCATAAGACAAGTCCGTTATGGCCGCAGTTAGCATGCTGATTCGTTGCTGCAGCGTCTCTGCAGTCTGCTCTAAAAGGCGCATTTCAAGGCTGAGTCTGCGAAGCTCCTCTTCCTCTGCGCTTATCTTCGCCAACCTTATTCCCCAGCCACAATCTTCTTCAAAACGGGATTCTTAATTTCTGTTGGCGCAACCTCGTCAACGCTGAGTATTTTAATGTGGTGCCGTTTGACGCGGTGCTTGCTGCCGATTTCTGCATAAACTTTCTCCACTGCATGCTCAGCTTTGGCTGCCAACATTTCCTTTGCGAAGGGCGTTTTCAAATTTGGTTTACGAATCTCGCCAGTTACTCTGAAAACCTTCATGCTGTATCAACTTCCTGCACAACATCCAATGCATTCCCAATTATAAACATCTCGGGTCCAGTAGTCAAAGAACCAGCCACTGCAGCGTAACTATTGGCAATTAAGCCCGTGCCCACATATGGTATGCCACAGTTGATTGTGCCAACATCCACTGGAACCTTGAATACACTTTCCAAAACCTTCTTCTCCTCTTCGCTTAGCAGCGGATGCGCAAGAACACCTTTGTTTGTTGCCACTGCAAGGGAACCAACATATGGTAGCCCGGCAATCTCCGCTGGCACCGCATCAACGCAGAGTGTTTCGGAGATTTTGCTTATCTCCGGCGGCTTAAAACGTGGATCTACGACTGCGCCGTGATCGTTTGCTAAAACTAGATTGCCATAAGCGGTTTTTTTTGTTTCCATCACTGTGATGTTGCCCTCAAAAGATGCTTTAATGGCGGCGTACTCTTCTTCCTTGATTGAGTGAGGTAGCAGAATTCCGTTTGAGTTTGCACATGCCAACGCGCCGACCAGCACGGATCCGGCAATGGATGTGTGGATAAGCTTTGCTTTTAGCCAGTCTGCTGTTCGCTGGGCCTTCTTTAGCGGCACAGCCTTCGGGATTATTACAAATTTATCTGTTGCAAGCGAGTAAACGCCTATACTTGCGCTTCCAGCGATGCTTGTCAGGTAAACGGCCAAGGATTATTCGCCCTCAGCCAGATAAAGGGTAACATTACCATCCTTGTCTTTAGCGGCTCGCACTCGAATCTTTCTAGGAGGCTTCTCTATGCCTCTACTCCAAACTTTCTCGTTAACCTCGTTACTTATCACAAGCTTGGGCAATTCTTCTTTTTCCTCTTCGGCCTCGACGGGTATTTCCAGTTTCATGTGCCTAATTATGAACTCCCGAATTAGCTGAATAGCACGCGGTGCTCTTTTCTTAGGCGGCCTAGCTAACGCCTTAACGAGCGGAATCGTGTAGATGCGCTCCTCAACTATTTCTTCGCCTTCTTCCTCCTTCAGCTTCCGCGGCGCAACTTTTGCCTCTTCCTCTGCCGCTGCTGCTTCCTCTACAGGCTCTTCTTCTAAAAGTTCTTTGATTTCATCAGCAGCCTTCTCTTCGCTGATGCGTGTGTCCACTGCTTCATCGTCAACTTTAGATGCGGTTTCTTCTGCTTTAACTTCTTCTTTACTCATAGAGTTCCACCCTCTATGCCTTTATTTTCCGTATTCTCCAATTTCTTCTCCGCTTCGGATTCGTTCTTACTTTGCCGTCGGTGCGTACGATTACCCATGTTGGAACGGCTTTTTTCTGTTTGTTAGCTTTAGCTAATCTGCGTTTTTTAGCTGCAGGTTTAACTCTTGCCATACTCATACCCTTCTGATTTTTGTTTCTCGCTTTCGCGATTGAAGTTGAATTAATATCTGTTTCAGCTGCGCATCTGACAATGGTATAGGCAACTTGCCTACTTGCGCTAGCTGTATCAACTGAAGCTCCAGTTGCTCAGCGAACTCGGGCTTAACCATCTTCAGATTGGTCAGCCTCTGCCGTGCCTCAGGCGAAAGAATCTGCCGCAGTAACGCTTGCTTCTGCGCTTCCAACTGCTGCTCTGCTTGCGCTTGCCTTTGCTCATCACTCAGCTTTTGTTGCAGCGCCAAAAGTTTTCTTCTGCGGATCGCCTCAAGCTCTTCATCTGACATCCTTAGTCGCCTTTATACTTCCTAAGCTCAGGAACTGTTTTCGCTAATTCTTTATGCAGATCAGCGGCTATCTCCTGAAGAAGCTTCCGGCCCTTCGGAGTGAGGATTCTTCCTCGTGGTCGTGTAGTTTGCACTAGGCCTGCTACTTCGAGTTGTTGAAGAATTTTTCTAATGTTGCTTCCGCCAGCTTTCACCACATGCTCAGGTTTAACGCCGAAGTCTTTTCTTCCACCGTAGGCAGAGCGCAGCTTTTCAAGTCCTACGGGACCGTGAACATAAATTTTACGCAGTATCGAAGCGCTGCGAATATACCACCAGTTGGGGTTTTGCGGCTGCTTCTCCACGTGAGCGCCAGTTTTAGCAAGGCTTGCCCAAGCTGGAGGCTGCACTTCATCAACGTTCTCTTTTAGATACTTGGCTAGTTTCTCGATGAATTGTGATGCCGGGACATCGTATGGAGTTGTCAAGATGCTTGTTCCCTTTTTAATTTTTCCTTGCAGTAAAATCATTAAGCCTAATATAAATATTCTCTGGAAGCAGACAGGTTCTAAAAAGGAATATCCCTGATTACCTATGAAGGGCAATCTGAATTACAATTAGCCAATCAAGAAGACATAAAAGCAACCGCATGGTAACTTGAAGAAGCGGTGGTTAAGCATGAAACCGAAAATCACTAAGGCTACTGAAAAAGAGCGGCAGGAAGCGAAAGCTTGGCCTACTTGGGAAAAGGAAGCGTCCACGTTTCCGTGGGAGTATGATGAGCAGGAAAAGTGCTTAATTCTAGAGGGAAAAGCCATAGTGCATACACCTGAAGGAGACTTCGAGTTCGGCGCAGGCGACTACGTGGTGTTCCCAAAAGGTCTCAAGTGCACATGGGAGATTAAGCAGAAAATCAGAAAACACTACAATTTTGGCTAAGCCAGCGCCTCCTACATATTTTTTATAGCGGACAAGCTTGCGGAAGTTTTTTAGGTGCCTTCGTACGGTTTTTAGCGTAACTACCGACTTGAATAACCTTTAGAAAGCCAGTTGAGAACATGAACAGAACAGGCTTAAGCACGCTTTCGGCATGGTTGAAAATTAAAGTTGACAAATGGAGATTAGCCTTCCTAGTTTTTGCGCTAGTTTACGCGTTTCTTATCACGCTGAACCTGTCAGCCATGGCGATTCAATGGGATGAAATTACGCATTTAAACGGCGGCTTACGCCTCCTCCGCGGACTTTTCCAGGAGTATTTTGCCTATAACGCGTTTTATCCGCCAATGTACGATGCCCTAACAGCAGTCTTCTTAGGCGTGCTCGGCGTAAGCGTGTTCGCTGGCAGATTTGTCTCCGTGGTCTTCGCGCTTCTTTCGCTTCTTATGGTGTATAAAACGGCGGATAGGATGTATGGCGCGAAAATTGCGCTTTTGTCCAGCATTCTGCTTGGCGTGATGCCTGGGTTTGTTTGGCTGTCGCGGATAGCAATGATAGAAACCATGCTTGTGTTCTTCTTCACAGCCTCCATGTACTTTTTCTTCAACTGGCTACGTACACACCGAAACAGAGACTTAGTGTTAAGCGGCTTGGCACTGGGCATAGGCTTTCTTGTTAAATATCAGATACTTGTCGCAGGCGTCGTGATGATAGCAAGCGTGCTCCTTTTGAGCCGCAATTATCTGAAGGAAAAGTTCTCCAAGATGCCGCTTTTGATTGTGGCTGTCGCTTTGGTGGTGATTCCATGGATTTTCATTTCCTACCAGATCTACGCCACGGGTATGCTGGATCAGTGGCTGTACGCTTTGAGCATGGGCAATCCTGAGAAGTCGCTTTACAGCGAGCGCTTTGGGCCGTATGCACTCCCCGTATTCTATTTTATCGAGATGACTTGGCCATACAGCAACGTTCATCCAGTCTCTTTCTTCCTCTACATAGCGGGTTTGGCTGGCTTGGGACTTTTAGCGTGGAGAAGGCGAACCGAAGACAAGTTTCTCCTAGTATGGTTCGCAGTAGTTTTCATCTTCTTTACGCTGATACCGAATAAGCAATGGCGATATGTGATTCCACTGTTTCCAGTTTTAGCGATTTCCGCAGCCAGCCTCATCACGTTCGTTTACGGCAAAATCGCGAAAGCGTTGCGGTCGGAGCGCGTCAGCGTAAACAAGAAGCGGGCTGCCAAGATTGCCGCTGGGCTGTTCACTGTATTCCTCGCGGTTTCCTTCTTCCTAAGCATAAGCGATGCCTATTACTGGGTTGCAAAAGACCAGATTGAAGTGCCCATTGAAGCCGCGACGCGATATGCAGCTAGTCGCCTTGGCGAGAACGAGTCGATAATGCTCGTGTGCCCCTTCAACCTTTTCAGTCATGACATGGTGAAGTTCTACTTATACGCTGACGGCACAAGGCATAATGCGGTTTGGCAGTATCCTGAGCTGCCCGTGGACACTTACACGCCCAATTTCGACATAAACGAGTTCATCGCCTTATGCGAGGAACGCAACGTGAAGTACGTGTTTACGTATGAGTATGGCGGCGATGTGTCCTACTTCAACACGACGCTATGCCTTATGGACATTTATCAGATGTTTTATGCGTCGGGCAGATTTGCGCCTCTCTTTGGTAATGATACGGTGGAGGACATGATTAAGGACGGGCGGCTACCAGCCTTCGGCACGAATCCGCGTAGAATTCTCATCTTGACGTTCTTACGTTAACCCTTGAACCTCAAGGAACTCGAACCGCGTTCTCTTATCCGCAGCGCGTTTCGCTTTTGCGCCTGCAAGTTCTATGATGACGACTTCGCCTATCTGCCAAACATCCACGCCCATGCGGACGCAGCCGGTTACCGTTTGCTCGTTTCTGCCGAAGCTAGCGTGCATATGAAGCTTAGGCTTGCCTGCTTCGTTCGCGAAGATTGTGCCGACGCCGCATGCTTCATGAACGCCGCTGAGAAGCGTAATCATGGGTTCCGGCGGGAAGGCGTCGCCGTCTTTTGGGCCGACGACCACGCGGCTTTTCTCTTTTGCGCCTCCCAAAAAGAAGCAGAGTGCTGCAGAAACTTGCTTTTCTGCGGCAAAGGATTCGATGACTTCGTGGAGGCAGTCGCCATCGTGCAGCCTCAGCACGAAGATTCTTCCAAGTTTGGCTTCTGTGAACTCCATTACTGTTTAACCTCGGTTCTTAGAACTAAATGTGAAAGAGCAAGCTATTATAAAAACAATTTTAAGCGTGAAGCTGCCTGCTGAAAAGTTCGCTTTAAGCTATATTCTTTTGAGGTAAAGCGGCTCGTTTGCTTCCTTTTTACGTTTTTTTCGAGAATTATTTGCGTTGCCGCTGTCTGCCGCGGTAACAGCGTAGACTACGCTATCTTTCTCGGTGGTTATTGAGGTTTTTTCTTTTCTGGCGCGGCTCATTTCTATAACCTCGCTTTTTCAAAGATAACAGTGTGATTAAACTTAATAAATGTTGTGAAAAACTCTGAAACTGAACGGAAAATAGCAAAAAACTTGGAAATTAATCGAAAATGCTGATAGAAACTTCATATCGACTGTATCGCCTTATCGGCGGCTTAATAGCTACCTTTTTGCCTACACATGAACATATGCATGCGCATTCTTAGTCTACCTTAATTATTCTCTAAAGAAGCTTGTGAGCCGCTGCTGCTCTTCTTCTCGACTGAAGTGCGCGATTTTTACGCCTACACGGCGGATTTCAAGCTGGGATGCGCTGAGAAGCTTCTCGAAAAGTTCCTGCACTGTTCGCCGTAGCACAGCAATGTCTCTTGTGGCTGCTTCCAATGTGCGTGAGCGGCTTTTAGCGCTTAAATCAGTCATAACTGCCATTACGCCGATTTGCCTGAAGCTGACGCGTCTCTGCGCGGCGTCCCTTTGAATTTCCTCGATTAGCTGATTCGCCTTTTCCATTATGCGCGCCAGATCGCGCGTGTCCTCCTTCAGCGTGGCAATTCGGCTGATGGATTCAGCTTCGCCTACTTCCTGCACGGGCTCGTTATCGATGCCGTTTGCTGCGTTATGAAAGTATATTCCGAGCTTTTTCCCGAAAATCGCCACGAGCCTTTGCACATCATAACGTGCGAGGTCGCCAATAGTCCTTATGCCCAACTCGCCCATTTTCGCCGCTGTTTTCCGCCCTACGCCTATGAGCTGATCAACAGGCAACGGCGACAGGAAGCGCTGGACATCTTCCGGCTTGACTATTGTTAAGCCATCGGGCTTTTGCCTGTCAGCAGCGATTTTGGCGACCAGCTTGTTTGGGCCTACGCCCACAGAGAAGGTTACGCCCACCTTATTTTTGATGTCGCTTTTCATTTTTTGCACTAAATCTTTGACAGCGTCGAAATTTCCGTTCACTTTTTGCGTGATATCCAAGTAAGCCTCGTCTATGCCTACCTGCTCGAAGGCATCCGCGTAGCCTCTAAGCGTCTCCATTACTTTGTTGGAGACTTGCTCATAAAACGCGGTGTCCACAGGCAGAAAGACTGCGTCAGCGCCCTCCAGCCGCTTCTTCGCCAAATACAACGGAAGTCCAGATTTTACGCCGAACTTTCGGGCGACGTAGTTGGCGGTGCTTACGGCTCCGCTGTCCTCGGTGCGACCTGAATAAACGCCTACGACCACTGGCTTATCTTTGAGCGCGGGGTTCCGCAACTCCTCGCATTGGGCAAAGAAATAGTCCAGGTCCACCAGCATTATGACGCGGGTTCGCGATGGCACAGCGTGTTCACCTCTGCTTCGCGGCAAGCAACCATGAGCCGTCGCATGCCGCCGTGTTCAGCTGCGTTAGACCTTCTCTGCAAACGCCAAATTTCATGTCGTTTGCCGTGGCTAAGCGGCGGATGTTGCTCAAGAGTTTAAGCCGCAAATTAGCGTGTAAAAGCGTGTAGCCGCCCTTTTTTTCGCCTTGCTCAAAATACAGTGGCTTTAGTTTCTCTGCGACTTGCGGCATGGCTGCTGAGAAGCGTTGCCAATTGTCTGGTTTAATCTTGTACGTGGAAGCAGTCACATGCTTGACGCCTATGCTTGCGAGGGTGCCAATCAAGCGTTCAGGCTTGTCGTTTACGAGTGGGATTATTGGGTCTACGCGCACGGACACGGGAATGCCCTTGGCTATCAGCGTTTCAACGGTTTTGAGGCGTTCTGCCGGCGCAGGCGCATTCGGCTCAAGCAGCCTCGCCACATCCCCGTCGTCTGTTGTTATGGTCAAGGCGACGGTGGAAGGCGCTTTACCCAAGAGGTCGATGTCTCGTGTGACAAGCGTGGATTTCGTGATTATCTGGATTCTGCAGTTGCTCTGCGCGAGAATTGCCAAGCACACCCGTGTCAAAAGCGCTTCGGCTTCAATCCGCGGGTAAGGGTCAGAGCTGTTGGCTATTGACACTGTTTCGCCCTTGAGCGTGGCGGCTTCCCGCTGCAAACGTCGTAGCAAGTCGCTTTTCGGTCTGCACTCGAAGAAGCGTGGAATGTAGCTGGAGGCGTAGCAGTAAACGCAGGAGTGGTCGCAGCCGGTGTAAGGGTTAAAGGTCAGTTTAGGCGGGCAAGTGCAAAGGCTACTGCGCCAAGGGTCAAACCGCGAAATTAACGCCAAATCTACTCACTACAGTTACTGTAAAGGTAAAGGCAGACAAAAACCATTCGCCATCATTGGTTAACTTCGAACTCCATAGACGTAGGCAAACATGCTCATGGTTGGCAAGAAAATTTGATAAAAACGCATTTATCATTCAAAAAGCCTATTGTTAAACAGGGCAAGAGATTTGCTACTTATAAAAAATAAGGCATTATCGCTCATCGCGTTGCTGTTGATGTTGCTGTTGCCAATCGTTAATGCGGGATCAACCTCTTCAGCGCCTTCTGCGCCTCCAGCCATGGAATGGGATGCCTATTATGGAGGAAATGCGGGTCTTTCGGCATCTCAGGTGATTCAAACAAGCGACGGCGGCTACGCAATAGCAGGCAGACAGGGCGTACACGCTATCCCGCCTTCAGTCTGGCTTGTTAAAACAGACGCAACTGGTAAAATGGAGTGGAATCAAACCTACGATTATTTGCTTAATGTCGCTGGTTTAGTGCAGACCAGCGATGGAGGCTACATGATGGCTGGCGATAGCTATACTACACAAGAGGGCTATCAAGGAATAACATACCCGCAGGGTATAATGCTTGTTAAAACCGACGCGCATGGCGGTGTTCAATGGAAGAAAACCTTGACTGGCACCAAGGATGGCAGCTCCTATATGATTCAGACAAGCGATGGAGGATACATCATAGGAGGTAGCATAGATAAAAGCGGTTTTCTAATTAAGACAGACGCATCTGGAAGAGTCGAATGGAATAGAACCTATGGCGAACCAGATAAGAACAACAGTTTCAGCTCGGTTATCCAAACTATGGATGGAGGTTACGCGGCAGCAGGAACCGCAGAATTCAATGATACAAGTGCTTTTTGGCTCGTTAAGACTGATGGAAACGGCAATGCCCTGTGGAGTAAAACCTACGGGTCAGGCGATAATCAAGCTAACTCTGCCGTTCAAACAACCGATGGCGGCTACGTTTTAGCGGGAAACACACACAGTTACGGTGCAGGCGCTTCTGACGCATGGCTTGTCAAAACCGATTCTCATGGAATCATACTATGGAATCGAACCTACGGCGGCGCTGGATTAATAACTCTACACAGCGGTGCTGGAGATGCTGAGGTAAGTTCTGATGGGGCAGGTTATGATTTTGCATATTCTTTGATTCAGACGAGTGATGGCGGTTTGGCGTTCGCTGGGAAGACGCTTATGCCTAATAATTATGCCCTTGCTTGGCTTGTTAAGATGGATGCCGCTGGAAACGTTGAATGGAATCAAACCTACCCAAACAGGCAAATGGGCGGCGGAGGCTGGAGCGCAAACTGCCTCATCGAAACAAGCGACGGTGGATTCGCTCTAGCTGGTTCATGGGATTTCACAGACAGCATCAATTATTACTATCTGGTTAAAACGGAGCCAGCGTTGCCGCCGCCAACTCCAACCCCTACAGGTTCAAGTTCAACTTCATCAAATTTCATTAAAGTAATTGTTATTGTGATGGCGGCGTTGGTTGCGGTAGCTGTCTTCACAAGTCTGATATGCTACTTCAAGAAACGCAGTCATGCCGAAACTAACAAGGATAGCGAAATAGGACAATCTTCTAAGCACCGCTTCCAGCCATAAGAACGTAAAGGCTAACCAAAATAACCAATTGAACACGTTCAGAATCAAGAACTGATCACTGCAGAAAATAGTAGCGCTTCTCTTGAGCTATTTACCTTTAAATGATGGAGCTATAATCAAAAAATCGCGAATCAATTCACCAGAAGCAGGGAATGTACTCTCTAACCCGTAACTGCACACCCAATGCTTCGGCAACTTCACGGACCTTTTCCATGTCGACTTCAGGCATTCTTACCGCTGAAACTTCCACATCCAACCCAGCTGCTTTCGCTTTCTTCACAAAGTCCAGCACAGCCGATAAGCCGCCAGCAAACATGGGTCGGCAGTTCTCCGCGTAACTCGCCTCGTCATGTCCATTCAAGCTTACGCTGACCTTGCTGACGCCTGCATCGCGCATCTCCTGCGCCACTTCCCTGCCCTTGTTCAACACATAACCGTGCCCATTCGTGTTAACTCGAATCGTGATTGTGCCGCCGCAGCGCTCGCGTATCCACCGCGCAACCTCCAAAAGAACATCTAACCGTGCAGTTGGCTCGCCGAAACCGCAGAAAACCACCTCTCGCCACCGCCGCAGCGCCAAAGCAGATTCCAACGCCGCTTTCACTTCGGCTGCTGTCGGCTCCCTTTCCAGCTTCAGATTGAAGCCGCCTACGCCTTGCTTGAAGTTGCGGAAGCAGAACCAGCAGTTGTTCGAGCATCTGTTCGTGATGTTCAAGTAGAGATTATCATCCAACCAGTAAACAATACTTGGCTTTTCTCCGCGGCTCATTTGTTGCTCCCCTGCTGCAGGCTACTAAACGCGGTATTTGACTATATAGTTTACAGTTTCTGCATGGAAAATGTTTTAAACTGAACAGGCTGTCCTCTTTTCTGCTTGAGGGGGCAGTGGGAAATGAAAAAAGTACCGCTGTTTGAACATGAGTTTGCGCGTTATAGAAAGCGCCAAACAGCATGGCTCTTGAACAAACAAACCCGTTAAAGCAGCGCCGCCACGGCGTGCGAGACAGAAGCAGACTATCTTACTGTAGCTTCGCAAATCGCGATTGCATTTTTTCAAAACTACAAAGAATAAAGGGCTTATCGCTGCTTCAGCCGTCCATAAGACAAGATGCTGATTAAAACCACAATAAGAAGCGTTGGTATGAGAATCCATGACGGAGTTGACGTTGTCTCCGAGTCAAGAAGAGAAAATGTAACCGCTAAATCGCCTAAAAGCGGCTTGGAATACTCAGAAAAAATGTGCAACCTCAAAATCTTTGCTGAATTCTCTTGGCTAACTTCATATTCTATTGGACTCCAGACGTTGTCGGTTGCCGTAGTAAACGCCTTCACGTCTGAAACGTTCGCCTCGAAGCGTATGGTAAAGTAAGCGGTTGAGTTGGGATTTAAAGGCGACAAGTATTCGCGTATGTTAAGGTCATACAGGAACACGTAAGACTCTTTTATCACCTGAATAGGGTGCTCATAGTGAATTTTAAGCACGAAATTGTCGGGAACAGGCGCCAATACGCAGCGAATCATGCTCCAATCGCCAAGTGCTGTATGATGAGTGCCATAATCGTAATAACTCCACTCAAACGGCACATCATCCACCGCAACGTGAATGTTTGTCGTGCCAGGCGGAATAGGATAAAGCATCGGCAACGCTTGCAAAGCACAATGCACATCATCGGAGAGCGTAAGCACATAAATCGGATATACACCGTCAATCTTCGCCCACAAAGTCCCGTTGATGCAAACAACAGTGTAATTAATGTACTCTTCGGGCATGGCAAAAACCAAGTTGGACAAATCAGGATTAGCTCCTGCCAAGCTAACAAACGCCAACCCAAATAGCATCAATGCCAAAAGCATCGAGATTAGAACCGCCACAAATAACACATTCTCTCTACAAATCACCGACATTTCGCTTCCTAAACCAACAATAAACAAGGTAATTTCTATGATTAAAGGATTCTGCCAAAATAATTAACAAAAAAAGACGCTTATTAGCCAAAAATTCTCGTTCAGTACCATCATATTTGGCGGCTATTAGTGGTTCATTGCAGAAACCTATAGAGGGTCTACTCGGCAGCAAGCGCTTTCGTCTGATCGAATAAAGTTATTGCACACTGCTTTTAAAGGGAAAATTCTTATTTAAAGCCAGATACGCTATCTTATAGGAGGTTAAGACTATGGATTTTAAAGGTAGCAAAACAGAGAAGAATCTTTTGGCGGCGTTTGCAGGCGAATCGCAGGCTAGGACTCGCTACACCTTCTTTGCTAGCATAGCCAAAAAAGAGGGTTATGAGCAGATAGCCGCAATTTTCCAAGAGACCGCTGACAACGAGAAAGAGCATGCAGAACTGTTCTTCAAGCACCTCAAGGGCGGAATAGTTGAGCTGCAAGCTGCTTACCCAGCGGGAGTGATTGGATCAACAGAAGAAAACTTGAAAGCTGCGGCTGAAGGCGAAAAAATGGAGTGGGGCACGCTTTACCCCAACTTTGCAGAAGTCGCCGAGCAAGAGGGCTTCAGCGATGTGGCCCAAACTTTCCGCATGGTTGCCAAAGTGGAAGCCTACCACGAGCGCAGATACCTGAAACTGCTGGAGAACGTGAAGCAAGGCAAAGTGTTCAAGAAAGACAAGCCAATCAAATGGAAATGCAGGAACTGCGGCTTCGTCTACGAAGGCGCTGAAGCACCTGAGAAATGTCCTGTTTGCAGTCACCCAAGAAGTTACTTCGAAGTCTGGTGTGAAAACTACTGAACCCGCGGCTTTTCTTAGTTTAAAGCCATACTATATGATGCTTTTTGCTCAGCCGGGTAACTTTGCCAAAGATTAGCGAGACCTGCGGTAAAGTCCCACAAGCTCGCCTTCAGCAAGCACATGCCCTTGCACTGCCTTTTCCACATCCCTTTTTCTTGCGTTAGGCTTTAAAGCCAATTCCACATCCAAAGCGTAAACCTTAAAGAAATATCTATGCGTCCCAGAAGGCGGACATGGCCCACCATAAGAGCGCTTTCCGAAATCATTCATTCCCTCGGTTCCTGGAACAGTGTTTTCCGCTATCTGCCTCGTGCTTCCCGGAATGTTCCAGACTACCCAGTGGTCCCAAGTGCCCATGGGTGCATCAGGGTCATCAACAATCAACACCAGCGTTTTCGTTTCCTTTGGCACTCCGTCAATTGTCAAGGGCGGGTTTACATCGTCGCCATCACATGTATACTTGGCGGGAATAAACTTGCCGTTTTCAAACGCAGGGCTCGTTACAGACAACTTTCTCATAAGCGCAGCCTTCAATACAAATAAAGAACATTGCGATGCATAAAAATTTGTCTAACTACCAAATTATGATCAAGCGAAGACGCATGCATAGGAAATGCAGTTTATGCTTGGCGCTAAAAAAGGCTATTAGCAAGAACCTGCAGAATAAGTTCAAAGGAGACTTTTGGCGTGTGCGGCATATTTGGACTTGCACTCAAAAAATCAATTCATCCAACTATAATTTTCCGCATCCTTCAAAAGCTTGAAGTCAGCCGCTACCCTGAAGAGGAAAAGCCTGTTGGCGGCTATGGTGCTGGCGTTGCTGTTCTCCTCGACGATGGGGGTATTCTTCTTGAAAAGGTTGGAAAAGTGGATGGGTCTCCAGCGGCGTATCTTGCAAAAATTATGGAACCTCGGCTTTCTGAGGTTTCAGTCTTGATTGGGCATGTGCGTTATCCAAGCCCGGAGTTTATGCACACCGCCCAACTCAGAGAGGCTACACAGACTTATGTTGAACGTTTCGAGCAAGAGCTGACTATCGTCTCAGCGCATAACGGCAAAGTAACCAATTATCAGGAGCTCCAAGCAAGGCTAAAAGGGCATGTTTTTGAAAGCGCAAAAGCAGGCTTAATCGATTCAGAAGTTATTCCACACTACTTTTCGGAGCTGCTTAATGAAACAGGAAATGCGGATGAAGCATTATACAGGCTTCTTTGCACCTTGCAGGGCTCAAACACTGTAAGCCTGCTTCACATTAATGAAGAAAACACGCTTCTGCACTTAATTCACAAGGGAAAAACGAGGGGGCTAACAGTGTGGACAAACAGTAAGGGCGAAGTAGTTTTTTGCTCGCGCTCCGAACCGGTGATTGAAGAGTTTGGGTGGTTCCTGATTAGAGATGGATTCAAAGAAAAAGTTTCCATTAAATGGCGCGAAGATGTAGCGCTTAACCTCTCTTTTCCCATAGCACCAAAATAAAGCAGTCCGCAGGGTTTCTTCCGTATAATTTGCGAAGCGCCAGTTAAAATGCAATCAAAAGTGTAAGCTAACATTGCATGTGCAAGAAGTAAGTTACGAACATTAGGTTTCTTTCCATTTTTCTATGATTAGTTTGTCGTCTCCTGGTTTGAAGCTTACACGCACGGGTATTGAACTTTCACATTTAAATGGAAACATGCTGTCATCGGCTACTCGTACGGGTAGATAAAGCAGATATTTTGAGTCTTTTCTCCTGAATAAGGTTCCTTTTCCCTCGTTTCCCATCACCGCCTCCTCCATGCGAATTTTTTAGCTTTCTATTGGATAAGTTGCACTATTATTAAAATTTGCGCTTTTTCTGCAACTTTAAAACATGCAATCGACCAAGCAAACACAATTTTTTTGCTGAAAAAGTGATCTTTCGACCGCCAAAGCCTCAGCCGCTATTTGGAGTCAATTCTGGCTAAAGCATATAAGCAAGTCAAAGCACATGGAATTTACCGGAGGAGTTTGGGTGCGTCTCGCTCGGTTAATGCTTACATTAGTTGTAATATGCCTAATTTGCATCTCATGTTTCCGCAGTTCAGTAGACTACTACATAGCTCCCTCTGTTTCAGCCCTTGAATCAAATGAGCTATCTGCCTCGCTTTTCTGGTCAAACAGCTTGCTCTACCAAGGCGACACAGCAACTGTCAGGATATCGTTAAAAAGCAGTTCTACTGATCAACTGTTCATTTATTACATAGGCGTACATTTCGACTGGATGCCTGAAGGCGGCTTCTACGGCTACGATTTATCCGACAATCCTGTGCTCATCCCAGGTGGCGGCAGCTACATCTTCGATCCCATATCCATTCAAATTCCGATAAACGCAACTGCAGGTGAGCACAGCTATTTTGTTGGCATCGAAGGCAGACAAGGCTCAACCACCGCCTTCTCATGGGACTCGCCGCCATCAACCGTGCAAATTCACCCGTTCGGTTACGCAATCATGCTGACGCAGATTGAACGTGAACTAAATGAGTCTGTTCATGCTAACTACGAAAGCGCAGAAGCCCGCTCGCTGGTGCAGCAAGCGCAAAGCGAATTTGCTAAGGCGCAGCCTTTGGCGCTTGAAGGAAAGTGGCAAGAAGCCTTGCCGCATTTGTATAACGCCTCTGACCTCTTGACTCAAGCAAGTGAAATAGAACAGTTAAATGCTGAGCAGAAGGCATCACAGCAAACCTTGCTGTTGTATGGAGCAATAATAGCGGTTGTGACTGTTGCCGTTGCCGCCGTAATAGTTGTGGTAGTGCGGAAAAAACGGAAACGCCTAATCTCCGCGACTGCACAACCAAGCGAGACTGCTGAAGAGCCTACGGCAGAGCAAACTTGACACTCACCCATTTCGGTTGAAGGCATAGCCAACTTATCGGCAACGCGCATTGATCTCGCCTTTCTGCCGGTTGCATAATGCTTAAATGTTTTTTTGCTGGTGCTTACTGTGTTTGAAGGGCTGGTAGATCAGTCTGGTATGATCGCCACGTTGGCATCGTGGAGGCC
>JAOZIH010000032.1 GCA_026014545.1 Candidatus Bathyarchaeota archaeon
TTGCTTTCATCATGGGCTTGTATTTGGGCGCGCTTGTGCAGTCGCTTGTTAAAGATTTGCTGTTGCCGGCTATTGGCTTGGCTATTCCTGGTCTTGAGGATCTGGCAAATTACACAATTCTTGTGAGCGCGCAGACATTCGGCGTCGGCAGCTTCTTGGCAGCGTTGATAACCTTCATAATCGTTGCATTGGTAATCTTTGTTATAGTTAAGGTAACGAAGAAGTGGGGCATTCAATAGCGCGGCGCGCTTGCCTTGGGGCATTGTGGTTAGCTACGGTCAGGGGCGTTACGGGTGCTTTTCGGAGTTTAGCTTCAATTTCCTTTTTTTGTTTATGTAAGCGTCTAAGCCGAGGACTATTAGGTGTTCGATGAATGTGCTGCGTTTTTCTCTTCCGCGCAGGTTTTCTAGTTTGCGGAAGAGTTTCTGGTCCATTGTTATGCTTATGTTATGTTTCATGTGTGTAAACCTCATACGCTGTATAATTAATATACAGAAAATCTTTATTAGCTTTAGTGCACAAAATATGCAATGAGGCAGAGGCATGAAAACACTCCGCATATCAGATGGCGCACACCTAAAACTTACCGCCCTGCTAGGCGAAATAACGGCGCAAACCATGAAAATGCAAACCTACACAGACGCCATAGAAAGCCTACTCTCACAAAGCGTGATATTGCCATCTGAACTGCTCAACGAAATCCAAGGATTCGTAGACGCTAACAAGCAACTGGGCTATTCCACAAAAGAAGAGTTCATCCGAGACGCCATACGATTCAGACTCGGCTTTTTGAAGGGACAATACGAGTGCGTGGAAATTCCTAAAGAGGAATACGAGAAACTGCAGCAAGCCGTACACGACATGGGCTTCCTAAGCGTGGACGACTTCATAGACCAGCAAATCCGGAAAGTCATCGAGCAGCATGCAGCATGGCTTAAGCAAAAAGAAGACTACGAAAAGTAACAGTTGACGCTAATGCATCGGGCGCGGCAGAGGTTAGACGCACGTGCGCTTACTTAAATAGTGATTGCGCCAAAATATGCGTAGGCCAAACAAGGGCGATGTCTATGAGTTTGCGTGTGAACCCTGAATACGAGAAGCTGCTGCCTAAAATGTCTGATGAGGAGTTCGCCGAGTTTAAGGCGTCCATACAAACGGAAGGCCAGCATTACCCAATTGTGGTTAACGAGGACTTGGAAATATTAGATGGGCATCACCGTTTCCGCGCTTGCGTCGAGTTGGGCATTGAGCCGGATTTTGAAGTGCGCAAGTTTGAGGATAAGCTGCTTGAGAGAAAGTTTGTTATAGAAGCAAATTTGCGGCGGCGCCATTTGACCAAGTTTCAACTTGTGGAGCTGGGTGTTCCTTTGTTGGAAATAGAAAGGGAATTAGTTCGAAAGCGGCAAGCACCAAGTAAAAGCCCAAACCAGAATATGCAGTTAGATTTTGCGCCAGAAGACGCGAAGCCCGTGTTCAAGAAGACAGAGGCTGTTGCGAAGGTTGCTAAAAAAGTCGGCGTGTCACCTCGCACTTTTGAAAGGGGTAGAAAAATTTTGGAGAAAGCAAGCGAAGAGGACAAGCAGAAACTGCGGGAAGGAAAAACAAGCATCACACGGGTTTACCGTGAACTAGTGGCGTCTGAAGATGCGGTGGCGCAGACGGCTGGTACAGCGGAAGCTACACTTAATGATGTACGTAGGAGGCAGAATGAAAGAGCGTTGGCTGCATTTCTGAAAAGGCTGCTTGAGGGGGAGCTGTTTTGTCCTGCATGTGGCAATGTAATGTTTGAGTGTAGTAAGTGCCATAAAACGCTTGAGGAGCTACTAAAACCGCAAGGCGAGAACAAAGAATCAAGCTAACTATTCTGTTTTAAAACTTGATTTTGTTGTTCAAGCATATTGAAACACTAAAAAGGCTCGAACTCGCGTTCGTTGCGACTTATACCCCATTAGTTATAACTTCAACTATAGTGCGAATCGGTTAGGGTTCCACTGTTGTGCCGCGACGGTAGCGTTAAAGCAGCATGTGAAACACAATAATTTTTCAGTTTACCTGACGCGAGGGTTCCTTTTTAGTCAAAAAAGTTTGACAAAAACGATTTAAGATTGCGGCATCAAAGTTGTAATCGATACAAAATGAAAATTCGCCCTCTGAAAGTTGCAGCTGCCTTAATTCTTGCAAGTATAATAGTTACTGTTTTAGTTGGTGCCGCCGCAGCGCTTGCTTATGGCGTGCCTTCTGTAGGCGTCAAAGAAGGAGATTGGATTGAATACACCGTTAGCATAACTGGTAAGGGCACTCCGCCTCCCACGCATGATGTTAGGTGGTTCAGAATGGAAGTTTTGCAGGTTCAAGGCGCAGCGTTCTCGGTTAATCTTACCGCTAGGTACGCCAATGGAACCGTGGGCAGCGCCATTTGGCAGTTTAACTTTACCGAAGGACATGTGGAAGGCTGGATGATTATTCCAGCAAATCTCAGCCCAGGAGACACTTTCTATGATGCCGCTGCTCACACGGGAAAACCTGTTAACGTAACTATTCAGCGACAAGAGGAAAAAATTGTGTTAGGTGCAAGGCGCATCGTAACTTATGGAAATGACTCTTTTCGGCATAAGGTGTGGGATAAAGCCACAGGCGTATTTGTGGCATCTTCTGAGTGCTTTAAGAACGTTACAAACCGCGCTGGCTGGTACATCGAAGACTTAACGGTTACTGTGCAGGCCGTTGCCACGAACATGTGGAGCCCAGAGCTTATTCTGGGGCTGAGGCAAGCTGAGTTTTATGCGCTTGCCGCTGTAATCCTTCTGCTGGCAGCAGTGATTTTAACCGCGCTGCTTGTTACTGCGAAAAGAAAAAATGCGGATAAGCCTCTCTTTAGTCCTTCATGGCAGAGAAACATAGCTGTCCTCACTATTCTATCAGTCACCGCATTTGAGGTTGGCTCAATATTCTTCTTTCCATTCGCTGAAATTGGCCTGAGTTTCGCCCAGATCAACCTCCTCATGCAAACCATATGGACCGCGCTGGTCCTGTTGAGCATGTGGTTGCGGCTGAAGGGTAATTATTTTGCGCATGAAATTCTAATGCTCATAGTGATGTGTGCATGGTGGGCTGGCTTCTCCATGGTGCTGCTTATGGATCCCTTCACAGCCTCTACGGAAGCATTCGTAAGCACGCCTCTGCGCTTGCTTATGAACAGCTTACACGCCATCTTTTCAATTCCCGCGTTGGTCTTTGGAACGTGGCTTGTCGCGCTTTGGCGTCCCGCGTCAGCAGCATTCCCCGCTAAAAGCAGAAGAATGGCGCAGTTAACAACAATCTTCTGGATTCCCTCGTACATAGTAGGCGTTATAGATTTTATGGTGCTTCACACAACCATCTTCGGATAAACAAGAACATATCAAGCGAAAAACTTTTCAAAAACCAAAACGACAACTTCATAACCCACGGCATACACAAAATCACGAAGCATGGCAAAGCGGCCGAGGTGAGGTAGTCTGGCAGCCTAGAGGCCTGTGGAGCCTTTTGCTTGGGT